>NZ_JAKKFG010000043.1:0-315512 GCF_022230905.1 Micromonospora salmantinae
CCAGACCCAGACCCAGACCCAGGCCCGGGGCCGGGGCGTGATGCCGCAAACGATTCAGCTCCAAAGGGGTCGAGGGAGTGGGTCATCCACCGGTGGGCGAGGTTGTCCACAGCGTTATCCACAGCTCCGCGCAGGGTGTTGATAGCACGCCGACCAGCCGGGAACATCGGTCCGTGACCGAGGTGAGTGACCACACCGACGAGGCCGGCGGAGCCGATCTCGGGCGGGCGCTCCGCGCGCTGCGTCGGCGGGCCGATCTGAGTCAGCGGCAGTTGGCCGAGAAATCCGGGGTGCCACAGCCGACGCTTGCCCGGATCGAGTCGGGGCGGGCGCTCGATCCCCGATTCCGGACAGTGGAACGTCTCGTCCAGGCCGCCGGCGGGACGTTGGCCGTTGGCGTCCCACCAGCCATCTCCGGCGTCACCGCACCCACACCGGTTCCGCACGACGACATGCGCGACGAGGCGGGCCGCCGATACCCGGCTCACCTGGACGTCTGGCCGGTGCACGAGCCGCGGGACTGGCCCGGTGCCTGGTGGGCGGAGTGGTACCGGTTGCCGCCCGAGCGGTATCCGCTCCCGCTGCCACCGGCCGCGTACGAGCTGAACCGGCGCTATCGCGACAATCGGCGGTGGGCTGCCGAGGTCCGGCGGACTGCGCGGGTGCGTCGGGTGATCAGTAGCGACCTGCCGGCTACCTGCTGGCGATACGTCGCCGAGCTTCCCGACGGCAAGCTGGTTGGTGAGCTGCGGGCCCATGAGCGGAGCCCATTCCTGGAGTACGGGGAGTGGCATCCGCACCTGCCGGAGCGGGAGATGGTGCTCGACGGCGTGCTTGTCGACGCGCGGTACCGGCGGTTGGGGCTCGGGCGACGGCTGGTCACCGCGCTGGTGACCGGGATGCGCGAGGCGGGCATCGACGACGCGGCCGCCATCGCCGAGGGATCCGGCACCGACCTGCTGCTGGCGTGCGGCTTCGAGTTCGAGGCACGCCGCCCGGCCGCACTGCGCCTGGGCCACCCGGGTAAACGCTCCTTCTCCTGAGCGTCGCCCGGGTCAGCGCAATGCAGGTTGAGCGCAGCGCCGGGTCAGCGCAGCTCAGCGCAGCTCAGCGCAATGCCAGCTCAGCGCAGTGCTGGGGCTGCTGCGGTCAGGGCGGCCAGGGCTTCGCGCAGCCGCCAGGCGTCCCGGTCGCGGGGGCCGATCGGGTTGGAGATGGTGCGCAGTTCGGCGAAGGGCACCCCGGCCTGCGCCGCGGCGACCGCCACGCCGTACCCCTCCATGGCTTCGGCGACCGCTTCCGGATGCCTCCGGCGCAGCTCGTCGGCGCTGGTCGTGGTGCCGGTGACGGTGCTGACCGTGAGCACCGGGCCGGCCGTGGCCGTCGGGAGGGCGGCTCGCAGTGCCGCCAGCAGGCCCTGGTCCGCCGGCACCCTGCTGCCCGCACCGAGCAGCGCGGGCGGCATGCCCAGCTCGTCGACCGGGATGAAGCCATCGGGCGACTCGGCGCCCAGGTCGGCGGCGATGCTGGCGGTGCCGAGCACCGTGTCGCCGACCTCGGCCCGCCCGGTGAAGCCGCCGGCCACGCCGGCGCTGACCACCGCACGGTACGGGCGGCCGGCGGCCTCGGCCAGCGCCAGCAGCCGGGCGGTGGCGGCACCGGCGACGGCCGGACCCACACCGATCGGGGTGACGGTCACGCTGTGGTCGGTCAGCCCGGCGCGGACCGCGTCCGCCTCGGCGGGAACCGCCGTCACCACCAGCAGACCGGTCACGAGAGTGAGCCGGGGGACTCGCGGCGGGTTTCGTCGTCGGCCCCGCCACCCGGGCCGCCGACGGCCGACGACGGGCGGTAGATGTGGTAGCCCGGCGGGGCGAGGCTCGGGTCGTCGTACTGCGGTGAGCTGTTTTGGGCCGGCGCCGGCGAGGTTGGTGTGGGGTCGCCTGGCTCGTCCGCCTGCTCGTCCTCGGTCAGCTCGTCGTCACCGAGCGGTCGGCCGGCCAGCTTCTCGCCGCGCAGCCGGGCGGCGGCCAGCACACCCCGGATCGCGGCCAGTACGCCGACCCCGGCGGCCACGGCGATGCCCATCCGGCCATCGAACGGCACCAGCCCGAGCCCGCCGCCGGCGACGAAGGCGAGCATCAGCACCGTCTCGGAGTGGGCGAAGGAGCTGGCCCGCAACCGTTCCGGGATGCGCTCCTGGATCGAGGCGTCCACGGCCAGCTTCGCTATTCCGCTGGCCATGGCGGCGACCAGGCAGAGCAGGGCGACCATCAGCAGCGAGAACTGGATGACGGCGAGCACCGCCACCCCGGCCACGATGATCATGCTGCTGGACTGGATGGCGGTCGGCCGGTGGATGCGCAGTCTGGTGCCGATGGCGGTGGCCAGGAAGGTGCCGACCGCGAGCGCGCCGCCGACCACGCCCAACGCCCACTCGGCGCCCAGATCCCGGCCGAACACCACCGTGGTCAGGTCGCCCTTCTTGATCGCGAAGGCGAGGAAGAGCAGCAGGAAGCCGTAGAGCGCGCGTAGCGTCGCCGCGCCGATCAGGGTGGCGATCACCAGTCGGCCGGACGGTCGGCCCCGACCCAGCGGCCGGTCGCCACGGCGGCGGCCCAGCGCGCGCAGTGGCCGGGGAACCCGCTCGGGTGGCTCCGAGTCGGCCTTCGGCGGCAGCCGCAGCGAGATCACCATGCCGACCAGGAAGATCAACGATGCGACCCGGAGCGGCCACTGCGGCCCGAACCAGAACGCGGCCAACCCGATCGGCGCCACCAGCGCGCCCGCGACAGTGCCGTAGACGCTGGCCCGGGCACCCACCTGGGACAGGCCGAGGCCCTCCGGCAGCAACCGGGGCACCGCCGCGGAGCGGGCCACGCCGTACGCCCGGGAGAGCGCGAGCACCCCGAACGCGGCCGGGTAGAGCCCGAAGCCGTGGATGTAGTCGGAGATCAACCAGGCCAGGAAGGCGCGGCCGAGCATCGTCGCGGCCAGGGCGTACCGCCTGCCGTGCCGGAAGTGATCCAGCAGCGGGCCCACCACCGGGGCGAGCATCGCGAACGGCACCATGGTCACCAGCAGGTAGAGCGCGACCTTGCTGCGGGCCTCGCCGAGCGGCACGTTGAAGAAGATCGTGCCGGCCAGACCGATGGCGATCAGGGTGTCACCGGCGCAGGAGAGCGCGTGCAGGTCGAACAGGCGAACCATGCCGACCTCGCCGCCGGCACCCCGGGCGCGGGCCCGACCGGCCCGGCGGGTCACCCAGCGGCCGCTGCCCACCGAACCGCGCAACAGCAGACGGATGGCGCGAATGCCGGTGCCGACGGTCCGCCCGAGGACGGAACGCCCGGAGCGGGAGTACGACGGCATGTGCACCATCCTCGCCCATCTGATCCGGGTACGCCGCACCACCGCTGGGAAAGGTTCCCCGGGAGTCCCTGTCACCCCTGCGGGGCGCATGGGGAACAATGGTCGGGTGACCAGGCCCGCCTCCACCCGTGCCGCCCGTCTCGACCAGGTCTGCGCCGCCGCCGTCGAGGTGGCCCGCGCCGGCATTACCGAGGTGGACGCCGACGATGTCGGCGACCACCTGCAGGTCGTCGCCGAGGGTGATCGGCTGGTCACCCACTACTTCGAATGTCGCCTCGCCGGCTACAACGGCTGGCGCTGGGCGGTCACCGTCACGCGGGTGCCGCGCAGCAAGACGGTGACCATCTGCGAGACGGTGTTGCTGCCCGGCCCGGACGCGCTGCTCGCGCCCGGCTGGTTGCCCTGGCAGGAGCGGCTCAAGCCGGGCGACCTGGGGCCGGGTGACCTGCTCCCGACCTCGCCCGACGACGATCGACTGGTCCCCGGTTACCTGCTCTCCGACGACCCGGCGGTCGAGGAGACGGCATGGGAGTTGGGCCTCGGGCGCGCCCGCGTGCTCTCCCGGGAGGGCCGCATCGAAACGGCGCAGCGCTGGTACGAAGGTGACCACGGCCCCGCCGCGGCCATCTCGTCCGCCGCTCCGGCCGCCGCCCGCTGCGGCACCTGCGGCTTCTACCTGCCGTTGGCAGGTGCGATGCGGCAGGCCTTCGGGGCCTGTGGCAACTTCTACGCCCCCGACGACGGCCGGGTGGTGAGCGCCGACCACGGTTGCGGCGCCCACTCCGAGACGTTGATCGAGGCGGCCGAGACCGCTGTCGACGAACTTCCCACGGTGTACGACGACAGCGCGGTGGAGGCCATGTCGGTCAGCCGGGCTCCGGGCTCGGTGGAGGCCGCTGAGCCGGCGGAGCCGTACGGGCACTCCTGATCGTCCGCGCCGCAGTGCTCCGGTGCGGTGGCCAGCTCACCTCGCGCGGCGGCGGCGTCGGTTGGCGTCGTGCCGCAACATCACGGCGAGGCCCGGGAAGCCCCACAGGAAACCGGCGAGGCAGGTCCAGAGCCAGTTCTGATGACCGTTGTCGGTCAGCCAGCCCCGGAAGAAGATCAGCAGGACCAGCCCGGCCACCGCCCACGCGATCAACCCGGCGAGGGCGAACGGCACCATCGGCGGATCGAGTGGTGCGGGCCGCGGTGGCTGCTCGTTCGGCATTCGGCAAGCGTACGGGATCTACTTCCCCTGCCCACCGACGATCTGGGACGATGCGCGCGACAACTGGAAGATCACCTGCGAGGACCTGATGGCCGTAGCGCCGCCCGAGAACGGCACACCTTCCAACCCCGCTCATCCGCGTAACGGTTTCGACCGGTTCTTCGAGATCTCCGCCCGTGGCTCGACGTTGAGCCGTGAGGTACGCGGTGGCCTGGCGACCTTCTTCACGATGGCGTACATCGTGGTGCTCAACCCGCTGATCCTGGGCGGCGCCGTCGACGGTGACGGCAAGAGCCTTCCGATTCCGGCGCTGGCCGCCGCGACCGCGTTGGTCGCCGGCCTGATGACCATCCTGATGGGTGTGGTCGGCCGGTTCCCGCTGGCGCTCGCCGCCGGTCTGGGTGTCAACGCCCTGGTGGCGTACGAGATCGCACCCGAGATGACCTGGGCAGACGCGATGGGTCTGGTGGTGATCGAGGGTCTGATCATCACGGTGCTGGTGCTGACCGGTTTGCGGACCGCTGTGTTCCGCTCGGTGCCGACCCAGATGAAGAGCGCGATCGGGGTCGGCATCGGTCTGTTCCTGACCATCATCGGCCTGGTGGACGCCGGCTTCGTCCGGCGCATCCCGGATGATGCCAACACCACAGTTCCGGTCGGCCTGGGCATCGGCGGCAAGCTGGTGAGCTGGCCGATGCTGGTCTTCGTGGTGGGCCTGCTGATCACGCTGGTGCTGGTGGTCCGTCGGGTGAAGGGCGCGATCCTGATCGGCATCCTCGCCTCGACGGTGCTGGCGGTGATCGTGGAGGCGGTCGGCAACATCGGCCCGTCGTTCGTCAACGGTCAGCCGAACCCCAAGGGCTGGTCGCTGAACGTGCCGGAGCTGCCGAAGTCGGTGGTCGACCTGCCGGACCTGTCGCTGCTCGGCAAGTTCAACGTGCTGGACTCGTGGGGCCGGGCAGGTTGGCTGGTCGTGCTGATGTTCATCTTCACGCTGTTGATCACGGACTTCTTCGACACCATGGGCACGATGGTCGCGGTCGGCCAGGAGGGCGGTCTGCTCGACGAGCAGGGCACCCCGCCGAAGGCCAAGGAGATCCTGCTGGTCGACTCGATCGCGGCGGCGGCCGGCGGTGCGGCCAGTACCTCCAGCAACACGTCGTACATCGAGAGCGCGGCAGGTGTCGCGGAGGGTGCGCGGACCGGCGTGGCCAACCTGGTCACCGGCGCGCTCTTCCTGCTCGCGATGTTCCTGGCGCCGCTGGTCGTGATCGTGCCGTTCGAGGCGGCGTCGACGGCCCTGGTGGTGGTCGGGTTCCTGATGATGACCGCGGTGCGGACCATCGACTGGTCCGACTACGAGATCGCCATTCCGGCGTTCCTCACCATCGTGCTGATGCCGTTCACCTACTCGATCTCCAACGGGATCGGCGCCGGCCTGATCACCTTCGTGGTGGTCAAGCTGGCGCGGGGCAAGGCCCGGGAGATCCACCCGTTGCTGTACGGGGTGGCCGCGCTCTTCGTGCTGTACTTCCTGCGTGGGCCGATCGAGTCCCTGGTGCTCTGAGCCGTCCGGGCGGGGAGTCGATCGGGATTCCCCGCCCGTACCATCTGAATCCCCTCGTGAGCCTGGTCATAACGGATGTCGTTAGCCATGCTCATTAGTTAAGCTAACTACTGTGACGGAGCGGACGGTGACGGCGGAACGCGTGCCACCGGCGCAGCTGGCTCCCCAGCTGCGTGATGCGATCACCCGACTCAACCGGCGGGTCCGACAGGCCCGACCGGTCGGCGACCTCACGGTCACCCAGGTCTCCGCGCTCACCAGCCTGCGGCTGGCGGGCGCGATGACACCCCGGGAGCTGGCCGACGTTGAGCGGGTGCAGCCGCCGACGATGACCAAGATCGTCGGAAAGTTGGAGGACCGCGGCCTCGTGCGGCGGACACCCCATCCGACCGACGGGCGGCAGGTCATCCTTGCGGCGACCGAAGGAGGGCAGGCCGTGCTCGACCAGTTCGAGCGGGCCCGCGACGAGTGGCTGTCCCACCGGCTGGCCGCACTCGACGAGGACGAACGGGAGACCCTGCAGAGGGCCGCCGAGATTCTTCAGCAGCTCGCTCGCGCCTGAGCCGCACCCGCGCCACCGGGTCCGTGCCGTCACCTGTCGATGACGCGTACGTCCGGAGGAGGCGCACCAAGAGTGCAGGCGAAGCTGAGCACGATGTTCCAGTCCCTACAGGTCCGCAACTACCGCCTCTTCGCATCCGGGCAGTTGATCAAGTTGATCGGCGTCTGGATGATGTTCATCGCCCAGGACTGGCTCGTCCTCGAGCTCTCCAACAACTCGGCGACAGCGCTCGGCGTGGTCACCGCCTGCCAGTTCACCCCGGTGCTCCTGCTCACCCTGCTCTCCGGTCGGCTCGCCGACCGGTACGACAAGCGGGTGCTGCTCTTCGCCGCCAACGCCTTCTGGAGCCTGCTGGCGCTCGGCATGGCGGTGCTGGTCCTCACCGACCTGGTGCAGCTCTGGCACGTCTTCGCCTTCGCCGCGCTGCTCGGCACGGCCAACGCGGTGGAGACCCCGGTCCGGCAGGCGTTCGTCTCCGAACTGGTCGGCACGCCGCTGCTGCCCAACGCGCTGTCGCTCAACGCCGCCGTGTTCAACTCCGCCCGGATCGTCGGCCCGGCAGTGGCCGGCCTGGCCATCGCCGCGTTCGACGTCGGCCCGGTCTTCCTCTTCACCGCCCTCAGCTCGGTAGCGCCCCTGGTCAACGTGGTCCGGATGCGGACGACCGACCTGCACCGCGACGCCCTGCTGCCCCGTGACGAGCGGGCGTCCGCCCGGGTCGTCGACGGGCTGCGGTACGTGTGGCGCCGCCCCGACCTGCTGCTGCCGATGGCGATCATGTCGGTGATCGGCATGTCGCTGTTCAACTTCCAGCTCACCCTCGCCGCGTTGGCGAAGACGGTCTTCCACACCGGCGCCGCCTCCTTCGGCCTGTTCAGCACGGCACTGGCCGTCGGCGCGCTCGGCGGCGCGCTCAGCGGCACCGGTCGCCGTAGCCGCCCATCGGTGTGGCTGGTGCTCGGCGCGGCGATCGCCTGCGCCAGCTTCGGCACCCTGGTCGGTCTCTCCACGGCGTACTGGCTGGTCGTGGCGCTGCTGGTGCCGACCGGCTTCTGCATGGTCTTCTTCGCCCAGGCCGCCAACCAGCGGATCCAGATGGGCGTCGACGCGGCCTTCCGGGGACGGGTGATGGCCCTGTGGGTGCTGGTGTTCCTGGGCACCAACCCGGTCGGCGCGCCGCTGATCGGCTGGGTCGCGGAGCACTACGGTGCCGGTGCCAGCATCTGGATGGGTGGGCTCATCTCGCTGGCCGCCGCGGTGATCGCCCTCACCTGGCAGCTCCGCCACTCCGGTGCCCGGCTGCGGTTCCGGGTGCTGCCGATGCCCCGTTTCTACGTCACCTCCACCGACTGCTGAGGGTTTACCACCGGCGCCGGCCGCGTCCGGTTGCGCGGATCGCGCGGATGCGGCGAAACCGGTGGCGGGGTGGCACGGTGGGGCTTAGCGTCGATACGTGGGAGTCGGACGCGCGCTGATGCTGGCCCTGGCGTTCCTCGCCGTGGCCACTCTGCCGGCGGCGTTCGCCCTGCTCTTCTGCTACGACGAGATTCTCGACCGGGTGGTCTGCGGCTGGTCGGAGTGGCGTGACCGCCGCCGGGAGAAACGCACGATCGCCCGTCTCGACCGTGCCATCGAGGCCGACGCGCTGACCCGAGACATCGACCTCAGTGAGTTCGACAGCGCTGACCGCCGGCCGCTGGAACAGCTCGCCGCCGACCTGCGCCGTCTTGGCGGTCAGCGGGTCGGCGGCAGCGGTCGCTCGATGGTCTGGCACAGCGCGCTGCTCCAGGCGTACGACGACCGGCTTCGCCTCGCCTGCCGCGCCCTCGGCATCGCCGAACACCTCGCCGAGCTGGACGGCGTCGATCAGGAGATCGAGCGGGTCCGGGTGGAGGGCGTGCTGCACGCCGCCGGGCTGGCCCTGCCGGCGGCCCGGGCGGGGCTTCGGCAGCGGCACCGCTGAACGACCGCACGCTGTGCGACTCTTCGTCTCGGCCCGCCCGTCCGCCGAGGCGCTCAATCACCTCGGCGCGCAGGTCGCCCGTCTGCGCGTCGCGGCGTCGGAGCTGCTGCTGGTGCGCAGCAACCTCGGCGGCCGACCGCGCTACGAACGGATCGCCGCCTGGTCGCTGTGACCCGGCGGCACGTCGCTGGTCGCTGTGGAAGGCCTGCTGCGGAGAACCTCGCGGGCCTGTTCGGCGGCGCGGGTGATGCTCTCGCTGATGAAGTCGAGGAAGCGGGCGATGTTCTCCAGTCGGGCGGCGGCCGGGGTGTGCGCGCCGAGGAGGGCGACACCCTGGCGTGCGAGCGCGACGAGATGGTCGTTGGCCCGAGCGCTGGCGATCGTCGCCTGATAGAAGAGCTCGTCGTCGACGACGTAGCGGTCGCGGCGGCGTTCGTCGCGTTCGCGACGGACGAGGCTCTGGCTCTCCAGGAAGGTGATCGCCTTGGAGATCGACGCCGGGCTGACCTGGAGGCGCTGGGCGAGCTCGGACGCGGTGAGACTGCCCGAGTCGGTGAGGAACAGGTTGGTCAGCACTCGGGCCGCCATCTTGTTCAGACCGGAGGCCATGAGGACTGTGGTGAACGCCTCCTCGTAGTCGACCACGGCCTGGGCGTCGCGTCCGTCTGGTCGGCGGGCCGCCTCGGCCCCACCGGAGGGGGCGGGCTTGCGCCGGTGGGCGCGACGCTCGGTCGCATGGTGGGCCAGATCGGCGCGGTAGCCGGTGGGGCCGCCGTTGCGCATCACCTCGCGCGTGACAGTCGAGGTGGGACGGTCGAGGCGTCGGGCGATCTCGGCGTAGGGGAGGCTGTCGGCCAGCCCCAGCGCGATCTGCTGGCGTTCCTGCTGGCTGAGCCTGCCTCCCGGCATCGCGATCTCCCCTCGTGGTGCGCAGGGCGGCGGCCCTCGACCCCGTCACCATAGCGTTAACCCACACACCAATGCAACGACTACGGGCATGGCGTTGCATTAGATTCAGGCCCGTTGCAACAAGTTCGCATAGCTGAGCAGCTAAAACACTGGTTTGATGCAACAAGGGTGTTGCAAAAATCGGAAAGCAACGTAGCGTTTCCCACATAAGAAACAAGCGCCGACCTGGGAGAGCACGATGCAGACGTTCGACACACCCGCCCCCATCTCCGCCGTCCTGGACATCCCTGCCGGACGCATCCAGCTCATCGCCGCGGACCGCGCCGACACCACAGTCGAGATCCTCCCGGCCGACCCCGCCAAGAGCAGCGACACCACTGCCGCCGAGCAGACCACCGTCGCCTACGCCGACGGCGTCCTGCGAATCACGACCGCACCTCCCGTCAACAAGCTCTTCGGCCCCTCCGGCTCCCTGGAGGTCACCGTCCGGGTGCCCGCCGGCTCCCACGTCGAGGCCAGGGCCGCCAGCGCCGAGCTTCGGGGCGTCGGCCGCCTCGGTGACGTCGCCTTCGACGGGGCGTACCAGAAGATCAAGATTGACGAGGCCGCGAGTGTCCGCCTCACCGCGATCGACGGCGACGTCGAGGTCGGCCGGCTCAACGGCCCCGCCGAGATCAGCACCGCCCGGGGTGACATCACTGTCGCCGAGGCCACGCGCGGCACTGTCGTCCTCCGTACCCAGTCCGGCGACATCTCGATCGCGGCGGCGGCCGGTGTCTCGGCCGCCCTCGACGCCGGCACCGGCCACGGCCGCGTCAGCAACGCCCTCAAGAACGACGGCACCGTCGAGCTCGACATCCACGCCAGCACCCTGCAGGGCGACATCCACGCCCGCAGCCTCTGAAAGGGACGGATCGAGATGACCAACAACAGCATGTCCTCGACCAGTTCGGCCTGGACCGGCATGGTGCCGGTCGACGACACCGCCCTGGCCGTCACCGACACCGGCGGCCCCGGCATCCCGCTGGTCTACCTCAACGGCCAGTTCGCCACCCAGGGCTACTGGCGGCGGGTCATCGCCGAGTTGGGTACCGAATTCCGGCACATCACCTACGACGAGCGGGCTCGCGGCAGGAAGTCGAAGCGCTCAGCCGACTACTCGTTCGAAGCGGCCGTCCGGGACGTCGACGCCGTTCTCGCCGCCCGGGGGGTGGCCCGGGCGGTGCTGGTGGGCTGGTCCTACGGAGCGGTGGTCGGGGCCCACTGGGCCAACCGGAACCCGGAGCGTGCCCTGGGCGCGGTCCTGGTCGACGGCGCGTTCCCGCACGACTGGCTCGACGAGGCCATGGCGCAGCGGATCCGCAAGATGTTCCGACGGATGAACCTGTTCATGCCGCTGCTGCGCCCGACCGGCCTGACCCCACGGATGAACGCCGACCAGATGGCGGACAGCAACATCGAACTCGGCGAACTCTCCCGCGAGCGCCAACTGGGCCCGGTCCTGGACGCCATCACCGTCCCGGTGCGGTACGTGGTCGCCTCGGGAGCGTCCCTCGGCAGTCGCGGGGACGAGCAGGAGCAGATCCGTGCCAGCCTCGACGCGGTGACCGTCCGCAACCCGCACATCACCATCGGGGCGAAGGTCGCCAGCAACCACGGTGCGATCCTCAAGAAGGACTTCCGCGCCGTCGCCGAGGCAGTACGCGGGGTCGCCGCCCCTCATCGGGAAGACGCCGGAGCCATTCGGTGAGGTCCGAACGCACGCGTTGACGGGTGACGGTGCGTCACCCGTCAACGCGAAGCGTCAGGAAGACTCGCGGGCGGCCGGGCCGCTGCCGAAGAGCACGTCGTCCCAGCTCGGCAACCGCTTGCGCGGCTTGCCGTTGGCGTCGGTGGACTCGCCGGAGGCCGCCGCGGCGGCCGTCCTTCGGGGTCGCAGCACCGCGAGCGACGGCACGGCCGGCACCTCCTTGGGCGCGTCCGAGTCGTCCTCGAAGGCCGACCCCTGGCCGCCACCGAGCAGCGCGGCGGCACCCCCGCCGACGGGCCGCTGTCGAGGAGCGTCCGACCCGGCCAGAGCAGCCGGGGTACGCGGCTCCAGGCCACGACCCGACGAACCGCCGAGCGGGCGGTCCAGTGAGGCGAGCAGCGCGTCCCGGCCAGCCCGGATCGGATCGCGGCCGGGGCGCGGGTGCTCGGACGCGGCAGGCAACCCGTGCCCACCACGGCTCGGCTCGCCACGCGACGGACCGGGCAGGGCGTGCCCGGTCCGCTCCGGTGCCGGCTCCTGGCCGAGGATCGGCGTGGGCCGCTCGGCGCACAGGTACTGCGCCATGTCGTCGTGCGGCGTGACCACCTGCCGGGCCTTGTCCATGTCCCAGATGGCCTGCGCGGTGGCCTTCCCCGACGGCCAGGTGGCGATGATCCGCCAGGTGCCGTCGTCACGCCGGTACGCGTCCCAGGAAATCTTCTCGGTGTCGATGCCGTGCTGGCTCAGCCGACCGTTGACCACCTCGGCGAGCGGGGTGGGCTTCTCCGCGCCCTTGAGGCGGGTGCGGCGGGCGTGCTGGGCGAGCATCGCCCGCTCCTGCAACACCGGGCCGGCATAGCGCAGCACGCGGTCGACCGGAACCCCGGCGATCCGGGCGACATCCTCCGCGGACTCACCGGAGCGGATGCGGGCCTGAATGTCCCGAGGAGACAGTGAGGGAATCGGATCGACGGTGCTCGGTGCCACAGCGAGCGGCGGTGCACCCGGCTCGGGGTGCATCACGCCGGCGATGCGTTCGTCGATCGGCAGGGCGAGGAGCCGCCCCACCTCGTCGGCGAGCACCAGGGCCTGGCCGTCCTCGGAGAGGGCGACGAAGCGTACTGGGCGCATAGCGTTGCCTCCGTCCCGCTTCGCTGGCCGCACGCCACGAGTCGGCCACCCAGGCGTCTCGGACCACCGTACGCGCATCTGCCTCGGGGTGGGGGAAGCGACACCCCGCATGTCGTGACTGAGCTGCGGCAATGATCACGGTCGGTGTCCGTGGAGGCCCCAACGGACACCGACCGTGACGAACGTCAGAGTCGCTCGACCACGTAGTCGATGGACGCGGTGAGCGCCTCGACATCGGCCGGCTCGACGGCCGGGAACAGCGCCACCCGCAGCTGGTTGCGACCGAGCTTGCGGTAGGGCTCGGTGTCCACGATGCCGTTGGCGCGCAGCGCCTTGGCGATCGCAGTGGCGTCCACCCCGTCGGCGAAGTCGATGGTGGCGACCACGTTGGAGCGCAGCGCCGGGTCGGTGACGAACGGGGTGGCCACGCTGGACCGCTCGGCCCAGCCGTAGACCGCGGCGGCGCTCTCGGCGGTGCGCTTCGCCGCCCAGGACAGGCCGCCCTGCGCGTTCATCCAGTCGGTCTGCTCGGCGGCCAGGAAGATGGTGGCCAGCGCCGGGGTGTTGTAGGTCTGCTCCAGCCGCGAGTTGTCGATCGCGGTGACCAGGTCGAGGAAGGCGGGGATGTAACGCCCGGACGCCTTGATCTCGGCGGCTCGGTCCAGTGCCGCCGGGGACATCAGAGCCAGCCAGAGACCACCGTCGGAGCCGAAGCACTTCTGCGGGGCGAAGTAGTAGACGTCGGTCTCACCGACGTTGACCTCCAGGCCACCCGCGCCGGAGGTCGCGTCGACCAGCAGCAGTGCGCCCTCGTCGGCTCCGGCCACCCGGCTGATCGGCACGGCCACACCGGTCGAGGTCTCGTTCTGCGGCGTCGCGTAGGCGTCCACGCCGGACTCGGCGACCAGCGTCGGCGCGCTGCCCGCGTCGGACTTGCGGACGGTCGGCTCACCCAGGAAGGGGGCGTCCTTGACCGACTTGGCGAACTTGGCGCCGAACTCGCCGAAGCTGGCGAACTGGGCCCGGTCGCGAATCAGGCCGAAGGTGGCGACCTCCCAGAACGCGGTGGTGCCGCCGTTGCCGATGATCACCTCGTAGCCCTCGGGCAGCGAGAAGAACTCGGCGATGCCGGAGCGCAGCCGGGCCACCTGGTCACGGACCGTCTTCTGCCGGTGCGAGGTGCCGAGGTAGGTGGTCGCGACCTCGGCGAGAGCGGACACCGCCGCCGGGCGGACCTTGGACGGGCCGCAGCCGAAGCGTCCGTCGGCGGGCTTGATCTCATCGGGAATCCGGATGATCGGTGCGTCAGCCACGGTCTTGAAGATCCTTCCGCAAGGGCGAGGGCGGGCCCGGCGACACTGCCGGCCCTCATCCTCGCACCCGGACCGAACGGCGATGGGCGGGGTCCCGGCGGTCGGTCTGAGTCCTTCGCCACAGTCGGCCCCGGTAACCAACGAGAAGGACCCCTCCTCGACGCCTGACGTCGAGGAGGGACCCTTGCCTACCAGCTCAGACGCCGTGCGGGATGGCGGCCCAGCCCTCGACGTCGGACGGCTTGCGAGTCTCCGGGCCCATGTAGAGGGCGGACGGGCGGACCAGCCGCTGCAGGCGCTTCTGCTCCAGGATGTGCGCGCTCCAGCCGCCCATCCGCGCGCAGGTGAACATCGAGGTGAACATGTGCGCCGGCACCTCGGCGAAGTCCAGCACCACGGCCGACCAGAACTCGACGTTGGTGGCCAGTACCCGGTCCGGGCGGCGGGCCTGAAGCTCGGCGAGGGCGGCCTTCTCCAGTGCCTCGGCGATCTCGAAGCGCGGCGCGCCCAGCTCCTTGGCCGTACGCCGGAGCACTCGGGCGCGCGGGTCCTCGGCACGGTAGACGCGGTGGCCGAAGCCCATCAACCGCTCGCCGCGGTCGAGGACGCCCTTGACGTAGCCCTCCGCGTCGCCGCTGCGCTCCACCGCCTCCAGCATGCTGAGCACCCGGGACGGGGCGCCGCCGTGCAGCGGGCCGGAGAGGGCCCCGATGCCCGACGAGATGCAGGCAGCCGCGTCCGCCCCGGTGGAGGCGACGATGCGAGCGGTGAAGGTGGACGCGTTCAGGCCGTGCTCGGCGGCCGAGATGAAGTACGCGTCGACGGCCTTGACGTGCCGCGGGTCGGGCTCGCCGCGCCAGCGCTTCATGAACCGCTCGACGATGGTCTGCGCCTTGTCGATCTCCTTCTGCGGCACCGCCGGCAGGCCGAGGCCGCGGGCGGACTGGGCGACGAAGGAGAGCGCGGTCACCGAGACCCGGGCGAGATCCTCACGGGCCTGCTCGTCGGAGATGTCCAGCAGTTGGTTGAGACCCCAGTACGGGGCCAGCATGGCGACCGCGGACTGCACGTCGACGCGGATGTCACCGGAGTGCACCGGCACCGGGAACGGCTCCGCCGGCGGCAGGCCCGGCCCGAACCGGCCGTCGACAAGCAGTGCCCACACGTTGCCGAACGACACCTGGCCGATCAGATCCTCGATGTCGACTCCGCGATAGCGCAGCGCACCGCCCTCACGGTCAGGTTCGGCGATCTCGGTCTCGAAGGCGACGACGCCCTCCAGCCCGGGTTTGAAATCGGCCATGTCGCTCTCCTGGATCTGGTCGGTGCGCCCGATCGCTCATCCGGCCCGATCGGCCGAGCGCCTTAGGCGACCCTCAGGGATGTGTTCGGAACATACTGCCTGCTGAGTAAGGGATACGCGACCCGCTGCGACTGTGCTGCACGCGACATCCCCGGACGCGCATTCTCCGCGCGGCTCAGTGAGACTGGGCAGGGCGGGCTGGTCAGCGCGGGAGGGTGCTGGCGGGGCCCCCGAAAAGGAGTGGGGACGTGACGGGTGACACACCCGCCCCGGCCGCGATGCGTAACGAGTACGCCGCGGACCTGGGCCTGACCGAGGCTGACCTGGCCGTCGACTGGCACACCCAGTTCGACAGCTGGTTCGCCGACGCGGTGGCCTTCGGGCTGCCCGAACCGAACGCCATGGTGGTGGGCACCGCCGACTCGGCCGGCCGGCCGAGCGGGCGGACGGTGCTGCTGAAGGGGTACGACCCGGAGGGCTTCGTCTTCTTCACCAACCATCTGTCGCGCAAGGGCGTCGAGGCGACCGCCAACCCGTACGCCAGCCTGGTCTTTCCGTGGTTTCCCATGCAGCGTCAGGTGGTGGTCGCCGGACGGGTCGCGCCGGTCGACCGCGCCACCAGCGAGGCGTACTTCGCCAGCCGGCCGCGCGGCTCCCAACTGGGTGCCTGGGCCAGCCCACAGTCGCAGGTGGTGTCGGGTCGGGCGGCGCTGGAGCAGCGGTACCAGGAGGTGGCCGAGCGGTTCGCCGACCAGGCCGAGATCCCGGCTCCGTCGCACTGGGGCGGGCTGCGGGTCCAACCCGAGTCGGTGGAGTTCTGGCAGGGCCGGGCCGGCCGGTTGCACGACCGGCTCCGCTTCCGTCGCCTTGATCAGGGTGACTGGATCGTCGAGCGGTTGGCGCCGTGACGGGTGTGCGGGAGACCCGGCCGCGCGCAGCGCGCCGCTGGGCGATCGACGTACGTCCGCTGCGGGTTCCGGCGTACCGCCGGCTCTGGCTCGGCAACACGGTGGCGATGTTCGGCTTCCAGTTCACCGCCGTCGCGGTGCCGGTGGAGATGTACGCCCTGACCCGGGACTCGTTCTGGGTGGGGTTGCTGGGCGTGGCCGCCTTCGTACCGTTGCTGGTCTTCGGGCTCTGGGGCGGCGCGGTCGCCGACGCCCGTGACCGGCGTGCGGTGCTGCTCGGCGGCTCATTGTTGCTCTGGGCATCCACTCTCGGGCTGCTGCTCCAGGCGGTGCTCGACGTGGGCAGCCCGGTGCTGCTGCTGGCGTTGATGGCGTTGCAGTCGGTGGCCTTCGCGATCAGCTCGCCGGCCCGCAGCGCCATGCTGCCCCGGCTGGTGCCGGACGACCTGGTGGCGTCCGCCACCACGCTGAACTACACGACCTTCACCGCCGCCTCGGTCGCCGGCCCGCTCGCCGCCGGCCTGATCCTCTCCGCCTCGCCGGACACCACTGTGGTCCTGCCGATCGCCTACGGGCTGGACGCGGTGCTGTTCACAGCGATGCTCTGGGCCGCGCTGCGGCTGCCCTCGCTCCCGCCCGAGCCCACCGCCGACGGCCAGGCCCGGCGTGCCGGTCTGGCCAGCGTCGTCGACGGGTTCCGCTACCTGGCCACCACCCCGGTCCTGCTGCTGTCCTTCGGGGTCGACCTGATCGCGATGATCCTCGCCATGCCACGGGCCCTCTTTCCGGAGATCGCGCACGAGCGGTTCGGCGGCGGTGGCTCGGTCGGTCTGCTCTACAGCGCCATCGCGATCGGCTCGATGATCGGTGGGTTGACCTCCGGCTGGATCGGCCGGCTCCGCCGCCAGGGGCTCGGCCTGGTGCTCGCGGTGGTCGGCTGGGGCCTGGCGATCGCCGCGGCCGGGTTGGCCCACCAGCTCTGGCTGATGGTCGTGCTGCTCGCCGTGGCCGGCGCCGCCGACCTGATCAGCGCGGTACTGCGTCAGTCGATGCTGCTGGTCTACGCACCGGACCGGATGCGCGGCCGGCTCCAGGGCGTGAACACCGTAGTGGTGGCGGGTGGCCCACGCCTGGGCGATCTGCGCGCCGGCACCATGGCCGCCGGGTTCGGTGGCGGGGTGGCCTGGGTGGCCGGTGGGCTCGCCTCCGCGGTGCTCGTGGTGGTGCTGGCTGTCGCGTTCCCGGCGCTGCTGCGTTACCGGGCGGCGACGGCGTCGAGCGACAACCGGACCTGACCGGTTAGTGTCGCCGGCATGGAAAGCCCCGATCAGCGCCCGTTCTCCGGCGCCCAGTGGACCATCTCCGCCGCCGGCCACGAGGCCGTCATCGTGGAGGTCGGCGGTGGGCTCCGGACGTACCGGCACGACGGTGTCGACCTGCTCGACGGGTACCAGACCGACGAGGTCTGCCCCGGTTGCACCGGGCAGGTGCTGGCACCCTGGCCGAACCGGATCCGCGATGGTCGCTACTCGTTCGACGGGCGGACGCACCAGCTTTCGCTGACCGAGCCGGAGCGGCACGTGGCCATCCACGGGCTGGTCAACTGGGTGCCGTGGCAGTTGCTGGAGCAGTCGGCGGACGCCGTGACGGTCGGCTACGACCTGCCGCCGCAGCCCGGCTACCCGTGGCCGCTGCGGCTGCGCAGCCGGTGGAGCGTCGACGCGGACGGGCTGCGCGCCGAGCACGAGGTGACGAACATCGGTGGGGAACTGGCCCCGTTCGGCTTATCCGTGCACCCGTACCTGCAACTGCCGGGCGTCGCTGTGGACGACCTGGTGTTGCGGCTGCCCACCCGGAGCCGGGTGCTGGTGGACGGTCGGCTGCTGCCGGTGGGGGTGACCCCGGTGGCCGGCACCGAGTACGACTGGACCAGCCCTCGCCGGATCGGCGCGGCCGTGCTGGACTCCTGCTTCGGCGAGGTGATCCGGGACGCCGACGGCGGTTCGTCGGTGAGCCTCGCCGCGCCGGACGGTTCGGCCGCTGTGAGCATCTGGGCGGACGCCGAGTTCGGCTGGTGGCAGGTGTTCACCGGGGACGCCCTCACCGGCGATCGGTACCGCCGCTCGGTGGCGGTCGAGCCGATGACCTGCCCACCGGACGCGTTCCGGTCGGGCAAGGACCTGCTCACCCTCAAGCCCGGCACTACCTGGCGAGGTGCCTGGGGCATCCGCCCCGGCGCCTGATGGAGTTCGCCGAGGTCGTCCGCCGACGGCGGATGGTGCGCA
Source organism: Micromonospora salmantinae (assembly GCF_022230905.1). Taxonomy (NCBI): domain Bacteria; kingdom Bacillati; phylum Actinomycetota; class Actinomycetes; order Micromonosporales; family Micromonosporaceae; genus Micromonospora; species Micromonospora salmantinae. The sequence continues at coordinate 18,274 of NZ_JAKKFG010000043.1, forward strand.
ACTACGACCCGGACCGCCCCGTCCCGCCCGACGTGGTGGACCGGTTGCTCGACCATGCGGTCCGCGCGCCGTCGGCCGGCTTCGCCCAGGGCTGGGGTTTCCTGGTGTTGGAGGAGCTGGCCGATCGGGACCGGTTCTGGGCCGCCACCACCCCCGATGGCGGTGGGCGGGAGCGCTGGCTCGCGGGCATGCGCCGGGCACCCCTGATCGTGGTGCCGCACGCCAACGAGTCGGCCTACCTGCGGCGGTACGCGGAGCCGGACAAGGGCTGGACGGATCAGTCCACGGACCGGTGGCCGGTGCCGTACTGGCACGTGGACGCCGGATTCGCGGCGTTGCTGATGTTGCTCACCGCTGTGGACGAGGGGCTGGGGGCGTGCTTCTTCGGCATTCCGCCGCAGCGGCTCGCCGCCTACCGGGACGCGTTCGGCGTGCCGGCGGAGTATCAACCCATCGGCGCCGTCACAATCGGTTACCGTGCAGCCGACCATCGGTCACCATCGTTGCGCCGTGGACGTCGCCCGATGGACGAGGTCGTGCGGCGCGGCCGGTGGAACTGACACGGACGTCCCGTTCGTCCGGTTGAGGATCGGACGAGCGATAGCGAAACTGACATCAGGGAGCAGAACGTAGCGTGCGCTGGGCGGCTAGGCTGGCACGGTCATCGGTGCCGCGCCGCGCGGTGCCCGCCGCGGCCCGGCTCGGCGCCGTCGGTCGGCCCGGCCACGGGGAGGGGAGCGTGCCGTCGTGATCTTCAGAGCGGTCCGGGACGGGCGTCCCTATCCGGAGCACAATCTGACGCTCAAGCAGTGGGCGGAGATCCCGCCGAGGCCACTGCGCCTGGATCAGATGATCACCACCAAGCGCGAGTTGGCGCTGGACAAGCTCCTCGCCGAGGATTCCACCTTCTACGGTGACCTCTTTCCGCACGTCGTGCAGTGGAACGGCGGGCTCTACCTGGAGGACGGGCTGCACCGGGCGCTGCGCGCCGCCCTCCAGCAGCGCAACCAGATCCACGCGCGAGTGCTGGTGCTCTCCGAGCCCATCGAGTGACGAGCCCTTCTTTCCCGCGCTGAACCTTCGTTAGGGTGGCGTCCATGACCGCTGCGCTGGACCTGCTCGACCTGGACCCGTCGCTCAGCGAGGAGGAGCGGCAGATCCGCGACGTCGTCCGTCAACTCGTCGACGACCGGGTGCGACCCCACGTCGCCGACTGGTACGAGGACGGCAAGGTGCCCGCCCGGGAGTTGGCCCGCGAGTTCGGCAAGCTCGGCCTGCTCGGCATGCACCTGACCGGCTACGGCTGCGCCGGTGCCTCCGCGGTCGCCTACGGGCTGGCCTGCCAGGAGTTGGAAGCCGGCGACTCCGGCCTCCGCTCCCTGGTCTCCGTGCAGGGATCGCTTGCCATGTACGCCATCTGGCGCTACGGCAGCGAGGAGCAGAAGCGACGGTGGCTGCCGTCGATGGCCACCGGTGAGGCGATCGGCTGCTTCGGCCTCACCGAGCCTGATCACGGCTCCGACCCCGCCTCGATGGCCACCCGGGCCCGCCGCGACGGCGACGACTGGGTGCTCACCGGCGGCAAGATGTGGATCACCAACGCCCCGATCGCGGACGTCGCGGTGATCTGGGCGCGCACCGACGAGGGCGTACGGGGTTTCGCCGTACCCATTGACACTCCCGGCGTCACGGCCCGGGAGATCCGCCGCAAGATGTCGCTGCGCGCGTCGGTGACCGGCGAGATCGTGCTCGACGACGTCCGGCTGCCGGCCGACGCCCAACTGCCCGAGGCGGTCGGGCTCAAGGCGCCGCTGAGCTGCCTCACCGAGGCCCGCTACGGCATCGTCTGGGGCGCGGTCGGCGCGGCCCGCGACTGCCTGGAAACCACACTGGCGTACGCGACCAACCGCACCCAGTTCGGTCGCCCACTGGCCGGCTTCCAACTCACCCAGGCGAAGCTCGCCGACATGGCAGTCGAGTTGGTGAAGGGGCAACTGCTCGCGCTGCACCTGGGCCGGCTCGCCGACGCCCGGCGGCTGCGGCCCGAGCAGGTCAGCGTGGGCAAGCTGAACAACGTGCGGGAGGCCCTGGCCATCGCCCGGCAGTGTCGCACCATCCTCGGCGCCAACGGCGTCTCCGGTGAGTACCCGGTGATGCGGCACGCCAACAACCTGGAGAGCGTGCTGACCTACGAGGGCACCTCCGAGATCCACCAACTGGTCATCGGGCAGCGGCTCACCGGGCTCTCCGCGTTCGCCTGACCTGCCCGTTCGTCACTTCCTGGCGCTCGCCGCGCGACTGTCGTATCGGGGCCGTACCGTCATTGACAGACGACTTGTCTGACGAGGACGGTGAGCGTGATGGCCCGCGACGCTGGCAGCAACGAGCCCACGAGGGAGTTCCCCGGTTACCCGACCGGTGACGATCTCAAGGCGCGGTCGACCGCGACACCCGAGTGGATCGCTGATACGCCGGGTGGCCCCGGCGAGCCGGCCGGTCCCGGTGGGCCTGTTGGCCCCGGTGGCCCGCCGAGCGATGGCGATGGCCCCGTCGGTGGCGGTGGCGGTGGGGCGGCCCGCGGTCTGCTCCTGCTGCTCGGCGCCGCCGCGCTGGCCGTGGTCGTGCTGCTCGGCATTCAGGCGACCGGGATCCTGCCGGAGTTCCGCAACCCGTTCGCGAAGGAGCAGACCGACCGCAGTCAGCCACCGCTGCTGAAGTCGATCCAGGACCTCAGCCGCTACGTGGCCGCGGAAGGCAACTTCCAGGTGGTGGTCGACACGCAGAACGACCGGCGCAACGTTCCGGACTTCCTGCTCAACGAGCGCACCCTGTTCGTCGGGGCCGGCAGCGTCGAGGCGTACGTCGACTTCACCAAGATCGGTGAGGGTGCCGTCGTCCAGTCCGCCGACGGCAAGTCCGTCGAGATCAAGCTGCCCGCGCCGCAGCTCGGTGAGACCAACCTCGACATGGAGAAGAGCTACGTCTTCGCCGAGCAGCGTGGTCTGCTCAACCGACTCGGTGACCTGGTCGGCAACGACCCCAACCGGCAGCAGCAGGTCTACCAGCTCGCCGAGGACCGGATCACCGCCGCCGCCCGGGACAGCGGGCTCTCCGCCCGAGCCGAGGAGAACACCCGCAAGATGCTGGAGGGGCTGCTCCGCTCCCTCGGCTACCAGCAGATCACTGTCACCTACATAGCCCCCTGACCTGCGTCCCGTACGCCGAAGCGCCCGCACCGACTTCCGTCGGAGCGGGCGCTTCCGTGTGGTGCCCCGCGTTAGTTGCTAACGGAAACTGTCCAAGATCTGCGATTACGTCAGGTGCGCGGGGCGGGATCAGTGGCCGGTGGAGGCCAGGTAGCGGTCCTCGTTCGGCATCAGCACCCACAGGATCAGGTAGACGATCACCTGCGTGCCGGGCAGCAGCAGCGACAGCAGGAACAGCAGCCGGACCATTCCGGCCGACATGCCGAACCGCCGCCCGAGGCCGGCGCAGACACCGGCGAGCATGCGCCCCTCGCGGGGCCGGACCAGTTTGCGACTCATCGTCGTACTCCCACTCTGCGGCGGTGCGCCGCGTCTGCAATCCACGGTAGAAGGGGATGGCCACCTCGCCCTCGGTCCCGAGGATGAGCGGCAACCCGTGGACCCGTAGGTGCTTTACCCGGGCAGCCCCCCGCTGACGCCTCCCCGCCCCGCCCACCGCACGCCGCCGTCGGGCGGGAGACGGTGGTCCGGTGTTCACGTCCCGGACCGGGTGGGCGGTGAGCTGGGCGGGTAGGCTGGCTGATCGGCCTTCCACACCCCGGAGGGCCGGCACCCCATACCCCGGACGGTCACGAGCGGGGCCGCCAGACCGGCGGTCACGACCCGGCCGGGTCCCGTACGCCGGGACGACGGCGAGGAAGCAGCCATGATCAGTGTTTTCGACCTCTTCAGCGTCGGTATCGGGCCGTCCAGCTCACACACTGTGGGGCCGATGCGGGCCGCGCGGACGTTCGTTGGTGGGCTGAAGGCCGACGGGCTGCTCAGCGACACGGCGCGGGTGCAGGCCGAGCTGTTCGGCTCGCTGGGTGCCACCGGGCACGGTCACGGCAGCGGTCCGGCGGTGCTGCTCGGGTTGGCCGGTGAGTCGCCGGAGACCGTCGACACGGACACCGTCGGGCCTCGGGTCGAGCGGATCCGGGCCGAACGGCGGCTCAACATCCTCGACGCGCACGAGATCGACTTTGACCCGGATCGGGACCTGACGCTGCACCGCCGCCGGTCGTTGCCGTACCACCCGAACGGGATGACCTTCGTGGCGTACGACCGGGCCGGTGCTGTGCTGCGCAGCCGCACCTACTACTCCGTCGGTGGCGGGTTCGTGGTGGACGAGGAGGCGGCGGGGGCGGACCGGATCAAGCCGGACAGCACGGTGGTGCGGTACCCGTTCCTGACCGGGGCGCAACTGCTCGACGTCACCACCCGCACCGGGCTGTCGATCAGCGAGGTGATGCTGGCCAACGAGCTTTCCTGGCGCAGCGAGGCGGACATCCGGGCGGGTCTGCTGGAGATCTGGCGGGTGATGCAGGAGTGCGTGCAGCGCGGCTGCGAGCGGGACGGCGTACTCCCTGGGGGGTTGAAGGTTCGGCGGCGCGCGGCGGAGCTGCGGCGCGGCCTGGAGGCGGAGGCCGGGTCGGCCGACCCGCTGCACGTGATGGACTGGGTGACGCTGTTCGCGCTCGCGGTCAACGAGGAGAACGCCGCGGGCGGCCGGGTGGTCACCGCGCCGACCAACGGCGCGGCCGGGATCATTCCGGCGGTGCTGCACTACTACACCCGGTTCGTGCCGGACGCCGATGACGAGGGTGTGGTGCGGTTCCTGCTGACGGCGGGGGCGATCGGTGTGCTGTTCAAGGAGAACGCGTCGATCTCGGGCGCCGAGGTGGGCTGCCAGGGTGAGGTCGGTTCGGCGTGCTCGATGGCGGCGGCGGGGTTGGCCGAGGCGCTCGGTGGCACCCCGGAGCAGGTGGAGAACGCCGCCGAGATCGGGATGGAGCACAACCTCGGGTTGACCTGTGACCCGGTGGGTGGCCTGGTGCAGATCCCCTGCATCGAGCGGAACGCGGTGGCTAGCATCAAGGCGATCACGGCCGCCCGGCTGGCGCTGCGCGGCGACGGGGTGCACAAGGTGTCGCTGGACAAGGTCATCAAGACCATGCGGGAGACGGGCGCCGACATGAAGGTCAAGTACAAGGAGACGGCGCGTGGCGGTTTGGCCGTCAACGTGATCGAGTGCTGAGTCCGGTCGATTCGGGGCAATCGTTCACCGACTGCTAACCTGTCGTCCGTTTCAGGAGGCGGGAGGCTGCGGTGACCTCTGGCGTCGCGGCGTTGTGGTCGCACCGCAACTCGCTGCGCATCCTGGTCAGGCGGGATCTCGCGGTCAAGTACCAGCAGTCGGTGCTGGGCTACTTCTGGTCGTTGATCGAGCCGCTCGGTATGGGCGCCATCTACTGGTTCGTCTTCGGGGTGCTCTACTCCCGGGACACCGGTCGGCACCTCGGTGAGGCGGCCGGGTCGTACCCGTTGTTCCTGATCACCGGCATCTTCGCCTGGATGTGGACCAGCTCGGCGCTGAGCGAGGCGACGAACGCGCTGACCGGCCAGTCCCGGCTGATCACCACGATGAACGTGCCGCGTCAGGTCTTTCCGATCGGCCGGGTCACCGGCCGGTTCGCCGAGTACGCGGCCGGCCTGCCGATCCTGATCGCCATCGCGGTGATCTACGCAGTGCATGGTCGAATCCACCCCGGTTGGTCGCTGCTCTCCCTGCCGCTGGCGGTGGCCGTCCAGGCCGTCCTGTTGACCGGGCTCGCCCTGCTGCTGTCCGCGTGGAACGTGCTGATGCGCGACGTGGAACGGCTGATGCGGCTGATCATCCGGGTGCTCTTCTACGCCACGCCGATCATCTATCCGCTCAGCCTGGTCCGGGAGTCCGGGCTGCCCGGCTGGTTGAAGGTGGTGTACGAGCTGAACCCGCTGGTCGGGATCTTCCAGCTGCACCACGCGATCTGGTATCCGGACGAGTTCCCGGACGCCCGGCTGCTCGCCACCACGATCGTCGGCAGCGTGCTGGTGCTGGCCGCCGGTTGGTGGTCGTTCCGCCGGTTGGAGCCCGCCGTGCTCAAGGAGCTCTGAGGTGGCCGCGCCGATCATCGAGGCCGACGGCCTGGGCATTCGGTTCGTCCGCAACCGTCGCCGCCAGCTGCGGCTGCGCGAGTTGTTCATCCACCGGGGCGCCCGTGGCGCGCTGCCCGGCCAGTTCTGGCCGCTGCGGGACGTGTCGTTCAGCATCGAGCCGGGCGAGACCGTCGGGGTGATCGGGCGCAACGGCACCGGCAAGAGCACACTGCTGCGGCTGATCGCCGGGGTGCTCATTCCGGACGAGGGCGGCATCCGGGTGCACGGCGCGGTGGCGCCGTTGCTGGAGTTGTCCGCCGGTTTCTCCAACGACCTGACCGGGCGGGAGAACCTGCACCTGGTCGGTGGGCTGCACGGACTGTCGACGAGCTACCTGAAGCGGCACTTCGACGAGATCGTCGAGTTCGCCGGTGAGCAGGTGGAACGGGCCATCGACACGTCGGTGCGGCACTACTCGTCGGGGATGAAGGTGCGGCTGGGCTTCGCGATCATCTCGCACCTGCCGCACCCGATCCTGCTGATGGACGAGGTGACAGCGGTCGGGGACGCGGAGTTCCGCAAGAAGTGTTACGCGACTATTGATCGTCTGCTCGGGGAGGGGCGCACGCTGGTGCTGGTGTCACACAACGAAAAGGACCTGACCCGGTTCTGCCGTCGGGGGTTGTACCTCGACGCGGGCCGGTTGACGCTCGACGGCACCATCGCCGAGGCGCTCGACGCGTACCACGCCGCGGTCCCGCGGTGACGCTCGCGATCGTGCTCGCCGCCGGGACACCCGCGGCGGGCCTGAACACCGCGACCGGTGAGCCGCTGGCCGACCGGCTGGCCGCCCAGTTGCGCCTGGCCGGGGCGGACGAGGTGCGCTTCGCCGCCAACCTCGACGAGCTGTCCGACCTGGTCAGCACCGCGACCGCCCCGGTGCTGGTCACCGGCACGGACCTGGTCGCGCACACCGCCGTACTGCGGCACCTGGCCACCAGCCCGGTGGGCCCCACCGTGGCGCTGGTCCTCGGTGACCCGCCGGTGCCCGGTCGGACCGCAGTGCGCGAGGAACGCGGCCAGGTGGTCGACGCCGGCGCGTTGGACGCCCTCGACGGGGCCGCCACCGGCGTGTTCGGCGGCGCGCTGCGGGTCGGCGTGGACGACCTGCCGACCCTCGCGGCCGCCGCCCGGGCCGCCGCGTCCGGGATGCTCCCCGTCGCCGCCCCGATCGGCCCGGCCGGCGACGTGGCGCCGCTGCCGGCGACCGGCGGGTCCGGGTCCGGGGGGTCGGTCGCGGCCGGTGGCCCCGGGTCCGCCGTGGACCGGCTCTTCGCGGGCCTCGCGGCGCTCGGCACCCTGATCTTCGCCCAGCGGGTACGCCTGCTCGTCGCCCACCGGGTCGAGGACCCGGCCGGGCTGACCGCTGCCGAGGCGGCGGTGACAGCTGTCGACGAGGACCGGGCCGAGCTGCGGCTGTCGGTGAAGGAGAAGGACGACTTCTTCTCCACCTACTTCGTCAGCACCTGGTCGCCGTACGTGGTCCGGCTCTCGGCCCGGCTCCGGCTCACCCCGACCGGGGTGACGGTCATCTCGGTGCTCTTCGCGTTGGGCGCGGCGGTGCTGTTCGGGGTCGGTGGGCGGCCCGCGCTGGTCGGTGGCGCGGTGCTGCTCTACCTGGGCTTCGTGCTGGACTGCGTGGACGGCCAACTGGCCCGCTACACCCGGCACTTCAGCGCCTGGGGCGGCTGGCTGGACACGATGGCGGACCGGGCCAAGGAGTACCTGGTCTACGCCGGGCTGGGCTTCGGGGTGAGCCACGCCGGGCTGGGCAACGGGTGGGCGCTCGCGATCGCCGCGATGACGTTGCAGACCGTCCGGCACATGACCGACACCTGGTACGGGGTGCTGCACGACGAGGCGGCCCGTCGCCCGCGTACGGCGACGAACGCCAGCGGCGGGATCGGTGACCGGCTCAACGCGGCGTCGACAAGGGTGCAGGCGGACACCGGGTCGGTGTCGTACTGGCTGAAGCGGACAGTGGTCTTCCCGATCGGTGAGCGGTGGGCGTTGATCGCGCTGACGGTGGCGCTGTTCAACCCGCTGGTCAGCCTGATCGCCGTGCTGGTCTGGGGGGTGCTGGCGTTCGCGTACACCGGGGCGCTGCGGACGCTGCGGGCCCGCTGGATGTGGGTGCCGGTGCTGGACACGGTCGACGCCACCCTGCACCGCGACGACGGGCCGCTGGCCCGCTGGTTGCCGGTGGTCCGCCCGATGGGGCCGCTGACCCTGGCGGTGATCGCCGCGCTCGGCCCGGCGGTGCTGCTGGTCGGGGCGCTGCTGAGCGACGCGCCCGAGGGGCTGCGCTGGGCGGTGCCGGTGGCGCTGCTGGTGCTGCTGGTCGGCGGCCTGGGTGCCGGGGCGGCGCACAACGGTCCGTTGGACTGGCTGGTGCCCGCGGCGTTGCGGGCCGCCGAGTACCTGTTCGCCATCGCGGTCGGGGTGGTCGGTGCGGCGCCCGGCTGGCTGATCTTCGGGTACGTCTTCGTGCTCACCGTGCACCACTACGACCTGACCGCCCGGCTGGAGAAGCGGCAGGCGGCACCGCCCCTGCACGCGGCGACGCTGGGCTGGGAGGGGCGCTCGGTGCTGCTGGCCCTCGCGGCGATCGCCGGTATTGCGGGTATCGGACTGGCTACACTCGGTTCGTACCTTCTCGTGGTTTTCGTGGTGAGCGTCGTCCTGGCCTGGTTCGTGCGACCGGCCCGTAGCGCGCGGGCGTCGGTGGCGCCGGCGGGCGCTGGAGGTGCCGCGCCGCGCTGACGGAGGGCGGCCGGATGACTCTGATCAGCTTCGTGGTGCCGGCCTTCCGGGTGCAGGGATACCTGCGGGAGTGCCTGGACTCCATCCTCGGTCAGCCGGAGACCGACATCGAGGTGATCGCGGTCGACGACTGCTCGCCGGACGCCAGCGGCGACATCATCGACGAGTACGCGGCCCGCGACCAGCGGGTCCACTCGGTCCGGCTGTCGGAGAACGTCGGCCTCGGTCCGGCCCGGAACATCGGGCTGGACCGGGCCGTCGGCGAGTACGTGTGGTTCCTCGACGGCGACGACTGGCTGGCTCCGGAGTGCCTGACCGAGGTCGCCGAACGGTTGCGGGTCACCCGCCCGGACGTCCTACTGGTCGACCACGTCCGCACCCACTGGAACGACACCGCCACCCGCAGCGCCATGGCGGAGGTGTTTCCGGAGTCGCCCGACTCGGGCACCTTCCGCCTGCGGGACCGGCCGCAGGCGATGCACCTGCTGCACACCGCGTGGAACCGGCTGGTCCGTCGGGAGTTCCTCGCCGATCTGGGGCTGCGCTTCGCGCCCGGCTGGTACGAGGACGTCTCGTTCAGCTACCCGGTGCTGATGGCCGCGCACCGGATCGGCGTACTGGACCGGGTCTGCGTCAACTACCGCCAGCGCCGCGCCGGCGCGATCACCCGGACCCGGGGTGACCGGCACTTCGAGGTCTTCCCGCAGTGGCACCGGGTCTTCCACCTGATGGATTCGTGGGGGTCGGCGACGGAGGCCCTGCGACCGGCGGTCTTCGAACGGATGATCTGGCACTACCTGACAGTGCTCGGCAACGGTCAGCGGATCGCGCCGGAGTTGCGGGAGGCGTTCTTCGCGCAGATCACCGCGGACTACGAGCGCTGGCTGCCGGCCGGCGGCTACCCGGTACCGGACGGGGTCGAGGGGATCAAGCACAAGCTGGTCGCCTCCGGCCGGTGGCGCACCTTCAGCGCGTTGCGGGCCGCCAGCCGGGCCCGTGACGCCGCCCGCCGGCGGGCCCGCACGGCACGGCGCACTGTCGGCCCGGTCGCCCGGCGCGGTGCCCGGCTGACCAGGGACGGTCTGCTGCGCGAGTACTACCGGGCCGAGTTGCGGCGGCCGGTCGACCCGACTCTCGCGGTGTACGCGGCGTACTGGTACCGGGGTTACTCCTGCAACCCGGCGGCCATCTACGAGGTCGCCCGCCGGGTGGCGCCGGGGGTGCGCGGGGTGTGGGTGGTGCGCCGGGACCGGGTGGAGACCGTGCCGGCCGGAGTGGAGTACGTGGTGGCCGGCACGCCGGCGTACTACCGGGTGCTCGCCCGCGCCCGATGGCTGGTCAACAACGTCAACTTTCCGGACTTCGTCCGCAAGCGACCGGAACAGGTGCACGTGCAGACCCACCACGGCACGCCGGTCAAGGTGATGGGGCTGGATCAGCAGCGCTACCCGATCGGCGCGGGCCGGATGGACTTCGCCGGGCTGTTGCGCCGGGTGGACCGCTGGGACTACAGCGTCAGCGCCAACAGCTTCTCCACCCAGATGTGGGACCGGGCGTACCCGGCGACGTACACCACGCTGGAGGTGGGGTACCCGCGCAACGACCGCCTGGTCACCGCCAGCCCGGACGAGGTGCGCCGACTCCGCGCGGAGTTCGGCCTCGACCCCGACGAGCCTGTCGTCCTGTACGCCCCGACGCACCGCGAGCACCTGCCCGGCTACCGCCCGCCGTTCGACCCGGACCGGTTCGTCCAGGCGTTGGGTGACTCGGGCCGGTTGCTGATGCGCAGCCACTACTTCCACGACCGTGATCGACGCCCCGGCCAGCCGAGGGACTGGGAGCGGGTTCGTGACGTCAGCGGCCATCAACGGGTGGAGGATCTCTACCTGGTGGCGGACGTGCTGGTCACCGACTACTCGTCGGCCATGTTCGACTATGCCGTGTTGGACCGGCCGATGGTGCTCTACACCCCGGACTGGGAGGCGTACCGGCTGGCTCGGGGGGTCTACTTCGACGTCACCGCCGAACCGCCGGGCGCGGTAGCCTCCACTTTCGCCGATCTGCTCGACCTGTTCCGTACCGGCGGGGTGCGCTCGGACGCGGCGACCAAGGCCCGCGAGCACTTCCGGGCCCGGTTCTGCACGTTGGACGACGGGCGCGCGGCGGAGCGGGTGGTGCGGCGGGTGTTCCTCGGGGAGCCGGGCGCGCGGTCCACGCGGTGCTGATCGCGGCTTCTGTCGTGTAATAGCAGCGTCATCGATCGAACATGAGACGTTTACCCGATGTCACAAACCCATGATCCTGGTCACAGTCTTGTGGGGTTCGGCCGACGCGCGCTGGGGGGGAAGACGGTGAGCACCGTCACGCTCAAGGATGTGACCAAGGTTTTCCGGGATGGCACGCTGGCCGTCGACAGCATCAATTTGGACGTGAACGACGGCGAGTTCATGGTGCTGCTTGGGCCGTCCGGGTGCGGCAAGTCGACGGTGCTGCGGATGATCGCCGGGTTGGAGGAGCCGACCACCGGCGCGGTCATGCTCGACGGGGAGGTGGCCAACGACCTGCCCCCACGGGACCGCAGGATCGCCATGGTCTTCCAGGACTTCGCCCTCTACCCGCACATGACCGTTGGCGACAACATCGCGTTTCCGCTGCGGCTGGCCGGGGTCGAGCCCGAGCCGCGGGGCGAGCGGGTCAGCGACGTGGCGAGCGCGCTGGGCATCGGCGACGTGCTGGCCCGCAAGCCGGGTCAGCTCTCCGGCGGGCAGCGGCAGCGGGTGGCGATGGGGCGCGCGATCGTCCGCCGGCCGGGCCTGTTCCTGATGGACGAGCCGCTGTCCAACCTGGACAGCGGCCTGCGGGCCGAGTTGCGCGCGGAGATCTCCGGCCTGACCCGCGAGCTGGGCGTCACCACCGTCTACGTCACGCACGACCAGGCCGAGGCGCTCACCATGGCCGACCGGGTGGCCATCATGCGCCGCGGCGTGCTCCAGGACGTGGGCACACCGACCCAGGTGTACGGCCGGCCGGCGACGCTCTACGTGGCGGCGTTCCTGGGCAGCCCACGGATGAACCTGCTGGAGGCGTCGGTCTACGTCCATCTCGACCGGTACGTCACGCTCAACCTCGGTGACCAGTCGCTCTACCTGCCCTGGAACGACATCCGCAGTCGGGCGGTGGCGCACTACCACGGTGAGCGGATCGTGGTCGGCATGCGGGCCGAGGCGCTCACCCCGGTCGCACCGGACAGCCCCGGCGACGTGCTGCGTGGGCGGATCCGTTACCTGGAGCACCACGGGCACGAGTCGTTGGCGTTCCTCGACATCGGCGCGACAGCGATCGTTGTCGACGAGATGGGTGCCCCGCTCGAACCGCCGCCGGTCGGCCAGCGCGGCCTGCGCCGCTTCGGCTCGGTGATGCAGCGGCTCACCGGCAAGCCGGTGGAGGCGCAGGAGGCACCGCCCAGTGGCGTCCAGACCAGCGTGCTTCCCGATCCGGGCCGGCACCACCGCCGCCCGGCGGAGCTGGCGGTGCGGCTGGCGCCGTACCCGGCGGTCAGCGCCGGTCACCCGCTCGCCGTCTCGGTACGGATGGACGCGCTGCACTTCTTCGACGAGCGCGGCGACCGGATCGACGTGGGTTGGCGCTGACGACGTGCCCGGACGGGGTGGCGGTCCCGCCACCCGCTGCCCTACCGTCTGCCCACCAGTCCACTGTGAAAGACCACCGAGAGGGGTGCACCCGTGTCGGGTGACCGTCCCAGCCCGCTCGTCATCGAGCGCATCCTGCGGGATCGCGAGAGCATCTGGCAGCAGATCGTGGCCGAGCGTGACCTCAACGCCCTCACCGGGCGGATGTTGACCAGCTCCGCCATCGCGTTGGCCTGCTACGGGGCGGTGCTGGGCTTCTTCCACAGCCCGCTGATGGCGCTGACCTCGGCGCTGAAGCTGCCGCTGCTGTTCCTGGTCACCCTGGTCATCTGCCTGCCCACGCTCTACCTGTTCAACCTGGTGTTCGGCGCTCGACTCTCGGTGCGGCAGTCGTTGGCGCTGGTGATGGTGGCGATCACTGTCACCTCGATGCTCGCGGTGGCGTTCGCGCCGATCAGCCTCTTCTTCCTGATCACCGCCAACGACTACGGGTTCTTCAAGCTGCTCAACGTGTCGATCCTGACCCTGTCGGCGCTGGTCGGGTTGCGCTTCCTGACCAGCGGGATGCAGGTGCTCAACGACCATGGCCTGCTCGCGCCCGAGGCTGCCAACGCCACTGTCGACGAGCGGGCCGGCGCACCGGCGCCGGTCCAGGCCGTGCCGGCCGCGGTGCCTGCCGGGCCGACGCCGGTTGCCGCGCCGGTCGCCGGCCAGAGCGCCGAGCCGGTCGCCGTGCCGGCCGGGGCCGCCGTGGCCGAGTCGACCGCGAACGGTGCCGTGGCCACCGCGACGGCCCCGGCCCAGGTTCCGGCGCAGTGGGCCGGGCAGCCGGCCGGTGCCTCGTTGCCGCCCGGCATGCTGCCGCCCGGCTACGTGGCGCAACGCCCGTGGGACGGCCGTACGGCCCGACGCGGGGAGCCGACGCAGCGGCCGGCCAGCATGACCCTGCTCTACATCTGGATCCTGCTCTTCGGTTTTGTCGGCACCCAGCTGGCTTGGACGTTGCGGCCGTTCTTTGGCGACCCGGGGCAGGATTTCTCGTTCTTCCGCAGCATCGACGGCAACTTCTATGCGGAGATCCTGCGCATCATCGGCAACCTCTGACCGTGCCCTGACGGCGAATTCGCTGGTTGCCGGCCTGGTTACCGGTTAGTAACGTCAGGCCATGACTATCGACTCCCGCCAGGTGGCGGCCGGCATGCTGGAAGCGGTGCCGTTCGCTCGTACGCTCGGTATCGAGTTCGTCGAGGTGGCACCCGAGGCGGAGGGTGGCGTACGGGCAGTCGTCCGGCTGCCCGACTCGCCGGCCACCCACAACCACATCGGGGGCCCGCACGCCGGCGCCATGTTCACCCTCGGCGAGACGGCCTCCGGCGCAGTCGTGCTGGCCGCCTTCGGGCAGCTGCTCGACCGGGCCGTGCCGTTGGCCGTCCGGGCTGAGATCGCCTACCGGAAACTCGCCATGGGTCCGGTGCTGGCCACCGCGCGACTCGGCCGGCCGGCCGCCGAGGTGGCCGAGGAACTGGCCGCCGGTCGACGCCCGGAATTCCCCGTCGCGGTCCAGATCGCCACCGAGGACGGCAAGCCGACCTCGGAGATGACGGTGATCTGGACGCTGCGACCGAACTGAAACGCCCCAGGGCGGCCGAAACGGGTTTGCCGGCCCAGCAGGGTGGATAGATTCGTACCGTGCTGGGCCTACCTGCTCACGTGACCGCCTGTCTCTTCGATCTGGACGGTGTGCTGACGCAGACCGCCCGCGTACACAACGCCGCCTGGACGCAGACGTTCGACGAATTTCTCCGCCAGCGCGCCACGGCCTCCGGCGAACCGTTCCAACCGTTCGACCCGGGCCCGGACTACAACCGCTATGTCGACGGCCGCCCCCGGGCCGACGGCGTCCGGTCGTTCCTCGCCTCCCGCGGCATCGTGCTTCCCGAGGGCAGCCCGGACGACCCGCCGGAGGCGGAGACCGTCAACGGCCTGGGCAACCGCAAGAACGTCCTGCTGCTGCACCGTCTGCGTACCGCCGGCGTCGAGGTCTACCCGGGCTCGGTGCGGTATCTGAAGGCGGCGACCGCCGCCGGGCTCCGCCGAGCCGTGGTCACCGCCAGCGCGAACGGGGGTGAGGTGATCGCCGTCGCCGGGTTCGAGCCGCTGCTGGAGGCTCGGGTGGACGGGCTGGTCGCCCGTGCGCAGGGGCTGCGCGGCAAACCACACCCCGACACGTTCCTCGCCGGGGCCAGAGTGCTCGGCGTCGACCCGACACAGGCTGCCGTCTTCGAGGACGCGCTCTCCGGGGTGGCGGCCGGCCGCGCCGGCGGCTTCGGCTACGTGGTCGGCGTCGACCGCGTCGGGCAGGCCGACGAGTTGCTCGCCCACGGCGCCGACATCGTGGTGACGGACCTCGCCGACCTTCTCGACCGCGCGGACCCGCCGGTGCCGCACCGCACCGCGACCGACCCGCTCGCTGCCGAACGAGGCTCCGGATGATTCGGGAGCGCGCCTATCCGGTAGAGCCGTGGCACGTCCGGGAGACCCGGCTGGACATGGACGTGCTGGCCCAGTCGGAGTCGGTCTTCGCGCTCTCCAACGGGCACGTCGGCCTGCGGGGCAACCTCGACGAGGGCGAACCGCACGGCCTGCCCGGCACCTACCTCAACTCGTTCTACGAACTGCGTCCGTTGCCGTACGCGGAGGCGGGCTACGGCTTCCCCGAGTCCGGGCAGACCATCGTCAACGTCACCAACGGCAAACTGATCCGGCTGCTGGTCGACGACGAACCGCTCGACGTGCGTTACGGCGAGCTGATCGCCCACGAGCGGATCCTCGACCTGCGGGCCGGCACGCTGCACCGGGAGCTGCACTGGCGCTCGCCCGCCGGTCGGGAGGTAAAGGTCCGCAGCACCCGTCTCGTCTCGTTCACCCAGCGGTCCGTGGCCGCCATCAGCTACGAGGTGGAGGCCGTCGACGGCCCGCTGCGGCTGATCGTGCAGTCCGAGTTGGTGGCGAACGAGTCACTGCCCGCGCAGAGCAAGGACCCCCGGGTCGCGGCGGTGCTGGAGTCGCCGCTCCAGGCCGAGGAGGAGTTGACCACCCCCGACGGCGGCCAGTTGATCCACCGCACCAAGGTCTCCGGTCTGCGGGTCGCCGCAGCCATGGAGCACGAGGTGCACGGCCCGGACCACACCACGATCGAGTCCGAGGGATACCAGGACTGGGTACGTACCACCATCGCCTGCGTACTCCAGCCCGGCGAGAAGCTACGGGTGATCAAGTACCTGACGTACAGCTGGTCCAGTCGCCGGTCCCTGCCGGCGCTGCGCGACCAGGTCGGCGCGGCACTGGCCGGTGCCCGGCTCGACGGATGGGACGGGCTGCACCGGGAGCAGCGCAACTACCTCGACGCCTTCTGGGACGCCTCCGACGTGCTGGTCGAGGGCGACCCGGAGGTGCAGCAGGCGGTCCGGTTCGGGCTCTTCCACGTGTTGCAGGCCGGCGCGCGGGCCGAGCAGCGGCCGATCTCGGCGAAAGGGCTGACCGGTCCCGGTTACGACGGTCACGCATTCTGGGACACCGAGATGTTCGTCCTGCCGGTGCTCACGTACACCCAGCCGAGCGCGGTGCGCAGCGCGTTGCAGTGGCGACACAGCACGCTGGACTCGGCGCGGGAACGCGCCGAGACGCTCAGCCTCCGGGGCGCCGCCTTCCCCTGGCGGACCATCGAAGGCCCGGAATCATCCGGATACTGGCCGGCCGGGACGGCAGCCTTCCACATCGCCGCCGACATCGCCGACGCCGTGCGCCGCTACGTGATGGTCACCGGGGACACCCAGTTGGAACGGGAGATCGGGCTGGAGCTGCTGGTGGAGACCGCCCGGCTGTGGCGCTCGATCGGCCACCACGACCGGCACGGGCAGTTCCACATCGATGGTGTCACCGGCCCGGACGAGTACACCGCCGTGAAGAACGACAACGTCTACACCAACCTGATGGCGCAGCGGAACCTGCTCGCCGCCGCCGACGTGGTCATGCGCTACCGGGACGAGGCGTTCCACCTCGGCGTCACCGACGAGGAGGCCGCGAGCTGGCGGGACGCCGCCGCCTCCATGCACATCCCGTACGACGAGGAGCTCGAGGTCCACCAGCAGGTGGAGGACTTCACCCGGCTCCAGGAATGGGACTTCACGCACACACCGGCGGAAAAGTACCCGTTGCTGCTGCACTACCCGTACTTCGAGCTGTACCGCAAGCAGGTGGTGAAACAGGCCGACCTCGTCCTCGCCATGCACTGGCGGGGGGACGCCTTCACCCCAGAGGAGAAGGTACGCAACTTCCTCTACTACGAGCGCCGCACCGTCCGTGACTCGTCATTGTCGGCGTGCACCCAGTCCGTGCTCGCCGCCGAGGTGGGCCACCCCGAACTCGCGCACACCTACCTGCGTGAGGCCGCGCTGATGGACCTGCACGACCTCAACGAGAACACCCGCGACGGCGTACACATGGCGTCGTTGGCCGGCGCGTGGCTCGCACTGGTCGGCGGGTTCGGCGGTCTACGGGACCACGACGGCCAGCTGTCCTTCGCCCCCCGGCTCTCCAGCCGACTCAGCCGGTTGGAGTTCTCACTCCAGTGGCGGGGGTTGGCGCTGCGGGTGGATGTCCGGCCGCACCAGACGACGTACTCGCTGCGCCACGGCGGTCCGGACGACGTGGTGGAGTTGCGCCACCACGACCAGATGCTGCGGGTGACCTGCGACGAGCCGGTGACGGTGCCGGTGCCGCCGGCCGAACCGTCCGGCCCGCCGCCCGAGCAGCCACCGGGCCGGTCTCCGCTGCTGCGGTTGCCCGAACGCGAACAGTGACGGGCGGGGCGGGAAGACTCCCGCCCCGCCCGCCCGCGCTGTTGCTCAGACCGGCTCGCCGGCCAAGGTTGTTCAGACCGGCTCGCCGGTCGACGGACGCCCGATGGCGTCCCGGGGCGCCGCCGCCTTCGGGTCGTCGGGCAGCCGGGCCGAAGCGGCCTGGTCTCCGAAATCCTGGTCCCCGACGTCCTGGTTACGCTCGGCGTCCTGTTCACGCTGGGTTCGCTCGGTCAGCTGCTGCTGCCGGGAAATCTGCTGCTTGGCCATGGCGATCCTCGCGATCCGTCGGGGCGCGGCTGCGCCGACACGGTCTGCGGTCGCTCGTCGCGTACCCGACGCCCCAGCGGGCAAACGCGGCCCGGCGGCGGGCCCACGGCCCGGGGTGACGTCGTCGCGGCGGGCGTGCCCGGCGGCGGGCGGGGTACCCGGACCACCGGCGAGTACGCGGAGGTGGGGGCATGGACGAGCAGCGCAGCGTGACCATTCCGATCGGGGACGCTCAACTCTCCGCCGACCTGACGCTGCCCGCCCAGCCGGTCGGCGTGGTGCTGTTCGCGCACGGCAGCGGCAGTTCCCGGCACAGCCCGCGCAACGTGGCGGTGGCCCGGACGCTGAACGGCCGTGGGCTCGGCACGGTCCTGGCGGACCTGCTCACCCCGGCCGAGGACGAGGTGGACGCGCGAACAGCCGAACTGCGCTTCGACATCGGGCTGCTGGCCAGCCGACTGGCCGGGATCGTCGACTGGCTGGCCGTCGAGCGTCCCGCCGGCGATGTGCCGATCGGTCTTTTCGGGGCCAGCACGGGTGCTGCCGCTGCTCTGGTCGCGGCGTCGTCCCGCGCCGATCGGGTGGCCGCCGTGGTCAGCCGGGGTGGTCGGCCGGACCTGGCCGGGAACGCGCTGGCCCAGGTGCGTACCCCGACGTTGCTCCTGGTCGGCGGGCTCGACGAAGAGGTGATCACGCTCAACGAGCGGGCGCTGGCCGAGTTGGGGGAGGTCGGCGAGCTGCGGGTGATCCCCGGCGCCACCCATCTCTTCGAGGAGCCCGGCACCCTTGAGCAGGTCGCCGATCAGGCTGGCACCTGGTTCACCACGCACCTCGGTCGGTGATCAGTCCGAGGGCAGGAGAGCCGAGGTCGAGCGGCGTTGTTGGACGGTGTCGATGACGCGCCAGAGGACCGCGGTGATCGGGACGCTGACGAAGGCGCCAGCGATGCCCGCGATCAACGTGCCCGCGGTGACCGCCACCAGGATCACCGCCGGATGCAGTCGGACCTGCCGCTTCATGACCAGCGGCTCCAACAGGTTGCCCTCGATCTGCTGCACGGCGATCACCGCCGCGAGGGTGAGCAGCGCGGTGGTGGGACCGTTCGCGGCCAGCGCCACCAGCACCGCCACCGCACCGGCCACCGTCGCCCCGATGATCGGCACGAACCCGCCGAGGAACGTGATCAACGCCAGCGGCAGGGCGAGTGGCACCCGCAGCACCACGAGAGCAAGCCCGATGCCCAGCGCGTCGATCGCGGCGATGAGCATGGTGCCCCGGCTGTACGCACCCAACGTCTGCCAACCGGCCCGGCCGGCCTCGGCCAGCACGGGTTGGTTCGGGCCGGACACTCGGGACAGCACCCAGTGCCACATGGACCGGCCGTCCTTGAGCAGGAAGAAGAGCAGCACCAGAGCCAGCAGCGCGGAGCCGAAGACCTCGGTGGCGGTCCGGGCGCCGGCCACCGGGTCCGGTGAGGTGCCACTGAGCCCCTCCCGGGCCTGGTCGACCAGCCGGTCCAGCTGTGCCTCGCTGACCGGCAGGGTGGACGTCACGAAGTCCCGGCTGCGTTCGACCCCCTGCGTCAACTCCTGGCTGAGCTGATCGAACTGGCTGGCGGTCAGGTTCCACACCAGGGCGCCGACGCCGACCAGGATGCCGAGCAGCAGCAGTACCGTGCAGAGCGCTGCCAGCGCCGCCGGCAGGCGCAACCGGCGCAGCAGCAGCAGGACCGGATCGAGCAGCGCGGTGAGGAAGATGGTGGCGGCCAGCGCGATGGCCAGCGGCGCCAACAGCACGGCGATCCGGCCGAGCAGGTAGAGCCCCGCGGCGATCACCACCAGGCAGGCGCTCCACAACACAGCGGTCCGGACCAGCCACGGCAGCGCCGCCCAGGTCTGGCGCGGCCCGGGGCCGCCTGTCGGTCCGGGTTCCTCTGCGGGCATGTCGGTCCTCCTCGATGTCGACGAGGTCGGTACCCGGTCAGTCGTGCCCCGACACCCGAATCGCTGGCCGTCGCCCGCGCGGATCGTACGTCGGCCGGAGTGACGTGGGTGGGTGTTCGCGAATCACGTCCGGAGCGGCGGCGTTTGCGTGGTCCGGCCGAGGGAACGCGAAGGGGACGGACCGGACTGAGGAGGAACGCCGTGGGTGACTTCATGGACAAGGCCAAGGACTTCACGGACAAGCATGACAAGCAGGTCGACCAGGGTGCGGAGAAGGCCGGCGACATGGCCGACAAGCGCACCGGCGGCAAGTACGGCGATCAGATCGACAAGGGCGTGGACCAGGCCCAGGCGCGCACCGGTGAGGGCGACCAGGTCCGCTGACCCGCCGCGCTCCTCCCGGGCCGCCGAGCCGTCGGCGACCCGGGAGTGCCGGGTCCGGGTGACGCGCGGGTCAGCGCTGTTGCTTGTCGCGTAGCTCGTCCATCGAGGTGGGCCGGCCGCTCAACGCGTCGCGCAACCGGTCGACCAGACCGAGGCCGGGGGCGAGCAGCTTGTTCGCCGGCGGGCGCTCCGGGCTCCCGGGATGTGGCCGGGTCGGCCCGATCTCCTTGATCGCCGTCACCTGGGCAGCGATCTCGACCAGCTCCTCGCGGGCCGTCGCGGCGCGCAGCCGGGGAAAGAGCTCCTTCTCCTCGTCCGCCACGTGGAGTCGGACGGTGCTGGTCAGTTGGGCGAGCAGCTCGTCGAAGCGGGGGTCGGACGGGTCGACGGACTCCAACTCCTTCATGGTCCGCTCGGCGTCAGCGTGCTCCGCGATCTCCCGGTCGGCGATCTCGTTGCCGTCGGGCAGCACCTTCCGGGCGACCGGATACACGTACGCCTCCTCGGCCGCCGAGTGGCGGACGAGTTCGGCGATCACCACGTCGGCGAGGCGCCGGCGGTGCTCGGGGGTGCCCTGTCGGGTCGCCAACTCGACGAGCACCGCCTCGATCTCACGATGATCGGAGACCAGGACGTCGACGGCATCGTGGTCGTCGGTGGTCGATGGATTGGTCATGTCACGGCCCCTTACCGGTTGCGGATCGGTGGGAGGTGTGTGGCTCTGGTACCCCCACGGGGCTGCGCCAACCTACGGTTGACGATGCGTCCGACGGTGTCGATGGTGCTCGCGGTGGCGGTGGTGCCCGGCCGCCGCGATTGCCCTGCCGCCGCCGGGGTAACCGCCGCCATGGCCGACGACCGCCCAACCGCCGACCGCGATCAGTCGCGGTTCGACGAGACCGCCGAGCGGACGGTCCGGCGGGTGCGGCACCGTGGTGGGCAGGCCGGCCGGGTCCGGGCCCGGCAGTGGGAGGTCACCCTGGTGATCTCCATCCAGGCCGGGCTGGCCGCGGCCATCGCCGCCCTGCTCGCCAAGAACCTGCTCGGCCCCGGATCGCACGTCTTCGCTCCCGCCGCCGCCGTCGGTACGATCGCCACCGCCATCGGGCAGCGGGCCCGCCGGACCTTCGAGCTGTTGGGCGGCGTGGCCCTGGGCATCGTCATCGGGGACACGCTGCGATTCCTGCTCGGCTCGGGCCCGTGGCAGACGGGCGTGGTGGTCGCGCTGGCCATCGCCGCCGCGTTGCTGGTGGCGGGGAAGGGCGGTCCGCTTGTCGGTCAGGCCGGCGGTACCGCCGTGCTGATCGCCACGCTGGCCCCGATGGAGCATGGCCTGGAGGTGCCCCGGATCTTCGACGCGCTCGTCGGTGGGGCGGTCGGCCTGGTGGTGGTCGCGCTCCTGTTGCCGATCA
The DNA here is from genome assembly GCF_022230905.1 of Micromonospora salmantinae. Lineage (NCBI taxonomy): Bacteria > Bacillati > Actinomycetota > Actinomycetes > Micromonosporales > Micromonosporaceae > Micromonospora > Micromonospora salmantinae. The sequence continues at coordinate 39,779 of NZ_JAKKFG010000043.1, forward strand.
ACCCGATGCGGGTGCTGGACCGCGCCGCGGCACCGATCTTCACGATCCTCTGTGAGCAGCTCGCCGAGCTGGCGCGGGCGCTGCGCGAGCGTGACGGCGCCGGGACCATGGGCGTCCTGGAGCGGCTCCGCGGCACCGACGACGACCTGGGCCGGTTGCACGATGCGCTCAGCGGCGCAGAGGAGGTGGTGACGATCGCCCCGGTGCGCTGGCACCGTCGGCAGCAGTACCACCGTTACGCCCGCAGCGCGGGTCACCTGGAGCGGCTGCTGCTGGACACCCGCGCCATGGCCCGCTGGTCGACCACCGCGTTGCAGTACGACGAGCCGATTCCGCCGGAGCTGCCGGATGCGATGGCCCGGTTGGGTCAGGCGGTGGCGGAGATGCGGGTGGAGTGCAGGGTCGGTGACGACCCCCGACGCACCCGCCAGTTGATCGAGGAGTGCGCAGAGTTGGCCGGGCGGGCCTCCGCGACCGGCGTCAAGCCGTTCGGCGAATCCCTCGTCACCGGACTGCGTACCGCGGCCAGCGACCTGCTCCGGGCCGCCGGTTCCGAACCCGAGGACGCCAACCGCATCGTGCGCCGGGCGGCCGGAGCCGGCGAGGCGGAGATCCACCCGCCGCTCCGCCGACAACTGCACCGGGCCCGACCGACGCGGGCCGCCCGAGCCCGTCGACGCGCGCACCTCGCCGCCCGGGCCCGTGACGACGGACGGGCCGGCCTCCCCGCACGGGAGAGGCCGGCCCGGTGAACCGTCATGCTCAGGAGGAGTAGCCGCGCTCGGCGATCCAGTTGGCGACCTTCGGCAGGCTCATCCAGTACTCACCCAACGCCGGGTCGGCCGGGTCGGCGACCCGGATCATGTCACCACCGTCGCGGTAGCCGACGAGGGTCAGATAGTGGCCACCCTCGTACGAGTGCGGGTTGCCGTCGGTGTCCACTGTCGTGCCCTTGATGTTGGCCACCACCGGGCGACCGGCGTCCACAGCGGCCAGCACGTCACGGCGCAGCTGCTCGACCTGGTCGGGACGGGCCACCGAATCACGGATCTCGGTGGTCCGGTACTTGCCACCGGTCAGCTCGTTCAGCACCCGGGTGGTGTCCAGGGCCGAGGGGGTACCCGCCTCGGTGGTGCCGAGCAGCCGGGCCACCTCGTCCTGGGAGAGCGCCTTGCCCTGGGCGGACAACGCGATCCGGGTCGCCGCCGGGCCGCAGTAGTAGAAGTTCGGCTGGGCCTGGTAGTCGACGCCGAGGATCCGCTCGGCGTGCCGGTCGGTCTGGCTCGACGAGGCCGGTGCGGCCTGAGCCGGGGCGGCCTGCGCGGCCACCGCCGGGCCGAGGGCGCAACCGCCGGCGACCAGCAGGCCGACGACGGACAGACCGCTCTTCTGGACGATCGGGTTCATGGTCGAGTCTCCGTTCGGGGGGTTGGCGCCTCCGGCCAGCGGAGGGCGGCAGCACCGGGAATGGCGCTCGGCGCAACACGGGGGCCGACCATCGGTGGTCTCGGCCCTGGGCGTACCGAGGGCGTAACCGCTCTGCTCCACGGAGAATTCCGCCGGCTGCGCGCACCGGCGTCGCGCGGCATCCCTGCCCGACCCGAACCGGTCATCGGGGACACACTGTCAGCTCAGAGGCTGCCCAACAGCCTGGTCACGGTGATCTCGATGACCACCCGCTCCGGATTCGGGCGGGGTGTCCGATACCGCTCGGCGTACCGCCGCTCCGCCTCCGCCACGGCGGCCGGATCTGACCGCAGCACCGCGCGACCCTCGATGGTCAACCAGCGGCGGCCATCCACGTGGCAGACGGCCACCGCCGCGCCCGCCGCGCCGGCCGCCGCCACCTGACGGGCCTTTCGGGAGGCGCCGGAGGTGATGACGCGGGCCAGGCCGGCCGCCGGGTCCAGAGTCACCCCGACCGGTACGACGTGCGGAGTGCCGTCCGCCCGAAGGGTGGTCAGCGTCGCCAGGTGCCGTTCGGCGCAGAAGGCGACAACCCGCTCATCGTGCACGTCAAACCGATGATCGCCCGTCATGCCCGTCCCCTGTCCGCCGAACCGACCCCGATCATGGCACGCGGCGGCGCACCTGGCCCCGATCCGGCGGGGCGTCCGGCTGACCGGGCAGCTGGCGACCCGCCGCCCGACGTTGGTGCACCAGCCGGGTCAGGTAGAGCAGCGCGGCGGCCAGGACCCCCATGTCATCCAGGTAGATCGGGTCCGGCAGCACGTCGACCGGGAAGATCGTGTAGATCAGCGCCCCGTAGAAGGCGACCTTGCCGCCCGCGCCCAGCCCGGTCAGCAGCCGCCGGGTACGCACCACCCGCACCGCCAGCACCACGGCACCGACCAGTGTGGCGAGCGCCAGGATGCTGGCGATCACCACGAGGACCCACGCCTGTCGGGACATGCCGTCACGCTAACCCACCCGGGCCCGCGCGGCTCAGAACGCGGGCACCGTCGCCCGCCCGCGCGCGGTCACCTTGTTCTCCCGGGTCTGCTCGACGTTCTCCCGGGGCTGCGCGCCCACCGGTCGGGCAACCTCGCTCAGCGGCAGCACCGACGCGGACTCGGCGACCCGTCGTCCGGTCGCGGCGTGCGCCTCCTCGCGCAGACTGCGAGCCGCGGCCACCGCCAACTCCGCCGCCCGCCACGCGGTCTGCTCCCGCTCGCGGGCTGCGGCGTGCCGGGCGGCCAGGTTGTCCCGGATCGCCCGCTGGAGCACCAGCTCCTGCTCGACCGGGTGCAGTCGCGGGTCCCAGCCGTCGCGGTGCGCGAAGACGTCGCTGAGCTGCTCCACCGACAGCTCCCGACGCCAGTACGCATCCAGCGCCGCCCGGTGCAGGTAGCGCTCGCGGTCCGCGTACTCGGCGGGGGTGCGTGCGGTGTGCGGCAGCGGCATCGCGGCTGCCGCGTCGAGCCGCCGTACGCCAGCCTCGGCCGCCTCGTACGCCAGCCAGGCCGCCTCGACCGCCTCCTGCGCGGCCACCCACTCCGCCCGGCGGCGCCGCACTGTGGTGGTCGCCCGCTCCGCGGCCACCGCTACCTCCTGCGCGTAGCGGCTCTGCTCCCGCTCCTCTTGCGCCTGCTCAAGTTGGCTCGGCATGGCGGCGCGGCGGATCCGGGAGCCCGGGTCGAAGCGGAGCCGGCCGGGCCGCAGCAGGAGAGCGGAGACAGCGACGGCTACCACGCCGAGCAGGCTCAGCCAGATGACGGCGGCCCGGGAGAGGTCTGGCAGGACGGCGGAGAGGATGGTTTGCATGATCAGCACCTCGCGGTCGAAGGCGGGTATCGACGGGCGGCAGGAAGGCGCGGCAGCACCGGTCGGCCCGGTGGCCGGATGATCCCGTCGACGGCGAACTCAGGTGCCGTGCGGGAGGATCAGCCGGGATCGGGCCCCGGGGATCGCCGGGCCGGGCTCAGCGGGCGGGTGGGCCGCGTCGTGCAGGAGAGCCACGGCCGGGATCGATGGCCGGGACGTGCACCGGGCCCGCCGCGACCGGACCGTTCGCCGTGGCGGTATCAGCCGTGGCGGTTTCGCGCGTGCCAGCCGGCGGGGCGACAGCGGGCTTTCCGGCCCGCTCGATGGCCGGGCCGGCGTCGGGGCGGACACTTGCCACCCGGCTGCTCACGGCACTGGGCCGCAGTTGCGTGGGGGCGGGCGGTGGGGTCGCGGCGAGAGCGGCACCGAGGCCGACCGCGAGCACCAGCGCGGTGACCGCCAGACGGGTCAGTTCCCGCAGTGACCGCAGCACAGCCCACCTGGCTGGGCGGACGAACGCTGCGGATGACACCCGACCAACCTATCGCCCGTTCCTGCCCACCGCAGCACGGCGACGTCCGGCGCGGGCGTGACCGCCACCACCATGTGCACTGTGGACGCCGCCGACCAGGGCCTGGAACGGCAGTGCCCCCGATCGGATCGGGTCCGATCGGGGGCACCGCACATCGTCCTGGTGGCTCCGCCGGTGGTGGTGCGTGCGTGCCGGCGGTAGCCGTGATCAGTCGCCGGTGCCGAGCACCGGAGGCGCGGCCTTGTCGTCGCCCTGCCACACCATCTCGTCCTCGGTCAACCAGGTCAGCCGCTCGTCGGAGTCGTCGTCCTGCGCTCGACCCTGCCCGCCGAGCACGCCGGGCCGGCCGCCGCCGGTCATGGCCGGGCGTCCGCCGCTTCCACCGCGCTGGCCGTCGATGCTGCGCCCGACCCCGTTGGCGGCGCGGGTCTCCGCCGGGGCCGCACCACCGCCGGTCGGTCGGGCCGAGGCGGGGGGCGCGTTGCCCGAGCCCGCGAGCGCGCCGCTGCGCAACACCCCGCCGGCCGGTGACCCGCCCTGTGCTCCGTAGAGCAGGCCGGGACCGGTGCTCGCCGCAGCGGGTGCACCGGCCGGCCCGGACAGCCCGACCAGCCCGGCGGCACCACCGCCGAGCAGCGCGCCGCCGACCATTGGGTCGGCTCCGGCGAGGGAGGTGCCGCGGTCACCGAGGTCGCTGCCAGCGCCGATCGGCGCGGCGCCGACAGCCGGGCTGCCACCGCTGCCCGAGCCGACCTCACCCGGAGTCGAACCGTCGCCCGGCAGTTGGGCAACGCGGTCGGGCGACGAGATGGTCGCGTCGCCGGTGCGCGCGGTGTCAGCGCCGGTGGTGGGGCCGCCGGACACCCTGGCGATGGCCGAGACACTCTGTGGCGTCGCCGGATCCTTGCGGGCGGTGGTCGGAGTATCCGGGTCGGGCGGGGGCGGTTCGACCACCCGGTCGTAGGCGGAGATCTCGTAACTGTTGGCCAGGCCGGCCACCAGGTTCACCATCCGCTGGTGGGCCTTCTCCTGCTCTGCCTTGTCCTGTTGGTGACCCGCGATGCCCCCGACGATCAGACCGGTCAGACCGAAGACCGCGCCACCCTTGATCGCACCGCCGATCGCCTTGTCGTTGTCGTCGGTCTCCTCCGGGCTCTCGGCCTGCTTGTGGGCGGCGCGCAGATGATCGGCCATCATGGTCAACCCCTGCTTGATGCCGGCCATCCCTTCGCCCAACGCGTCGGTGTGGGCGACGATCAGGCTGAGTCGCCGATGGAACTCCCGACCCGCCGAACCCGTCCACGTGTTGCTCAGCTTGTCGAGGTCGCCGCTCAGATCCCGGCCGAGGCCGTCGAGGATGCCCTTGAGCTCGGCCCACTGGGTGGCCACGCCCTCGATCTGCTCCGGCTTGCCCGCCATCAGGCCGTCGTACAGCTGCTGGTGGCTGTTGCCCTGGTAGCGCTGGGTGTATTCAGACACGCCCGTCCTCCTTCGGCTGAAACGCCCGGTCGACCGGGGTCAGCGCGGCGGTGACATCGTCGGCGTTGGCCGCGTTACGCGCCTCGGCGGTGCGGTAGTTGCTCAGGATCGTGCTGGTTGCCTGCTGCGCCGCCAGCACCGCCTGCCGGATCCGTTCGGCCTGGTCGACATAGGACTGGTGCACCTCGCTGTAGCGACGCGCCTTGTCGGTGGCGTCGAAGAACGAGCCCAGCGCCGGAGGACTGCACTGCATCTCGGTGTTGAGCTTGCGCAGCACCGACTCGGCCTGGCTCAACCGCGACGCCAGGTGCTCGTGGAAGTCCTCAAGGGACAACAGGTCGACTTCCGTACGCCCGGCCATGGCAACATCCCCGTCGTTCTGGTTGACAACCGTCAGCGGCATCCAGGTTAGTCCACCGGTGCGACTCCGGGCGACCCGTCGAAGCTGCTCAGCCGTCGGCGCCGGTCGATTCCGTGGACCCCCCGCCGGTCCCGCCGCTCGACGGTGTCGACCCCGACGGTGGCGCCGCGGACGACGATCCCGACGGTGGCGTTGCGGACGGCGCGCCCGAGGGCGGCGCCGCGGATGGCGAGCCCGACCTCGGCGCGGCCGACGGTGGTGCGGACGGCGCCGGACCGTCGGCAGTGAAGACGGCGAACGCGTCCTCGCGGTCCAGCGTCGGCCCGGTCGGGATCAGCGCGAGCAGGGAGCCGGGCACCGCCAGCGGGGTGATCCCGCCGTAGCCGAGCACGTCCAGTGTCTCCGCCGAGCCGAGCGGATACCGGATGCCCTGCGGGCTGATCAGGTAGATCGTCGACCCGGCGGCGCCGGACCCGCTGGTCCCGGCACCGGGCGAGGCCTGCGCGATGACGCCCTTGCCGCCGGGCAGCAGCACCGCCTCGGCGGTGCGTACGGCGTCGCGCCTGGTCTGGCGCACCGGCACCAGGCCCGGATCACTGTCGGTCAACTCGCTCGGCACCCGGTCGAAGACCTCCAGGGTGGTGGACGGCGGGCCGCCAGCGCTGCCCTTGCGGTACGTCGCGCACAGCGTGGTCTGACCGGGCTGGGCCGGGTAGAGGGCGGGCATCGTCGGGGGCACCCCCTCCTCCTCGATCCGCCGCTCCTCGAACGCCTCGCTTGCCTGGTTCGGGGTGATGTCGGTGATCCGACCGCCGCTGCTGACGAGCAGCAGAGCGGTGATCTCACTGATCGAGACGAGAGCGTCCCGGGTCAGCACGTAGTGCCGCCCGGCGGCCTTGAACACCGAACCGACGTCGTGCCTCTGCCCGGCCACCGTGCGACTGCTGGGCTCGCCCTCACCGGGCAGCGACGGCCGGCGCAGCGGTGGCCCGGCCGGCACGGCGTTGAGCAGTTGCTGCCCGACCTGGAGTCGCTCGGTGCCGGCCATCCGCAGCGCCGTGATCGTGCGGGACGGGTCGAGCAGTTGGAGTCGGGTGTTGTTGGTGACCAGGTACCGCTGGTCGTTCACCGAGACCAGCACCGCCCGGTCACCCAACGGCGTGCCGCCGGGCAGCGCCCGGTCGATCACCAGCCGGGTGCTGGACCGCTGCCGGTCGACCGGGTCGGGCACGTCGCAGACCGACCAGGGCAGGCCGGTCAGCGACTTGCGGTCCGGCAGGGCGTCCGGTGCCCCGACGATGCCGACGGTGACGCCACGGGGCCGGTCCCGCAGCGACGCCTGAGACATCGTCCGCACCTGGGCACTCGCGTCGTTCACGATGAGGCGCGCCGAGGTGTAGTTGAGCGTCGGGTGCAGCTTGCCCTCGATGAACACGTACGTGGCGCCGGTCTCCCGTTCGATGACCAGGGTCTGGTCGTCCAGCGGCGCCGCGCCACCGGTCAACTGGCCGTAGGCGCCCACCCCGCCGAGCACGATGGCCGCGGTGAGGACACTGCCGAAAACAGCCATGCCGAGCCGTCGCATCGGCAGGTTGGTGGTCTCCGGGTCGCCCGACAGCAAGGCGGAGACGATGCGGCGGGTGACGAAGCGGTACGCCTGCACCTGATCGCGGCGGGTCCGCATGACTTACCTCCGGCGGGGTGGATCCGCGACGATCAGGGTCGGGGTGCCGTCGCGGGCTTCCCTACGATAAGGGTCCGACGGTGGTTCCTTGGGACCACCGCTCGTGGCCGGCACCGGAGGAGACCCGGCGCAGAGTCGTACCGTGCAGGAGGGACAGTCAGCGATGACGCAGGTTCAGGCGCCACCCGCCCGAGCGGTCACGGACCCTGTCGACGTTCCGACCCGGCCGGTGCCCCCGGCCGAGCGGCCCGGCCGTGGGCGGGTCGGCCCCGTGCTGGTCGGGCAGCTCGTCGTACTCGAGTTGTGCGTGGTCGGCGTCTGGGCCGCCACGGCCGGACCCAGCTGGGTGCTCGCCGCGGCGGCTGCCGCGGCGCTGCTGGTGGTCCTGGCCGCCTTCGCCCGTCGGGGTGGCCGCTGGTGGTTCGAGGACCTGCTGCTGCGCCAGCGGTTGCGGCGACGCGGTGAGCGGGCGTCGGCCGCGCTGGCCAGCGGTACGGCGACCGACCCGAGGTTGGCTGCGCTCGCTCCTGAGCTGAGCGTCATCGAGCTGACCGACCGAGGCACCCGGCTCGGCATCGGGCGTGACGACCAGGGCTGGTTCGCCGCCGTCGCCCTGCAGTCCGCGACCGGTGCGGCGGTCGGCTCCGTCGACGCCGCCGCTGTGGACCGCGCGCTGCGGGTGCTCGCGGACTTCAGCGCCCCGGTCTCCCGGGCTCAGGTCGTCGCGCACACGTTGGTCTGGTACCCGGCGCCCGGTGCGCCGCCGGCGGCCCACCGGACCGTGTGGGTGGCGGTGCGGCTCACCGTCCGGGACGCCCGGGTCGAGGCGGTGAGCCGGGGCGGCGGGTTGACCGGCGTACACCGGACGGTGGCGGCCGGGATCGGCCGGCTCGGCAAGGCGCTGACCTCGGCGGGGTTGGCACATCGCCCGTTGGGCCGGGAGGAGCTACGGGCCGCCATCGTCTCGGCCGCCGGTCTGGACCTGGTGCCCGAGGCGCCGGCGGAGAGTTGGCGTGGGTTGCGCGGCGGCGGCTGGACGCACCGCTGCATGGCCCTGCGGGGCCGCTTCGACGCGCCGCTCGGTCCGCTCGTGGACGCGATCACCGCGACCTCGGCGCCGTCGCACACGGTGGCCGTGACAGTCTCGTCGGACGGTCGGGTGGCGGCACCGCTGCTGCGGGTGGCGGCGATGGACAACCACGTCGAGGCCCTGGTCAAGGTGGTTCGCGAGGTCGCCGGCCGGGTGGGCGCGTCCACCCGGCCGATGGACGGGCAGCATGCCCCGGGCGTCTACGCCACCGCTCCGGTCGCGTCGGCGCTGGGCGTCTCCACCGGTCCGCGACAGCGCTGACCGGTGCGGCGGCCCACGGTCAGGGTCGGAGGTTGACGATCCAGCCGTAGAGGCCGCAGACCCAGAAGGCGAGCGGCACCAGCGAGATGATGAGCAGGATTTCGGCGATGTCGAGCAGGCGGCCCCAGACCGGCGAGATGCGCTTGCCGGCGACGGTCAGACCGTAGATCAGGCTGATCACCGCGGCGAGCACCAGACCGCCCAGGATCAGGCCGAGCCGGACCGGCAGCGACCCACCGGCGAAGGTGGTCGCGGCGGCCAGGCCCAGACCCACTGTGCCGGCCAGCAGCACCGGGGTGCGCTGGGCCCGGCCCAGGAGGGGGCGGGCCCGCAGCAGCGCCAGCAGGGCCAGCACCAGGCACAGCAGCACCGCGGGCAGGCGCCCGTCCAGAGCCAGCACGAGTTGCGCGCCCAGCACCAGCAGCGACACCGTCCACAACAGACCGGTGAGGAACTGGTCGGCGCGCTCACTCTGCTGGAGCACCTGCCGGCCGTCCACCGACTCGCTGTCGGTCTTCAGGTCCTCCGGACCGGTCGGGATCGACGGCACCGGCAGCCGGGCCAGCCGGTAGGCCATCATCGGCAGCGCCGGCACCACGCCGAACGCGACTGCCGCGACCACCGCGGCGGAGGCCGCCGCGTCGAGGCCGAGGGCCAGGCAGAGCACCGCGCCCAGGCCGGTCGCGGCCGCGACCCCGATCGCGGCGAAGAAGAGGGGGTACCGGTCGCCGACCGCCAGCACGGCCACCGCGCCGGCCACCACCGCGGCGGTCGCCGCGAGCAGGACATGCGGACTGGCCAGGTCGCTCAGCGATCGATCGCCGGCGAGCAGCAGCAGGCCGCCGGTGGCCGCGTGCACCAGGGCGACCAGGGCCAGCACCGCGCCGATGCCACTGTCACCGGCGGCCCTGGACAGCACCGCCGCGCCCACCAGCAGCGCCACCGCGACCAGCAGCGCGGCCAGCGCGCCGGGCAGGTGCGGTGGACCGGCGAAGAGGGCGGCCAGCGCGCCGGCGCCGAACGCCGCCGCCGCGAAGACCACAGCGAAGGAGCGGGTCGCGCCCACCTGCCAGGCGCCGGGGCGCTGGTTGGTCGCGGTGGCGACCGCGTCCACCACGTCGTCGAAGACGATCTCCGGTGCGGCGTCGGAGCGGGGGTTGAAGTAGAGCACCTCACCGTCGCGGACGCTGAGCTGCGCCACTGTACGACCACCGTCGAGGGGTGCTCCGCCCAACCGGGACAGTGCCCAGCCACCGTGCCGCGCACCCTCGTCGGCCATGTCCTCACCGGCGTAGCGCAGCAGGGTGGGCAGCAGGTCGGCCAACGGCACGTCCGAGGGCAGCGCCAGATCCATCCGGGTACGCGGAGCCACGATGGTGATCCGGCTCAGACCACCGGTCGCCGTCTTCGTCGCCACAGTGGCCTCCAGGTGTGCGTCTGTGATCGGCTGGCTGGAATGCTGCGGTCCGGGTCCACCGCGCACACGGCAGATTACCTACGATGACGGCACGTACGATGCCCACCCGCGGGCGGTGTTCCGCGGGCCGCACGTCATCAGGGCCGCTTCTGGGGAGGAGACAGCCGTGAGCACTGTGGTGTTCCGCCGGCTCCCGCGTCAGCCGGGGCCGGCCTTACCGCGCGGCGAGGTGCTGCTGGAGTCGCCTCCCGAGCTACCCGAGCCGACACCCCGCGGGATGGGGCAGCTGCTCATGATCCTGCCGATGTTCTGCGGGGTCGGCGCCATGGCGTTCCTCTACGCCGGCAAGGGCGGCGGCATGATGACCTACGTCGCCGGCGGTCTGTTCGGTGTCTCGATGCTCGGCATGGCGATCGGCTCGCTGGCCAACAGCGGTGGCAAGGACAAGGCAGAGCTGAACGCCGATCGCCGCGACTACATGCGTTACCTGGCGCAGATGCGCAAGCGCACCCGGCGTGCCGCCGAGCAGCAGCGGGCCGCGATGGCCTGGCGGCACCCGGAGCCCGACGCGCTCTGGTCGATCGCCGCGTCCCGGCGACTCTGGGAGCGGCGGATCACCGAGGACGACTTCGGCGAGACCCGGATCGCCCTCGGCCCGCAGCGGCTCGCCGTGGAGATCGTCCCACCGGAGACGAAGCCGGTGGAGGACCTGGAGCCGATGAGCGCCATCGCGCTTCGCCGGTTCGTCCGGGCACACTCCACCGTGCCCGACCTGCCGACGGCGCTGTCGGTGCGCGCGTTCAGCCGGGTGGTGCTGCGCGGCGACCGCGAGCCGGTGCTCGACCTGACCCGGGCGGCGCTGGGGCAGCTGGCCACCTTCCACGCACCGGACGACCTGGTGGTCGCGGTGGTCGCCGCACCCGACCGGCAGTCGTCCTGGGGCTGGGTGAAGTGGCTGCCACACGCCCACCACAGCGGTCGTACGGACGCGGCCGGCGCGCGCCGGCTGGTCTTCGCCAGCCTGGCCGAGGCCGAGGCCTCGCTCGCCGCCGAGCTGGCCGGGCGACCTCGGTTCGCGCCGGAGGCCAAGCCGCTGACCACCGCCCCGCACCTGGTCGTGGTGATCGACGGCGGCGAGATCTCGCCGACCTGCCAGCTGGTTGGTCCGGGTCTGCTCGGCGCCACCGTGATCGACCTCTCCGGGACGGTGCCGCGCGACGCCGGCCGCTGGCTGCTCTGCCTCGACGTGAATGACGGAGGCTCACTCGACCTGGTCCGGGGCAGTTCGTCGTCGACGCTGGGTCGGCCCGACCGGCTCAGCGCCGAGGCCGCCGAGGGGCTGGCCCGACAGATCGCCCCCTTCCGGCTCTCCCAGCAGCAGACCGGCGGCGACGAACCGCTGGCCCGCAGCACGGAGCTGCCGGACCTGCTCGGCGTCGGTGACGCCGCAGCGGTGGACGTGCAGAACACCTGGCGCCCGCGCGGGCACCGCGACCGGCTGCGCATCCCGCTCGGCGTCGGCCCGGACGGCAACGTGGTCGAGCTCGACTTCAAGGAGTCGGCGCACGAGGGCATGGGCCCGCACGGTCTGGTGATCGGTGCGACCGGCTCCGGCAAGAGCGAGCTGCTGCGTACGGTGGTGGCCGCGTTGGCGGTGACCCACTCGTCGGAGGAACTGAACTTCGTCCTGGTCGACTTCAAGGGCGGCGCTACCTTCGCCTCGCTGGAGGCGCTGCCGCACACCAGCGCGGTGATCACCAACCTGGCCGACGAGCTGCCGCTTGTCGACCGGATGCGCGACGCGCTCGCCGGCGAGATGGTGCGCCGGCAGGAGCTGCTGCGGGCGGCCGGCAACTACGTCTCCCGCTTCGAGTACGAGAAGGCCCGTTCGGCCGGTGAGCCGCTGGCGCCGATGCCCAGTCTGTTGATCATCTGTGACGAGTTCAGCGAACTGCTCGCCGCCAAACCGGACTTCATCGACCTGTTTGTGATGATCGGCCGGTTGGGTCGGTCCCTCGGCGTGCACCTGCTGCTGGCCAGCCAGCGCCTCGAAGAGGGCAAGCTGCGGGGCCTCGACACGCACCTGTCGTACCGGATCGGTCTGCGGACGTTCTCCGCCGTGGAGAGCCGGATCGTGCTCGGCGTACCGGACGCGTACGAGCTGCCGAACGCGCCGGGCCACGGCTACCTGAAGACGGACACCAGCACCATGCTGCGGTTCCGGGCCGCGTACGTGTCGGGGGCGTACCGGGCGCCGGGGCAGCAGGCCTCCGCCTCGCAGGCGCTGGTGCAGCGCCGGATCGTTCCGTACGGCCTCGACTTCGTTCCGGTGCAGGTCCCGCAGGCGCCGGTGGCCACCGCCCCGGAGCCGGAGCAGCCGGCCGACGGCAAGGCCGTGGCGATGCTCGACGTGCTGATCGACCAGCTCAAGGGTCGGGGCCGGCCGGCGCACCAGGTGTGGCTGCCGCCGCTTGCCGACCCGCCGGGCCTGGGTGAGCTGCTCGGCCCGCTGGCGGTCGACCCGACCTATGGGCTGTGCACCGCCTCCTGGCCCGGGCGCGGGCGACTGACAGTGCCGGTCGGCGTGGTGGACCGGCCCTACGAGCAGCGCCGGGACCCGATGATGGTCGAGCTGGCCGGGGCTGGCGGCAACGTGGTCATCGTCGGTCGGTCGATGAGTGGCAAGAGCACGATGCTGCGTACGCTGCTGGCCTCGCTGGCGCTCACGCACACTCCGCGGGAGGTGCAGTTCTTCTGCCTGGACTTCGGCGGGGGCGCGCTGCGCAGCATGGAGCGGTTGCCGCACCTGGCCGGGGTGGCCGGTCGACGCGACGTCGAGGCGGTCCGCCGGACGGTGGCCGAGGTCGTCGCCGTCCTGGACGAGCGGGAGGCTCGTTTCGCCCAGCACGGCATCGACTCGGTGGCGAGTTACCGCCGTCGCCGTGCCGCCGGCGAGTTCGCCGACGACCCGTTCGGCGACGTGTTCCTGGTGGTGGACGGGTGGAACACCCTGCGCCAGGAGTACGAGGAGCTGGAGCAGACCATCACCACGTTGGCCAACCGGGGCCTCGGCTTCGGTGTGCACGTGGTGCTCACCGCCGTACGGTGGGCGGAGATCCGGATCAACATGCGGGATCTGCTCGGCACCAAGTTGGAGCTGCGCCTCGGCGACGCGTCGGAGTCCGAGATCGACCGTCGGGCGGCGAACAACGTGCCGGAGAAGTCGCCCGGTCGTGGCCTGACCCGCGACAAGCTGCACTTCCTCACCGCCATCTCGCGGATCGACGGCCGTCGCGACATCGACGATCTGAGCGAGGCGTCGCTGTCCCTGGCCGGGCACGTGGCGGCGAACTGGCCGGGGCGTCCGGCGCCGAAGGTGCGGTTGCTTCCGCGCCGGCTGCCGGTGGCGGAGCTGGCCCGGATCATCGACCGGTCGGCACCCGGTCTCCCGATCGGTGTCAACGAGTCGGCACTCGCGCCGGTCTACCTGGACCTGGCCAACGAGCCGCACCTGACGGTCTTCGGCGACGCGGAGTGCGGCAAGACCAACCTGCTGCGCCTGATCGCCCGGGGGATCACCGAGCGGTACACGCCGGCGCAGGCCCGGCTGGTGATCGCCGACTACCGGCGTGGCCTGCTGGGGGCGGTGGAGGGTGACCACCTGCTCGACTACGCCCCGTCGAACCAGGCGTTCGCCCAGGGGCTCGGGTCGATCCGCAGCGCGCTCTCCAACCGACTGCCCGGCCCGGACGTGACGACCGCCCAGCTGCGTGATCGGAGCTGGTGGAAGGGTCCGGACCTGTACATCCTGGTGGACGACTACGACCTGGTGGCCTCGGGCGGCAGCAATCCGCTGAGCGCCCTGCACGAGCTGTTGCCGCAGGCCCGCGACATCGGTCTGCACCTGATCGTCACGCGCCGGGTCGGTGGTGTGTCCAGGGCGCTGTACGAGCCGGTGCTGCAACGACTGCGCGAGTTGGACTCGCCGGGCCTGCTGATGTCCGGAAACCGGGAGGAGGGCGCGGTCTTCGGCACGTTGCGGCCGAGCCCGCAACCGCCCGGCCGTGGCACCCTGGTCCGCCGTCGTGACGGCCAGCAGCTGATTCAGACCGCCTGGTCCGAACCAACCTGAGCGCTGTCGGTCGTTCGGCAGGGGGGTGGTGGGCCGTTCCGGCCCGATTCACCATCATCCATCGAACGTCGCCGGTCAGGGCTGCGAGGGCTGGACACGTTCCGCTACGGTCTTCACAGGAGTGTCCGTCGGTGGGGTGTTGCTGCCTTGCCGCGGGGGAGGGGTGCGGCGAAGCCGCCACCACAACAGACGGAAGGGTGTGAAGCATGGCGTTCGAGGTCGAAGCTGCGACTCTGCATACCGCCGCGAGTGACGTGCGGTCCACGCGCAGCGAGGTCGACGGCGAGCTGAAGAAGCTGTGGAACGTCGTCGATGACCTGGCCATCGCGTGGAAGGGTCAGGCGTCCACGGGCTTCCAGTCGCTGATGACGCGCTGGAACGAGGACACCGTCAAACTGCTGACGGCGATGGACAGCATCGCTGACCTGCTCGACAAGTCGGGTACGACGCACCAGGTCAACGACGAAGAGCAGCAGCAGATGCTGGACAAGTTCCACTCTGCTCTCAACCCGTGATCCGTAGCCGGCAGAGGAGGAAATCGTGACGATCAAAGTTGACTATGCGGTCCTCGAGAGCAGCAACCAGCAGATGCAGGCCATCTCGAAGACCCTCGAGGAAAAGCTTGACACGCTGCGCTCGATGCTGACCAAGCTGCACTGGGACGGCGAGGACCGGGTTGCCTACGAGCAGCACCAGGCGAAGTGGGACGCGGCGGTCCGGGACATCAACCGGATCCTGAACGAGATCGGCGGTGCCGTGGGCATCGCCCGCGAAAACTACCTCACCACGGAGATGAGCAACTCCAAGGTGTGGAGCTGAGGCATTCGCACGAGCGGCTCCGGTCCGGTTCGTCCGGCCCGGAGCCGCACTGTGTCTGGCGTTGGCTGCCGTAGGCGCCGGGACCGGGCTGCGGTGCGCCGCTCAGCCGGCAGTTGGCGCGTCGGTGCGTCGGCCGGGGCGCCAGTCGCGTCGGCGGCCGAGGGCCGTGATCGGTCGCGCGACCAGCAGCAACCCGGCGAGTAGCCCGCCGATGACCGCCGCCCAGATCGCGATGGGGCGCTGCCAGCTCAGCGGGTCGTCCCGTACGGCGGGTGCCGGGAGCGCGCCGGCCGGCGGGTTCGACCGGGTGCCGAGCAGGCTCGACACCGCCCGGTACGGGTTGACCATCCCGTGCCCGATGTCGGCGTTCTGACCCTCGGGTGGGTTGTCCGCGGTGCGTTTCAGCCGATCCGCGACCTGCTGCGGGTCGAGGCTGGGGTAGGCGGCCCGGACCAGCGCGGCCACTCCTGACACGTACGCGGCGGCGTAGCTGGTGCCGCCCTCCGGCACGGTGCGGTAGCCGCTGTTTCCGGGTGCCGGCCCGACGATGTTCATCCCGGGTGCGGCGATGTCGACGTAGTCGCCGCTGATCGAGGTGCCGACGTGGCCGCCCTGCTCGTCCACCCCGCCGACCGCGATCACCCCGGGGTACGCGGCCGGGTAACCCGGCAGGTTCTGCGAGTCTTCCGACCGGTTGCCCGCGGCGGCGACCAGCACCACCCCTTTGGCCAGCGCGCGCTCGACGGCCGCCGTCAGTTCGGGGCGGGGAATTGTGGTCAGGGACAGGTTGATCACGTCGGCGCCCTGCTCGACCGCCCAGTCGATGGCTGCGGCGATCTGCGCGGGGAGTTGCGGGTTGTTGACCGCGCCGAGCTGCGGCAGAACCCGGATCGGCAGGATGCGGGCGGCCGGGGCGATGCCACTGAAGGGGACGACGGTGCCCTCCCGGCCTGCGATGATGCCGGCGATCAGCGTGCCGTGCCCGGCCTCGTCGCACTGGCCCTGGCGGGCCGGCAGACCGTTGAAGTCGCGACCCTCGAGCACCTGCCCCTTGAGGAGCGGGTGGGCGGCGGAGACTCCGGAGTCGATCACGGCCACCGTGATCCCGGCGCCCCGGGACAGCGGCCACGCCGCGGACGGCTCCAGCCGGCGGAGCGCCCACGGCACCTGGGTCAGGCTGTCGGTGCCGCTGGGACCGCAGAGGGGCGGCGCGGCGGTCGCGGGGGAGGGTGCCACCAGGCCGGCGCCGAGCAGGACCGCCAGCGTTCCACTGAGGACGCCGCGAAGGGCACGGCGGGACGGGGTCGCGCTCAACGGCGGGCATTCGCGCACCCGCAAAGGTTACCGCCGTGACCGTCGGTCAGCGGCCCCCGGCCAGGGTCAGGCCCCGGGCTCCGCCTTCGCGGTGGAAGCGTCGGCGAACAGCGCGAGCAGGTCGCCGACCTGCCGGTCGGCCTCGGCGGGGTGCCGGAACCGGCCGGCCGGGTTGAGGGTGTATTCGTTACGTCGCCCGACCCGGGTGCGGTGCAGGTAACCGCCCGCCTCCAGGTCGGCGACGATCGCCTGCGCGGCCCGTTCGGTCACCCCGACCTCGGCCGCGACGTCGCGCAGCCGGGCCGTCGGATCGCGGGCGATGGCCAGCAGGACGTGTCCGTGATTGGTGAGGAACGTCCAGTTCCGCCCGCCGCCGGTGTCGTCCGTCACCGTGCTCGCCATCGTGTTACCGCCTTTCCGGATGTCCGTCTGCCCTCGCGAGAGTCTGGTCCGCCGTGCCCCGGGACGGTTGCCCAGGGGGTGGTCGGAGTCAACGTATGAAATCTAAATCACGCATACCTTGACGCATCTTACGGTGCGTGTGACGGTGGAGCGCGAGCCAGCGCCCGCCGCCCGGCCGGCGGAGAGCCGGTTTGACCAGGTCAGATGCGTCGAGACGAGGTGCGGGATGAGTCATACCGGGAGCTCCGGCGGTCAGCCGGGTCCGCAGCGGACCACCGACCGGGCCACCGCGCTCAGCGAGCCGACCCGGGCGTACGCCGAGCTGGTCGCCGGCAACCGGCGCTTCGTCGATGGCGCCCCACGCCACCCCAACCAGGATGCCGGGCACCGGGCCGCAGTGGCCGACGGGCAACACCCGTTCGCGGTGATCGTCGGCTGCTCCGACTCGCGGCTGGCCGCCGAGATCATCTTCGACCGGGGCCTGGGCGACCTGTTCGTGGTTCGCACCGCCGGGCACACCGCCGGCCCCGAGGTGCTCGGCAGCGTCGAGTACGCGGTGACAGTGCTCGGCACCCCGCTGGTGGTGGTGCTCGGCCACGACTCCTGCGGTGCGGTGCAGGCCGCCCGGGAGTCCGCCGCGACCGGTACCGCGCCGAGCGGCCATCTGCGCGCGGTGGTCGACGCCGTGCTGCCCAGCCTGCGCCGCGCCACGTCCGAGGGCGTGGACGACATCGACGGCATCGTCGACATCCACATCGCCCAGACCGTCGAGACGTTGCTCGGGCAGTCGCCCGTGCTGGCCGACGAGGTGGCGCGGGGGCGGTGCGCGGTGGTGGGGGTGTCCTACCGGCTGGCCGCCGGAGCGGTGCGCACGGTGGCCGCCGTGCCGGCCGGCTTCGCGACATTGGAGCCCTCGGCCTCGACCGAGTCGACCGAACCGGCCGCGCCTGCCACCGTCTGACGCGACGAGGGCCGCTCCGCGTCACGCGGAACGGCCCTCGTCGGGGATCGTGCGGGTCAGAGCAGCGACATGTGGACGTGGTCGGTGTGGTTCGACGGCCCGCTGTACGAGCTCCAGCCGGTGGCCGGGAACCAGATCTGCCGGTTCCAGATCACGTAGTAGATGCCGAGCCGGTCGGCGTTACGGATGAGGAACGCGGCGACGTTGTTGCCGTACGTCCGGGTGTCGTTGTTGTGCCACGGGGAGAACCCGCTCTTCTGTAGCGACCAGTCGCAGGCGCGGCCCTTCGGGTGCTCCCACGGCCCGCCGGGGCGGTAGCAGCCGACGAACCGGTTGAAGCCGGCCGCCTTGACCTCCTTGTACGCGTGCAGGGTGCGCGGCGTGACGCAGCCGGACGTGGTGGGGTCGTTCTCGCTGCACGACTGGGGCTTCCAGTCACCGTCGGCCGTGCGACCCGGGCCGATCTTCGCGACCTTGGAGGTGGCATCCACCAGGCCGCCGGTGAAACCCTTGCCGCCGACGAGGGAGAGCGCCTTGTCGGCCTCGCTCTTGCGCTTCGCCATCAGGGCGGTCTGCTTCTGCTGCTCCCGGACCTCGGTGTCGAGGGCGAGCTTGGCCTGCTCGGCGCGGGCCTTCACCTCGTTGACCTCGGAGAGCTTCTTCTCGTTGACCATGTTCATCTCGTCGAGCATCCCGGCGCGCTGGACGAACGAGTCGGGAGCGTCGCTCTCCAGCAGCATCGCGACAGCGCCGATCCGGCCGGTCCGGTACGCCTGGGCGGCGATCCGCCCGACCTGCGGGGCCAACGCGTCCAGGTCAGCCTTGGCCCGGTTGACCTCCGCCGCCAACTCGCTCTGCCGCTTCTTGGATTTGTCCAGCTTGGACTTTGCGGCGGAGTAGTCGCGGTTGGCCTGCTCGATGACGTCGTTGAGCAGCTTGGGCTCGCCGTCCTCCTCGTGCCCGGACGGTGTGGGGTTCGTCGGGGCGGCGTGCGCCGGGAGCGGCCCGGCGAGCACGGTAAGTGCGGCGATCACGGCCACCACGGGAGTCAACCAGCGGCGTAGGGGTGCCGTCACAATGTTCCCTTCCGTCGACCGCCGACCGGGTTAGCTGACGGGTTCGGGGCGGAAGTGGCCCCTACCGCTGACGCGGATTCACCCCAGGCACCTGGGTCCCCGGCTCGCCGGTTGGCGATTGGGCGGTGGCACCGCAGGCGCCGCTTCGCGCCTTCATCGGTAACCGGCAGCGAGGTTACCCGAGAGTCGACCGGCTGAGCTATGCCTGGATGCCGACCAAAAGCGTCATTTCGCCATAGCGTTGAGTGACCAGTGACGCGGTTCTCAGGGTGGATGCCCGATCTGGTCACGCTGAGGAGTGTCACCATGCCGTATCCGTGCTCCTGTTCGACTCCGGCCACCGGTCGGTGGCCTCTGATGGGGGTGCGGTCCGCGTCCGGTCCGGCTCGTCGGAGCCGGCCGTACGCGGTGAGCTGAGTGCGGCCAGTGCCTCGCTGCGGTCCGGCTGGGGCCGGGGCGCGGGAGCGTCGGTGGACGCCGTGCCATCGGTACGCCCGGCGGCGGTCACCACCGCGGCCAGCCCGGTGGTCAGCGGCACGGCGGCGATCAGGCCGAGGGTGGCGACCGCGCTGCGGACGATCTCCTGCGCGAGGAACTCGCTGGTGAGGATCTGCCCGATCGGCCGCGAGTCGGCGGTGAGCAGGAGCAGCAGGGGCAGTGACGCGCCCGCGTACGCCAGCACGATGGTGTTGACGGTGGAGGCGATGTGCGCGCGGCCGACCCGGGTGGCGGCACGGTACAGCTGCAACCGGGTCAGCCCGGGGTTGGCGTTCGCCAGTTCGGTGACGGTGGCCGCCTGGGTGACCGTCACGTCGTCGAGCACCCCGAGCGATCCGATGATGATGCCGGCGAGCAGCAGACCGTGCAGGTCCACGTCGCCCTGGAACATCGACAGGGTGGTGGCGTCCTCGCTGCCGAAGCCGGTGAGGTGGGTCGCGGCCGTGGCGATGGTGGCGAGCACGCCGGTCAGCACCAGGCTGCCCAGGGTGCCGAGCACCGCGACCGAGGTCTGTGCGGTGACCCCGTGGGTCAGATAGAGCACCACGAACATGATCAGGGCCGCGCCGACCACCGCCACCAGCAGCGGTGACCTGCCCGCGCTGATGCCCGGCAGCACGAAGGTGAGCAGGATGGCGAAGCTGGCGGCCAGCCCGGCGAGCGCTGCCAGACCCCGCCACCGACCGAACGCGACGATCGCGGCCGCGAAGACCACCGCCAGCCACACCATCGGGGTGCCGCGTTGGTGCTCGGCGATGTTCCAGTTGCTGACGGTGGGCTCGATCGGATCGGCCAGTTCGACCAGGACGACCTCGTCGCCGACCTCGACCCGGGGTGCGCCGGGCCCGTCGGGCACCGGTGTGCGCACCTGCTGGCCGGCGGTCGGCCCGTCGTCCACCCGGACGTCGACAGTGCCGCACCGCCCGTCGCCGACCCTCGGTGTGCCCTCCGGAACCGACGGCACCGGCGGGCACGGCTCGCTCACCACCCGGGTGACAGTGCCGGGGTAGCGCGGCACGTCCGCACCACCGTCGGTCTGCGGTGACCCGCCGCGCGGCCAGAGCAGCACTGCGGCCAGCACGGTGGCGACGAAGAGGGGTACCACCGTCACGACGAGGATCCGTCGCACCCGTGGTGGGGCGGACGGAGCGGGGTGAGTGTGGTCGGCGGCCAAGGTGAGACTCCCAACGATCCGGTGCGGGATACGGGTCAGCGGGCCGGGCGGTTCACCGTTGCGGTGGAAACGCGGCGGACGGCGGGGCGGATCGCTGCCTGACGACCGCTTGATCACGGACGGTCAGTGCTCGGCCCGGTCGGCCGGGGGCGCCGCCACGACGTGGCGGCGCCGGTGCCCGACTGTGCAGCGGCATTCGGAGGGCCATCGTGGGAGATGCTAGCCAGCCCTCCCGGGGGTTGCAGGTCGTGGCGGAGTGTCGGGCGGCCGAACCGCTCGCGCGGCGGTCTCCGAGGCGGCATGTTGGAGCCGCCCGGCCGGTGGCCGAGGCGGTCGCCGCCGACCTCGGCTTCCGACCTGGGGTCGACGAGGTCTTCGCCGAGGTGCTGCCGGCGGCGAAGGACGATCGGGTGGCCGAGCTCCAGCGGCGGGGGTTGGTCGTGGCGATGGTCGGTGACGGGGTGAACGACGCGCCGGCGCTGGCCCGGGCGGACGTGGGTATCGCGATCGGCGCGGGCACCGATGTGGCCATCGAGTCCGCCGGGGTGGTGCTGGCGTCCTCGGACCCGCGCGGGGTGGGTGCCGTGGTCCGGCTGTCCCGGGCGTCGTACCGGAAGATGCGACAGAACCTGGCCTGGGCGGCCGGCTACAACGTGGTGGCGCTGCCGCTGGCCGCCGGGGTGCTGGCCTGGGCCGGCGTGGCGTTGAGCCCGGCGCTGGCCGCGGTGCTGATGTCGGCGTCCACCATCGTGGTGGCGCTCAACGCGCAGTTGCTGCGCAGGGTCCGTCTCGACCCCGCGCCGGACTGAGCCCGGTCAGCCGCGCTTCATGAGCCGGCCGACCGCCGCCATCATCTCGGTGGCCATCTCGTCGGCCCGACCCTCGGCGGCGCCCTCGTGCATGCAGTGCCGGGCGTGCCCGTCGAGCAGCCCGAGGGCCACCTTGTCGAGGGCGGCCTGGATGGCGGAGATCTGGGTGAGCACGTCGATGCAGTAGCGGTCGTCGTCGACCATCTTCTCGATGCCCCGGACCTGCCCCTCGACGCGGCGGAGCCGCGCGAGCAGCTGGTCCTTGCTGGCGGTGTATCCGCGGATCGGGGTGGGTGCGGTCATGTCGACAAGGATAGCGTACCCCCAGGGGGTATGGTACGGTCGGTTCTGTTGAGATACCCCCACGGGGTACCGGTACCGCGAAGGAGACGATCCAATGGTCAACACGACGTACCAGGTGCAGGGCATGACCTGCGGGCACTGCGTCAGCGCGGTGAGCGCCGAGGTCGGCGCCATCGCCGGCGTGCGTGACGTCCAGGTCGACCTCGCGGCCGGCCGGGTCATCGTCAGCAGCGATCAGCCACTGGACACCGCTGTCGTCCGAGCCGCAGTCGACGAGGCCGGCTACGACCTCGTCGACGCGTGATCGGCGGGCCGACGTGCGCACCGTGACGAGACTGGCCGGGTTCGCCGTCGGCCTGGCGGCGATCTTCGGCGCCACCTACGGGATCGGCCGGGTCGTCGACACCGCCCCGGTCGCCGAGAGCCGGCACGACGATGCCGCCACCACCCCGACGGCGGACGAACGGGGCGGGACGGCCGACCGGCTCCCCGGCGGGCTGCTCGTCTCCGACCGGGGCTACACCCTCGAACCGGTCGACGCCCCGGCCGACGAGTTCGCCTTCCGGATCGCCGGCCCGGACGGCCGCCCGGTCACCCGGTACGACGTGGCGCACGACAAGCAGATGCATCTGATCGTCGCCCGTCGGGACCTCTCCGGCTTCCGTCACGTCCACCCCGAGCTGGCCCCGGACGGCACCTGGCGGGTCGACACCCCGCTGGCCGGCCCCGGGCAGTGGCGGGCGTTCGCCGACTTCACCCCGACCGGGGGCGAACCGCTGACCCTCGGCGTGGACGTGACAGTCCCCGGCGAGTTGACCGAACGGCCGTTGCCCGCTCCGGCGACCAGCACCACCGTCGACGGCTACACGGTCACCCTGACCGGAGCGCCGCAGCCCGGCCGCACGTCGTCGCTGACAGTGACCGTCAGCCGGGACGGTCAGCCGGTCACCGACCTGGAGCCCTACCTGGGCGCGTACGGGCACCTGGTGGCTCTACGTCGGGGTGATCTGGCGTACCTGCACGTGCACCCGGACGGAAAGCCCGGCGATGGGCGCACCCGGCCCGGTCCTGCCGTCACCTTCCTCGCCGAGGTGCCCTCGGCCGGCAGCTACCGGCTCTACCTCGACTTCCAACACGGCGGGCGGGTGCACACCGCCGAGTTCACGGTGGTCGCCGGCGCTGCCCCGACCAAAGGGGCCCCCACCCCGAGCGGGCCCGCACCGACCGGCGGGGCCGACCACGGCACCCCCGGGCACGGACACAACTGACGGGACCAGAAGATGACCACCACCAGCAGACCGCTGCCCGAGGCGCCGAACCGGATCGAACTGGCGATCGGCGGGATGACCTGCGCCGCGTGCGCCGCCCGGATCGAGAAGAAACTCAACCGGATGGACGGGGTGAGCGCCACTGTCAACTACGCCACCGAGAAGGCGACCGTCCGGTACGCCGACGGCGTCACGCCGGACGACCTGATCGGGACCGTGCAGAAGACCGGTTACACGGCGGCGCTGCCGGCCCCGCCCAGCGCCGAACCCCCGGTGGACCCGTTGCGGGGGCCGCGTACCCGGCTCTGGGTGTCGGTGGCCCTGAGCGTGCCGGTGGTCCTGCTGGCCATGGTCCCGGCCTGGCAGTTCGACTACTGGCAGTGGTTGTCGCTGACCCTGGCCGCCCCGGTGGTGGTCTGGGGTGGGCTGCCGTTCCACCGGGCCGCCTGGACCAACCTGCGGCACGGCGCGGCCACCATGGACACCCTGGTGTCGCTCGGCACCCTGGCCGCGTTCGGCTGGTCGCTCTGGGCGCTCTTCCTCGGTGACGCGGGGATGCCCGGCATGACGCACCCGTTCAGCTTCGACATCACCCGGACCGACGGCGCAGGCAACATCTACCTGGAGGCGGCCGCCGGGGTCACCGTGTTCATCCTGGCCGGTCGCTTCTTCGAGGCCCGTTCCAAGCGGACTGCCGGCGCCGCACTGCGCGCTCTGCTCGACCTCGGGGCCAAGGAGGTGACGGTGCTGCGTGACGGCGTGGAGACCCTGATCCCCGTGGACCGGCTCGCCGTCGGTGACCGGTTCGTGGTCCGCCCCGGGGAGAAGATCGCCACCGACGGGGTGGTCGACGAGGGCACCTCCGCTGTCGACGCCAGCATGCTCACCGGTGAGTCGGTGCCGGTCGAGGTCGGCCCGGGTGACGGCGTGGTCGGCGCCACGATCAACGCGGGTGGGCGGCTCATCGTCACCGCCACCCGGGTCGGCGCGGACACCCAGCTCGCCCGGATGGCCGACCTGGTGGAGCAGGCGCAGAGCGGCAAGGCGGCCGTGCAGCGGTTGGCGGACCGGATCTCCGGGGTCTTCGTGCCGATAGTCATCACCCTCGCCGTCGGCACTCTCGGTTGGTGGCTCGGCACCGGGGCCGGTCCGACCGCCGCGTTCACCGCCGCCGTGGCCGTGCTGATCATCGCCTGTCCGTGCGCGCTCGGCCTGGCCACCCCGACGGCGCTGCTGGTCGGCACCGGTCGGGGCGCTCAGCTCGGCGTACTGATCAAGGGCCCGGAGGTGCTGGAGTCGACCCGCCGGGTGGACACCGTGGTGCTCGACAAGACCGGCACCGTGACGACCGGCCGGATGACACTGGTGGACGTGGTGCCGGCGAGCGGCGTGGACCGGGCCGAGCTGCTCCGGCTCGCCGGGGCGGTGGAGGCCGCCTCCGAGCACCCGATCGCCCGTGCGGTCGCGGCCGCTGCCACCGACGCGGGCGCGCTGCCCCCGGTGACCGCCTTCGGCAACCTCGAAGGGCTGGGGGTGACCGGCACTGTCGACGGGTTGGCAGTGCTGGTCGGCCGGGTCCGGCTGCTGCGCGAGCGTGAGATCGACGTACCGCCGGAGGTCGAGTGGGCCGTGCGTGACGCGGAGGCCGCGGGCCGTACGGCGATCGTCGCCGGCTGGGACGGACAGGCCCGCGGCGTGCTCACCGTCGCCGACGTGGTCCGGCCGACCAGCCGGGCGGCGGTGGCCCGGCTGCGCGGGCTGGGGCTGACCCCGGTCCTGCTGACCGGGGACAACACCACTGTGGCTCGTGCGGTCGCCGCCGAGGTGGGCGTCGACGAGGTGATCGCCGAGGTGCTGCCGGCCGGGAAGGTCGACGTGATCAAGCGGCTTCAGGCCGAGGGGCGGTCGGTGGCGATGGTCGGTGACGGGGTCAACGACGCCCCGGCGCTGGCCCAGGCCGACCTGGGGCTGGCCATGGGCACCGGCGCTGACGTGGCGATCGAGGCAGCCGACCTCACCCTCGTCCGGGGCGACCTGGACGCGGCGGTGGACGCCATCCGGTTGTCCCGGCGCACGCTCGGCATCATCCGGGGCAATTTGTTCTGGGCGTTCGGATACAACGTGGCGGCCCTGCCGTTGGCCGCCGCCGGGCTGCTCAACCCGATGATCGCCGGCGCCACGATGGCGCTGTCCTCGGTCTTCGTGGTGGCCAACAGCCTGCGCCTGCGTCGCTTTCGTCCGGCCGCTGCCGATCTGTGACGACGGTAATGGTTGGGCCGGTGACGGCGGGGGTACCTCTGTGGTTGTAGCGACGCTCGCAATGGAGGTTGGCATGGCTTTCGACGACAAGATCAACAACGCCACCGAGGACGCGACCGGCAAGCTGAAGGAAGGCGCCGGTCGGGCCACCGACAACGAGCAGCTGGAGGCGGAGGGTCGCGCTGACCAGTCCACCGCCAAGCTCAAGCAGGCGGGCGAAAAGATCAAGGACGCCTTCAAGAGCTGACGTACGACGTACCCCGCACGCCGGGCCGGTGATCATCACCGGCCCGGCGTGCTGTGTGTCCGGCCTCTCTCGCCGACCCTGAGATCCCCCTGATTCTGTTTTCCGTCCGCACCGCAGCTCGCCGGCACCTGCTAACTTTCCTTGGCATGTGCAAGGGCTGGTTATGAGCACCGCCTCACCGCCGACCGGCGACGACCTGGTCCGGGTGCTGGCCACCCTGGCCAACCCGCACCGGCTGCGGGTCGTCGCCGCGCTGGCCCGCGAGCGTGCGTACGTCAGCGGGCTGGCCCGGCAACTGGGCATCAGCCGGGCGCTGTTGCAGGTCCACCTACGGAAGCTGGCGGCGGCCGGGCTGGTCACCGCCCGCCTGGAGTTGTCGGAGGACGGGAAGGCCATGAACTACTACGAGGTGGAGCCGTTCGTGCTCACACTCACCCCCGCTGTCATCGCGGCGGCGGTCGAGACGCTGACAGTGCCCGAGTCGGGCGAGCAGCCGGGAGCACAGCGATGAGCGAGCACGACTGGACCGAGGTGGTCGGCGCGATCGGCATCTTCGCCTTCCTGATCAGCGTGGTCACTGTGACCGTCGTGCAGCTCGCCAAGACCCGGCGGGCCCGGTACGAGGCGGACCGGGCGGACGACTACCGCCGGCTCGCCGAGACGGCCGCTCAGGCCCAGGCGGAGAACGCCCGACTGCTCGCCGCGATGGACGGCCGGCTGGGCGGGATGGAGACCCGGATGACCACGCTCGAACGCGTCCTGCGCGAGGTCGACTGACCCGGCGGGCGAGAGCGGCCCCGGGCCGTCGAGCGGCTACTCGACGGCCCGGGTGGAAGCAGCATCACCTCGCCCAGTGGGCGAGTTTCACCGGCAACGCTCCTTCGAGGAGAGGACAGCACCTCATGCTGCGCGTACGCAAATCCGCAGTCGGCTGGGCGGTCGCCCTGGCCCTCACAGCAGCCGGCCTGACCCCGGCGAGCCCGGCCGCCGCCCGAGCACAGCCCGCCCCGACGATCGACTGGCGGCCCTGCGCCGAGGACAGCAGCGCCGAGTGCGGCACCCTGTCGCTGCCGGTGGACTGGGACCGACCCCGAGGTGAGCGCTTCGACCTGTCGCTGGCCCGCCGGGTCGCCAAGCCGGCCACCCGGGAAGGCGCGCTGATCTTCGGCCCCGGCGGGCCCGGCGACAGCGGTGTCGACCGGGTGGTGGACGGCAGCTCCCGGTTCAGCGCCGACCTGCGTGCCCGGTTCGACATCGTCAGCTTCGACCCACGCGGCACCGGCGACAGCCACCCCGTGGTCTGTGCCCGGGACCTGCTCGCCCGGCAACCACAGCTGATCGCCGACCAGGCCCAGTTCGACGCCGTCCTGGCCAACAACGTCCTGCTGCGCGCCGACTGCCGGGCCCGCACCGGGGCGCTCTACGACCACGTCGACACCACAAGCGCCGCCCGCGACCTGGACGCGGTCCGCGCCGCGCTCGGAGAGCGGCAGTTGACCTTCCACGGCAGCTCGTACGGCACGTTGCTCGGGCAGCGGTACGCCGAGCTGTACCCCGACCGGGTCCGGGCCATGGTGCTCGAGGCCACGATGGACCACAGCGTCGGCACCCGGGCCTTCCTCGACAGCCAGGCCGTCACCGCGGAGGGCGCGTTCGACGAGTTCGTTGCCTGGTGTGACCGGTCCACGGCCTGTGCCCTGCACGGTCGGGACCTCCGGGCGATCTGGGCCGGGCTGCACGTGCGGGCCGAGCGCGGCCTGCTGACCGACCCGAAACGGCCCGGGGTGGTGCTGACCCCGTTCGAATTGAGCCGGCTCACCCACAAGGAGTTCTACGACACCTGGCGGTGGCCGGGGCTGGCCGAGTGGCTGGGCAAGATGACTGCCCCCACCGCCATGCGAAGTGCCGGCCCATCGACCGGCGACGCCCTGGCTCCGTACCCTTTCGCGGTTTTCTGCCAGGACTGGAGCCTGCCGGTCCGCGACTACCGCGAGTACGTCGGACATCTGCGCCGGACGGCCCGGCTCGCGCCGGACCTGCGCTACCCGCCGGCGCTGTTCGCGCTGGTCACCTGTCTGGGCACCCCGACGCCGGTCGCCAACCCGCAGCATCGGCTACGGGTCCATACCGACGTGCCGCTGCTGCTCGCCGCCACAGTGCACGACCCGGCCAGCGGCTACGGCTGGGCGCGCAACGTGGCGCGGCAGTTGGGTCGGCACGGCGCGCTGCTCAGCTACCAGGGGTGGGGCCACGGCAGCTACAGCAGCAGCCCGTGCGTGCAACGAGCCGTCGACTCCTACCTGATCGATCAGGTGGTGCCCGCCGGGGGTGCCAGCTGCCCGGCCGTCGAACCCGAGGTGTGACGGCCGCTGCCGGCCGCCGGGTCGCCCGGCGGTCGGCAGCGGTGTGCTCAGCGTCGTCGGGTGGCGCGTACGACCACGTCGTGCAGCGGGACCTCCCGGCCCGGCATCGTGCGGCGTTGCTCCTCGGCAGTGATGATCTCCCAGGTGCTGCTGTCCAGGCCAGCGGTGATGTCCGCGAGGGTGACCGATGCCTCTTCCGGCGGGTGGTGTCCGTGCCCATGCCCGTGCCCGTGCCCCGCCGCGGTGGCTTCCGCGGTGTGCAGATGCCCGACGATGAGGAGGGTGCCGCCGGGGGCCACCCACCCAGCGACGCGGTCGTAGAAGGCCAGCTGCGGCATCGCGGGGTGCGCGTAGTGCGTCGTTACCAGGTCGAACCTCGTCTCCGGGGCCCAGGTCGTCAGGTCCGCCTCCACCCATCGCACTCGCTCGGACACCCCGCTCTCCGCTGCGCGTTCGGCGGCTCGGGCGAGCGCGACGGGTGCGATGTCGACAGCGGTGACCTGCCAGCCGTGGGCGGCGAGCGAGATTGCCTCGGCGCCCGCGCCGCACCCGGCGTCCAGCGCCGAGCCCGGTGCCAGAGCGCCGATCTCCCGGGCCAGGTACGGGTGCGCGGGACTCGTGCTCATCGCGCCGGGACGGTCGTGGTGTGCCTGGTGCCAGTGCCGCTCCCAGTAGTCCTTGTCGAACTCGTGCTGCTCGGTCATCGGTGCCTGCTCCTTCGCGCGTCGGCAACGACTGTGACCGGCGACCGGACGATGCGCAAAGATTATTGCCAAAACGGCAAGACGATGTCGCTCACCCCTGCCCGGTCAGCCGGGCCGCCCGTACCTCCAGGTAGCGCTGCTCGGGCCGGCTCGTCGTGCCCCGCGCCGCCACCAGGTACGCCTCCCGCGCCGCACCGACCTCCCCGGCCAGCTCCAACAGGTGAGCCCGGACGGCGGCCAGCCGGTGGTGCCCGGCCGTGCGTTCGTCGGCGTCCAACGGCGTGAGCAGGGCGAGCCCGGCCCGGGGCCCGTCGACCATGGCCACCGCCACCGCCTGGTTGAGGGTGACCATCGGGTTCGGCGCGATCCGGGCCAGCAGTCGGTAGAGCGCGACGATCTGCCGCCAGTCCGTCTCCGCCGCCGTCGACGCCTCGGCGTGCACCGCGGCGATCGCCGCCTGGAGCTGGTACGGGCCGGGCGGCGACCAGGTCAGCGCCTCGGTGATCAGGGCGACCCCCTCCGCGATGGCGGCGGAGTCCCACCGGGAACGGTCCTGCTCGGCCAGCGGCACCAACTCCCCGTCCGGCCCCACCCGGGCCGCCCGGTGCGCGTCGGTCAGCAGCATCAGCGCCAGCAGCCCGGTCACCTCGCCGTCGTCGGGCAGCAGCCCGCGCAGGATGCGAGCCAGCCGGATCGCCTCGCCGGTCAGCTCGGCCCTGCGCAGATCCGGGCCGCTGGACGCGGTGTAGCCCTCGTTGAAGATCAGGTAGAGCACCCGCAGCACCGTTCCCAGCCGCTCGCCCCGCTCGGCCGGCCCGGGCATGGTGAACCTCGCCCCGGCGGCCTCGATCCGCTGCTTGGCCCGCCGGATCCGTTGACTCATCGTCGCCTCGGGCACCAGGTGCGCCCGGGCGATCTGGGCGGTGCTGAGACCGCCGACCGCCCGCAGGGTGAGCGCCACCTGCGCCGATCCGGGCAGCGCCGGGTGGCAGCAGAGGAACAGCAGTGTGAGGGTGTCGTCGTCGGCCGGAACGGCGGGCTCCGCGTCCGCCGAGGGCGCCACCGCGGCGTACGCCGGCTCGCGCCGCGCCACCGCCACCTCGCGGTCCCGGCGCGCGCTCTCGCTGCGCCACTCGTCGGTGAGCCGTCGGGTGGCCACTGTGAGCAACCAGGCGCGCGGACTGTCCGGTACGCCCTGCCCGGGCCACTGCGTCGCGGCGGCGAGCAGCGCCTCCTGGACCGCGTCCTCGCATCTGTCGAACTGTCCGTGCCGACGGACCAGCAGGCCGAGGACCTGCGGCGCGAACGTGCGCAGCAGATCCTCGACCGTCCGGTCCTCGGTCACATCTCCGTCCCGGCCTCGTCCATGATCGGGCGGACCTCCATCGCGCCGCCGTACCTGACGTCCGGCCAGCGGGCGGCGATCTCGGCAGCGCGCTGCGGGCTGTCGCAGTCGACGGCCAGGTAACCGGCGAACTGCTCCTTGCTCTCCATGAACGGGCCGTCGAGGACCTCGGGGCTGCCGTTTACGAGCCGGACCGTCGACGTCTGCGACGGACTGGCCAACGCCTGGCCGCCGATCAGCTCGCCGGTCTCGGTCAGCTCCTTCATGATCTCGTCGACCTCACCGAAGAGCGTGGTGCGCTCCTGCTCGCTCAGCTCCTCGGTGAAGCCGGGCCGGTTCCAGATCAGCAGCATGTACTTCACGGCGATGCTCCTCAGGCTCCGGTCGCACCCAACCGGGGCGCGACTCACCGGAGGGTCGGAGCCGTTCCCCCGATCCCTACCGCGTACCGAAGAAAATCGCAGAAACATCCGCTGGGTGCGTTCCCACGCCGGATGGTTCAGCGCGGATCGGGTCGGCCGGGCACCTGTCGGGGCTTCCGGGCACCGCCGACGTCCAGCGAAGCCCGGTCGGCGGCCGAGGTGCCGGACGACCAGCCCTCGGCGTCGCGCACGCTGAGCCGGTGCCGGGTGACGCCGGGAAAGAGCGTGTCCAACCGCTCCCGGACCGCCTCGCCCCGCGCCGCGAGCACCGGCAACAGCCGTTCCGCCCCGGCCGTCTCGGCCGCCGCCTGGTCCGCCGCGTTTGTCGCCGCCTCGGTGGCCGTGCGCAGCCGCTCGCCGATCCGCAGCGCGAACGCGTTGAGGAAGGACTCGTCCCAGACCTTCGTCCGTCGCCCCGACCCCGGCCGGCGCTCGGCACGCCCCCGCAGCATCGCCGCAGTGGCCTGGACCAGCAGCGACGTGTAGAGCAACTCCACCGCCACCAGATCGGCCGGCCAGCCCAGCACTGTGGCGAAGCCGAGATCGTCGGACCAGACCGCCTCGCACCGGTTCGCCGCCGCCACCTCCTGCACCAGCAGCGCCTTCGCGCCCGCGTACGGGGCGTCGGTGCTCAGGCGTACCCCGCCGGGCAGGTCTCCGCGCTCCGACCCGGCTGCCAGCAGCGCCTCGTCGATGCTGTGCCGGGCGATCAGCTCCTGGGCCTTCCCGGTCAGCGCCTCCGCCTCCGCCGGGAAGGTGGTCGACTCGGCCTTCGCCAGCAGCGCCCGCACCCGATCCAGCATCGGCGACCCGCTGCGAGCCGTGCCCGCAGTGCGGGGCAGTGCCGCGCCGCTCGTGCCCGGCGGTGGGCGCAGCACCGCGATCGGCGGCAGGCTCTCCACCAGCGCGAGGGTGTCCACGGCCGCGCGGAGCGCGTCGGCCCGGTCCAGACCCTCCCGGATTGCCCAACCCGCCAACACGCCGCCGTCAGCACCGCCCTCGGTGGCCACCAGCTCGCGTAGCTGGTCGTCCCACCAGGCCGGGATCGGCTCGGCCTGGACGCGTCGCTGGACGGCCATCGCGGCACGGACCAGCCGGGCCGCGCGGGCGTCGAGCCGTCGACCGGTGATCCGGTCCACGTCGACCGGCTGCCAACCGCGCGGCCAGAGCCGGCCCAGGCCGCGGACCAGGCGACGCAGCAGAGCGGCGTCCACCGCCGTGGTGCCGTCCGCGGCGCCGGTGCCGACCATCAGTTGGTCCAGCTGCCGTTCGGCCTGCCGTACGTCAGTGCCGCGCACCGCCGCGAGCGCGTTGGCGACGAGTTCGTCCGCGTCCGGCACGGGCACCTCCTTCTCGGTATCTGGCTATCGCTGCCCCTCCAGGCTCCATGATCATGCCGTCAGTGGCCCGGGAGTCACGAAACGGGGATGTGCCACCGGCCCAATGGGCCTTCCCGCCGCTTCGGCCCGGCATGTTTCAGGCGGTTCGGGGTATTTGCAACCTGATCCAGCTGACTGCGAGGTGTGTGGTGGTCGATTCGAGCCTGCCGAGGCCCCGTTCCGCCGACGTTCGTTCCTCCACCCTCGTCGGCGTCCTGATCGGCATCGCGATCATGGCCGCGGTGGACGAGATCGTCTTTCACCAACTCCTCGCCTGGCACCACTTCTACGACCGCTCCACCCCCTCGGTGGCGCTGCTCTCGGACGGGCTGCTGCACGCCGCCGAGGTGATCGCCCTGGTCGGTGGGTTCTTCTGGTTCGCCGACCTGCGTCGACGGCATGCCCTGGCGAGCCGGCTGGCCTGGGGTGGCTTCCTGCTCGGCGCCGGAGGATTCCAGCTCTTCGACGGGCTCGTCGACCACAAGGTGCTCCGACTGCACCAGATCCGCTACGGCGTACACCTGGTGCCGTACGACGTGGTCTGGAACGTGGCCGGCGCTGTGCTGCTGCTGGCCGGCGTCGCCGTCCTGTGGCGGGCCCGCTCCCGCCGGCCCGGCGCCGGCCCCCGATGACGGTGGCCGGGCCGCTGGCGCACGCCGGACACGATGCGGCCGGGCCGAACTGGTTCCCGCTGTTCCCGGTCGCGTTGTTGGCGGTCGCCTACGTGCTGGCCGCCGTTCGGGACCCGCGGGGTTGGGACCACCGACGCACCGCCTCCTGGCTGGTCGGCTGCGCCCTGCTGGCGGTCGCCGTCGGACCGCTGGCCCAACTCCCCGACAACCCGAGCGGGCACATGACGCAGCACCTGCTGCTGGGCATGCTGGCCCCGCTGGGGCTGGTGCTCGCCGCCCCGGTGACGCTGCTGCTGCGGGTAGCGCCGCCGCCGGTACGCCGAGCGGTCGGCCTCCTGCTGCGCGCCCGTCCGCTGCACCTGCTCGCCCACCCGGTCACCGCCGCGCTGCTGACCACCGGCGGGTTGGCGTTGGTGCTGCTCACCCCGCTGTACGCGGCGGCCGAACGGCAACCCGTCCTGCACCACGCCGTGCACCTGCACTACCTGGCCGCCGGGTACCTCTTCGCCTGGTCGTTGGCCGGGCCGGACCCGGCGCCGCGTCGCCCCGGACTGGCGGTACGGGTCGGCGCGTTACTGGCCGCGTCGGCTGGCCACGCCGTGCTGGCCAAGTACCTGTACGCCCAGGCCGAAACCCTCCCGCCCGGCCTCAGCGACCGGGACCCGGAAGCGTTTCGCTCGGCCGCCCTACTCATGTACTACGGCGGCGACCTGGCAGAGCTGCTCCTGGCGGCAGCCCTCTTCGCCACCTGGTACCACTCCCGCCGCCCTCGCCCTCGCCCGTCCCCACTCCCGTTGATCAAGAAGTTTGCGTCACCGGAAGGCAGTTCCTTGACGCAAACCTCTTGATCAGCTCGAAGGCGGGGTGGCCAGTGCGGCGGAGAGTCGGCGGAAGAACGAGCGGATCTCGTCCTCACCGTGGTGCGTCTCCGCCTGGTCGTTCAGCGGGCCCGAATAGCGCAGCGCCTGGTCCAGTGCGTCCCGCGTCTCAGCCCGGTCTCCCGGGTAGAGCCCGGCGGTCACCCCGTCGACGACCCGGGTCACTACCGAGTCGTCGAGCACCCGGTCGAACTGGATCCCGTAGAGGATTCCGTTGACGTGGCCCTTCCAGCTGTCCGTACCCATGCTCGTCGACTCCCCTAGAAGATCTGGCTGCCGTCCCAGGCAAGGATCGGAACCCCGCCCACGCCGTTGCGCTTGAACTCGGCGTCGAGATTGGCCATGTGGCTCGCATCGGGCTGGTAATGACCGCTGCGTGCCGTCGCGTACTGGACCCTACCGTCCTTGACGACCAACTCGCCCGCCGCGGCGACCGGCTGCCCGTTGCCCAGTGTGGAGTGATGGAAGTCGCCGACCTTCTGGTAGTTGGACGCATAGAGGTTGCCGTTCCGGTCCATCACGAAGATCGCCTGACCGTTTCCGCTGAAAACGGTCTGAGCGCTCGACGTGTCGAACGGCTCGCCGCTTCTGGCGCTGCGCAACATGCCGTTGCTGTCGAAGAAGACCCGGTGTTGTTCGAGTTCCTCTGGACTGAGCCGGCGCACCGCCGTCGGGAAGTGCCCTCCGGGCAGGTGCTCGTTGCGGTACTTGTCGAGCATCGGCTTCGTGTTGTGGTAGCGCGGGGAGGTGTGCGGACCAGGTACACCGGGTCGTCCGGGCCCACCCGGCTTCGCGCCCTTGCGGTTGAAACGGCGCAGCAGCGTCTTCGCACGCTTCAACAACCGCGGAATGATCTCCTTGACGACCCGCTCGATGATCTCCTTGATGATGCGCTGGATGGCCATCCGGGCCAGGCCGATCGAGACGGGGATCGAGGCCAACGAGGAGCCGAGGCTGGGTGCCGCTGCCGCCAACGCCATCGCTACCTGAATCACCAGAATCGTCAGCTGGACGATGACGAGGACCTTCTGGGTCAGGGTGATGATGGCCATCACCAGCAACGCCGTACCGATAAGTTCAGCCGCCTGCGCGCCGTCCTCCATCCGGCGCGGTGCACCCTCCTCGCCCTGCCACGCCTGCTCGAACGCGCGGACGTCGTCCCCGCTGTTCGTCATCCCGACCTTCGCAGCGCCCGCCTCCGCCTCCCCGACCGCTGTGCGGAGCCGGCCGGCGAACGCGAACCACAGTTGGGACGCCTGGAAGAGCAACTCCTCGTCGGCGGCCGGCCAGGTAAACCCGACCCATCCCAGGGCCTCGGCGAGTTCAGGAGGGAGCTGCATACCCACTGGGCAGCTCCATCCTCGTGAAGAGTTCGGCATTTGCGATGTCGGTCGCCTCGTGGGCGTCGGCACTGGCGTCGAGGTTCCCGGCGGCCTCCAACAACTGGTCGGCCATCGACCGGTAGACGTCGAGCGCGTGCGTCAGAACTTCCACGTACGCGGCACCGAACAGCGAGCCGGCCTCGTCGTCACCCCACGGGTTACCCGCCCCGTTGACAGTCGACTCAAGACTGGCGATCTCCGCGCCGAGCTGCTGGCCGGTTGTCGCGAGCGACGCCGCCGCGCCGTGGAGAGCGTCGAGGTCGACCTGGATCCCGTCGGACATGACTCAGCGCTGGCCTGTCCGGCGGGTGACGACGTCCAGGTCGCCGATCATCTGCTGGAAACCCCGGAACGCGTCTTCCGAGACACGTTCAAGCTGCTTGCCGAGGGCCACGGTGTCGACGTGAGCGGCCGCCGTCAGCTCAGCTCTGCGGGCCCGCTCGTCGGCCTGCGCTGCCTGGACCGCCTCCAGGACGTACTCGGCGATGGCCCCGGTGCCGGCCCGGGACAGGCTCGGATCGATCACCAGGGTCTGCAGGGCACCGAAGGCGGAGACTTCCGCCTCGACGAGACCGTTCCCGCCGGTGCCCCGCCCCGTCAGCTGATCGACGGCGGGTGCGGCACTGTCGTCCTGCTCATCGGCGTCGTCCGGCTGCGCCGAGGCTGAACCCGGAATCTGGCTCAGCAGGCGCATGGCCTCCTCGAGTGAGCGGCTGAGGCCGGCCGGGTCGATTCCGCTCGCCATGCTCGTCCCCTTCGGGTCTGCAGTCCACGATCAAGAGCGACGGTATCAACGCGGCGCCTGCGTGGCTGCCCCACCACGTCCCCTGTGGAGCGGCGCGACCCCTGATCGCCGAGTTCACTTCCAGCCGGTGAGGATCTCCTGGACGGGTAGGACGTCCTGCTCCGGATCTGGCGCCGGGGTTGGCCGTGCGGTCGGCGTGCGGTCGAAGCGGGGCGCGGGGGCCGGTTGGATCTCGCCGCCCACCTCGACGAACGTGCCCCGGGCCGCGTTGTGCGGGTGCGCGTGCGCCTCGCCGGGGGCGAGCACCGGCGCGACGCAGGCGTCCAGGTCGGCGAAGACCGCCGTCCACTCGTCCCGGGTGCGCTCGGCGAACCGATCGGTGAACCGGCGGCGCAGTTCGTCCCAGCCGCTCGGGTCGTACTGGGCGGGCAGGTTCGGGTCGTCGGCGAGGCCGAGGCCGCTGAGCAGTACGGCGTAGAAGGCCGGTTCCATCGCGCCGACCGCCATGAATCCACCGTCGGCGGTGGCGTACGTGTCGTAGAACGGCGCCCCGCCGTCGAACATGTTGCGCCCGCGCGGGGCGGCCCACAGGCCGGTGCCGAGCAGCCCGTGCAGGAACGAGGTGAGCAGCGCAGAGCCGTCCACCATCGCCGCGTCGACAACCTGGCCGAAGCCGGAGCGCTCCCGCTCCAGCAGCGCTGCCAGCACCCCGACGGCGAGCAGCATCCCGCCGCCGCCGAAGTCGCCGAGCAGGTTCATCGGCGCGTACGGGCGTTCGCCGGCCCGCCCCAGCGGCTCCAACGCCCCGGCCACCGCGATGTAGTCGATGTCGTGCCCGGCTCGGGCTGCCAGCGGGCCGTCCTGACCCCAGCCGGTCATCCGCGCGTACACCAGTCGGGGGTTGCGGGCCTGGCACACCTCCGGCCCGATGCCGAGCCGCTCGGCCACCCCCGGCCGGTACGCCTCGACCAGCACGTCCGCGCGGTCGGCGAGGCGCAGCAGGTCCGCCACCCCGGCCGGGGACTTCAGGTCCAGCGCCGTGACCCGCCGCCCGCGTTGCAGCGGCCCGCTGGTCGGTGCGGACAGCCGGCCCGCTCCGGGGGCGCCCGGCCGGTCCACCCGCACCACGTCCGCGCCGAGGTCGGCGAGCACCATGCAACCGAACGGCGCCGGGGCGAGGCTGGCCAGCTCGACCACCCGCACCCCGGCCAGCGGCCCGCCGTGTGCCGCCGTCATGCGACGTCAGCCGGTTCGGCCCGGAGGGCGGCGAGCCGGTCGGCCAGGTCGGCGGGGGGCGTGAACCGGTCGCCGTAGATGCCGGCCAACTCGGTGGCACGGGCCGCGAAGCCGGCCGGGCCGCCCGCGTACTGCCGGACGTAGCGGATCACCCCGCCCGTCCACGCCGGGAAGCCGATGCCGAAGATCGAGCCGATGTTGGCGTCGGTCTCGGTGCGCAGCACCCCCTCGTCGAGGCAGCGCAGCGCGTCCAGCGCCTCGGCGAAGAGCATCCGTTCCTGGAGGTCGGTGAACGGCACCGCCCGACCCGCGTCGGTGATCAGGTCGGCGAGACCGGGCCACAGCCGGCCCCGGGTGCCGTCGTCGTAGGAGTAGAAGCCGCGTCCGGCGGCGCGCCCCGGCCGGTCGTACGCGTCGACCAACTCGTCCACCAGGCGGTGCGCCGGAAGCGGGCGGAACTCCTCGCTGGCCGCCTCGAACTGGCGGCGGATCCGCTGGATCAGCGTGAGGCTGACCTCGTCGGCCAGCGCCAGCGGCCCGGTCGGGTAGCCGGCCTGGAGGGCGGCCTGCTCCACCGATGCGGCGGGGACACCCTCGGCGACCATGCCGACCGCCTCGTCGATGAACTTGCCGATCACCCGGCTGGTGAAGAAACCCCGGCCGTCGTTGACCACGATCGGGGTCTTGCCGATCCGCCGGCCCAGGTCGAACGCACGGGCCAGCGCCACGTCCCCGGTCCGCTCGCCGACCACGATCTCCAGCAGCGGCATCCGGTCCACCGGAGAGAAGAAGTGCATGCCGATGAAGTCCGCCGGCCGGTCCACGCCGGCGGCCAGCCCGGTGATCGGCAGGGTGGAGGTGTTGGAGGCGAGCAGTGCGTCGGGCGCCAGCACGGGCAGCACCTCGGCGAAGACCCGTTGCTTCAGCGCCGGGTCCTCGAAGACCGCCTCGATGACCACGTCGCAGCCGGCCAGCGCGTCCACCTGGTCGGTGGTGGTGATCCGGTCCAGTACGGCACGGGCGTCCGCCTCGGTGGTGCGACCCTTGCGTACCGCGCGGGCCAGTAGCCGCTCGGCGTGTTCCCGGGCCCGGCCGGCGGCCTCCGGCGTGACGTCCTTGACCACGACGTCCAGCCCTGCCTTGGCGCAGGCGTACGCGATGCCCGCGCCCATCATGCCGGCCCCGAGTACCGCCACCCGGCGTACCGGTGCGGCGTCCACATCGGCCGGTCGGGCCGCGCCACCGTTGACGGCCTTCAGGTCGAAGAAGAACGCACCGATCATGTTCTTGGCGACCTGCCCGGTGAGCAGGCCGATCAGGTGCCGGGTCTCCACGGTCAGGGCGGTCTCCAGGTCGACCTGTGCGCCCTCGACGGCAGCGGCCAGGATCGCCTCGGGCGCGGGTAGCCGGGCACCCTTGAGCTGCTTGCGCAGCGTCGCCGGGAAGGCGGGCAGTTGTGCGGCCAGCGAACGGCTGGCCGGGGTGCCGCCGGGCATCCGATAGTCCGGCCGGTCCCACGGCTGCGCCGGGTGCGGGTTCGCCGCGATCCAGGCCCGCGCCCGTTCCAGCAGCTCGGTGGGCGTGGCGACCACCTCGTCGACCAGCCCGACCGACAGGGCGTCGGTCGGGCGCATCCGCCGGCCGGTGAGCAGCACCGTGGTCAGCGCGCTGGCCAGGCCGAGCATCCGCACGGTCCGGGTGACGCCGCCCGCCCCGGGCAGCAGGCCCAGCGTCACCTCGGGCAACCCGAGCCGGCTGCCGGGGGCGTCCAGTGCGATCCGGTGGTGGCAGGCCAGCGCGATCTCCAGGCCACCGCCGAGCGCCGAGCCGTTGACCGCGGCGACCACCGGTCGGCCCAGCGTCTCCAGCCGGCGCAGGTCCCGTTTGATGGTGCCGAGCAGGGCGGCCAGGTCGGGCGCGTCGGCGCGGGTGGCCCGGATCATCTCGGGCAGGTCGCCGCCGGCGAAGAAGGTCGACTTCGCGCTGGTCACGATGACGCCGGCGAGATCGTGCTCGGCCTCCAGCCGGTCCAGGGCGACGCTCATCGAGGCGGCGTACGCCCGGTTCATGGTGTTGGCGGACTGGGTGGGGTCGTCGAGGGTGAGCGTGACGATGCCGTCGGCGCCGCGGTCGTACCGGATGGTGTTGGTCATTGTCGTCCTCCCCGGTCAGCAGCGTTCGAGAACGGTGGCGACGCCCATGCCGCCGCCGATGCAGAGGGTCACCACGGCGCGGCGCAGGTCACGCCGCTCCAACTCGTCCAACGCCGTACCGAGCAGCATCGCTCCGGTCGCGCCGAGCGGGTGGCCGAGCGCTATCGCGCCGCCGTTGACGTTCACCCGGTCCGGGTCGAGGCCCAGGTCACGGACGTACTTGAGCACCACAGCGGCGAACGCCTCGTTGATCTCGAACAGGTCGATGTCGTCGACTGTGAGCCCGGCGACGGCGAGCGCCTTGTGGGTGGCCGGGATCGGGCCGGTCAACATCAGCGTCGGGTCCGCGCCGGTGACCGCCGCGCCGACGATCCGGGCGCGCGGGGTGAGGCCGAGATCCCGACCGACCTGCTCCGAACCGATCAGCGTCAGCGCCGCGCCGTCAACGATGCCGGACGAGTTGCCCGCGTGGTGGACGTGCTCGATGGCCTCCAGCCAGTGGAACTTCTGCAACGCGACAGCGTCGAAGCCGGCCGCCTCACCCATCGTGGCGAAGGACGGGGTGAGCCTGGCCAGCGCCTCCCGGGTGGTCTCCGGGCGCGGGTGCTCGTCGACAGTGAGGATGTCCAGTCCGTTGCCGTCGCGGACCGGCACCACCGAGCGGGCGAAGTACCCGCCGGCCCACGCCTTGGCGGCCCTCTCCTGCGACCGCAGCGCGTAGCCGTCCACGTCGTCGCGGGTGAAGCCCTCCAGGGTGGCGATCAGGTCCGCGCTGACGCCCTGCGGCACGAACAACGTGGCCAGCGCGGTCTGCGGATCGGTGGCCCAGGCCGCGCCGTCGGAGCCCATCGGCACCCGGGACATCGACTCGACCCCGCCGGCGAGCAGTAGATGCTCCCAGCCGGAGCGGATCCGGGCGGCGGCGGAGTTGACCGCCTCCAACCCGGAGGCGCAGAACCGGTTGAGCTGCACCCCGCCCACCTGGTCGGGCAGCCCGGCCAACAGCGCGGCGGCCCGGGCCAGGTCGCCACCCTGCTCGCCGACCGGGGTCACGATGCCGAGCAGCAGGTCCTCCAGCCGGCCGACGTCCAGGCCGGGGTTGCGCTCCCGCAACGCGTCGATCAGGCCGACCACCAGGGAGATGGGCTTGACCCCGTGCAGCGCGCCGGTGTCCCGGCCGCGCCCGCGCGGGGTGCGGACCGCGTCATAGACGTACGCCTCAGAGAGCACGGGCGATCAGCTCCTTCATGATCTCGTTGGTGCCGCCGTAGATCTTCTGGACGCGGGCGTCGGCGTACATCCGGGCGATCGGGTACTCAGTCGTGTAGCCGTAGCCGCCGAAGAGCTGAAGGCACCGGTCGACGACCTCACACTGTCCGTCGGTGAGCCATGACTTCGCCATCGCCGCTGTGGAGACGTCCAGGTCGCCACGCGTGTGTCGGACGATGCAGTCGTCCAGGAAGACGCGGCTGACCCGGGCGCGGGTGGCGCACTCGGCGAGCACCATCCGGGTGTTCTGGTGACCCATCAGGGTCTTGCCGAAGGCGGTGCGCTCCTTGGCGTACGCGACGGTCAGCGCGACCGCCCGTTCCATGGCCGCCACCGCGCCGACGCCGATCACCAGCCGCTCCTGCGGAAGCTGCTGCATGAGCTGGATGAAGCCCAGCCCTTCGGCACCGCCGAGCAGGTTGGACGCCGGCACCCGGAACTCGTCGAAGAACAACTCCGCCGTGTCGTTGGCGTGCAGGCCGATCTTGGACAGCAGTCGGCCTCGCCGGAACCCCGCCGGGTCGCCACCCACCTCGCAGATCAGCAGCGAGACGCCGGACGCCCGCTGCTCGGGGTCGGTCTTCACGGCCACGATGACCAGATCGGCCAGAGCACCGTTGGTGATGAACGTCTTCGCGCCGGTCACCAGGTAGTCGTCGCCGTCGCGGACCGCCCGGGTGCGCATCGCCTGAAGATCGGAGCCACCGTCCGGCTCGGTCATCGCGATGGCGCCGACCAGCTCACCGCTGCACAGGCCGGGCAGCCAGCGTCGCTTCTGTTCCTCGCTGCCGTACGCCACCAGGTAACCGGTGACGATGCCACTGTGGACGGCCAGGCCGAGGCTGCTCTCCCCGGCGTACGCCTGCTCGTGCAGCAGCACCGCCTCGTGGGTGAACCCGCCGCCCCCACCGCCGTACTCCTCCGGGACCGACAGGCCGAGCAGCCCCAGCTCGCCGGCGCGCCGGTAGTGCTCGCGGTCCGGATGGCCCTGCGTCAGCAGGCGCTCGGCGTGCGGCAACACCTCCTTGGTGAAGAAGGCGCGGGCCAGCTCGGCCAGGTCGTCATGCTCCGGCTCGCGCCAGGGGGAGGGGGAGCCGTCGGGCGGGGGGGTCGGCATGTGCACCACCCTCGCGCGCTGTTGGCAGCATGTCAATAAGATGCTGAGTAGCTCAGAGGCAGCTCTGACGACTACTGGGCATCAAGTGATCATGGTGAGGAACGGCGGGCGACCGGTGGGCTGTCGATAGGGTCGGGCAGATGAGTGTCGAGACGGCTCCGCGCCGCCGCCGGCTGGAGCCGGACGCCCGGCGTGGGCAGATCCTGGCCTGCGCGGTCCGGCTGTTCGGCGAGCGCCCGTACGCGGACGTGTCGACCACCGACGTCGCCCGCGAGGCTGGTGTCGCTCGCGGGCTGGTCAACCACTACTTCGGTGCGAAGAAGGACCTGTACCTGGAGGTCGTCCGGGTCATGGTGACCATCCCCGAGGTTGCCCTGGAGCGGCTGCCCAAGGGTGATCTCCGGACCCGGGTCGACGCCAGCGTCACCTGGTTCCTCGACGTGGTTTCCCGGCACAGCACCTCGTGGCTGGCGGCGGTCACCGCCCGGGGGATGGGCGGCGACGCCGACGTGGAGCGGGTGCTCGCCGAGGCCGAGGAGGTCGCCGCGGACCGCATGCTGGTCGCCGTCGGGCTGGCCGGCGAGGCGGAGCACCGCGAGGAGTTGCGCGGGATGGTCCGGGCGTACGGGGGTCTGGCGACCTCGACGGCCCGCGAATGGCTCCAGCGTGGCGCGCTGACCCGCGCCCAGGTGCACCTGCTGCTCACCACGACCCTGCTGACCATCGTCGAGCAGGTCATCCCGCAGGTCCTCGCCGACCGCGAACCGACGCGACCAGAGCGCTGACCGCCGGGGCCGCTGAGCGCTGACCGCCCGGGGCCGCCAAGCGCTGAACGCCGGGGCCGCTGAGCGCTGACCGCCGTCCGCCGAAGGGCGCCGGTCGCTCAGGCGGCGCGTCGGTCGCCGGCCTGGCCGGTACGAGCCGCCGGAGCGGCCTGGCCGGCATGCACCGCCGGTGCGGCGTACCGGTCGGCCGCCTGCGCCGGATAGGACTCGGGGCGCACCACCCGCAGCGGCCGGTCCACCTCGTCGGCCCCGAACCGCCAGCGCGACGGTGTCGGCTGCCGCTGTGGTGCCGGGCCACCGGGGCGCAGCCCGGGCCGGGACAGCAGCACGGTGATCAGGTAGCCGACCACCAGGAAGCCGTGGCTGATCAGCCGTTCCCCGCCCACCGAACCGGTGGCCAGGTCGTTTACCGACAGCAGCAGCAACGTGCCGACGAACGCGCTGAGCATCGGCAGCAGGCCGGCGGGTGGGCTGCGGCGCAGCGCCACGAAGAGGAAGCCCGCGCCCACTGCCACGTTCCACGCCGCCGACTCGTGCCACAGGTGCTGGCCGGTGGGGTGCAGGTGGTCGGCGGTCGCGCCCCGGCCCACCTGGGCCAGGCCGAGCACCAGTTGCACCGCGCCGAGCAGCCCGAGCGCCGACCGCAGGCCGGCGACGAGCGGGCCACGTCCGAACGCCGCACGCAACCCGGCGGCGAGCTGGCCCCGTCCGGGCACCTTCCGCAGGCCGGCGACCAGCGGGCCGCGCCGCCACCGTGACCGGCGGGCCGGGGCCGCGCTGGCGGCGGCAAGGATCGCCGCCGTCCGGTCGGGCACCTCGACCACCAATCGGGTACGAACCCGACGGGTCACCGCGGCCGCCGCCGTGAACCAGGCCCGGCACTCGGCACACCCGTCCAGGTGCTCCTGCACCGCCGTCAGTTCGCCGGCGGTCTCCTCCCCGTCCAGCTGCGCGGACAGGACCTCCCGCCACTGCTCACACCCCATGTATCAGTAGTCGCTCCGGCAGCCGCTCCGGTTCCCGGCGACAGTGACTGGTTGTGGAATACTCGCCGGATCATGACGCGTTACGGCCTGCTGATCCTGCCCGCCACCAACCGGGTGTACGCCCGCGCCGCAGTCGACCTCACCCGAGCCGAGCTGGAGATCTTCGGCCGCTCGGCGCTGGACGGCCGGATCGGCGAGCTGGACACCGAGGTCGTGGGAGGGGCGTCCTACATCACGTTCACCGGCGACGGGCTGACCGAGCGTGACCTGGCCGTCCTGGGCAACCTCTCCGCCGGGTACGCGTTGTTCGAGATCGTCGGCGAGCTGCTGCGACCGATCGAGTGGACCCGCCTGGACCGCTACGACGACGATCTGCTCACCATCCAGAAGTACCCGGGCAAGACCAATGAGCAGTTCACCAAGCTGCTGCTCAACGTCACCCTGCTCGCCTCGGACTGGGCCGCCGAGATGACAAGCCGCCGGTTCCGGGTGCTCGACCCGCTCTGCGGTCGGGGCACCACCCTCAACCAGGCGCTGATGTACGGCTTCGACGCTGCCGGGATCGAGCGCGACCAGAAGGACGTCGAGGCGTACCGGGCGTTCATCACCACCT
Source organism: Micromonospora salmantinae (assembly GCF_022230905.1). Taxonomy (NCBI): domain Bacteria; kingdom Bacillati; phylum Actinomycetota; class Actinomycetes; order Micromonosporales; family Micromonosporaceae; genus Micromonospora; species Micromonospora salmantinae. The sequence continues at coordinate 83,138 of NZ_JAKKFG010000043.1, forward strand.
GGCTGAAGCAGAAGCGGGTCAAGCACCGGGTGCTGGAGTCGGGGCCGGTGCGCCGGGAGCGCAAGGTGGTCGGCCGGCGGGTGCGGATCGAGTTGGCGCCGACCCGCGAGGAGCACAAGGCCGGCCAGACGCAGTTGCTGGACGTGGTCAACGCCGACACCGCCCGGTCGGCGGAGTTCTTCCGCCCGGAGACCGTCGACCTGGTCGTCGCCGACGCGCCGTACGGCGTGCAGCACGGCAGTCGTACCGCTGGGCAGGGGTTGACCCGCGATCCGCTGGCGTTGCTCGCGGACGCCGCGCCGGTCTGGGCCCGGTTGTTGCGCCCCGGCGGTGCGCTCGGGATCTCCTGGAACACCCACGTCGCCAGTCGGGACGACGCGGCGGCGGCGTTGGCCGACGCCGGCCTGACGGTGGTCGACGCCGAGCCCTACCGCGCGCTGCGGCACCGGGTGGACCAGTCGATCATGCGCGACGTGCTGGTGGCCCGCCGCCCGGCCTGACGGGCTCGCAGCCCCGCCCCGCCCCGCTCCGCCGCGCCATGAGCCATCCCATCCGGGTCGCGCGTGGTCTCTCTCTCCTGCATTCCCCTTTGCTCTGCACCCGCGGAGGCACCAGCTACAGACCGTGAGTGTCGCCTCCGCGGGTGCAGAGCAAAGGGCGGACCACCCGTCTTGACCTCGCGCGCCATCGAGGGTCTGTGCCGCATTTCACCTGTTCAGTGGGTAGGTGTGAAAACCACGTCAAGAAAAGGTTCGCCGCCGTCATGGTCGCGTTATGACCCCTGCCGTCCGGCGGGTGGTGGGGCTTTGATTGCCCGGCGCGACCGGAAGGCGGTCGCGACGAACCTTTCCGGCTGAGGAGTCAGCGTGTCTGACGTGGTTTTCGTGGTCCTGACGGTGGTGCTGTTCGCAGTGCTCGCCCTGGTGGTCCGGGCGGTGGAGAAGCTGTGAACGCCGTCAACGCCGTCGGTCTGGTGCTCGCGGTCGTCCTGGGCGCGTTCCTGGTGTTCGCCCTGCTGTTCCCGGAGCGCTTCTGATGACCACGACAACAGCAGGCGTCATCTTCGTGTTGACGCTGGTGGCGGCCCTGGTCGCCGTTTACAAGCCGTTCGGTGACTACATGTTCCGGGCGGTCTCCGGCACGAGGCAGTCGCGGGTCGAGCGGGGCATCTTCCGACTGGTCGGGGTCAACCCGGCCGCCGAGCAGACCTGGGGCGTGTACGCCCGCAGCGTGCTGGCGTTCTCCGCGGTCTCGATCCTGTTCCTGTACCTGTTCCAGCGGGTGCAGAACCACCTGTGGCTGTCGCTGGGGCTCGACCCGGTGGTGCCGCACGGCGCGTGGAACACGGCCGTGTCGTTCGTGACCAACACGAACTGGCAGTGGTACTCGGGTGAGTCGACGATGGGCCACCTGGTGCAGATGGCCGGTCTGGCCGTACAGAACTTCACCTCGGCGGCGGTCGGCATCGCGGTGGCTGTTGCGTTGGTACGCGGCTTCGCCCGCAGCCGCACCGGGCAGCTCGGCAACTTCTGGGTCGACCTGACCCGGATCGTGCTGCGCATCCTCGTGCCGATCGCGGTGCTCGGCGCCATCGTGTTGATGATCGGCGGCGTGGTGCAGAACCTGTCCGGCGGCACCGACGTGAGCACGCTGACCGGTGGCACCCAGACCATCACCGGTGGTCCGGTCGCCAGCCAGGAAGTGATCAAGGAGCTGGGCACCAACGGTGGTGGCTTCTACAACGTCAACAGCGCGCACCCGTTCGAGAACCCCACCACCTGGACCAACTGGCTGGAGATCTTCCTGCTCCTGCTGATCCCGTTCAGCCTGCCCCGGGTCTTCGGCCGGATGGTCGGGCAGAACCGGCAGGGCTACGCCATCGCCGCGGTGATGGGCATCCTCGCGTTCCTCAGCGTCGCCATCACCAACATCTTCGAGCTGGCCGGTCACGGCACGGTGCCGCAGGCGGTCGGCGCGGCGATGGAGGGCAAGGAGGTGCGGTTCGACGTGTCGAACTCGGCCACCTTCGCCGCCGCCACCACGCTCACCTCGACCGGTGCGGTGAACTCGTTCCACGACTCGTTCACCTCGCTGGGCGGCATGATGACGATGGTCAACATGATGCTCGGCGAGGTCGCGCCGGGCGGTACCGGTTCGGGGCTGTACGGCCTGCTCATCCTCGCGGTGATCACGGTCTTCGTGGCCGGCCTGATGGTGGGCCGCACCCCCGAGTACCTGGGCAAGAAGATCAGCTCGCGGGAGATCAAGTTCGCCTCGCTCTACTTCCTGATCACACCGATCCTGGTGCTCGTCGGCACGGCGGCGGCGTTCGGCACCGGCAACAACTCCACGGCGCTCAACGTCGGCCCGCACGGCCTCTCCGAGGTGCTGTACGCGTTCACGTCGGCCAGCAACAACAACGGTTCCGCCTTCGCCGGCATCACGGTCAACACCACCTGGTGGAACACCGCGCTCGGGTTGTGCATGCTGCTGGGCCGGTTCCTGCCGCTCATCTTCGTGCTCGCGTTGGCCGGCTCGCTGGCCCGCCAGGCACCCACCCCCGCGTCCGAGGGCACCCTGCCGACCCACCGACCGCTGTTCATCGGCATGGTCGTCGGCGTCACCGTGGTCCTCGTCGCGCTGACCTTCCTGCCCGCGCTCGCGCTCGGTCCGCTGGCAGAGGGGCTCTGACCATCATGAGGAACGAGGACATGTCCGTCACGTCCGCCCCGACAGAGCAACTCCCCGGCACGCCCGCCACCCAGGGCAACCGGATCGGCGGGGGCCTGCTCGACCCCAAGCAGTTGATCCGGTCCCTGCCGGACGCGGTACGCAAGCTCAACCCCAGCACGCTGTGGCGCAACCCGGTGATGCTGATCGTGGAGGTCGGTGCTGCCTTCACCACCGTCCTGGCGGTGATCGACCCGTCGGTGTTCGCCTGGGCGATCACCATCTGGCTCTGGCTGACAGTGGTCTTCGCCAACCTGGCCGAGGCGGTGGCCGAGGGTCGGGGCAAGGCCCAGGCCGCGACCCTGCGGCAGGCGAAGAAGGACACCATCGCCACCCGGCTGATCGACTGGAAGCCGGGCGCGCGGGCCAACACCTACCGCGACGAGGCGGTGCCGGCGCCGGACCTGCGTCAGGGCGACGTCGTGCTCGTCGAGGCGGGCGGCATCATTCCCGGCGACGGCGACATCGTCGAGGGGATCGCCAGCGTCGACGAGTCGGCCATCACCGGCGAGTCGGCCCCGGTCATCCGGGAGTCCGGCGGCGACCGCAGCGCGGTCACCGGCGGCACCAAGGTGCTCTCCGACCGGATCATCGTGAAGATCACCCAGAAGCCGGGGGAGAGCTTCATCGACCGGATGATCGCCCTGGTCGAGGGGGCCAACCGGCAGAAGACGCCGAACGAGATCGCGCTGAACATCCTGCTCGCCGCGCTCACCGTCATCTTCCTGCTGGCAGTTGTCACCCTCCAGCCGCTGGCCATCTTCTCCAAGGCGTACCAGGCGGCCGCGCCGAACAGTGGGGCGATCACCGACTCCGGTGTCACCGGCGTGGTGCTGATCTCGCTGCTGGTCTGCCTGATCCCCACCACCATCGGCGCGCTGCTCTCCGCCATCGGCATCGCCGGCATGGACCGGCTGGTGCAGCGCAACGTCCTGGCCATGAGCGGCCGGGCCGTCGAGGCTGCCGGCGACGTCAACACCCTGCTGCTGGACAAGACCGGCACCATCACGCTGGGCAACCGGCAGGCCGCCGAGTTCGTACCGGTCGAGGGGGTCGACCCCGCGACGCTGGCCGACGCCGCGCAACTGTCCAGCCTGGCCGACGAGACCCCGGAGGGGCGCTCGGTGGTCGTCCTGGCGAAGAACGAGTTCGGGCTGCGCGAGCGTGAGCCCGGCGTGATGCCGCACGCGACCTTCGTACCGTTCACCGCGCAGACCCGGATGAGCGGCGTCGACCTCACCCCGGACGCCAGCGTGGACGCCGGCGCGGTGGGCGCGGCCCGCAGGGTCCGCAAGGGCGCCGCCGCCGCGGTGATGAAGTGGGTACGGGAGAACGGCGGCCACCCCACCGAGCAGGTCGGCGAGATCGTGGACGCGATCAGTGGCACCGGCGGTACCCCGCTGGTCGTCGCGGAGCACGTCGACGGTGCGCCCGCCCGCGCCCTGGGTGTCATCCACCTGAAGGACGTCGTCAAGTCCGGCATGCGCGAGCGGTTCGACGAGATGCGCCGGATGGGCATCCGAACCGTGATGATCACCGGCGACAACCCGCGTACCGCGAAGGCGATCGCCGACGAGGCCGGGGTGGACGACTTCCTGGCCGAGGCGACGCCGGAGGACAAGCTCGCGCTGATCAAGCGGGAGCAGGAGGGTGGCCGGCTGGTCGCGATGACCGGTGACGGCACCAACGACGCGCCGGCGCTCGCGCAGGCCGACGTCGGGGTGGCAATGAACACCGGCACGTCGGCCGCCAAGGAGGCCGGCAACATGGTCGACCTCGACTCCGACCCGACCAAGCTCATCGAGATCGTGGAGATCGGCAAGCAGTTGCTGATCACCCGTGGCGCGCTGACCACGTTCAGCATCGCCAACGACATCGCGAAGTACTTCGCGATCATCCCGGCCATGTTCGCCGGCCTCTACCCGAGCCTGGACGCGCTGAACATCATGCGGTTGTCCAGCCCGGAGTCGGCGATCCTGTCCGCTGTCATCTTCAACGCCCTGGTGATCATCGCGCTGATCCCGCTCGCCCTGCGGGGCGTGCGGTACCGGCCGGCCGCCGCGTCGAAGCTGCTCAGCCGCAACCTGCTGGTGTACGGACTGGGCGGCATCATCGTGCCGTTCATCGGGATCAAGCTCATCGACCTGCTCATCCAGTTCATCCCGGGGATTTCGTGATGCGCCTACCCACCTGGATCGCCCAACACCTCGCCGCGCTGCGCGCCGTACTCGTCTTCACGGTGCTGCTCGGCCTGGTCTACCCGCTGGCCCTGGTAGCGGTTGGTCAGCTGCCCGGCCTCAACCACAAGACCGACGGCTCGCTGATCTCCTCCGGCGGGACGACTGTCGGCAGTGCGCTGATCGGCCAGTCCTTCACCGACGCGGACGGCAACCCCGTCGCCCGGTACTTCCAGTCCCGCCCCTCCGCCGCCGGCGACGGCTACGACCCGACGTCCACCTCAGCCAGCAACCTGGGCCCGGAGAGCGTGGTCGACACCATCGCCACCGACCCGGAGGAGTCCGGCGAGAGCCTGCTCACCCAGGTGTGCGGGCGCAGCAAGTCGGTCGGCGAACTCAACGGCGTCGACGGCCGGCGCCCCTACTGCACCGACGACGGGGTGGGTGCCGTGCTCGCGGTCTTCCGCGCCGACGGTCTGACCGGCCCGGTCACCCGGGTGGTAAGCGTCAACCAGCCCGCCCCGGCCACCCCGTTCGTCCCCGAGTACGAGGGGGTGACTGTGGAGCTGGCCCAGCCCGGCGAGGACTACGTGGCCGCCGGCGGGGTGGTCACCCCGATCCGGGGCGACGCGCCCGCCGACCCGGCGGTGCCCGCCGACGCGGTCACCGCCAGCGCCAGCGGTCTCGACCCGCAGATCAGCCCGGCGTACGCCGAACTGCAGGTGAACCGGGTCGCACGGGAGCGCGGCGCGGACCCGGCGGCGGTCCGCAAGCTGGTCAAGGAGCACACCGGCGGGCGCGGGCTGGGCTTCCTGGGCGCGCCCGGCGTCAACGTGCTGGAGCTCAACCTCGCCCTTGACAAGCAGTACGCCGCACGCTGAGCACCCTCGCGGGCGGGGCCGTGCCGACCGGCGCGGCCCCGCCCGCCGATCTGACCAGGGAGGATGGTCCCCGTGCCACGCGGAGAACTGCGCATCTATCTCGGGGCCGCACCCGGCGTCGGCAAGACGTACGCCATGTTGGAGGAGGCCCGGCGGCGGGCCGCGCGCGGCACCGACGTGGTGATCGGTTTCGTGGAGACCCACGGCCGCCAACACACCGCCGCGATGCTCGGCGACCTGGAGCAGGTGCCCCGCCGCACCATGGACTACCGCGGCGCGGCGTTCACCGAGATGGACCTGGACGCGGTGCTGGCCCGCCGGCCGGAAGTCGCGGTGGTCGACGAGTTGGCGCACAGCAACGTGCCCGGTTCCCGGCACGACAAGCGCTGGCAGGACATTCAGGAGTTGCTCGACGCGGGGATCGACGTGCTGTCCACCGTCAACGTGCAGCACCTGGAGTCGGTGAACGACGTCGTCGCGCAGATCACCGGCACCACCCAGCGGGAGACCGTGCCGGACGAGATCGTCCGCGCCGCCGAGCAGGTCGAGCTGGTCGACATGACCCCGGAGGCGCTGCGTCGTCGGATGGCGCACGGCAACATCTACCGACCCGACAAGATCGACGCCGCGTTGGGAAACTACTTCCGGGTCGGCAACCTCACCGCGCTGCGCGAGCTGGCGCTGCTCTGGCTGGCCGACAAGGTCGACGAGCAGCTCGACCGCTACCGCAGCCAGCAGGGGATCGCTGCCACCTGGGAGGCCCGGGAACGGGTAGTGGTCGCGCTGACCGGTGGCCCGGAGGGTGAGACGCTGATCCGTCGGGCGGCCCGGGTCGCGGCCCGCAGCAAGGGCGCCGACCTGCTCGCCGTGCACGTGGCCCGCAGCGACGGCCTGGCCGGGGCCGACCCGGCCCAGTTGGCCCGGCAACGCGTGCTGGTGGAGAGCCTGGGCGGCACGTACCACCAGGTGCTCGGCACCGACGTGCCGGCCGCGCTGCTGGACTTCGCCCAGGGCGTGAACGCCACCCAGTTGGTGCTCGGGGCCAGCCGGCGTGGTCGCCTCGCGCAGATCTTCGCCCGGGGTGTCGGGGTGACCACCACAGCGCTGTCCGGGGCGATCGACGTGCACCTGGTCACCCACAAACAGGCCGGCAAGGGCCGGCGGGCGGCGGCCGTTCCGGCGGCGCTGTCCCGACGCCGCCGACTGCTCGGCTTCGGCCTGGCGGTGCTGGGCATGCCGCTGCTCACAGTGCTGCTGAGGACCCTGCCCGACCTGACGCTGACAAACGACATCCTGCTGTTCCTCGCCGGGGTCGTCGGGGTCGCGCTGGTCGGCGGGGTGTGGCCGGCCCTGGTCGCCGCGCTCGGCGGCTCGCTGCTGCTCAACTGGTTCTTCACCCCACCCTTCCGCACGCTGACCATCGCCGAGGCGGACAACCTGCTCGCCCTGGCCGTCTTCGTCGGCGTTGCCCTCGCGGTGAGCTGGATCGTCGACGTGGCCGCCCGGCGTACCCGGGAGGCCGCGCGGGCCGCCGCCGACGCGCAGACCCTCGCCGCCGTCGCCGGAGGCGTGCTGCGCGGCGAACGTCCGCTGCCCGCTCTGCTGGATCAGCTCCGGGAGACCTTCGGGCTGCGTGCGGTTAGCGTGCTGGAGTTGGCCGAGGACGCCAGCGGGCGCCCCGACCGGGCCCGCGAGGAGCACGCCTGGAGCGTCGTGGCCAGCGTCGGCGAGGGCCCGGCCTGCACACCCGAAGGTGGTGAGACGGCGGTACCTGTCGACGACCGGATCACCGTCGTCCTCTGCGGCCGGCGGTTGGAGGCCGCCGACCGGCGGATCGTCGAGGCGTTCGCCGCCCAGGCCGCCGTCGCGCTGCGCCAGGAACGGCTCGCCGAGGAGGCCGCCACGGCCCGGCCTCTCGCCGCCGCCGACCGGATGCGCACCGCGCTGCTCGCGGCGGTCAGCCACGACCTGCGTACCCCGCTGGCGTCCGCGAAGGCGGCCGTGACAAGCCTGCGCAGCCACGACATCGAGTTCGACGAGTCCGACCGCGAGGAGTTGTTGGAGACCGCCGAGGAGTCGCTGGACCGCCTCGCCCGGCTGGTCGGCAACCTGCTGGACATGAGCCGGCTCCAGGCGGGTGTGCTGGGCATCTCGGCGACCGCGATCGGCCTGGAGGACGCCGTACCCCTGGCGTTGGACGACCTTGGCCCGGCCGCCGCGACCGTCGGTACGGACATCCCGGCCGACCTGCCCGCTGCCACCGCCGACCCGGGCCTGCTGGAACGGGTGCTGGTCAACATCGTCGCCAACGCGCTGCGGTACAGCCCGCCGGACCAACCGCCCACGATCACCGCCAGCGCCCACGCCGGCCAGGTCGAGCTGCGGGTGATCGACCGGGGGCCGGGCATTCCGGAGGACCAGTGGGAGCACGTCTTCCTGCCGTTCCAACGCCTCGGTGACCGGGACAACCAGACCGGCGTCGGTCTCGGTCTTGCCCTGTCCCGGGGGTTGGCCGAGGCGATGGGTGGCAGCATCACCCCGGAGACCACCCCCGGCGGTGGGCTCACCATGGTGCTGCGGCTGCCCGCCGCGCCGACCAGCTCGGAGGGGCCGCAGGAATGACGCGCATCCTGGTCGTCGACGACGAACCGCAGATCCTGCGTGCCCTGCGCATCAACCTGCGCGCCCGCCGGTACGAGGTGGACGTCGCCGGCACCGGGGCCGCCGCGTTGAAGGCCGCCGCCAGCCACCCGCCCGACCTGGTGGTGCTGGACCTCGGCCTGCCCGACATTGACGGCGTGGAGGTGATCCGGGGCCTGCGCGGGTGGACCACAGTGCCGATCATCGTGCTCTCCGGTCGGGCCGGCAGCGAGGACAAGGTCGCGGCGCTGGACGCGGGCGCGGACGACTACGTCACCAAGCCGTTCGGGGTGGAGGAGCTGCTGGCCCGCATCCGCGCGGTGACCCGCCGCCTCGGCGCGCCCAGCGAAGCGGTGCCGGCCCTGCGGATCGGCCAGCACACGGTCGACCTGGCCGACCACAGCGTGCTGCGGGACGACGGCACCGAGGTCAAGCTGACCCCCACCCAGTGGAGTGTGCTGGAGAAGCTGCTGCGTCACCCCGGCAAGCTGGTCAGCCAACGTCAGCTCCTGCAGGACGTGTGGGGGCCGGAATACCAGAACGAGACCAACTACCTGCGGCAGTACCTGGCCCAGCTGCGGCGCAAGCTGGAGGACGACCCGGCCCGCCCCCGCCACCTCATCACCGAGCCGGGAATGGGTTACCGCTACCGGCCGTGAACCGTTGACACCCGCCGGCAGAGATTGAAGAATTTCTTTCGCAGCGGCAGCGGCGTGCTTCTGTAACCGTCCCCTTCACCGGTTACCCCTCGGGAGCCCGCCGTGTCCGTGCCCCTGCCCCTGTCCCGTCGCCGGCTGCTGGTCGCCGGCGGTGCCGGCCTCGTCCTCGCCGGTCTCACCGACCCGTTCCGGGCCGTCCCCGCCCGAGCCGCCGTCACCACCGCCGACCTGGTCGTCTACGGCGCCACCTCCGGCGGGCTGGCCGCCGCGATCACCATGCGCCGGCTCGGCCGCACCGCAGTGGTGGTGGAGCCCACCGGCCACGTCGGCGGGTTGAGCACCGCCGGGCTGGGCGCCACCGACACCGGCGTCCAGGCGTCCATCGGCGGGCTGGCCGCAGAGTTCTATCGCCGGGTGTACGTGAAGTACCACGGCGGAACCCTCACGCCGACGTCACCGCTGCGGATGACCTTCGAACCGCGCGTCGCCACCGCCGTCTTCGCCGAGATGCTGGCCGAGGCGGGCGTCCCGGTGGTCGTCGACGCCCGGCTGGCCGGCATCGGTCGAACCGGCAACCGGATCACCGAGCTGCGCACCGAGGACGGGTCGATCTACCGGGGTGGGGTGTTCGTCGACGCCACCTACGAGGGCGATCTGCTGGCCATGGCCGGGGTGGGGTTCACCGTCGGGCGGGAGTCCAACGACACCTACGGCGAGACGATCAACGGGGTGCAGTCGCGCAACACCCACCAGTTCGCCTACCCCGTCGACCCGTACGTGACGGCCGGCTCGCCCGTCAGCGGGCTGCTGCCGGGCATCTCCGCCACCCCGCTCGCCCCGCAGGGCAGCGGCGACGACAAGATCCAGGCGTACTGCTTCCGGATGTGTCTGACCCAGGCGGCCAACCGGATCCCGTTCGGCAAGCCGTCCGGTTACGACCCGATCCGGTACGAGCTGCTGCTGCGGCACATCCAGGCCGGCTACGCGGGGCCGTACTTCACCACCCACTCGGTCGGCGGCGGGAAGACCGACTCCAACAACAACGGGGCCGTGTCGACAGACAACATCGGCTTCAACTACGCGTACCCGACGGCGAGTTGGGCCACGCGGGAGAGCATCATCGCCGAGCACCGCACCTACCAGCAGGGGCTGATGTGGTTCCTGGCCAACGACCCCCGACTGCCGGCGTCGGTACGCGACTCGACGGCCCGGTGGGGGCTGCCGGTGGACGAGTTCACCGGCACGGGCGGCTGGCCACCGATGCTCTACATCCGCGAGGCACGCCGGATGATCTCCGCGTACGTGATGACCGAGGCCGACTGCCGGGGCCGGGTACGCGCCACCGACTCGGTGGGCCTGGCCAGCTACACGATGGACTCGCACAACTGTCAGCGGGTGGTCGTCGACGGCAAGGTGCGCAACGAGGGAGACGTGCAGATCGGCGTGCCGGCGCCGTACCCGGTGAGCTACCGCGCGATAGTGCCGCACCAGGCGCAGTGCGCCAACCTGCTGGTGCCCGTCTGTCTCTCGGCGAGTCACATCGCGTACGGCTCGATCCGGATGGAACCCGTCTTCATGATCCTCGGGCAGGCCGCTGCCACAGCGGCCTCCCTGGCGCTCGCCGGGAACCTGGCAGTGCAGGCCGTCTCCGTGCCCGCCCTCCAGACCCGGCTGCGCCAGGACGGCGCGGTGCTGGAGTGGGGCTCGACGAGCGAGGTGATCCTGGACAACGCCGCGTCCAGCGGGATCACCCGGGCCGGGACGTGGCTGCGCAGCACCAGCATCGGCGGCTACTACGGCCCGGACTACGAGCACGACGGCAACACCGCCAAGGGCGTCAACCGGCTGCGGTTCCGCCCTTCACTTCCCGCCTCCGGGTCGTGGACAGTGCAGTTGCGCTGGACCGCGGACCCGAACCGGGCGACGAACGTGCCGGTGGACATCGCGTACTCCGGGGGGTTGGTCACCCGGACGGTCAACCAGCGACAGTCCGGCGGCCAGTGGGTGCCGTTGGGCACCTATCAGTTCACGGCGGGCAGCGACGGAAGCGTGCTGATCCGCACCGAGGACACCGACGGCCACGTAGTCGCGGACGCGGTGCGCTTCGTGCGTGCCTGACCGGAGGCGGGTGCCGGGTCGACCCGGTCAAGTGGCGGGGCCACCAGCAGCGGGTCGACCTGGATCACCTCGATGCCGAGCGGGCGCGGGCCACCGCCATTTCTTGACGCCGCGTTCACGGCGGGGCGCCCCAATCAGTTGCCGGGGTACTCGACGCCTACCAGCCGCTCTGAGGCAGCCCAGAGCCGGGCGGCGTCGTCGGTGCTGCGCGCCGAGCGGTAGACGGTCAACTCGGTTGGTGCGCCGGTGAACTGGCCCACACCGTCCGGGCCGTAGAACCGGCCGCCCTGCGCCTGTGGGCTGGTGGCCGCGTACAGGGCAGGAAGCAGCCCAGCATCCACCGAATGCACCAGGATCCCCCAGCGGGCCAGCCGACCCATGATCGAGTGGTGCAGCGAGGGGCGGCTGCGGCCCAGATTGGGGCCGGACGCGTACAGGTTGGTCATGGTGGTGCCCGGGTGGGCGACGTTGCTCACGATGCCCCAGTCACCGGCCCGACTGCGCCGGTCGAGTTCCAGCCCGAAGTGCAGGGTGGCCAGCTTCGAGGCGTTGTAGGCGCGGATCGACGCGTACCTGCGGTTGCTCTGGAGGTCGTCCCAGTCCAGCCGGCCGGAGCGGGCGGCGCTGCTCGACATCGTGGTGACGCGGGCCTGCCCCGCCCGGAGCAGCGGCAGCAGCCGTCCGGTCAACGCGAAGTGGCCGAGGTGGTTGGTGCCGAACTGGAGCTCGAAGCCCTCCGCGGTGGCGTGTCGGGTGGGAGGGGTCATCACGCCCGCGTTGTTGATGAGAAGGTGGATCGGTCGGCCCTCGCCGAGCAGCGTGTCGGCCAGCGCGGCCACCGACCCCAGCGAGGCGAGGTCCAGCGGCCGGGTCGACACGACGGCACCGGGCGCGGCGGCCCGGACGGCCTCCAGCGCGGCGGTGCCCTTGGCCGGGTTGCGGACCGGCAGCACCACCTCGGCACCGGCGCGCGCCAGCCGGGCGGCCAGACCGAGGCCCAGCCCGTCGCTGCCTCCGGTCACCACGGCGAGCTTTCCGGTCAGCTCCGGAACGGTCAGGTCGAGCACGACAACCCCCAGGTCAACGGTGTCCTTTATTGGTCGCCACCAACACTGGGTCAGGCTCCGGCCACCGCCCAGGGTGGCCTTGTCCAGGGATCGGCAGTCCCTGGCTGACGGACCGGTGCCGTACTCGCCGCTCTGGCGAGTAGGGTTCCGAACGGACCAAGATCGGCGTACGAGGAGGCGCGGTGCTGACGACGACGGTGGACATCCCGACCAGCGACGGAGTGGCGGACGCGAGCCTGACCCGACCGGACGGGGACGGCCCGTTCCCGGCGGTGCTGCTCTTCATGGACGCCTTCGGACCGCGCCCGCGCCTGGTCGAGATGGCCGAGCGGATCGCCGAACGCGGCTACCTGGTGCTGACGCCCCACCTGTTCTACCGGGCCGGCCGGGCACCGCTGTTCGACCTGTCCCGCCTCGGCGAGGCCGACCAGCGCGCCGCCCTCTTCGAGAAGATCATGCCGCTGGTCGGCGCGTTGACTCCCGACGTGATCAACCGGGACACCGCCGCGTTCCTCGACTTCCTGGCCGCCCGCGACGACGTCCAGCCGGGCCCGGTCGCCATGACCGGTTACTGCATGGGCGGCACGAACGCGCTGCGGGCCATCGAGGCGCACCCGGACCGCATCGCCGCGGTGGCGAGCTTTCACGGCGGGCGGATCGTCACCGACGCGCCGGACAGCCCCCACCTGGGCGTCGGCTCGATCACCGGCGAGGTGTACTTCGGGCACGCCGACGCCGACCAGTCGATGACGCCCGAGCAGATCGCCACGCTGGAGGAGGCGCTCGACGCCGCCGGGGTGCGCTACCGCTCCGAGGTGTACGTCGGCGCGCACCACGGCTACACGATGGCCGACACCCCGGCGTACGACGAGCAGGCCACCGAACGCCACTGGGCCGCCCTCTTCGACCTGCTGGACCGCACCCTGCCCGTCAGCTGACGAGCGCGCCTGCCTGATCAGCGGCGCAGCAGCACCGGACCGGCGTCGATGCGGGTGCGGAACAGCGCGTACGGCTTGCGTCGCAGGTCCTTGCCCAGCTGGTACTGCGGCTGCCGGTGCAGTTGGTTGGCGGTGACGTAGAGGTACCCGTCGGTGGCCACCGACATGGTGTCCGGCCAGAGCAGTCGCGGGTCGTGCACCAGCGTCTCGTACTCGCCGTCGGGCAGTCGACGCAGCACCGCGTTGTGCTCGTATGAGGTGAGGTAGAGCCGTCCGGCGTCGTCGCTCTCCAAGCCGTCCGAGGCGGTGCCCCGGTCGCCCTCGTCGACGACTGTGGCGGCGACCGCCTCCTGGGTGACGCCCGGGTCGGCCAGCGCCTCCGTGGACACGCTGTGCAGGCGTCGGGACGCCAGCGGGCAGTAGTAGAGCCGGTCGCCGTCGGCGGAGATGGCGATGCCGTCCGAGCCCATGCTCACCGGCTTCGGCGGGCCGTCGGCCGGCCGTTCGAGGAACGGTCGGCCCTCGACCACCGGCCGGAACGACGTCAGCGGCTCCGCCTTGGTGGACGGGTGGTCGTGCAGCCGCCGCCAGGAGGCTCCGCTGGCCAGGTCCACCACGATGATCCCGTTCGGCCCGGAGTCGGCGGAGTCGGTGATGTACGCGGCCCCCGCCTCGCCCCGCCGCAGGTCGAAGCGGACGTCGTTGAGATACGTCGTCGGCAGCGCCACGTCCGTCGGGAAGGTGATCACCTGGGCGACCGTGTCGGTGTCCAGGTCGATCCGGACCAGTTTGGGGCCGCCCGGCTTGGTGGGCTGGAACATCGGGCTGCCGGTGTCCAGCACCCAGAGCCGGTCGGCCGGGTCCACCACGATGCTCTGCACCGAGACGAACGCGCCCGCGTCGTCGTCACCGGACGGGTCGTTCCAGGCCTGGTCGGGGTAGGGCATCTCCCGACCGTCGCGCAGTTCGACGACGGTGGCCGGCACCTCGTCGCCCCACTTGGGGAAGTTGACGAAGATCCGGCCCCGGTGCGAGACGCTCACCCCGGTCGGCATCGGGCCGGTGAAGGTGTGCACCAGCTCCAGTTCGCCCATCGGCTCGTCGCCGACCGGCCCGTTCATGACGTCCGCCCCACGGTTCTCATCGGCTCGCTCCCTACCGGTCGGCTGTTACGGCGCTTCGGTGGGGTTGTTCCCGCCCTGGCGTCCGATATGCCTCCGATCAGCTCGCTGGCGAACTGGCCCGCGCGGCGGGCAGGCCGGGCACCGGGACGTCCACCGCGAGCAGCGCGCCGTCCTGGGGGCCCGCCGAGTCCAGCCCCACCCGGGCGGTGCCGATGAAGAGTCGCCGCAGGTCGGGGCCGCCCAGGCAGATGCCGGCCGGCTGCTTGGCCGGCAGCCGGATCTCCCGGTCGAGGGTGCCGTCGGGCCGGTAGCGGCGTACCGCCGAGCCGCCCCACAACGCGATCCAGAGGTGGTCGGCCGCGTCGAGCGTCATACCGTCCGGGCCGCCGTCGGCGGGGGACAACCGCAGGAACGGCTCCCGTCCGCGCAGGTCGCCGGTGGCGGGGTCGACGGTGAACCGGTCGATCTCGCCGCGCGGGGTGTCGGCCAGGTACATGGTGGTGCCGGTCGCGTCGAACGCCGGACCGTTGGGGATGGTCAGCCCGGTCACCGCGGGGACCGGCGCGGCGCCGGGGGTGAGGCGGAACAGCGTGCCCCCGCCGGGCACCATCGCGTACGTCATGCTGCCGGCCCAGAAGCGGCCGTGCGGGTCGGCGACCGCGTCGTTCATCCGGGTCGGCTCGGGCGCGTCGGCGACCAGCTCGGCGACCGGTCGGGCGTCGCCGGTGGCGGGCAGCACCGTGACGCCGGTCCCGGCGGCGGCCAGCCAGTCGCCAGGTCGGTCGGCCACCGGGGCGACCGCGCCGAGCGGCACATCGAGGCGGCGTAGCTCCCGCAGCGGGGTCGGGGCGTCGCCGTCGGTCTCCAACAGTCGCCCGGCCAGCAGGTCGACGAGGACCAGCCGGTCGTCGACCCAGCGCAGGCCCTCACCCAACTCCAGCCGGTCGGTGCTCCAGACGGTCGGCTCGGTCAGCTCCATTGTGCTCCTCCAAAGGATCGTCAGCGGACCGTACCGCCGGGGCCGTGGTCGAGCAGCGCCAGCTCGGCCCGGTCAGGCAGGCCCTCCCAGTCGCCCCGGCTGGCGACCGCGAACGCGCCGGTGGTGACGGCCCGGTCCAGTCGGGCCGACGCGTCGACGCCGTCGAGCCAGCCGGAGAGCAGCCCGGCGACGAAGGCGTCGCCCGCGCCGACGGTGTCCACCACCGGCACCGTCCGGGCTGGACGGTGGATGGTGCCGGCCGCGCTGTGGCTGGTCGCTCCATCGGCACCGTGCTTGACAACGACCTCGGTGACGCCGGCCGAGAGTAGCGCCGAGGCCGGGTCGGTCGCATCGGTGAGCACCGCCAACTCGTCGTCGGAGGCGATCACCAGGTCGATCGAGGACAGCAGCGGGCGCAGCGCGGCGGCGGCCTCGGCGACCGACCAGAGCCGGTTGCGGTGGTTGACGTCCAGGCAGATCGTGCTGCCCGCGACGCGGGCGCGCCGCACGGCCTCCGCCACCGCGTGGTACGGCTCGACGCCGAGCGCGCAGGTGATGCCGGTGACGTGCAGCAGCCGGGGTGGCGGCCCGGGCGCGTCGAAGGCCCGGGTCACGTCGGCCGGGCCCAGCCGGGAGCCGGCCGACCCGGCACGGTGGTAGGTGACCCGGTTGATGTCGGCGACCCGGTTCTCGAAGAGGATCAGCCCGGTGGGAGCGCTCGCGTCGACCCGGGACCAGGTCAGGTCGACACCCTCGGCGCGCAGCGTACGGCGGACCAGCTCGCCGGGCTCGTCGGCGCCAGTGACGCCGACCCAGGCCGCCCGGTGGCCGAGCCGGGCCATGCCGATCGCCACGTTCGACTCGGACCCGGCGACGGAGATGCCGGCCGTGCCGCCCAGTCGCAGTGGGCCGGTGGTGCGGAACGCCGCCATCGTCTCGCCGAGCGTGAGCAGGTCGGTCATGGCCGGACCGCCGCGAGGAAGGCGGCGGCGCGCTCGCGCAGCGCCGTCGTGTCGCCGCCTCGGACGGCGTCGCCGAGCAGCGGGGAACCGACGCCGACCGCTGTCGCGCCCCGGTCCAGGTAGCGTCGAGCACCGTCCGCGTCGACACCACCGACCGGCACGAACGCGGTACCGGGGAACGGGTCGCGCAGAGCGCCGAGGTAGTCGGGCCCGCCGAGCGAGGCCGGGAAGAGCTTGATCGCGGTGGCCCCGCCGTCGGTGGCCTGCACCACCTCGGTGGGGGTGAGGGCGCCGGCGAGCACCGGCAGCCCGAGCCGGCCGCCCTCGGCGAGGCTCGCCGCGATGGCCGGGGTGACCAGGAAACCGGCGCCGGCGTCGGCCGCCGCGCGGGCGTCCTCGGCGCTGAGCACGGTGCCGGCGCCCAGGGCGTAGTCGGGCCCGAGGGCGGCCCGGGCGCGGCGGATGACGCCGAGCGCGTCGGCGCTGGTCATCGAGACCTCGACCAGTGCGACGCCGCTATCGGCCAGGGTGAGTACGGCGGTCAGGGCGGCGGCCGGGTCCGGGCCGCGCACGATGGCCAACAGCCGGTGGGTACGCAGCTCGTCGAGCAGGTTCATCACGGGTGTCCTCAGTGGGTGCGGTGGGCGGAGATGATGAGTCGCCAGGTGACCTCACCGGCGGGCGGGACGACCGCCGCGTCGGCGGGGCCGGCGTCGGCCAGGTCGAAGGCCGCGCCGAGCATCGGTTCGACGCCGACGCTGCGGTAGGGGCCGTTCGCCGGCCAGCCGCCCAGGTTGCGCCAGAGCGCTGTGCTGCGGGGCTGGCCGGCGCACTCCAGCTCCAGAGTGAGCCGGTCGGCTCCGTCGATCACCTGCACCCGGGCGCAGTCGAGCAGCACCGCGCCGAGCGCTGTCCCGTCGTCCGGGCCGAACGTGTCCACTGTCAGCCCGGCCGGGGCCGGCCACGACCCGGTCAACCACGGGTCGCCGGTGGGCCAACTGCCCGGTGGCAGGAGCGCGGCGGCTTCCGGGTGCAGCCGGGTCGGGGTGCCGGTGGGCGCGTCCAGGCGGGCGGCGGGGGAGAGGTCGAGCAGGGCGTGCGCGGCCCAGACGAACCGGTACCCGGGGTCGGCGGCCAACCGGTAGTCGGCCACCACCACGCCGCCGGAGTCGGTGATCCGGCGGGTGAGGGTGAACGTCGGCCGCTCGATGACCGCACTGCCGGGGCCGCCGCCGCGCCACGGCCGCGACCACACCTCGCCGTGGTCGGGCTCGCCGCGCACTGTGGGCAGGCACTCCTCCAGACCGCCGGCGTCGACGAAGGCGTCGTCGGGGCGTACCTCGTGCCGGCCGGGTTCCGGGCCACGCCACAGCCACTCCCGGCTGCCGCCGCGCAGTCTCGTCCACCGACCGCCGTGCGCCGCGTCGTACGCCACCCGCAGGGCCACCGGCCGCACGTCGGTCACCACTCGGCGAAGGACCCGTCGGCGTGCTGCCAGACCGGGTTGCGCCAGACGTGGGGCGTCTGGGCGGCCTTGCGGACCGCCGTCTCGTCGACGGTGATGCCCAGACCGGGCCGGTCGAGGCGGGCGATGTGCCCGTCCACGAACCGGAACGGCTCCGGGTCGACCAGGTAGTCCAGCAACTCCGAGCCGGCGTTGTAGTGGATGCCGATGCTCTGCTCCTGGATCAGGAAGTTCGGCGTCGCGAAGGCCACCTGGAGGCTGGCCGCCAGGGAGATCGGGCCGAGCGGGCAGTGCGGGGCGAGCAGCGCGCCGTACGTCTCGGCCAGCGCGGCGATCCGGCGGACCTCGGAGATGCCACCGGCGTGCGACAGGTCCGGTTGGACCACTGCGACCCCGGCCTGCAACGGGCCGAGGAACTCGGACCGGCCGTAGAGCCGCTCGCCGGTGGCCACCGGGATCGGCGTGCTGGCGACGATGTCGCGCAGGTGGTGAGCCTGGTCGGGCAGGACCGGCTCCTCCACGAAGAACGGGCGCAGGGCGGCCAGCTCGGGCAGGACCCGGCGGACGGCGGCCATTCCGGCGCGACCGTGGAAGTCCACGGCGATGTCCCGGTCGGGGCCGAGCACCTCACGGGCGGCGGCCACCCGGCCGATGACCGCGTCCACTTCGGCCGAGGTGGGGATCGGCGAGAGACGCCCGCAGGCGTTCATCTTGACCCCGGTGAGGCCGGCGGCGATCTGCGCGGCGGCGGCGTCGGCCACCTCGCCGGGTTCGTCGCCGCCGATCCACGAGTAGATCCGTACCCGGTCGCGCACGTGCCCGCCGAGCAGCGCGTGCACCGGCGCGCCGTACGCCTGACCGGCGATGTCCCAGAGCGCCTGGTCGAGGCCGGCGACCGCGCTGGAGAGGATCGGGCCGCCCCGGTAGAAGCCGCCCTTGGTGAGCACCTGCCAGTGCTGCTCGATGCGCAGCGGGTCCGCACCGATCAGATACTCGGAGAGCACCTCGACCGCGCTGCGCACCACCTCGGCGCGGCCCTCGACCACCGGCTCACCCCACCCGACCAGCCCGTCGTCGGTCTCCACCCGGCAGAACAACCACCGTGGCGCGACCAGGAAGGTCTCGATCCGCTCGATCTTCACTGACTGCCCCTTCGTCCCCGTGCCTTCTCGACGTCGCGGACGGCCTTGTCCAGCAACTGACGCATAGCGGTCTCGGCCGCCGTCTCGTCCCGGTCGCGCAGCGCGTCGACCACCGCGCGGTGGCTGGGCACCGGGTCGTCGTGCGGGCTGCCACCGTGCACCAGCCGGTCCCGTTCGGCGAGCCCGGTCTCCATCACCACCTCCATCCGCTCCAGCAGCTCGTTGTGGGTGGCGGTGAGCAGCGCACGGTGGAAGGCGAGGTCGGCGGCGATGGCGGCGGCGGGATCACCGTTGGCCTGGGCCATCTCGGCCAGCGCCCGGTCGAGGGCGGTCAGGTCGTCCTCGGTGGCGCGGGTGGCGGCCAGGCGTGCGGCGGCCGGCTCGATGATGGCGCGCACCTCGTGCAGTTGGTCGAGCAACCGCTGGTCGGTGCCCTCGGCGAACTGCCAGCGGATCACGTCACCGTCGAGCAGGTTCCAGTCCGCACGGGGTCGGACGAAGGTGCCGCGCTTCTGCCGGGCGTCGACGATGCCCTTGGCCGAGAGGACCTTCAGCGCCTCGCGGAGCGCCGTGAGACTGACGTCGAACTCCTCCTGCAACGCGACGATGTTCAGTGTCGCGCCGGCGGCGATCTCGCCGGTGAGGATGCGACGGGCGATCGCTTCGACGGTCTGCCCGTGGACGCCGCGGCGTGCGTACTGTGCCAATGCTCCTGGCCTTTTCGCTGGTCGGTATCGATCTCTCAGGCCGAGGCTTTCACCGCTGTCCAGCCACCGTCCACCACGAGGCTCGCGCCGGTGATGTAGGCGGCGTCCGGCGAGGCGAGGAAGGCGACAGTGGCGGCCACCTCGTCCGGTGTGCCGAAGCGCTTCGCGACGGTCTCCGCGATGCTGCGCCGGCGGTCCTCTTCGGACACGTCGGCCCAGGCGGCGGTGAGGATCGGCCCGGGCAGCACTGTGTTGACCCGGACCTGCGGGCCGTACTCGACGGCGAGTTGGCGGCCGAGCGCGACCAGGCCGCCCTTGGCCGCCGCGTACGCGGGCCGGCCGGGCAACCCGACCAGCGCGTGCACCGAGGAGATCAGCACCACCGCGCCGGAGCGTGCCCGCAGGTCGTCAAGGCAGGCGCGGACGCCGAGGAAGGAGCCGGTGAGGCTGACGCCGAGCTGGTGGTCCCAGGACTGCCGGCTGGTCTCGTGCGCCGGGGCGACCCGGACGGCGTACGCGGTGCTGACCAGGATGTCGACCGGGCCGAGGCGGTCCCGTACGGCGCTCACGGTTGCCGTCCAGTCGGCCTCGTCGCTGACATCGCCCACTACGGACAGTGCTCGGTCGCCGCGCGCTGTCAGTTGCTCGGCCAGTGGGGCCGGATCGGCCACGTCGAGCAGCGCGACAGCTGCTCCTTCGGCGGCGAGTCGCCGGGCGATGGCCGTGCCGATCCCACCCATCGCACCGGTGACCAGCGCGTTCTTGCCCTCAAGCCGACGCATAAGCTGATCCACCTGACCCTCGCCTTGGTCTCGTCTAATCATTAATTACGAAGATATCTTGACAGTCGGCGACGGCCGATGCAACCTTCTCGTCACAGCATTCACATGGACGACACATCGCGTGGTGACGCTGAGTGTCGTAAAGGAAGGGATACCTCCGTGAGCGACTTCGACCCCGGTCGCCGGCGATTCCTTGGCCACCTTGGGCTCGCCGGACTGGGCGCGCTCGGCGCCAGCTCGTTCCTCAGCGCGTGCGCCAGCTCCGCCAGCGGGCCGACGACGAGCAACGGCTCGGGCGCGGTCACCATCCAGTCCAACCTCTCCTCGCCGCAGGCCAAGGCGGCGATGGAGAAGCTGATCGAGACCTTCAACGCGCAGGGCAAGGGCACGGCGAGTCTCAACACGATCGCCTCGGAGACCTTCCGGACCCAGCTGCCGACCTACCTGACCTCGGCCAACCCACCGGACCTCTACACCTGGTACGCGGGCTCGGTCGCCAACGACTACGCCAGCAAGAACCTGCTGCTGGACGTCTCGGACGTGTGGAAGTCACTGGACGACTACCCCCAGTCGTTACGCACGCTCTCCACCGACGCCAGCGGCAAGCAGATCTTCGTGCCGATGAACAACTACTGGTGGGGCTTCTTCTACCGCAAGTCCAACTTCGCCAAGTGGGGCGTGCAGGAGCCGAAGACCTGGACCGAGTTCCTGGCGCTGTGCGAGACGCTGAAGAGCAAGGGCGTCCCGCCGATCGGCATCGGCCTCGGCGACACCCCGTGGGTGGCCTCGGCCTGGTTCGACTACCTGAACATCCGGATCAACGGCGCGCCGTTCCACCGCGAGCTGCTCGCCGGCAAGCAGCGCTTCGACGACCCGAAGGTCAAGGCGGTCTTCACCCGCTGGCGCGAGGCCCTGCCCTACTTCGATCCCAAGGGCAAGGCGTACCCGTTCCAGGAGGCGACCACCGCGCTGCTGGCCGGCAAGACCGGCATGTTCCTGATCGGCACGTTCTTCGCCGACGCCGCACCCAAGGACGCGCTCGGCGACCTGGACTTCTTCCGGTTCCCGATCATCGATCCGGCGGTGCCGCTGGCCGAGGAGGCGCCGACCGACGGCTTCTTCGCCAGCGCGAAGACCGCCAACCCGACCGGCACCAAGGCCCTGCTCAGCTACCTCTCCGGGGTCGAGGCCCAGGAGGCGTACGTCAAGGCCAGCTCCGGCATCGTGCTGCCGGCCAACCCCAGGGCCAAGGCGTCGGACTCGCCGCTGGTGGTCAAGGGCAAGGCGATGCTGGACGAGGCCAAGGAGCTGACCCAGTTCTTCAACCGCGACTCCAGCGACGCGCTCCAGCCGACCGCGGACACCGCGCTGACCAAGTTCATCGACAAGCCGGACCAGATCGACGCGATCCTGCGGGAGTGGCAGGCCGGCGCCGAGAAGGTCTTCAAGGGCTGACGTGACAGCAACGATCTCCACGACGTCGGTCACCCCCACCCGGCGGCGGCGACGGTCGGCTCGACTGTCGCCGCTGCTGGTGGCGTTCGTCCTCGTGCCGTTCGCGGTCGAGAGCGTCTGGGTCTTCTGGCCGGCGATCCAGGGCTTCTGGTTCTCCCTCACCCGCTGGGACGGGATGACACCGCCGACCTTCGTCGGCACCGACAACTACGTCGAGCTGGCCGGCGACGCCACCTTCCGGGGTGCGCTGGTCAACACGGTGATCTGGCTGGTGCTCTTCGGCGGCCTCTCCGTGCTGGGCGGGTTCGGCATGGCGCTCGTCCTGCAGAAGGAACGGCGTTTTGTCGGCTTCTACCGGGCCGCGCTGTTCACCCCGGTGGTGTTCTCGCTGGTGGTGACCGCACTGGTCTGGCGGGTCTTCTACCAGCCCGACGGCATCGCCGACACGCTGCTGCGGGCCGTCGGCCTGGAGCAGCTGATCCGGCCCTGGCTCGCCGACCCGCAGACCGCCCTGTATGCGGTGATCCTGCCCGCGCTGTGGCGGCAGATCGGGTACGTGATGGTGCTGTTCCTGGCCGGGTTGAAGGCGATCGACCCGGCGCTGCACGAGGCGGCCCGGGTGGACGGCGCCAACTCCTGGCAGCGGCTACGACACGTCACGATTCCCCAGCTCAAGGGGGTCAACGCAGTGGTGCTGTCGGTCATCGTGATCGACTCATTGCGCTCGTTCGACATCGTCTGGTCGCTGACCAAGGGCGGGCCGTACCACTCGTCGGAGCTGCTCAGCACCTACATGTACTCGACCGCGTTCCAGAGCCTGCGGCTGGGCTACGCCTCGGCGATCGCTGTCGTGATCTTCGTGCTCGCGCTGGCCGTCATCCTCGGCTACCTGGTCCGCGCGTTCCGGGAGGAAGCGTCATGAACAAGCTCCGTACCGGGGCCTTCCACACCGGCATGATCCTGCTCTCGCTGCTCTGGCTGGGCCCGGTGCTCTGGGTGGTGGTGATGTCCACCCGGTCGTTCGACGACATCGCCGCGCACGGTGTGGGCAGCCTGCCCCGGTCGTTCACACTGGACACCTACCGGCAGGCGTGGACCGACGGCGGCGAGCTGCGGGCGCTGATCAACAGCATGCTGGTCACCGTCCCGTCGGTGGCGCTGAGCCTGGGGCTGGCCGCGATGGCCGCGTTCGCGCTGAGTCGCTTCCGGATCCCCGGACGGCGCACGATCCTGCTGCTGATGCTCGCCGGCAACCTGCTCCCACCGCAGATCCTGCTCATCCCGGTGGCCAAGTTCAGCGAGCTGACCGGCCTGTACGACACGCTCTGGGCGTTGATCGCGGTGCAGGTCGGCTTCGGGCTCGGCTTCTACACGTTCGTCCTGCACGGCTTCATGCGGGACCTGCCGGGAGAGATCCAGGAGGCGGCCACCATCGACGGCGCCGGCACGGCACAGATCTTCACAAAGGTGATGCTGCCGCTGACCCGGCCCGCGTTGGCCGCTCTCGGGGCGCTGTCGTTCACCTGGATCTTCAACGACCTGCTCTGGGCGATCACCGTGCTGCGTACCGATGACAACATGCCGGTCACCCCGGCGCTGCTCGCCCTCCAGGGCCAGTTCGTCTCGTCCTGGAACGTCATCGCCGCCGGTACTGTCATCGCGGCCGTGCCCACCGTCGCGGTGTTCCTCCGCTTCCAGCGGCACTTCGTCTCCGGCCTGGCGCTCGGAGCGGTCAAGTGACCGCCGAGGCCGGGCAGCGCTGGACGCTGCGCGGCACGCACACCGAGTACACAGTGCGGGTGCCCGCGCACGGTCGCTGGCTGGAACTCGTCGCGTGGGGGCCGCACGGCGTCTCCGACGGGCCCTCGCCGGTCGCCTACGACGGCCCGGTCCCCTTCCTCACCGCCGGGGACGCGGCCCCCATCGAGTACGCCACCGACGCCGACCGCCCGTTCACCGGCGCCGACCTGGTGATCGAAACCTCCAACGGGCAGCGCCGGGTGGGCTTCGTGCACACCGACGCGCGGATCGACGCCGACCAGCGGGAGCTGGCCGTCGAGTTCGCCGACCAGGTCACCGGGCTGCACGCCACGGTGCACTACCGGGTGCCCGTCGGCACCGACGTGGTGCAGCGGTGGGTCGACCTGACCAACGACGGCACCGGCGCGCTGCGGGTCGTCCGGGCCGGATCGGGCGGGTTCTGCGTACCGACGCCGCACGGCGCGCTGCTCAGCCACCAGTGGGGCCAGTGGGAGCAGGAGTTCCAGCTCTCCCACGTCGAGCTGGGCCACGGCACGTTCAGCATCGGCAGCTCCCAGGGCGTACCCGGGCATCTGCACGTGCCGTGGCTGGCCGTGCGCGACACCGCCGAGCCGGCCGGTCCGACGTGGGGGATGGCGCTGGCCTGGACCGGCTCGTGGGAGATCAGCGCCGAGCGGGACACCGGCGGCCTGACCCGGGTCCGGGTCGGCCGTCAGCTGGTCGACGGCCCGCTGGAGTTGGCCGCCGGCGAGCGCCTGACACTGCCGGTGGCCACCGGGGCGTACAGCCCGGACGGCCTGGACGGGCTGGCCCGGGTCTGGCACACCCACCAGCGGTTGCTGGCCGCCGACCGGCTCAGCCCCCGCCCGGTGCTCTACAACTCCTGGGAGGCGACCTACTTCGCGGTCGAGGCGCAGAGTCAGCTCGCGCTCGCCCGGATCGCCGCCGAGCTGGGCGTGGAGACGTTCGTCGTGGACGACGGCTGGTTCGTGGGCCGCGACGACGACACCGCCGGGCTGGGCGACTGGACGCCCGACCCGGCGAAGTTCCCGGCCGGGTTCGACACGTTCATCGCCGACGTCCGCGCGCTCGGGCTGAACTTCGGGCTCTGGGTCGAGCCGGAGTGCGTCAACCCTAAGTCGTCCCTGTACGCCGAGCACCCGGACTGGGTCTACTCCGTCGACGGCCGGCCGCTCACCCCGGTCCGCAACCAGTACCTGCTCGACCTGGGCCGGTCGGAGGTCGCCGAGTTCGTTCACTCCACAGTCGACGGCCTGCTGCGCCGGTACGACATCGACTACCTGAAGTGGGACTTCAACAGGCCGCGTACCGAGCCGGGTCGGTCCGGCGGGTCGGGCCCGCTCGACCTGGACGGCGCGCACGTCGCCAACCTGCACCGGATCTACGAGCGGTTGCGCCGGGACCATCCCGGTGTGCTGATCGAGGCGTGCGCCGGCGGGGGCGCGCGGACCGACCTGGCGATGGCCGCCCGGGCCGACGTCTTCTGGCCCAGCGACAACACCGGCCCGCTGGACCGGCTGGCCATCCAGTACGGCTTCCTGCACGCCAACGCCCCACACCTGCTCAGCTCCTGGGTCACCGACGCGCCCGGCCTGTTCGACGCCCGTCCCCGGTCGTTGGCGTTCCGATTCGTCCTGGCGATGGCCGGTGTGCTCGGCATCGGCGCGGACATCCGGGCGTGGACCCCCGCCGAGCGGGCCGAGGCGGCCGGCTGGATCACCCGCTACAAGGACATCCGGGACGTCGTCACGCGCGGCGAGGTGCACCTGATCGGTGGCCCCGACCAGGCCCGCTGTGCGGTGCAGTACACCGCGCCGGACGAGAACCAGGTCGTCGTGCTGGCCTGGCACACCGGCCGGCTCGACGGCGCCGGGCTGCTTCCGTCCCGCCCGGTCCGGTTGCCCCTGCGCGGCCTCGACCCGGCGGCCCGTTACTCGCACGGCGATCGGCACTACTCCGGCAGCCACCTCGCCACCGTCGGCCTGCCCGTGCAGTGGAGCGCGACCCACGACGCCGACCTCATCGTGCTGACCCGCGACTGAGATCGGAGCACCACCACCCCCACCCCCGAGGGACAGGAGTACCTCCATGCGCCTGAACCGACAGCTGACCGCTGCCCTGGCCGTGCTCGGCCTGGGCCTGGCCAGCCCGATGCCGGCGATGGCCGGCCCACCCCCCGCCGACCCACCACGGGCCGGCCACGGGCCCGGCCGCCCCGGTCACGCCCCGCCGGCCACCGGCGCCGAGGACCAGGGCGCGCCGGCCTTCTTCAACAGCGGCCTCGCCCCGACGCCCTACCAGGGCTGGAACACCTACTTCGGTCTCGGTGGCGACCCCACCGAGGCCGAAGTACGGTCGGTGACCGACTACATGGTCACCAGTGGTCTACGGGACGCCGGCTACACCTACGTGTGGATCGACGGCAACTGGGCCGCGCCCACCCCCCGCAACGACGCCGGTCAGCTCGTCGCCGACCCGGCCCGCTTCCCCGGTGGAATGGCCGCGCTGGCCGCGTACATCCACAGCAAGGGGATGAAGGCCGGCATCTACACCGACGCCGGCCCGTACCTGCCGGGACAGTGTGGGCTCGGCAGCAACGGCCACTACCGGGCGGACATCGCCCAGTTCGCCGGCTGGGGCTTCGACGCGCTGAAGGCCGACTGGCTCTGCGGCCGGGCCGCCGGCCTCGACCCGGAGACCACCTTCCGGGAACTGGCCGAGGCGGTACGCCAGTCGCCCCGACCGATGCTGCTCAACATCTGCAACCCGGTCAGCTCGGACTGGGGCGGCGGCCCGTACCCCCCGGAGCAGCTCTCCACCTGGAGCTACACGTACGCGCCCACCATCGCCGACTCCTGGCGGACCTACACGGACGTGGGGCTCACCGACCCGACTCCGCAGTGGGCGTACCCGTGGGTGCTGCGCAACATGGACGTCAACGCGTACCACCCGGCGGCCACCGGACCGGGGCACTACAACGACCCGGACTACCTGCTGCCGATGCGTCCACTGCCCGACGGCGGGTACGAGTTGAGCCTTGACGAGTCCAAGACGCAGCTCGGCATGTGGGCCATCATGGCCGCGCCGCTGGTGATCGGCTCCGACCCGCGGGGCCTGCCGAAGGAGATGATCTCGGCGCTGACCAACCCGGAGATCATCGCGGTGGACCAGGACCCGCTGGTCCGGCAGGGCGTCAAGGTCGCCGACACCGGCACCGACGCGCAGGTGTGGAGCAAGGTGCTCACCGGCTCCGGAAAGCGGGCGGTCGCGCTGCTCAACCGGCACGACACCGCCCAGCAGATCACAGTGAACTTCGCCGACGTCGCCCTCGGCGGGTCGGTCAGGGTCCGTGACCTGTGGTCCCGCTCCAACGTGGACGCCAAACCGGGCAGCCCGGGCGTACAGCCGTTCACCGGCTCGTACACCGTCGAGGTGCCGGCGCACGGGGTGGCCATGCTCGGCCTGACCGGCACCGACCAGGTCGCCGGCGCCGACCTCGGTGGCACCGCCAGCGCCAGCCCGGCGCTGGTCCGGGTGGACGACACCCACGCCACCGCCTTCGTCCGCGACGCTTCCGGTGCGCTGGCCGTCAACACCCGCACCGGTACGACGTGGGGCGCGCACTGGACCTCGCTCGGCGGCCCGGTGGGCGGCCGGATCCTCGGCCAGCCGGCGGCGTACGGCTCCGCCGACGGGCGGCTCGACGTCTTCGTCCGCGGCACCGACAACGCCACCTGGCAGCGCAGTTACGTGGCCGGTAGCTGGGGACCGTGGCGCAGCCTCGGTGGCACGCTGACCGACGCGCCGACGGTGGCGTGGACCAACCCGACGCAGTGGACCCTCGTCGCCCGCGGCGCCGACGGCAAGCTCTGGTCGCGTACGCCGAACGCCGGCTGGACCGGCGTCGGGGCTCCCGAGAATCGGCCGTTCTACGGTCGGCCGAGCGCTGTCGTCGACGACGCCGGCGTGCTGCACGTGGCGGTCCGCAGCCGCACCGACGAGGTGTGGTGGAGCAGCCGGACCGGCACCACCTGGTCGGCCTGGACCAACCTGGGCGGCACCACCAGCGGCAGCCCGACACTGCTCGCCACCTCCGGCCGGGTCTACCTGTTCGCGCTGGCCGCCGACAACCGGCTCTGGCAGCGCAACCTGGCCGACGGCGCCTGGGGCGGCTGGTTCCGACGCGGTGAGTTCGCCACCGACGCGTTCCGGGGTGCTCCCGGAGCCGCCGCCGGTGCCAACGGCAGCGCCTGGCTGGCGGTACGCGGTGTCGACGACCGGGTGCACCAGGTCACCCTCTGATCCAGGTGGCGGGCCGTCTACCGACGGCCCGCCACCTGCACCATCCGTGCCGGGCCGTCCCACGGGGGGACCCAGGCGGCGGCCTGGTCGGCCAGCGCCTCCGCCGCGTACCGGACGGGCTCGTCCGGACGCCCGGCCACTCTGAGCCGGGCCAGCGCCGAGAGCGCCTGCACCAGCGGCCAGATCGCACCGACCCGCCGAGCGTCGGCCACCACCTCCCGCAGCGCCCGTTCGGCCACCTCCACGTCGTCGCGTCCCTCGGCACTGCCGGCGCCCTCCTCGGCGTTGCCGCCACCCGGCCATCGTCCGTCCCATCCAGACAATCCACGGCGCGGCTGGTCAAGCCGTGGGTCAGGTGCGCGGTTGCTCGGAGTTCCACAGGCGTGCGGTCGGGCGGCTCTCCGCGTGGCCGAGCACCCGGAGCAGTACGTGCGCCATCGCCCAGGCAGAGCGGCTAGGCGCGGTGTAGGAACGGACGCATCTGCCTAGCCCGCGTCGTCAAGCGCGGAGCGGCGCCTGTGTCCCGTCGAGCGGGTGAAGCGCAGCCCCGGCCCGACCCCGGCCACCGGGAGCGAGCCCGTCGCCCGGAACGCGCGCATGTGGTTGCCCGGCTTGAAGGGCTGCGCGGGCGTTGGCTGGCTGCTCTTACGTTCGTCGGTGGTAGTGGTTGCGGCGGGGGAGTTGTTCGGGGTCGAGCCAGGCGGGTGGGATGAACTCGGGGTGTCCGTCGTCGCCGAGCCGGACGACCCAGTCGGCCTGGTGGACGTGTCGGTGGTGGTGGCCGCAGAGGAGGACGGCGTTGTCGAGGTTGGTGGTGCCGCCGTCGGCCCAGTGGTGGATGTGGTGGGCGTGGCACCAGCGGGGTGGTCGGTCACAGCCGGGGAAGGCGCAGCCGCGGTCGCGGATGACGAGGGCGCGGCGCAGTGGCCCGGTGATGAGGCGGCGTTGTCGACCCACGTCGAGGACCTGACCGGTCCCGCCGAGGACGGCCGGCAGGATAGCGGCGTCACAGGCGAGCCGGCGCACCGTGCCTGGGGTGAGTTCTAGGCCGATGTCGAGCGCCCCGGTCGACAGCTGCCGGGTCAGCCCGTCGTAGTTGGTGGTGATGACGATCTGGGCGGAGTCGCCGCCGCTGTCGGGCAGTTCGCCGGTTCGGAGGGCGAGTCGGCAGATGTCGGCGAGGGCGTCGTGGCGGCGTTGTCCGGGGGAGCGGGTGTCGTCGGGGCCGGATGGTGCGGTCAGTGGGTCGATGGCGGCGCGGAGTAGGCCGGCGGTTTCGGTGTCGAGGGTGCCGGTGAGTCGGAGGCGACCGTCGGTCTGTTCGGAGAGGGTGAGGTGGCGGTCGCGGGTGGCGCGGCGGTGTTCGGCGTCGAGTGCGGCTTGGGTGGCGGCGTCGGCGATGTCGGGGGCGACGTGGTCGAGGATGCGGGTGCCGAGTTTGCGCAGGTGGGTGGGGTCGAATTGTGCGGCCCAGCCGACGAGCACACCGACTGCTTTGTCGGCGGTCTCGGCGTCGGCCGACCTGTTCACGGTGTCGAGGGTGTCGGCGATGACCCGGGCCTGGTCCAGGCTGATGGCGCCATCAGCCAGCGCTTGTCGGATGCCGGGGTTGCCGGTGTCGAGGGCCGTGGAGAGGTCGACGAGGCGTCGGGCGGCGGGAACGGTCAGCCGCAGTCGCTCGCGGAGCCAGACCCCAGTGCAGGAGGCGCCCTGCGCCCGGGGCGTGCCGCGGCCGTCGAGCTCGCGGACCAGAGCGAGTTTGACGGCGGCGAGCCGTTGCTCCAAGCGGTGCGCGGCATCGAGCGCGGCGATCAGGTCGTGCTCCGGCAGGGCCCAGGCGGCGGCGTCGACGCAGGCGGCGACGGCGTCGTCTGCCAGCGCCAACTCCTCGACCATGGCCCGACACTAGAACAGGTGTACGACACTTTCAGTCATCATGATCGATTGCTTCGCGGCAGGCAACGTGTAGCTGGCAGGGCAGGGCAGGGCAGCCTGTCGGCAGTGTCGCTTCGGAGCGTGGTCGTTGGCCGGAGCGTCAGTCGCGCCGGACGAGGCCCGGGCCGGCGATGATGTCGATGTCGCCGTCGGCGATCTCATGGCCGGCGGCGCAGCGGAGCACCGCGCGGATCGGCTCGCCGCAGTCGTGGTGGGTGGCGACGACGGACGGGCCGGTGTCGGTGGCGGCCCAGGTGTCGCCCCAGTTGCGCAGTGCGGTGATGACGGGCAGGAGTTCGCGGCCCTTGCGGGTGAGTTGGTACTCGTGGCGGGTGCGCTGCCCGGGCTCCCGGTAGGGAATTCGTTCGAGCAGTTCGGCGGCGACCATCTCCTTGAGGCGGGCCGCCATGGCGGGCTCGCCGACGCCGACCCGGCGGACGAAGTCGTCGAAGCGGCGCGTGCCGAGCAGGGCCTCGCGCATGATCAGGACCGTTGACCTGCTGCCCACGATGTCCATCGCCCGGGCCACCGAGCAGTTTTCGCTCGTCCAGGAATCGCGATCGTCTCGTAGGTCCTCCATGCCTCCAGCGTACCTGACTTGCATGGAGGCTAGTCAGGTGCTTCACTGGGTCGAGCTGACTTCAGCATACGCAAGTCAGACCACCAGCCTGAAGGATCTTCAGTGACCACCAGCGCCACGGCCCCAACCCCACCCGGGAAGACCCCACCAGGACCGGCGGCACCCGGGTCGGCCGCCGTCGCCCGCTCATCCTTGCGCGGCTCCCGCGCGGTGACCCTGATCGCCATGTGCCTGGGCGCGATGATCACGTTCCTGCAGATCACCGCGACGGTCTCCGCGTTGACCACGATCCAGCAGGACCTGCGGGTCGACCCCACCACTCTGGTCTGGATCCCCAGCGCCTACACCCTGATGGTGGCGAGCGCCGTGCTGTCCGCGGCCACCCTGGGCAGCCGCTACGGGCGTAAGCGCATGTTCGGCGCCGGGGTCGTCGCGATGATCGTCGGCGCAACCGTCGTGGCTGGCGCTCCGACCGTCGCATGGGTGATCGTCGGACAGTTGGTCGCGGGCCTCGGCGGAGCCCTGATCCTGCCGAACAGCCTGGCGATCCTCGGCGCGACCTTCACCGATCCGCACCGACGGACCGAGGTCATCACCGCGTGGTCGGCGGCCTCCGGCATCGGCCTCGCGATCGGCCCGCTCATCGCCGGCACCCTGCTGCGGCACTACCAGTGGCACAGCGTCTACCTGTCGACGATCGCGCTGGGTCTGGTCACCCTCGTCGTCGCCATCGTCGGGGTGGCCGAGTCCCGGCCGAGCGCCGCCCGACTCGACGTGCCCGGCCTGCTACTGGGCACCGTCGCCATCGCGGCCGCCGTCTACGCGCTGATCCAGGGCGGCAAGGTCGGCTACACCAACCCGGTGGTGTCGACGGCCTGGGTCGTCGCGGTCGTCGCACTTGTCGCGTTCGTGCTGGTCGAACTGCGGGCCAACGCGCCAATGCTCGACGTGCGGCTGTTCCGGTCCCGGTCGTTCAGCGCCGTCATGGTCGTCGGCGCGGTGTCGCTGTTCGGCTTCACCGGCGTGGCGATCCTGCTGGTCCTCTTCCACGAACGTGCCCAGGCGCTCAGCCCGCTGGACACCGGCTGGCGCATGTTGGTGCTCTTCGGCGCGTACGTGCTGGTCGCCTTCGGTGCCGGGCGCGCGATTCGTCGTACCGGATTCAAGGCGCCGTTGACCCTCGGCCTGGTCCTCGGTGCGGTGGCCAGCTTCGGGTTGGCCAACCAGGGGCCGACCACGTCGTTCGGTGACCGCTGGGCGCTGTTCGCATTGTTCGGCGCGGCCAGCGGTCTGGTGGTGGCCCCGGCGACGGCGGCGGCATTGGCCAGCGTCGCGCCCGCCCAGGCCGGCATGGCCTCCGGCGCGGTCAACGCCGCCCGACAGGTCGGCTCGGTGCTCGGTTCGTCAGTGCTCGGCACTCTCCTCACCACCACGATGGTGGCCGACCTGCCGGACCGGCTCGCCGCGCACCAGATCGGCGAACCCACCCGTACCGCCGTGCAGGCAGCGGTGGCCTCCGGCGCCAACGGCGGCCAACCGCTGCCCGACCCGGTCCGGGCGGCGATCGCCGAGGCGCTGACCTCCGGTGTCCAGGCGGGGTTGCGGGTCAACGGCGTCGTCTTCCTCGTCACCGCAGTGCTGGCGCTCACCCTGATCCGCAACCGGCCGCACCAGCACTAGTCAGGAAGCCAACGCGTCCAACTCGTCGACGGCGTCGGTCGGCAGTTTCAGGTCGGCCGCCGCCATGTTCTCCCGCAGGTGCGCCAGGCTGGAGGTGCCGGGGATCAGCACTGT
This sequence comes from Micromonospora salmantinae, assembly GCF_022230905.1. Classification (NCBI taxonomy): domain Bacteria; kingdom Bacillati; phylum Actinomycetota; class Actinomycetes; order Micromonosporales; family Micromonosporaceae; genus Micromonospora; species Micromonospora salmantinae. Next base: position 115,357 of record NZ_JAKKFG010000043.1, read on the forward strand.
GGTGGGGGAGCGCTGGAGCAGCCAGGCGAGGGCTACCTGCTGCGGTGAGGCACCCAGTCGGGCGGCCACGCCGTCGAGCGTGTCGGACTGCAACGGCGTGAACCCGCCGAGCGGGAAGAACGACGCGAACGCGATGTTCTCCTCCGCGCACCGGTCGAGAAGGGCGTCGTCCTGCCGGTTCGCGAGGTTGTAGAGGTTCTGCACGGTGACCACCGGCGCGATGGCCTGCGCCTCGTCGAGCTGGTCGAGCGTCACGTTGCTGAGCCCGAGGTGCCGGATCAGGCCCTCCTGCCGCAGCTCCGCCAGGGCGGCGAACTGCGCACCGAGTGGCGCGTCGCCGGTGCCCTCGGCCATGCCTACCCGCAGGTTGACCACGTCGAGCACGTCCAGGCCGAGGTGTTCCAGGTTCTCCCGTACCTGGGCCTTGAGGTCGTCCGGCTCCAGAGCCGGGATCCAGGAGCGGTCGGCGCCGCGGCGCGCGCCGACCTTGGTGACCAGGTGCAAACCCTGGGGGTACGGGTGGAGCGCCTCGCGGATCAGCTCGTTGACCACGACGGGTCCGTAGAAGTCGCTGGTGTCGATGTGGCGGACGCCCAGGTCGACGGCCTCGCGGAGCACGGCGAGCGCCTGCTCGCGGTCGCGGGGCGGGCCGAAGACACCCGGGCCGGCCAACTGCATCGCCCCGTAGCCCATCCGGCTCAGGGTGAGGCCGTCAGCGGGGGTGAGGGCACCGCCGGGAAGGTTCTCGCTCATCTCATCCTCTGTCCGTAGTCGTCATGACATCTGCGGCCGTTCGGAACCGGCCCTTCGACGACTGTCCGCCGGCAGCCGCCCAGGCGGCAGGGCGAGCTGTTCCTGGTAGTGACACAGCCAGTCACCGGGCCGCCCGGCGATCTACCGTCGGTGGCATGGACGCAACGAACCCGCTCGGCGACTTCCTGCGTGCCCGCCGGGAGCAGACCCGGCCCGAGGACGTCGGGCTCGGCCCGGGCGTTGGCCTGCGCCGGGTGCCGGGCCTGCGGCGTGAGGAGGTGGCGATGCTGGCCGGCATCAGCGCCGACTACTACCTCCGATTGGAGCAGGGTCGCGAGCGGCACCCTTCGGTGCAGGTCCTCGATGCCCTCGCCGGGGTGCTGCGGCTGGATCCGGAGGCGACCGCGTACATGATCGGGTTGAGCCGTGCGCGGTCGCGCCGGGCGGCCCGACCGGCCGCCGAGCGGGTGCCGGCCAGCATCCTGCACCTGCTGCGGCAGCTCTCCATGCCGGCCTTCGTGCAGAATCGCTACCTCGACATCCTGGCGTCGAACCCGATGGCGAGGGCGCTGTCGCCGAATCTCGCCCCGGGCGCCAACCGACTCCTGGCGGTGTTCCTGGACGAGGCCGAGCGGGAGCTGTTCCGCGACTGGCGGCAGGCGATGCAGAGCGTCGTGGGGCAGATGCGTGCCGACTCGGGCGGGGCCACCGACGACCCACGGTTGACGGCGCTGGTGGGCGAGTTGTCACTCAAGAGCGACTGCTTTCGGCAACTGTGGGCGCGCCACGAGGTGCGTCGGCGGGAGGGCATCGTCAGCCGGCTGCACCACCCCGAGGTGGGCGATCTCGACCTGTACTGCGACAAGCTCGCGGTGGCGGGCGCCGACGGGCAGCTGCTGGTGATCTACCACGCCGAGCCCGGTACGGAGTCCGCCCGCTCGTTGGCGCTGCTCGGCTCGATCGCCGCCAGCAGCGCCGACGACGTGCCGGACAGCCTCCGCCCCGGCGACCCGGCCCGCCTCCATCCGCTGGAGTGAGCCGGTCAGGGCCGCTGCGGGGTAACCCGGGTGGGGATGTGCTCGTAGCGTTTGCGCATGGTCTCGCTGGCGGCCGGGCCGGCGGCGAACACGAAGTCGGCGTCGTCGAGCGGGCGACCGGTGCGGCGGTCCACGATCACCGGGTCGGCCTCCACCCCTGTGGTCCGGTCGACGAGGATCATGCTGCGCTCGCTCGGCTCGAGGCGTGAGTTACCCCAGGCGGCGAGGGCGACGACGACGGGCCGCAGGCTGCGGCCGAGGTCGGTGAGGACGTACTCGTAACGGTCGGGCCTGGTCTGGTAACGGCGTCGTTCGAGCAACCCCTGACCGGTGAGGGTCTTCAGCCGGCTGGTCAGGATGCTGGACGAGACGCCCAGGTTGGCCTGGAACTGGTCGAACCGGGTGTAGCCGTCGAAGGCGTCGTGCAGGATCAACAGCGTCCACCACTCGCCCACGTGGCCGAGCGCGCTCGACAGCGGGCATTCGCGGTCCTCCAAGCGGATCTTCCCGGCCACAACTGTGCCCTCTCCCGAGTAGGTGCTAGTGTCGAAGTTAGTAGCTGCTGTTTCAGCAGTAACTATACGACTGCCGCTTCATGCTGCCCAGACAGGAGTAACAGATGTCCCAGCGGGACTCACTGCACGGTCGCCGCGCGCTGGTGACCGGAGGTACGAAGGGGGCCGGCGCGGCGATCGCCGCCCGGCTGCGCGAGGTCGGGGCGGACGTGTGGGTCAGCGCCCGCAGTGAGCCGGCGGGGTACGAGTTCGCCGATCGGTTCATCGCCGCCGACACGTCGAGCGTCGACGGCGCGGGGACGGTGGCCGAACGCCTGCTCGCCGAGGGGGGCGCGGACATCGTCGTGCACGTCGTCGGTGGGTCGCACGCTCCGTCCGGTGGTTTCGCCGCGCTCACCGAGCAGGCCTGGATGGACGAGCTGAACCTCAATCTCCTCGGCGCGGTACGCCTGGACCGGCGCCTCGTTCCGTCAATGATCGAAAAGCGCGCCGGCGCGATCGTGCATCTCACCTCGATTCAGCGGCGCAAGCCGATGTACCAGGCCACCCTGGGGTACGCGGCGGCCAAGGCGGCGCTGACCGCGTACAGCAAGGGTTTGGCCAACGAACTCGCTCCGTACGGCATCCGGGTGAACAGCGTGGCACCCGGCTTCATCCAGACCACCGCCGCCGACGCGCTCGTCGACCGCCTCGCCGTGGGGAGTGGTGTCGACCGCGACACCGCCCTGGGGCAGTTGATGGACTCGCTGGGTGGGATCCCGCTCGGCCGCCCGGCGCGGCCGGAGGAGGTCGCCGACCTGGTGGCCTTCCTGGTCTCCGAGCGTGCCTCGGCGATCGTCGGCGCCGAACACGTCATCGACGGCGGCACCATCCCGACGGTCTGACCTGATCTTCACAACGTCCAGGGAGGACGCCAACCATGACCGCCACCCAGGCCGCACCGGCCATCATCCGCCGCTACTTCGAGCTCGCCGGCCAGCCCGACTCCGAGGACTACTTCGCCCTCTTCGCCGAGGACGCCGTGGTCGAGGACGAGTCGACCGAGCACCGGGGCATCCAGGCCATCCGTGCGTGGCGTCGTGCCGTGCCGCTGGTGTCGTACGAGATCACCGACGTCGAGGTCACTGCCACCGGCACCGTCGTGACCACGACGATCACCGGCGACTTCCCCGGCAGCCCGTTCGCCGGTCTCCGGTACCGCTTCGGTGACTACGACGACAATGCGATCCGGCTGCTGCGCATCGCACCCTGACAAACCGAGCGACTTGACGACCCTTGTTTGTGAGTGCACACTTACAAACATGCGATCCACTGCCGAGGCCCGCCGGGTCACCGTCCTGAACACCGCCGTGTCGGTGTTCGCGCGCGCCGGCTTCCACGCCACCCCGGTCACCGCCGTGGCCGCCGCCGCCGGCATCTCCGAGGCGTACGTCTTCCGGCTCTTCTCCGGGAAGCTCGGCTTGTTCGTGGCGGCGGCCGGGGCGTGTTTCGACCGGATCGCCGACGCGATCGAGGCGGGTGCGGAGCGCGCCCGGGGTGACAGCCCGGAGGGGGTCCTCGACGCCATGGGCGGTGCCTACGCGGAGTTGATCGCCGATCGCGACCTGCTGCTCTTCCAGGTGCAGGCGCAGGCCGTCACGGACATCCCGGAGGTCGCCGAGGCGGTGCGGGCCGGCTACCGGCGGGTCGCGACCTTCGTGCAGAGTCGGGCCCGGGCCAGCGACGCGCAGGTGCAGCAGTTCTTCGCGTACGGCCAGTTGTGCCACCTGATCGTGACCGCCGGCCTGGAGCAGGTCCCTGAGCCCTGGGCCCGAGCCCTGACCGCCGGCATTCGCCACCCCTGACCGACCCCGACGCTGGGCCGCTACGGCGGCCCAATCTTTCGGTCCAACAAGTGTGTGAGTGCGCACTTACAAACAAGGGAGAACCTCGATGACCACCGAAACGACGATCACCGAAGTGGTACTGCCCGGCGTGGTCGAGCCCGACGGCCTCCTGCTGCACCGGCGCGCGATGCCCGTGCCCGCCCGGGGGCAGGCGCTCGTCGAGGTCGAGGCCACCGGCATCTCGTTCGCCGAGCAGCAGATGCGCCACGCCCTCTACCCCGGCCAGCCGAAGTTCCCGTTCGTGCCCGGCTACGACCTCGTCGGCACCGTCCGGGAGGTCGGTCCCGGCGGCGACGACGCACTGGTCGGCACCAGGGTGGCGGCGGTCACCAAGACCGGTGCCTGGGCCACGCACGCGCTTGTCGACATCGATGCCCTGGCTGCCGTACCCGTGGGTCTGGACCCTGCCGCGGCCGAGACCGTCGTCGTCAACGGGGTGACCGCCTGGCAGATGCTGCGGGACGCCGACTTGACGGCCGGACAGACCATCCTCGTGCACGGCGCGAACGGCGGCGTCGGGAGCGTGCTCGTCCAACTCGGCCGACACCTCGGCCTGCGAGTCATCGGCACCGCCGCCGAGCGGCACCACGCCGGGCTGCGCGCACTCGGCGTCGAACCGCTCGACTACCGCGACCCGGACATGGCCGCGCGGGTCCGCGAGCTGTCGCCGGGTGGCGTCGACGCCGTCTTCGACCCGGTGGCCGGCCCGGGCGTACGCACCTCGTACGCCCTGCTCGCCCCCGGCGGCAAGCTGGTCGTCTACGGCAATGCCGCCGCCGTCGGCACCGGGCAGTCGGTCGTGTGGGTCTTCGTGAAGCTGTTGACCCGCCTCTACACCTGGAACGCGCTGCCCAACGGCCACCGGGCCGGCTTCTACAACTTCTGGGCCGGCCAGCTCACCCGGCGCGCCGCGTTCCGCCGTCGCCTGCGCACCGATCTCGGCATCGTGTTCGACCTGCTGCGGCAGGGAGTGATCGTGCCGCAGATCGCCGCCCGCTATCCGCTCAGCGAGGTCTCCGCGGCACTGGTGTTCGCCGAGAACCGCACCCGGGCCGGCAAGGTGGTGCTGGAGCCCTGACCTCCGGCCCGTCCAGGGCTGGTGCGGCGGACCGCCGCGAGGGCGTACGGTGAACATGTCGCCCGGGACCCCGGTGGCCGCCAGACGCCGTCGCCACCAGCCCGCCAGGGGCGTTACCGCTCATCTTCTCCATCGCCGCGACGTACCGGTCGTGTCGGCTGATCGCAGACCGCGTCCCGACCGACCGGCGCCGCGTCGTCGGTGTCCGGCGGTCGGTTGCCCGACGCGCGCACCTGGGTACACCCTCCGTGCGAATTGTTCCGAACGCCTTAACTAGGGAGTACCAGATGAGGATCGCCAGGGATCGGATCGTCGCCGCACTTCGCGACCGGGGTCAGGTGGCCCGGGCCGCCTGGGTCGAGCGCGAACTGCCCGAGCAGGTGGACCCGGCCAAGCACTCAGGGCTGCTCGCCACCCTGAACCTCAACCCAGCTGATCTCGTCGACGCGTCGTCTTCCCCTTGAGGGTTGCGCTGGTCGGACCGGTCGCCTGGCGTACGCCCCCACATCACTACGGCCCGTGGGAGCAGGTGACCGGCTTGCTCGCCGAAGGGCTGGTCAGCCGCGGGATCGACGTGACGCTCTTCGCGACACTGGACTCCGTCACGTCCGCCCAGCTCGACGGAGTCTGCCCACGGGGGTACGCGGACGACCCGGACCTGGACGGTCGGGTGTGGGAGGCGATGCACGTCTCCCACGCGATGGCCCGCTCGGCGCAGTTCGACCTCGTGCACAGTCACCTGGACTGGCTGCCGCTGGCGTTCGCGGAACACTGCCGCGCGCCGCTGCTGACCACAGTGCACGGTTTCTCCGGCGCGGGGATCCTGCCCGCCTATGGCCGAGCCCGCTCGTCGTACGTGTCGATCTCCGACGCCGACCGGGCGCCGGAGCTGGACTACGTGGCCACGGTCTACCACGGCGTCGATGTCGCCGGACTGCCGTTCACCAACAAGGCCGGTCCTGGGCTGGCCGCCTTCGGCCGGATCCACCCGGACAAGGGCACCCACACCGCGATCGAGATCGCCCGCCGCGCCGGCCGGCCCCTCACCATCTGCGGGATCGTCCAGGACGAGCGGTACTTCGCCGAACAGGTGGCCCCGCACATCGACGGCGACCAGGTCGCCTTCCTCGGGTCGGTGGGTCCGCGACGGCGTGCCGAGGTACTGGGTGACAGCACCGCACTGCTGCACCCGATCGCCTTCGACGAGCCGTTCGGGCTGTCGGTGGTGGAATCGATGGTCTGTGGCACCCCGGTCGTCGCCTACAAGCGAGGCTCCATGCCCGAGGTCGTCGACGAAGGGGTGACAGGTCTCCTCGTCTCCACCGTCGACCAGGCCGTCGAAGCGATCACCCGGGTCGCCGGCCTCGATCGGGTGCAGTGTCGGGCGCGGGCTCTGAAGCGCTTCAGCGCGGACCGGATGGTCACCGACTATCTCGCCGTCTACGACAATCTCGTCCGCAACTGACTGAACTGCACCGCTCTCCGTTCCGCCGGTCACACACGCTGACCGGCGTGCGCCGTCCCCGCGTGAGGCTCACTCGTACTCCTGCGGTGGCCGACAACCGGAAGGCCCGATGTTCATGCTCAGCTACGGATTCCTCAGCACCCACCCACCGACCCGGTGCGGACTGGCCACCTTCAACGCGGCCCTCGCCGCCCAGTTGACCGCCGACGGCACCCGCAGCGGCATCGTCCGGGTCACCGATCAGGGCGACGACCAGCGACCCGTACCCGGGGTCGTGCACACCTGGTCGGCGCGTAACCCGGCCGGCTGGCGGGAGGCGGCGGCCGCTCTGAACGCGTACGACGTGGCGATCGTCCAGCACGAGTACGGCATCTACCCCGGCACCGACGGCGAGGAGGTCCTGCCGTTGCTGCGGCGGCTCAGCGTGCCGAGCATCGTGGTTCTGCACACAGTGCTCAGCCAGCCCTCGGCCCGGCAGAAATCCCTGTTGGAGCAGATCGTGGCGACCGCCGGGGCGGTCGTCACGATGACCGACACGGCCCGCGACCGGCTGCTCGTCGGATACGCCGTGCCAGCGGGCAAGGTGACGGTTATCCCGCACGGCGCGGCCGAGCTTGCCGGCGTACCCGTCGACCGGCGTACCCGCCCGCACCTGCTGACCTGGGGGCTGCTCGGGCCGGGCAAGGGCATCGAGTGGTCGTTGCGGGCCCTCGCGCGGTTGCAGGATCTGGAACCGACTCCGACCTACACGGTGGCGGGGCGGACCCACCCGAAGGTGATCGAGCACCACGGTGAGGTGTACCGGGCGGGGCTGCACCAGCTCGGTGCCCAGCTGGGCGTCGCGCACGCCGTCGACTACCAGGACGTCTACCACGACCAGGAGGCGCTGGGCCGGTTGATCCGCTCCGCCGACGTGGTCGTCCTGCCCTACGACTCCCGCGAACAGGTCACCTCCGGGGTGCTCATCGAAGCGGTGGCCGCCGGAGTGCCCGTCGTGGCGACGGCGTTCCCGCACGCCGTCGAGCTGCTGACCGGTGGGCCCGGTCTGGTCGTACCCCACCAGAACCCGACGGCACTGGCCAAGGCGATCCGGCGGGTCCTGACCGAACCGGGCCTGACCGCCCGGTTGGCCGGACGGGTTCGCCCGCTGGCCGCGCACCTGCGTTGGCCTGCGGTGGCGGCCCGCTACGGCGCCCTCGCCGAAGAGCTCGTCGACGCCCGCTCACCCGCCGTCAGCGCCGTGCCGGCGTGACGGCGACCACCGGACGCCCCCGGACGTCGACGCGTGGGCGCTGGGTGACGGCACCCGCGCCGAGCTTCGCGCACCTGGCTCGGCTCAGCGATGACACCGGTCTGTTCGAGCACGCACGGCACGCCATCGTCCGGCGTGAGCATGGTTACTGCACCGACGACGTGGCCCGCGGCCTGCTGGTCGTCAGCCGCGAGCCGGAGCCGAGCGAGGAACTGCTCCGGCTGGCGGAGGGATACCTGGCGTTCCTGACCCACGCACAGGACGCCGGCGGAGCGTTCCGCAACCGGCTCGGGTACGACCGGCGTTGGGTCGACGAACCAGGGCTCGGCGACTGGTGGGGTCGAGCTCTGTGGGGCCTGGGCACTGCCGTCGCCCGCAGCCCCGCCCCATGGGTACGCGAGGAGGCGCTGGTCGCCTTCAGCCGGGGCGCCACCCGCCGAGCCAAGGCCCCGCACACGATGGCCTTCGCCGGTCTGGGCGCGGCCGAGGTGCTTCGCCGTCATCCGGGCCACGTCGCCGCCGCGTCCCTGCTGGCGGACGCGGCCAGCACGATCGGCCCGCCGGCCTCCGATCGGGGGTGGCCGTGGCCACGGCAGGAGCTGACGTACGCGAGTGCCGCCCTCGCCGAAGTGGTCATCGCCGCGAGTCAGCTTCGCGAGGGTGGCCCACCTCTCGACGATGGCCTGCGCATGTTGACCTGGCTGCGCGATGTCCAGCTCCGCGACGGACGGCTGTCGGTCGTACCCGCCGGGGGTTGGCGGCGCGGCGCCGTACGGCTGCACCACGACCAGCAGCCGATCGAGGTCGCCGCCCTCGCCGATGCCTGTGCCACGGCGGCCACTGTCACCGGTGACCCGGAGTGGGACAACGGGGTGCGGCAGGCGGTCGGATGGTTCCTCGGCGACAACGACCTCGGCACGCCGATGTGGGATCCGGCGACCGGCGGTGGCTACGACGGGCTGACCGCGCACGGGCCCAACCTCAACCAGGGCGCCGAGTCCACCCTCGCGCTCATCTCCACGCTGCAGCACGCCCGGCGGTGGTCGTGACAGGGAGTCTGGCCGTCCGGCAGGACGTCACTCTCACCCCGGACCCACGCCGTGTCATCGTCAAGCTCTTCGTACCGGGTGAGGACGCCGCGGTGGTACGTAACCGCGCGCGGGCGCTCATCGACCGGGTCGCGCACCTCGACGACGAGGAGACCGGCCGGCTGTTGCGGGACACGTTCGACCGGTTCGGCGCCCGGCACCGCGACCTGGCTGGCACTTTCCAGCACCACTACGAGCTGGTCCGGCACCGCGCCGCGCGGGCCCGGGACCTCTCACCGAACAGCCGGCTGCTGGTCGGCGCCTACTTCAGCCACGAGTACGCAGTCGAGGCCGCCGCCCTGTGCAACCCGTCGATGGTGGTCCACCCGGACCAGAGCGGTCTCGGCCCGGGGCAGCTGCGCGTCGCCATCAGCCTGCGCCAGGTAGGGGAGGGCCACGTGTCCTCGATCGGTTTCGCCACCGCGATCGTCGGACCAGGGGAACAGCTCACGATCGCCGACCGGGCCGGGCCGTTGGTCGTCGGGCAGCGGATGGGCGTACGGCACCGCCGGGACCTGCTCGTTGCCGGCCTGGCCGAGGAGGAGTGCGACAACGAGGTCGCGGCCACGGTGCTGGACGCGTTGCCCGAGTGGTACGACGAGGCCGCCTTCGAGCGGGTGCTCGGCACCCTGCCACCCGATCTGCTCTCCCGCAGCACCGGGTTGGGGACCGTCGAACAACTTCGTCGCACCAACGCCGGTAGCTACGCCACGGCCTTCCCCGCGGACACGGTCCTGCACCAACGGGTGCTGTGGCCGGCGACCCCGGCGGAGAGCAACGGCATGGAGGACGCCCGGTTCGTCCGCTTCGTCGATGAATCCGGGCCGGTGTACCGGGCCACCTACACCGCCTACGACGGCCGGAACATCGCCACCCGGGCGCTGGCCAGCGACGACCTGCGCCGGTTCGAGATGACCCCGATGCGCGGACCGGGTGCCCGCAACAAGGGGCTCGCGCTGTTCCCGCGTACCGTCGGCGGCCGGCACCTGGCACTGTGCCGCGCCGACGGCGAGACCATCGGCCTGACCGCCCTGGACGGCGAGAGCCGCTGGCAGGCCCCGACCCCGTTGCACGCACCGGGCGAGAGCTGGGAATTGATCCAGGTCGGCAACTGCGGATCACCGATCGAGACCGACGTCGGCTGGCTCGTGCTCACCCACGGCGTCGGGCCGATGCGTCGGTACGCGATCGGTGCGCTCCTGCTCGACCTGCACACACCCGAGCGGGTCGTCGCTCACCTGCCTGGTGCGCTTCTCGCACCCGACGAGGACGACCGGGACGGGTACGTGCCGAACGTCGTGTACTCCTGCGGCGCGCTCGTGCACGACGGTGAGTTGTGGGTGCCGTACGGGGCGAGTGACGCGCGAGTGGGATTCGCCACCGTGCCGCTGTCCGCGCTCCTCAGCGCGATGGTCGAGGCGGGCGGAGAATGCGCTGGGGCGGGGTAGCCTCACCGCTGGACAGGGGGAGGTGAAGCATGGCCGACATCGGCGAGGTGGTGCGTTGGTTGCAGCTCAACGCGCCCCGGGGTGGCCCGGACGAGGTGTCGCAACTGGTCGCCCGTGCGGCGCCCGCTCTCGATGCCAGCGAGATCGTGATCTATCTGGCCGACTACACGCAGACCCTCCTCGTGCCGCTGCTCGGCGCGGGACTCGACCGGGATCAGTTGCCGATCGAGACGACGCTCGCCGGTCGGGCCTTCACCACCCTCGCCATCCAGCGCGCGCCCGACAACCCGGACCGGGTCTGGGTGCCACTGCTGCTCGGGTGTGAGCGGATGGGCGTACTGGAGATCGTCTCCCCGGCCGCCGCCGACGAGACGATGGACGCTCCGGCCTGGGAGGTGGCGGTCAACGTCGCCCAGATCCTGGTCAACCGCCGGCTCTACGGTGACGTGGTCGAGCGGATGCGGCGGCGGATGCCGATGCAGGTCGCGGCCGAGATCGTGTGGGGCCTGCTCCCGCCGCTGACCTTCGCCACCGACGACCTGGTGGTCACCGCCATCCTCGAACCGTGCTACGACGTCGGCGGCGACATCTTCGACTACGCGTTGAACGACGACGTGCTCAGCGTCGGGCTCTTCGACACCTGCGGGCACGGCATCAAGGCGAGCACCCTGGCCTCGCTGGTGGTCAGCGCGTACCGCAATGCCCGTCGGTGTGGCCTCGACCTGGTCGACACGGCGATCAGCATCGACCGGTGGGTGCGCTCCGAGCACCCGAACTTCTTCGCGACCGGGTTGCTCATCGAGTTGGACCGCCAGACCGGCCAGCTCAGCATGATCAACGCTGGGCATCCCGGTGCGATGTTGCTGCGTGACGGCAAGGCAGTTCGGGAGCTACCCGGGCCGACCGTGTTGCCGCTGGGCCTGGGTCACCTGTCCCCTCGCCGACCGCGGGTGCACGTGGAGAATTTGCACCCGGGCGACCGCATTCTCGCCTACACCGACGGCATCACCGACGCCCGTAGCGCGGAGGGGGAGCAGTTCGGGTTGGACCGGCTCGTCGACTTCGTCAACCGCGCCCTGAACGACGGGTTGCCCAGCCCGGAGACGATGCGTCGCCTGGTCCGCGCGGTCGTCGGCTACCAGGACGACCAACTCGATGACGACGCCACCGCCCTGTTCGTGGAGTGGCGGCCACCGCACCTGCCGCTCGCGCACCTCCGCGACCTCGCCGCGCTCCGACACTGACCGGGCGCAGTGGGATTTTGCACTCCCAGTGCACTTGTCTCCGATTGCGAGGCTGTCTAGCGTCACCTCATGGCTGACTCATGGACCTTCGCCGTGGCGCGTGACGACCTCGGGCAGACCACGCTCGTCGATGGCTCCACCCCCGCCCTGGCCGACGGTGAGGCGCTGCTGCGCGTGGACCGCGTCGGCCTCACCGCCAACAACGTGACCTACGCGGTGCTCGGCGACCCGATGCGGTACTGGCAGTTCTTTCCGCCGGCCGCCCAGGGCCTCGGGCCGCAGTGGGGCCTGCCGCCGCTCTGGGGCTTCGCCGAGGTGGTCGCCTCGGCGGTGGCCGGTGTCGAGGTAGGGCAACGGATCTACGGCTACCTGCCGCCCGCCGGTCACCTCGTGGTGCGGCCGGACCGGGTGGACGCGTCCGGGTTCCGCGAGGCGAGCCCGCACCGGGCCGAACTGCCGTCGCCGTACAACGCGTACCGGTCGACCACCGGCGACCCGGCGTACCAGCGCGACCAGGAAGATCTGCTGATCCTGTTCCGTCCGCTGTTCTTCACCTCGTTCATGCTGGCCGACCAGGTCGTCGACAACGACTTCTACGGTGCCGACGCGCTGCTGGTGTCGTCGGCGTCGAGCAAGACCGCGTACGCCGCAGCGTTCGAGCTGAACGGGCGTGGGCCGCGCCTGGTCGGTCTCACCTCGCCAAGCAACCTGGCGTTCACCCGGTCGCTCGGCTGCTACGACGAGGTCGTGTCGTACGACGACATCGACGCCCTCGACGTGGTCCCGACGGTCTATCTCGACCTGTCCGGGGCACCCTCGACCCGTGCCGCAGTGCGTCGACGCCTCGGCGATCGGCTCGTCCGGGACATCGCGGTCGGGCTCACCAACCAGACGCCGAACGCCGCCGCCGCCGAGGAGGTGTTCTTCGCGCCGGTGCAGATGCGCAAGCGCAGCCACGACTGGGGCCGCGACGGCCTCGACCAGCGGTTCACCGAGGCGTGGCAACGCTTCGCCGCGGTGGTGAGCGGGTGGCTGGACGTTCGGGTGGGTGCCGGGCCGGAGGCGCTGCGACACGCGTGGCTCGAGGTTCTCGCCGGTCGTACGCCGCCACGGGTGGGCCACGTCATCCAACTCTGATCGGGCTCAGGCAGCGATGTCCGGGTTGAGCTGGAGGCGCAGCGCGGCCAGCGAGCGGGTGATCAGCCGGGACACGTGCATCTGTGAGACGCCGATCCGCTCGGCGATCTGGGCCTGGGTCAGGTTGCCGTGGAAGCGCAGGCTCAGGATCTGGCGCTCGCGTGCCGGCAGCGTGGCGAGGGCCGGGCCGAGGGCGACGCGGATCTCGACGAGGTCGAAAGCGCGGTCGTCGTCGCCGAGGGTGTCCCCGAGCTCCCGGCTGCCGTCAGCCCCGGTCGGGGTGGACAGAGACGTGGCCCGGTAGGCGCGCGCGCCCTCCAGCCCTTCCAGCACGGTCTCCTCGGTCACGTCGAGGTGGGACGCGATGTCGGCGACGGTCGGCGAGCGGCCGAGGGTCTGGGTAAGGGCGCTGTTCGCCGCGCTGATCGACAGGCGCAGCTCCTGGAGGCGGCGGGGCACCCGCACCGCCCAGGTGCGGTCCCGGAAGTACCGCTTGATCTCGCCGATGATTGTGGGAATGGCGTACCCGCTGAAGTCGACACCTCGGTCGTGGTCGAAGTTGTCCACGGCCTTGATGAGCCCGACGAAGGCGGTCTGGGCCAGGTCGTCGTCGGGTGCGCCGCGCCCGCCGTAGCGGCGCGCCAGGTGCCGGGCGAGCGGCAGCCACGCCTCGATGGCGCGGTCCCGCACTGCCGGGCGGCGGGGATCGTCCGCCGGGGTCGCCGCCAAGGCGGCGAGGAGGTCATCCGGGCTCTGCTCGCTGCTCCGCTGATCGGCGCTGGTGGCGCTGCTGGCGTTGTCGACGATGGTGGCCATGTGGGTGGTCCTTCCCGCAGGCCCGTCGATCGAGTCGACCGGAAGAGTCTCCGAACCGGCTGCCGCCGGGGCGCACGTACGGGCGAAGGTGCGCTGTCGCAAGGCCACGAGCACGGGCCTCGCCACCGCGTCATGTCGTTCACTTGATGACCCGGACACTACCCGAAAGACCGATTATTTTCTAGCCGAAAGTATGAGGCTAGGCGTTTAGGGAGGGAGCTGGCGGGGATCAGCCGCGCTGATCCAAGGCGTCGACAGCGGTCGTGGCCGGCTGGGCCGGCTTCACCGCGAACGGGTGGCGCAGTCGCCGCATGGCCTCCTCGCTGCTGTCGAAGGTCACCGCCGGTCCGTCCAGCACGTCACCGTGGGACGTGGCGAGGAACAGGGCGGGTCGACCGTTGTCGTTCGATGTCATGCAGGGATCCTGTCTCTACGAAAGGGGTGCGTCTGGGGCCTCGGCAACGTCGGCCGTGCGACCTGGTGACGCTTCGGCGCACACGCTGGCGCCCGAATGCTGGTGTCCTGTGCACGGGCGAGCGCCCGGCGACACCGACACCCCGCACCATACCCGCCACCGCCACCACATATGCGCCGGCGACGGACCCGTCTCGCTTGTGGCGAGCCGGCGGCCCGGGAATTCTGTAATCCCACCCGCTGCCGCGAGTCTCCGATCTTGAGGGCGGTCAGCACACCCAGCGTGGGCGCCGCGCGGATCAGCATCCAAGGAGTGAGACCCATGTCGTCAGCCGGTCGAGCACTGCCCGATGTCGGGTTGGTCGTCGCGGCCCGGCAGGGCGACCAGCGCGCTCTCGACGACGTCGTCGCGGCCTCGCTCCCGCTGGTCTACAACATCGTCGGGCGTGCGCTGCGCGGGCACGCCGACGTCGACGACGTGGTCCAGGAGACGTTGGTACGGGTGATCCGGTACCTGCCCGCGCTCAACGACCCGGCGGCATACCGGTCCTGGCTGGTGGCGATCACCATCCGCCAGGTGCGTGACTGGGAGACGCGCCGGCGTGTCGCGCTCAACCGCGATGCCGGTCTCGACGCGATCCACAACGTGCCCGACCCCGCCTCCGACTTCGCGGGGATGACCATCCTCCGGCTCGGCCTCACCGACCAACGACGCGAGGTCGCCGAGGCGACCCGCTGGCTCGACCCGGACGACCAGGAACTGCTCTCGCTGTGGTGGCTGGAGGAGACCGGCGAGATCACCCGGAACGAGGTCGCCGACGCGCTCGGGCTGTCACCCGGGCACGTCGCGGTGCGGATCCACCGGATGAAGGAGCAGATCCAGAGCGCCCGCGGCGTCGTACGCGCGCTCCGCGCCCGCCCCGGCTGCCCGGACCTGGGAGCCGTGACCGCCGAGTGGGACGGCACGCCCAGCTCGCTGTGGCGCAAGCGACTGGCTCGACACGTCCGCGACTGCGCGTTCTGCGGACGGCTGGGCACCACCCTGCTGCCGATCGATCGGCTGCTCGCCGGTATGCCGTTGCTGCCGCTGCCGGCGGGTCTCGGCGCCCACCTGCCGAGCGCGGCCACCCCGGCAGCCGCCGCGCAGGCCGTCGCGCCGCCTGGCCCGACGGCCGGACCCGCCGCCGGGTCGACCCCACCGGGCGCGGTGCCCACCGATGCGGGCGGCGGCCCGAGCGTCGTCGACCTCGCGGTGAACCGGCCCCGTGGCCTCGTACCGTCCCTCGCCGCCGGTGTGGCCGCCGCCGTCCTGGCCATCACCATGGCGGTGGTGATCCTGCCGGACGAGCCGTCCGCACCCTTGTGGGCGGCGCCGCCGTCTGCCGCGCCCACCGCCGTCGCCGCCCCGAGCGTCGCGCCCTCGCCGAGCGCACGGCCCTCGTCGAAGGCTGCGGTCGCGCCGGCGGTCAGCTCCGCCCGCAAGGGCGTCGGGGTGTGGAACTTCGCCGGGGCGAGTCAGGCGTTGGCGAACTCCAAGGCCGGCTGGTACTACACCTGGGGCACCCAGCACCCGGGGATCAGCACGCCGCGCGGTGCGACGTTCGTGCCGATGATCCGCAGCGCGGAGAACGTCACCGCCGCGGAGCTGGCACGGGCCAAGGCCGCCGGGCCGTACCTGCTCACCTTCAACGAGCCGGACATGCCCGAGCAGGCGAACATGACAGTCGAGCAGGCGTTGGACCTGTGGCCGCAGCTGATGGCGACGGGCAGCAAACTGGGCAGCCCGGCGGTCGCCTGGGGCGGGCCGGACCCGCAGGGTTGGCTGGACAGGTTCATGACCGGCGCGCAGGCCCGGGGCCACCGGGTGGACTTCATCACGCTGCACTGGTTCGGCGCCGACTTCACGACCGCCACTGCGGTGGCCCAACTCCGGCAGTACCTCCAGGCCGTCTACCAGCGCTACCGGAAGCCGATCTGGCTGACCGAGTTCGCGCTGATCCGCTTCGCCGGGGGCGGTTCGCAGTTTCCCACTCAGCAGCAGCAGGCGGCCTTCCTCACGGCGGCCACCGCCATGCTCGGCCAACTCCCCTACCTCCAGCGCTACGCCTGGTTCGGGCTACCCGCCACGGAAAAGGACCGGTCCGGGTTGTTCAGCGACGGGACCGAGGCGACAGTGGTCGGCCGCGCGTTCCAAGCCGCCCGTTGAGCACCGGCGAACGGATGGACGAGCAGATCATGGTGGTGCGCCGAGGGCGTCGCGTACGGGCCGGGCGGCTGGTCGGCGTCGTCGCGACCCTGGTCGCCACAGCATTGGCCGTCGGGCTCAGTCAGGGCTGGGGCCGCACCGACCAGGCACCAGCAGCGTCGTCGGTAGCAGCGTCGCCGACCGCTGCGGTGCCGACCGCGCAGGTGGTGCTCAACGGCACCGACGACGCCTTCATCCAACTGCTGATTCCGATGAACGAGGGCGCGCTCGCGCTGATCGACCAGCTCGACAACCGCCCGGCGGATCCGTGGCTGCGGGCCCTCCTCGGCGAGGTCCGGAAGGCCCATCAGGCGGAGTTGCGGGACCTGCGTGGGCTGTTGGCAGCGGGCAACGTGCCGGAGCTGAACATCCACGAGGGGCATCAGATGCCCGGCATGGTCACCGAGGCCAGCCTCGCCGAGCTACGAGCCGCGTCCGACGCGGAGGTGTCGTCCCGGGCGGCTGGTCTGATCCGGGCGCACCTCGCGCAGACAGTGGTGCTGTGCCGGGGCGAGCAGGCCGCCGGGGGAAGCCCGGAGCTGAAGGCGCTCGCCGGCCGGATCCAGCAGGCGCGGGCCGCCGAGCTGAACACGCTGGACAACCGGCCCGGCGCGCCCACCGCCGCTCCGGGCGGCTGAACATGCGGCCCAGAGGACCGGCCGATGCGGACGTCTGACCTGCACACCGACGTCCACCCCCCGTCCCGGGCGTCCCGTCCCGCCCACCGTGCCGTCACGTCGGACGCCGTCCGCCCCTTGCGGCGCGCGACGCACCGGACCCGCAGCGCGGCACCGGCCGACGCGGTCATGCCGATGCCGGCGGCCGGTTGGCGCGGCGGCCACCGTCGCGCCGCCGGCCGGGCCACCATCGTCGCCTCGGTTCTGACGGTCAGTCTCGGATGGCTGGTCGCGATCCTCGTCGCACCGCACGTGACCCTCTCTCCGGGTGCGCGGATGGTCGCCCTCTTCTGCCACCTGACCTGCCTCGTGGTGGGCTTCGGCGCGGTGCTGACGGTGGACTGGTTCAGCCTCCGCTGGCTGCTGCGCCAGGAACCGCTCGGCACCGTGCTGACCGCCGCCCGCGGAGCGCACCTGCTCATCTGGCTGGGTCTGGTGGGTCTGCTCGCCAGTGGGGCCGCCCTCGGACCGGACACGTCGTCCGGGCTGGTCTGGGTCAAGTTGCTGGCGGTGCTCGTGGTCGGCGTCAACGGGCTGTTCCTCGGCCGGGTCCGGGATCGACTCGTGGCCGTGCAGGGCCGCCCACCCTGGTCCGCCCTGCTGCCCGGCGTCGCCGCCGCCACGATCTCGCAGCTCGCCTGGTGGACCGCGACCCTCGTCGGCTTCTGGAACGCCAACGGCTGACAGTCGCCGGCTGCGTCGCTGGTCAGGCCGGCGTCGGGTGCCTCTCCGCGAACCGGGCGCGGGTCAGGAACGCGAGTTGGGCCCGCTTGTCCGGCATGTCGATCTCGGAGTCGAAGGTGAAGCCCTCGATCTCCAGTCGGCGCAGGGCGAGGTGGTTGCGGACGTCCGGCTCCACGACGATCCGCTGCGCGGCCGGATCGCGGAACAGGAAGCGGGCGACGGCCGGGCCGGCCGCGTTGGTGAGGCTGCGGGCGAGGCGTCGGTCGGGGCTGAGCAGCAGGTGCATCCCCACGTCGCCGGGCTGGACGGGGTAGCGCTCGCCGACCGGGTCCGCCTCGGGCTGATAGCTCTGGAAGAGGCCGACCGGCTCCCCGTCGACGGTGATCAGGTACGCGTGGTGCGTGGGCAGACTGTTTACAAAGGCGTAGATCTCGCGGACCTCTTCGAGGGTGTGCGAACCCATGCCCCAGAAGGAGTTGCGGGGCAGGGTCACCCAACCGTGCAAGAGGGCGGCGTCCCGGTCCGGGTCCACGGTCACCAACGACAGCTCGCCGAGACCGGCGATCTTCTCCTGGTACGTCATCGGGCGCTGTCCTCTGTTCCATCCGGGGCGCAACTTAGGTTAACCTCCCCTAACCAAGGATGACCTTACCTGGAGGGGTGCGTGAAACGGAACTGGGAGGCCCTGGTCCTCAAGGCCATGGGAGGGCGGGACTTTCAGTTGACCGTCCTGAGCACCGAGTCGATCGACGGGCACTACCAGCGGCTCCTCCTGGACGGGGGCGGCCTGCTGGAGACGTGCGGGGTGCACCCCACGATGTGGATCCGGCTGTGGTTCGACAACGACGGCAGGGCCCACCAGCGCGCGTACACGCTGGTGGACCCCGATCCGGCCACCGGCCGATTCACACTCGAATTCGCCATCCACGACGGCTGTGCGGCCCGCTGGGCCACCACGGCCAAGGTCGGCGACACCATCAGCGCGACGATGCAGGGCAGCGCCTTCGAGCTGCCCGACCCCGCGCCCGAGCACCTCTACCTGGTCGGCGACGCGGCCTCGCTGCCTGCGGTGAACAGTCTGCTCGACGCCGGTGCCGACATTCCGGCGACGGTGTGGCTGGAGTACGCCCACGAGGGCGAGAAGGCACTCGCGCTGCGGGCCCGGGCGCACCACGACGTCACCTGGGTGCCAAGGCGCGACGCGGGTCAGCATCTCGTCGACACGGTCTGCGCGGCAGTGCCGACCAGCGGCGCTGGCCACTACTGGGTGGCCTGCGAGGCGGCCACCACCCGGGGCATCACCCGACACCTGCGCAAGACGCTGGGCGTCGACAAGGACCGGCTGACCTCCCTCGGCTACTGGAAAGCGGCATGAAGGGCCGGCTCGGCACCCTGACCGCGCTGTACGTCACCCAGTACCTCGGCGTCGGCTTCATCACCGTCGGGCTCACCGCCATCCTGCGCGACGGTGGTACCTCGCTGGACACGCTGGCGCTGTTGCAGATCGTCGGCCTGATCTGGCCCATCAAGTTCCTCTGGGCGCCGATCCTCGACCGGTACGGCTCACGGCACCGCGGCCACTACCGCTCCTGGCTGCTCGTGCTCCAGACCGCCCTCGTGCTCGCCCTGCTGGCGCTACTGCCGTTCGCCAGCCCGGCCGACGCACTCGGCCCGATCATCGCGATCTGCGCCGCGTACGTGTTCTTCTCGGCCACCCAGGACATCGCCGTGGACGCCGTCGCGGTCCGGATGCTGGCCGACTCGGCCCGGGGCACCGGCAACGGCATCCAGGTCGCCGCGAGCTACCTCGGCAACCTGCTCGGTGGTGGAGCCTGCGTCCTGGTCTACGACCAGTTCGGCTGGGTGCCGGCGATCGGCCTGCTGGCCGCGATGACAGCGGTCGGTCTGCTGGTGGTGTGGCGGTTCCGGGAGCCTCCCCGTACCGATCGGGTGGAACGAATCGGCGCTGCCTACCGGGCGTTGCTGTCGGTGTTCGGCCAGCCGGGCTGCCGGTGGTGGACCTTCGGTGTGGTGCCGCTGGTGTACGTCGGTGCGGGCATGGCGTACGCCCTGGTCACCCCGGCGCTGGTCGACGCCGGGTGGTCGTTGGGTCGGATCGGCGTCGTCACCGGCGTGGTGATCAGCGCCCCGGCCATCGTGGCGGGCCTGGTCGCGGGTCTCGGGATCGGGCGGTTCGGGCGCGGTGGCGTGCTGGTGGTCGGCGGCGTGGCGCTCACGGTGTCGACGTTGTTGCTGCTGCCGCTGATGAACGGCAGGGCTCCGCTGGGCGGGACGGTCGCCGCGCTCTGCTGCTTCATGGTGGCCTACACCATCGCCAACGTCGTGCTCTACACGGTCAACATGGACTACTCCCGGCCCGACACCGGCGGCACCGACTTCACGGTGCTGTCGTCGTTCGGCCTGGTCTGCTCGTTCGTGGCCGCGTCCATCGGTCTCGCGGCGGCCGAGCGGGTCGGCTATCCGGCGGTAGCTGTCGCGGCCATCGTGCTGGTGGCCGCCGGGGTCGCCCTCGGCCTCTCCCACCAGCGGCGATTCCCGCACCGGCCCGGCCCCGCCGTCGGCCCGACCGCCGAGCAGCCCACCGAGCAGCCCGCAGTGGACGGCGTCAAGGCGGTGGCGTGACCACCGTCCAGCCGGCCACCGACACCGCGACACCGGCACGACTGCCACAGCGATGGCTCATCCTGGCCGTGCTGTGCGTCGCGCAACTGGTGGTGGTGTTGGACAACACGGTGCTGACAGTGGCGGTGCCGGTGCTCACCACCGAGTTGGGTGCCAGCACCGCCGAGGTGCAGTGGATGATCAACGCGTACGCGTTGGTGCTGTCCGGGTTGCTGCTCACCGCAGGTAGCGCCGCCGACCGGTACGGCCGTCGTCGGATGCTGCTCGCCGGGCTGGTCCTGTTCGGGGTCGGCTCGCTGGCCGCCGGTCTGGCCAGCACCAGCGGGCAGTTGATCGCCGCGCGGGCCGGGATGGGCGTCGGTGGGGCGCTGCTGGTCACCGCGACGCTCGCGGTGGCGATGCAGGTCTTCGACGCCGCCGAGCGATCCCGGGCGATCGGCATCTGGGCCGCCACCAGCGCGTTGGGCTTCGCCATCGGGCCACCGATCGGCGGCACGATCCTCGCGCATCTGCCGTGGGGCGCGATCTTCCTGATGAACGTGCCGATCGTGCTGGTCTGCCTGTTCGTCGGTCGTGCGCTGGTCCCCGAGTCCCGCGGGCCGGCCGGCGGTCGACTCGACGTGCTCGGCGCGCTGCTCTCCACCGCCGGCCTGACCGCTGTCGTCTGGGCGATCATCTCCGGGCCGGAGCGCGGGTGGGCGTCGACGGAGGTGATCGGCGCGGCGGTTGTCGGCGTACTCCTGCTCGGGATCTTCGTGCGGTGGGAGCGACGGATCGCGCACCCGATGCTGGACATGCGCTTCTTCCGGGACCGGCGCTTCGTCGGTGCGATCTCCGGCGTCGTGCTGATCACGTTCGGCGCGACCGGCGCGCTGTTCCTGCTCACCCAGCACCTCCAGTTCGTCAGGGGTTATCCCGCCTGGGAGGCCGGTCTGCGGATGGCGCCCTTCGCGCTGTCCATCGTGCTGCTCAATGTCAGTGGCGTCGTCGCGAGTGTGATCCGCCGGCTCGGCCTGGCGGTCGCCATCGCCGTTGGCATGACGCTGCTCGCGGCCGGTCTCGCGCTGGTCACCCTCTTCCCGTCCGACGGGTACGGGGTGCTGCTGGTCGGGCTGCTCGTCATGGGTGTCGGTTGCGCGCTTGCCAATCCGGCCATCGTCGAGGCGGTGATGAGCGCGATCCCGGCGGCGAAGGCCGGCGCGGGCGCGGGTGTCGACGGCACCATGACCGAGGTCGGCAGCAGCCTCGGCATCGCGGTGCTGGGTGCCGTGCTGAACGCCCGGTTCGCGGCGCTGCTGCCGGCGGCCCTGGCCGGTGCCGGGTCGTTTCCCGCGGCTCTCGCCGCCGCCGGTGAAGGAACCGAACGGGAGGTCGTGACTGTCGCCTTCGCCTCGGCGCTGGAGACGGGGCAGTTGGTGGGCGCGGCTGCGGTGTTGATCGGTGGCCTGGTCGCCGCCGGGTTGCTACACCGGGCAGATCGCACCAAAACCTCCTAATAAGGGTAGGCTACCCTAATACTCACATCGTGGTAGTCGACGGAGGCGGTATGCGGCTCTACCTGACCGCGCTCAACCCCACCGACGCCGTCCTGGACGGGTTCCTCCCGGCGGCGGCGTCGCTCGGGCTGCCGGCCACAGTGCTGACCGACCGGCCCGCCGAATGGCCGGCCGCCGTGCCGGTGGCGCGCTGCGCGGTCCGCGACCCGGCCGCTGTGGTCGCGGCGGCGGCACCCACCCGACCGGTGGCGCTACTGTCCAACAGCGACCATCTCCAGGAGGCCACCGCGATCGCCGCCCGAAAGCTCGGCCTGCCCGGCAAGGACCCGGACGCCGCCCGTCTCTGCAAGGACAAGGCCGCGGCCCGCCGGGCGATCGCCGCTGCGGGCCTCGATCTGGTACGCGCCGTCACCGTCGACCCCGGCGCCACGCCGGAGGTGCCGACCGGCATGTTCCCGGCGGTGCTCAAACCCCGCGAGGGGGTGGCCAGTGAGGACGCGTACCTGGTGGCCGACCACGCCGAGCTGGTCGCCCGGGTCGCCGAGATCCGTGGCCGGCGGCCGGACGTGGCACTGGTGGTCGAGGAGTACCTCGCCGGCGAGCTGCGAACCTTCGAGACCCTCGGCGACGGCACCGAGCTGGCCTCCCTCGGCGGATGGCGCACCGGTCTCGGCCCGCCGCCGACCTTCACCGAGGAGAGCCTCGCCTGGTCGCCCCCGGCGGAGCAGGCGCGCACCCAGCTGCGGGCGCGGCTCGACGCGCTCGGGGTCGGCTTCGGCGCCTGTCACACCGAGTACGTCGTCTCCGACGGCCGGGTCCGGCTGATCGAGGTGAACTACCGCCTCATCGGCGACCGGATGGACCTGATCCTCGCCGAACTGCTCGGTGTGCCGTTGTTCGAGTACGTCATCCGGCTGCACCTCGGCGAGCCGCTGGCCGCCCTCGGCCTGCCCGACACCGTCGACCGCTACGCCCAGGTGGAGTACGTCTGCGCGGACCGGTCCGGCCGACTCGTCGCCGCACCGGGCCCCCTCGACACCGTCCACGGCGACGTCCGGCTGGGCTGCCGTCCGCTGCGCGAGGTGGGCCGCACCGCCGAGCACACCGGCACGAACCGCGACTACCTCGCCGTGTTGCACGGAATCGGCCCCGACGAGGGCACCGTCCGGCAGTCGCTGGCCGCCCTCCGCAACGACCTCCAGTGGACCATCGTCGAGTGAGCGACGACTGTGAGCGGGAGGTCTTCGCCCGGGTGCTCGACGCCCTGCTGCGCGAGGACCACCTCGGGCTGCGCAGCGCCGGCCGACCGGACGGACCCGACTGGTGGCAGGTGCCACACCCCGCTGGTCTGCTGCGCATTCCGGTCCGGGCGGACGGGTTCCAGCAGGCCCTGCGCAGTGCCGCGCCGACAGTGCTGCTGGTGACCCGCGCCGGCGACTTGCGGCGTACGGAGACGCTGGACGGACTGTTGACGCTGCTCGCCCCGCGCGACAACGCCGAGGCCGAGGCCGGCTGGCGGGACTTCGGCGTCGAGTGCCGCGCCGACCTGGGGGCCCGACGGCTCGCCGCCCGCAACCGGGCGCGGGTGCTCACCGAGGTGGCCGCCGAACGCGCGCTCACCCCGACCGGCCTGCCGGCGGCGGTCCTGGACGACGTGCTCGCCGCCCACCAAGGCCACCCCGTCTACCCCACCGACCGGTGCCGGCACGGTCTTCGCGACGACGAACTGCTCCGGTACGCCCCGGAGCACGCCCCACGGTTCGCGCTGCGCTGGTACGCCGCCCCGGCCGAGGACGTCCGGCTCGCGGGCGAGCTGCCGTCGTGGTGGCCGCGCGCACCGCGACCGGATCAGCTGCTGCTGCCAGCGCATCCGATCACGGTGGCCCGCGACGCGCTCCCGGTGGTCGACCTGCCGGTGACCCCGGTGCGCCCCACCCTCTCCATGCGGACGGTGGCGCTCGACCACGACCCGTACCTGCATCTCAAACTGCCGCTGCCGACCGCGAGTCTCGGTGCGCGCAACCGACGCACGCTGCAACCGGGCTCGCTCGCCGACGGCGCGGCCGTCGCCGCACTGCTCGACCGGATCGCCACAGCCGAACCCAGCTTCGTCGGTCGGATCCGGCACGCCGACGAGAGCACGTGGGCGCACGTCGACGCCGACGAGCACCGCGGTTTCCTGCTGCGCCGATTTCCGCGCGACCTGGCCGGCGTCCAGGTGGTGCCGGTCGCGGCCCTCGCCGCAGCCGACCCGGTGGCGGGCACGGTCCTCGAACGGATCAACCCGCAGCGGCCCGTCGCGCTGCTGGAGTCCTACCTGGACCTGCTGCTCGACTGGCACGTCTTCCTCTGGCTACGCCACGGGATCGCACTGGAGGCGCACCCGCAGAACATCCACCTGCTGGTGCACCCGGACGGCACTGTCGGCCTGCTCTACAAGGACAACGACGGCGCCCGGCTCGACAGGCGACACGCCGGCACGAACGGGCTCGCCCTGCACGACGACCGGATGTGGGCGCGCGACCCGCACGAGTTGGCCGACGTGTTCACCACCATCACCCTGCACCTTGCCGCCGCCGCGCCTCTGGTGGCCCTGGCCGCCCGAGGGCTGCCCGTGCCGACACCCGCCGAGGCGCTGGCGCCCCGGCTCGCCGCCGCCCGCGACCGCTGGGGCGACGGACCGGCGGTGCGGACCTTCACCGAGCGGGTCCTGAACGCCACCCAGCTGCCCATCAAGGCGATGGTCACCGCCGGCACCCTGCTGCCCAAACAGCGACTCGGCTGCGCCGACATCAACAAGTACTACCTGCGTACCGGCCCGAACTACCTCCGGGAGACACGATGACGAGCGCCCAGTTGCGCTCCCGGCCGGCCAGCGACACCGGTCAGCGCGCCGACCTGGCCGCCGCCCACGCCGTCTTCGGTTGTCTGCTGCGCGAGCTGGCCCCGCCGGACGGCACCCCGACAGTTGTCGACGGTGCCGTACGGCTGCTACTGCGGCACCTCGACGTCACAGTGCGCTGCGAGGTCGCGCGCACCTCGCCGCTCGGCGCGCACCGCTACACCGGCCCGGTCCAACGCAGGACCGGCGGCGGGCGGTGGGAAGACCTGGACGCGGACGGGCTGGCCGCCCTGGTCGCGGCGGAACTGACCACCCGTACCGGCCTGGTCAACGTCGAGTTCGCCGAGCAGGTCCGGGCCAGCAGGGACACAGTGGCCCGGCTGCTGGCCGACCGACCGGCCGAGGATCCGACCCCCACCGGTGAGCCCGCCATCGACGCGTACGTCGACTCCGAGCAGTCGTTGGTCTTCGGCCACCCGCACCACCCCACCCCGAAGTGGCGCAGCGGTGACCCGGACAGTTGGCGGGCGTACGCGCCCGAGCTGCGCACCGCGTTCCGGCTGCACTGGCTGGCCGTACCGGACGACCTGATCGCCGACGCCGGGCCGTTCGACCCGCTGGTGGCCGCGCTCGACCCGCCACGGCCCCCGCGCGGGCACCGCGTCCTGCCGGTACACCCCTGGCAGCTGTCGCTGATCCCGCCCACCCACCCACGGCTGCGCGACCTGGGCGCGGCGGGTGTGCCGGTACGACCCACGGCGAGCGTCCGAACCCTCTACGCCCCCGAGGCCGACCTGTTCGTGAAGACCAGCCTGCACGTGCGGATCACCAACTGCCTGCGCAAGAACGCCCGCTACGAACTTACCGGCGCGGTGGCGCTGACCGACCTGCTGGCCCGGGTGC
The DNA here is from genome assembly GCF_022230905.1 of Micromonospora salmantinae. NCBI lineage: Bacteria > Bacillati > Actinomycetota > Actinomycetes > Micromonosporales > Micromonosporaceae > Micromonospora > Micromonospora salmantinae. Next base: position 140,980 of record NZ_JAKKFG010000043.1, read on the forward strand.
CGCTGCCGGACGGCGTGGGGCTGCTCGCCGAGCCCGCCTACCGCACCGTCGACGTCCCCGGCCCGGACGAGGCGTACGGAACGATCCTGCGCGACGGTCTTCGCCAGCACCTGCGTCCGGGGGACATCCCGGTGCTGGCGGCGGCGCTGGCCGCAACGCCGCTGGTGACACCGGATCCGGTGGCCTGGTGGCGCGCGTACGTCGGCCTGCTGGTGCCGGCGGTGCTGCGCAGTTGGCTCAGTCACGGCGTCGTGCACGAGGCGCACCTGCAGAACGTGGTCGTCGTGCTCGACCGGGATCGCCGTCCGGTACGCATGCTGCTGCGTGACCTGGAGGGGGTGAAGCTGGACGCCGACCGTTGGGGCAGCTGGCCGGACGGCGTCCCGGCGCAGGTCCGCTACGGTCCCCGGGCCGCCCACCGCCGGATCGTCTACTGCCTGTTCGTCAACCATCTCGGTGGGATCAGCGGGGCCCTCGCCGACGCCCGGCCGGGAGTCGAACGGCGGCTGTGGCAGGAGCTGCGCGCCGTCGTCGAGGCGGTGGCCGCCGACCTCGGTGAGCCGGCGGAGCTGCGGGCGCTGCTGACCGGGGAACCGCTGCTGGCCAAGGCGAACCTGCTGGTCCGGTGGCGGCGTGACGCCGACCGCGCCGCACCGTTCGTGCCGGTGCCGAACCCGATGGGTGGACCACGATGACCCGACCGGTCTACGTTCACGACCTCGACGCGCTGGCCGGGCACGCCAGAGCCGTCCGGGCGGCACTGCCCCAGCCGGTTGAGCTGCTCTACGCGGTCAAGGCCAACCCGGATCCCGGTGTGCTGCGAACCCTCGCCCCGATCGTCGACGGGTTCGAGGCCGCCAGCCGGGGTGAGCTGCGCAGGCTGGCCGAGGTGCTGCCGGGACGGGCGCCGGCCGCGTACGCCGGGCCGGGCAAGACGGACGCGGACCTCGCCGCCGCTCTCGCCGCCGGGGTGCACCGCATCCACGTCGAGTCACCCAGCGAGTTGGCGCGACTCGGCGCGCTGGCCACTGCGGCGGGCCGGTCGGCCCAGGTGCTGCTGCGGGTGAACCTGCCGGTCGACGCGCCGGGCGCGAGCCTTGTCATGGGCGGTGGACCCAGCCCGTTCGGCATGGACCCGGCCGACGCGATCGCGTGCGCCCGCCGCCCGCCGGCCGGCATCGACGTACGCGGAATCCACGCCCACCTGGCCAGCGGACTGGACGCACCGCTCGCCGCGACGGTCGCCGCCGCCGTTGTCGGCTGGGCTGCGGCCGAGGTCGACGCGGCCGAGGTCGACGTCGGCGGCGGTATGACCGTCGACTACACCGACCCGGACGCGCGGTTCGACTGGGAGGGCTACGGCCAGGCCCTGGCGGACGTCCTCGACAGGCACCCGGGCGTGCGGCTGCGCATCGAGCCGGGCCGGTCGGTCACCGCCTACTGCGGGGCGTACCTCACCGAGGTAGTCGACGTGAAGCGCTCCTACGGCGAGTGGTTCGTGGTGGTGGCCGGTGGGACGCACCACCTGCGGACTCCGGCGGCGAAGGGGCACGCGCAGCCGTTCACGGTGCATCCGCGACCGGGTGCCGGCGGCCCCCGCACCGACGGCGGGTCGGTCACCGTGGTCGGGCAACTCTGCACCCCGAAGGACGTGCTGTCCCGGTCGGCCACCGCGGGGCCGATCGCCGTGGGCGACGTGCTGGCCTTCGCCATGGCCGGGGCGTACGCCTGGAACATCAGCCACCGTGACTTCCTGCTGCACGAGCCTCCACATTTCCGCACCGGTGACCTGCACGAAGTGGTCGCCGAGTGGGCGGCCCGGCCGCTCGGGACGTGAGCCCGAGAGCCTCGATCGGCTCAGCGTGTTATCGATAACATGCTATCTTTCATCCGGGAGTGAAGGGCACACTCCCGGTCACCCGAGCCAGCCGGCGAAGATCTGCCGAGGGGCACGCCCCTTCCGCTGCCTTCCCGGTCGGTGACCAGTCCGGGCCCCCGTCAATGCCAGGCGACCATGGTTGGTCGTCGAACGGCAAGGAGCCCAAGCAATGCTCAAACGTAGATTCTTCCTCCCATCCATCGCGGCTGCGGCGCTTCTCCTCGCGGCCACCACCGGCGGCGCGTTGAGCGGCGGCTTCGGTGCGACGGCGGTGGCCGCCACCAACGGCACCCTCGCGGCGACCGCCGGCTGCGGCAAGGCCCCCACACTCGCCAGCGGAACGCGGACGATTCAGAGCAGCGGCCAGAGTCGTACGTACAACCTGCGGATCCCGGACGGGTACGACCGGAACCGTCAGTACCGGCTGATCTTCGGCTTCCACTGGTTGAACGGCTCGGCCAACAACGTCACCTCGGCCGGCTACTACGGGCTCCAGCCGCTGTCGAACAACAGCGCGATCTTCGTCGCTCCACAGGGTCTCAACGCCGGCTGGGCCAACACCAACGGGCGCGACCTGACCCTCTTCGACGACATCTCCCGGCAGATCGAGAATGATCTCTGCGTGGACACCACCCAGCGCTTCGCCCTGGGCTGGAGCTACGGCGGGGCGATGAGTTACGCGGTGGCCTGTGCCCGGCCCACTGTCATCCGTGCGGTCACCGTCATATCCGGCGCCAACCTCAGCGGATGCAACGGGGGCACCCAGCCGGTCGCCTACTTCGGCATCCACGGCATCTACGACAGCGTGCTGAACATCTCCCAGGGTCGGCAGCTGCGCGACACGTTCGTGCGCAACAACGGCTGCACCGCGCAGAGCCCGCGCGAGCCGAGCCGGGGCAGCCTGACCCACATCACCACCGCCTACTCGGGTTGCCGGGCCGGCTACCCGGTGCAGTGGGCGGCCTTCGACGGGGACCACACCCCAAGCCCGGTGGACGGGTCGGGCAGCCCCAACGACTCGCGGACCTGGACCTCGGGTGAGATCTGGAGGTTCTTCAGCCAGTTCGAGTCGACCACGCCGCCGACGACCCCGCCGCCGACCGACCCGCCGCCCACCGATCCGCCGACCACCCCGCCGCCGACCGGGGAGCCCGGCACCTGCGCTGCCACCTACCGGACGCTCAACACCTGGCCCGGCGGGTTCCAGGCTGAGGTGACAGTTGCCAACAACTCCACCGCGCCCCTGAACGGCTGGACGGTGGGCCTGACCCTGGCCAGTGGTCAGGCCATCAGCAGTCTCTGGAGCGGCACCAACACCGGCACCACCGGCAGCGTCACCGTCAGGAACGCCGCGTACAACGGCACAGTTGGCCCGAACGCGTCCACCACCTTCGGGTTCACCGCCACTGGCAACGGTGCCACCGCACCCAGCAACGTCACCTGCACCAGCCCCTGAGTTCCACAGCAGGAGGGCCCGGAGCCATTGGCTCCGGGCCCGCGGGTGACATCCGCTGGCGCCGGTTGCCGCCGGCGGTACCGGGCCACGCTGCGCTCAGGTCTCGCTCTCCAGCAGGTCGCGAAGGGTGTCGAGGGCGGCGATCTCCTCCTCGAACGTCTTGCCGACGACCGGGCCGAGGAAGCGCGACAGCCCGCTCGGCTGCCACGCCAGCTTCAGCGTGAGCCGCGTCCCACCGCCGTCGGCCGGGGTGAGCGTGTATTCGCCCTGGGTGCGTACCACGTTGCCGGTTGCCTGGAACGCCAGACGTCGACCCGGCTCGAACCCGGTCACCTCGTAATCGGCCGGGATGCGGCTCCCACCGGGGCCCTTGAGTCCCTGTTTGTAGCGAGCGCCGACCCCCTCGCCGGAGACGCGCGCGACGTCGAGCACGTTGGGACGCCAGCGCGCGTCGTTCTCGCCACGGGCGAGAAAGGCGAAGACGACCTCAGGGGTCCGTCCGATCTGCACAGTCTTCTCTGCCGAGGGCACAAGAAACCTTTCTCAGGGGTCAGGGAACGATCTTCATCTGTGCCATCATCCCACTCGCCGAATGGTCGATCATGTGGCAATGGTAGACATATCGGCCAAGGTACGGCCCAAATGTCGCCTGGAGCCGGACCGTCTCGCCCGGTCCCACCGCGATGGTGTCCTTCACCCCGGCCTCGCCCGGCGCCGGCGGCTGACCGTTGCGGGTCAGCACCCGGAACTGAACCAGGTGGGGGTGGAAGTTGTGCGGGATGCCGAAGAGCGTGTCGCCGTTCGTCACGGTCCACACCTCGGTCGTGTTGCGTTTGATCTCGGTATCAACCCGTTCGGCGTCGAACTGCTGCCCGTTGATGAGGAACTGGCCGGTTGACGGGTTGAAGTTGAGCGTGAACGCCCGCTCCTTCGTGGCCTCCGGCAGCGCGGGGATGGTGCTCAGCCGGTCGGGCACCCGGCTGGTGTCGGCGGCGGCCCGGTTGACGTCGAAGCGCAGCACCGGCCCGGCCACCGCGTCGTCGAGGAAGACCTGGCTGCCGACCGGGAACGCGCCGAAGTCGACGACGATCTCGACCCGCTCGCCGGGCGTCAGGCTCCACGAGCGGATCGGCGTCGGCCCGGCGAGCAGCCCACCGTCACTCGCGATCTGGGCGACCTCGGTGTCGTTGCCGAGCCGCAGGGTGAACGTGCGGAGGTTGGACGCGTTGACGAAGCGCAGCCGGTACTTGCGGGCGGCCACCGGGAAGTAGGGCTGCGGCTTGCCGTTGACGAGGATCGTGTTGCGGAACTGGAAGTCGTCGTGTTCGAAGACCAGGCTCGCGTCGTCGGCGAACCGCGCGTCGCGCAACATGATCGGAATGTCGTGGTTGCCGGTGGGCAACCGAAGTTCGGCCTGGGCCGGGTCGTCGATCAGGAAGAAGCCGGCGAGCCCGCGGAACACGTGCTCGGCCTCCATGTGATGGGCGTGGTCGTGGTACCAGAGCGTGGCTGCCCGTTGTTTGTTGGGGTAGTTGTAGATCCGGCTCTTCCCCGGGTCCAGCACATCGGTGGGGAACCCGTCGCTGCTCGACGGTGTGTGGCCTCCGTGCACGTGCACCGCGGTCGGCATGTCGAGGTGGTTGCTGTGGGCGATGACCGCGAGCCGGCCCGTCTTGACCCGGAACGTCGGGCCGGGAAAGAGCCCGTCATAGGTCAGCACTTCGGTACGCGTCCCGGGCAGGATCTCCGCTCGAGCCTTACGGGTGGAAACGAGGTAGAAGTCGGTGTTGGCTACCGAGGCGATGGGCTGCTGCACTGGCGGTATCGGCATCCGGACAGCGAACGGGGCGGTGACGGCCGCGACGTGTGCAGTCTTACCGTGGCCGGTGTGGGTGCCGTGGGCCGGTGTCGCGGACGGGGTGGAACCGCGCGCCGCTGCCGCCGCGGTGGCCGTGACCAGCGCGGCTGCTCCCGCGGTGGCACCGGCCTTCATGACGTTGCGTCTGCTCACCATTGGTCGCTCCACTCCTGGTGGTCGAGGTCTCGGGTGAACTGTCGGGGAGGTCCCTCGACGCGCCGTCGAAAACTGGTCGCGGCCAAATATGGATTTCACCTTAAGTTTTGGTGTGACTACCAAAAGCTAAGCTTCGATGCTTCCAACGACGCGCGGTGAGACCGTAGACTCGTGCGAGTAGTCGGCCGTGACAACTCATAAGAGGCCGATCCGATCTGAGTGCTTTGTCGCCCACGCATGGGGGGTCGGCGACACGGCGGGCAGCCGGCGCTGGGGAGAGCCGCGCGAGCCCGCACCTGGGGAGCAATAGGGCACACACCGGGGGATCCGCAATGGTTGTTGGAAACAATGCGCTGCGGAGGACCGCTGCCGAGGTTCTCGAACGCAGGCATCAACCGATTCTTGCCGCCTACCGTCAGCGTCTCGCCGCTGTGAGTGACGACTTCGAAGGGGCCGCTGGCCTGATCGACAGCTACGCAGCGCAGGCCGACGTTCTGCTCCGGGAGACGACGGCCGAGATTCGCCGTGAGACCACCGACCCGCTGTCGACACCGCCGCCGACAGTGCCCACCGAGGACGTCGAGCTTCACCCAAGCGAGTGTTTTCGCGCGGTCGTCGCGCTTGCCGACATCGTGTTGGCCGACGCGCTGGAGCAGTTGACTGGCCAGCCCGACCAGGGCGCGATACTGGCGCTGGTCGCCGACGCGCTCACCCGTACGACACTGACCCGGCTGGCCGACGCGAGTTCGCGCTATGCCGCCGGCCTGATGAATGAGGTCCACCAGGCGCAGATCGCCGAGCGTTCGTTGATCGCGCGCGAGCTGCACGACCGGCTGGGCCACAGCCTCAGTGCGGCGTACCGCAACCTGGAGGCCCACGAACTCGCCCAGGAACGACGCCACGACGACGTGGACCGTCGGGTGGTCATCGCCCGGGAGTCGCTCCACGACGCGGTCGGCTATCTGCGTGTACTCATCGCCGACCTTCGGCTCTCTCAGCCGCTCGGGTCACTCGACGAGGCGCTGGCCAACTTCCTGTCGACCGTCGAAACGGGCGAGACACGTCTGCACACCGAGATCAACGGCGACGAGTCGTGGGTGCCTCCCGAGGTGCTCGACGAGGTGTTCCTGGTCGTCCGCGAAGCGTTGCGCAACGCGGTGGCGCACTCCGGCGCTCGGGTGATCCATTCGGTAATCGACATCACCCCGCACGAGCTGCGGGCGACCGTGGCGGACGACGGGGTGGGCTTCGACGTCGCGGCGGCTCGCGACGGCTCCGGCCTGCGCGCGATGGCTGAGCGCGCGGCGGTCGTCGGCGGTCGCCTCGCGGTGCGCGCGGTGAGCCACCAGGGCGCTTCGGTCGAGCTCGTCGTGCCGCTGCTGTCCGTCGAGGCGGGGGTCGGCCGGTGACCGTCACGATGATCGAGCCGACCCGCATCGTGCTGGTCGACGACCACGTCGTGGTGCGCGACGGCCTCCGGGAGATCCTCGACGCCCAGCGCGACCTCGTGGTCGTCGGCGAGGCCGGTGACAGCGGCGCAGCGATCAACGAGATCCGAATCCGTCAGCCCGACATCGTGCTGCTCGACGTGCAGATCCCCGGCGACGGGGTGACCACCACGGTCCGCCGGATCCGTGACGTCGCGCCGGCGAGCCGGGTCATCATCCTCAGCATGTTCGACGGCCCGACGCTGTTGCGCGAGTTGTTGACCCTGGGCATCTGCGGCTACCTGCTGAAGAACTCGACGCGCCAGGAGTTGGTGGCGGCGATCCGTGGCGCCTGCGCCGATGACGCGCCGGTGATGCTGGCGGTGTCGCGGGAGAGCCTGACCCAGGTGCAAGGGCCGGTGCACAGCACACTGTCGGACCGTGAGCGCGAGGTCCTGCAGTTGGTCGGTCAGGCGATGAGCAACGCGCAGATCGCCGGCCGGCTCTGCCTGTCGGAGGCGACGGTCAAGCGCCACCTGCGCAACATCTTCGCCAAACTTGGCGCGGTGTCCCGGATCGACGCGGTCAACAGGGCGATCGCGGCTTCGCTGATCGTCCTGCCGAGGCTCTGCGACCCGACGTTTCACGGCTAGCAGGCCGCTCAAGGATTGCTCTGGGTAACTTGCCCGCAAACGGGCACTCGTGTTGGACTAATGCCGTGAATAGCACTCGCCTGTTCGTACTCGGAGCGCTCGCGCGCGGGGGCCCCATGCATGGGCACCAGATCCGCCGGGCGGCCCAGGTCGACCGTACCGAGCTGTGGAGCGACGTCAAGCCGGGGTCGCTCTACGGCGCGCTGCACCGAATGCAGGTCGAGGGCGTCATCGAGGCGGTCCGGACCGAGCAGGAGGGCAACCGGCCCGCCCGCACGATCTACGCGCTCACCTCGGCCGGCGCGGCGGAGCTGATCGACCACCGCGACGAGGCGCTGCGCGACACCAAGCTCCGTCACGACCCGGTCGACCTGGCCCTGCAGAACGTGATCGACCTCGGAGAGGACGCGCTGCGCACGATCATCGTGGCGCGGCGGAAGGCCCTCGCCGAGCAGCTCGACTCGTGGCTCGCGCTCCGAGAGCTGGCGGCGCCGCACATCCGCGGTCTGGAGTGGACGACCTTCCGTCATACCGAGCTCCGGCTCCGTACCGAGCTCGCCTGGCACGACGAGCTGCTCGACCAGTTGCCCAAGCTGATGGCCAACCAACCGACCTCGATGACTACCTCGTGACGGTGCCAGCCCCGGCCGCGGTGGCACCTCCGGGGCCGGGGCTGGCGGCATGTCACTGAGCGGGCTCGGGCTGAGTGGTCACGTTCCAATCGGGCTTGCTCGCCTCGGCCCAGGGCTCTTCGGGCCGGCGGGGCAGCAGGTAGACGAGAAGGAACGTGAGGATCACACCGACCAGGACGACGCCGACGGTCCACTGGACCGCCCGGTTGAAGTTGGTCTCCAGCGCCGACGTGGCCGCGCTGTCGAAGGCCGCGCCGACCGGACCCGGCGCCGAGTCGGCGCAGCCGGGCGGCGTGGCCGTCGGATCCGACGCACGCGACTGGCGGATGAAACAGTCGGCGAAGGTGGTCGTCGCCGCGCTCGCCTCGGCCGGCGGCAGGCCCGCCGCCACGAGCGATGCCTGGAGCTCCGGGCTCGCCTTCTCGGCGGCCGTCCCCGAGTAGGAGCCGAGCGTTCCGAAGAGGACCACGCCGGCCACCGCGACACCGATCGCCTGGCCGAGACGCTGGGCGGTGCCGAGCACACCGCTGGCCGCGCCAGCGTCCTGCCAGGGCACGCCGGCCAGCACGATCTCGACGCTCGGCGCGATCACCAGGCCCGAGCCGAAGCCGGCGAAGAGCAGGGCCGGCAGTAGCTCCAGGCCGGAGCCCCACCAGTGGATCGTGGCGATGATGCCCACCATGCCGACGATCACGATGCCCGCGCCGAGCATCAGGACGCCACGACCGAGCGCCCGGGCGACGTTGTCGGAGATGGCCGCGCCGACCAGTGTGCCGAACGAGAACGGCAGCAGGATCAGGCCCGTCGTCAGGGCGGACTTCTCCAGGCCGATCTGCAGGTGCAGCGAGAGCGCGAAGAGCAGGCCGATGAAGCCCGCGAAGTAGCAGAGGCTGATGCCGACGCCGGCGGAGAACGAGCGGTGCGCGAAGAGGCGCATGCTCACCAGCGGGACCTGGGCGCGTCGGGCACGGCGCAACTCCCACACCGCGAAGACGGCCAGCGCGGGCAGCGCCGCTGCCATCGAGACGAACGTCCATGCCGGCCAACCCAGGCGCTGGCCCTCGACCAGGGGGACGGCCAGCAGCAGAACGGCGACCGAGACGAGCAGCATGCCGATCACGTCGAGACCACCGCGGCGGCCCCGCGACTCGGGCACCAGGATCAGCGCGGCGATGAACGTGGCCAGGCCGATCGGCACGTTGAGCAGGAACACCGGCCGCCAGTCCCAGCCGTTGAGGTCCCACGCGATCAGCAGGCCGCCGAGGAGGGGGCCGCTGGCCGTCGCGATGCCGCCGATCGCGCCGTAGATCCCGTACGCCTTGCCGGTCTCCTTCGCCGGGAACGTGGTCTGGATCAGCGCCAGCACCGGCGGGTTGAGGATGCCGGCCATCATGCCCTGCACCACCTGGAACGCGATCAGTTGACCGGGTGTGGCAGCGAGCGCCGACGCCGCCGACGCGAGCGTGAACCCCGCGACGCCGGTGAGGAACAGTTTGCGGTGGCCGAAGCGGTCGCCGATCCGGCCGGCGGGGATGAGCAAGAGGCCGTAGCCGAGCGCGTAGCCGGCGATGACCCACTCCATGGCCGTGTAGGTCGACCGGAGGTCGCGCTGGATCGGCGCGATGGCGACATTGACGATCGTCGTTGCCAGCAGAATCATGAATGCCCCGGCCAGGATGACGGCCAGGATCAGCCATCGGCGCGGATTGGGTGGGGCGGCGCTGCGTTCGTCGGTCCAGCTCTCCGTCATCGCGTTCCTCCTGAAGTCGGACGGGGTCGACAGCGGACCCACCCTTCGACTACACGCGTTCGCGTACGATTAGTCAAGTACGGCTATTTGCGTATGACCAGTACGGCACATGAGGAGGGCCCGGGTCAGGAGCTGACCCGGGCCCGATGGCGCAGAGGTGGTTACGACCAGTCGGAGGAACCCGAACCCCACTCGGACGAACCGGAGCCCCACGCGGACGTCGCCGGCCACGCCAGGTCGAAGGGGAAGTCGTTGGCGCGAAGCTCCAAGGTGCTCTCCAGCACGGCGTCGGTCAGCCGGTCGACGTCGGCGTCGCTGTGAGCGCCGCCGGCGAAGAGCATCGGCATGCCGAGCGTGTAGATGCCGCGCTTGCGCAGCAGCAGCGTGAGGATGAACGTCGCCGGGTTGAGTGCCCGCGAGTAGACCCGGTAGTCGGTGTAGGAGTCTTCCGGAAGGAACTGGAAGCACCCGATGTAGTCGCCGAACCCCACCATGCGCAGCGGGATCCCCTCGGCCGCCCGGAACGCGGCCAGCCGCGCCTGGACCCGGTCGACCTTGGCCCGCAGGTCGGTGTAGTAGGCGGGCCCCTTGTCGCGAAGCAACTGGAGCGTGGCCAGCGACGCCGCCACCGACAGGTAGTTGCCGGTGTGGCTGCCCTGCAGGCCGGTCTTCTGGCCGAAGTCGGTCCAGGACTGCCCACTGGTCTGCGAGATGTCGAGGATGTCGGCCCGACCGCCGATCGCCGACAGCGGCAGCCCGAGCCCGCTGATCACCTTGCCGTAGGTGACGAGGTCGGTCGGGATGTCGAACTTCTGCGCGGCGCCGCCGAGCCCCGAACGGAAGCCCGTCAGCACCTCGTCGAGGATGAACGGCACCCCGAACCGCTGGGCGGCCACCGCCACCTCGCGGATCATCGGGATCGTCGTCTCCTCGAACGGGAACGACGAGGCGGCCGGCTCGGCCAGGATGCACGCCAACTCGCCCGCGTGGCGCTCGATCAACTCGACCGCGAGCGCTGTGTCGTTGGGCAGGATCAGCAGGTCACGCGGCTCGGCCGGGGTGACGCCGGCGAACGCCGAGACCAGCGGAATGCCGTCCTTGCCGATCTCCGGGAACGGCACCGCGGGATGCCCGTGATACCAGGGGGCGGTGTTGTGGACGGCCAGGTCGTGGGACCCGTGCAGGGTGCCCTCGAACTTGGCGACCATCCGCCGCCCGGTGTGGGCACGGCAGAGCCGGATCGCCGACTGGGTGGCGCCCGTACCCGAGTGTTGGAAGGCGAACTTCTCGTTGTGCGGGAGGAGTTCCCGCAGCAGCGTCGCCAGCTCCAGCTCCAACGCGTTGGTGTAGCCGTTGCCGGTGCCCTTGCCGAGGTGCTCGCGGACGAAGTCGACGACCGGCGCCGGGTTGTGCCCGTGCAGCGCCTGAGCGCCGTATCCCATGTGGCAGTCGAGGTAGTCGTTGCCGTCGATGTCGGTCAAGGTCGATCCGCTGGCGGTGGCCGCGATCACCGGAAACGGCGGTGCCTGGAACGGCCAGAACACGTGCGCGGCGGCGTCGACCGCCCTCAGTTGCTCGACGTGCGCGGCCGAGGCACCCTGGCGCGCGCCGATCTCGCCGAACAGCTCGTAGACCCACTTCTGCTGCATGAGGTCCTGAATGACCTCGATCGCTCCGCGCTCCTGGTGGCTGGCGCCCATCGTGTCCCCTTCGCATGGCGGCCGTGACAGGCGCAGCCTGCGCCCGCCCACTCGAACCCGGCTGGAGAACCGGTCGATCGACGCGGCTTCGAGCAGGTCTCGAGCGCCGTCGTCGAAGCTCGCCGCCATGACGGAAAATCGGGTCAATCTCTACTCGCTGACCGACACGATCACGCCGTGGGCAGTGCGGGCCGCGGCGACGCTCGGCCTCGCCGACCTGATCGCCGCGGGCACCACCACGCTCGACGAGCTCGCCGCGGCGACGAAGGCCAATCCCGACGCGCTGCACCGGCTGCTGCGCTACCTCGCGGTCCGCGGCGTCTTCAAGGAGACCGAGCCGCGGGTGTACGCCCTGACGGAAGCCGCCGAGTTCCTCAAGACGGACCACCCCGCCGCCCAACGTCCCTGGCTCGACGTCGAATCGATGGCCGGCCGGATCGAGGGCACGTTCAGCTCGCTGACCCACTCGATCCGCACCGGCGACGCGGCGTACCCAGTGCGTTACGGCATCGAGTTCTGGGACGACCTGGCCACCAACCCCGACCGGGCCACCTCGTTCGGCGCGCTGATGGCCACCCACGCGAGCTACTTCGACCAGGTCGTCCAGGGTTACGACTGGAGCACCGTCAACCACGTCATCGACGTCGGCGGCGGCACCGGCGCCCTGCTCACCGAGATCCTCAAGGCCCAGCCGCACCTGCGCGGCACAGTGGTCGACCTGCCGGGTGTCGTCGAGCAGGGCCGGGCCCGGTTCGAGGCGGCGGGCATCGCCGACCGCGCCGAGGTCGTCAGCGGGAGCATCTTCGACCCGCTCCCGACCGGCGCCGACGTCTACATCCTGTCGAACGTCCTGCACGACTGGAACGACAGCGCCGCCGAGAAGATCCTCCAGCGGGCGGCGGACGCGATCGGCACGACCGGAAAGGTGCTGATCGTCCAGATCCTCGTGAAGGACGAGAACGACAACTTCCCCGACGACCCGGCTCGGCTGATGTTCATCACCCAGATGGACCTGCGCCTCCTCTCGCTCATGGCGGGCAAGGCGAGGACCTGGCGCGAGTACGCCGAACTGGGCGAGAAGGCCGGGCTCCAGGTGGACGGCAGCACGGTGATCCCCACCGGGCAGACCCTGCTCTCGCTCCGCCGCGGCTGAGCCGACGGGCCCCTTGCTGACGGTTTCCGGTTGGGAAGGGGCCCTCGCTAACGGACCGTGCGCGCGTCGTACCGTTGCGGACATGAACCCGGCCGTCAGACGAACCGCGATCGATGCCCTCGTCGCGGTCGTCGTCGCGGCCGTCGTGGCGGTGGCGATCCGGGTCGCCGACGAGCCCGGCGCCCGGCCGCCGGACGCGCGCGCCTACGCGATCGGCGCGGTGATCGGGCTGCTGCTGGTCTTCCGGCGCCGCTGGCCGCTGCTGGTGCTGGTCGGCTCGGTCACCGCGCTGATGATCTACTACGCGCTCGAGTACCCGGGCATCCCGCCCGCACTCCCGCTGGCCGCCGCCCTCTTCTCCGTGGCGGCCGCCGGCCGGTTCACCTGGGCGCTCGTCGTCGCCGGGTTCTTCGTCGTCCTTGAGCTGATCATGCGGTACACGCTGCTCGGCGAGGGTTTCTTTCCCGCCCTCTCGGCCACCCTCGAAGAGGGCTCGCTGCTCGCGGCCGTGGTGCTGCTCGCCGAGACGATCCGCACCCGCCGGGACCGGCTGGCCGAGGCGCAGCAGCGTCTCGCCGTGATGCGCCAGGAGCGTCAACACGAGGTCGCCCAGGAGCGGCTCCGCATCGCCCGCGAGGTCCACGACGTACTCGGTCACACGATCGCCGCGATCAGTGTGCAGGCGAGCCTCGCCGACGACATCTTCGACAGCAAGCCGGCCGAGGCGCGGGCCGCGCTGCGGAGCATCCGGGGCGCGGCACGCGACGCCATGCACGAGGTGCGCTCGGCGATCGGCATGCTCCGCGACGCCGGGGAGGTGCCCGATCTGGCGCGAGTCTTCGCGGTCGCCGAACAGGCCGGCGTGAAGGTGCGGTCGGGAATCGCCGGCACCCCGCGCCCGATCCCGCCGGAGGTGGCGCTCTCGGTCTACCGGATCGTGCAGGAGTCGATCACCAACACTGTCAAACACGCCGGAGCGACGACCGTCGACGTCACCATCGCCTACGCGGGTGACGCCGTCACTGTGGAGATCGTCGACGACGGGGTCGGGCCCGGGGCGAGCCGGCGGGGGCACGGGGTGGCCGGCATGCGGGAACGGGCCACGGCGGCCGGCGGGTCGCTCGAGGCCGGGCCCCGGCCGCAGGGCGGTGGGTTCCGAGTGGCCGCGCGGCTGCCGGTCGAGGTGGAGGAGACAGCGTGACGATCCGGATGGTGCTGGCGGACGACCAGACACTCGTGCGGGCCGGCTTCCGGGGCCTGCTCGACCACAGCGACGACCTGGAGGTGGTCGGCGAGGCATCCAACGGCGCCCAGGCTGTCGAGATGGTCGCCGCGACCCGGCCGGACATCGTGTTGATGGACGTGCGAATGCCGGTGCTCGACGGCGTGCGGGCGACGGCCGCGATCGTCGAGCGGTTCCCGGCCGTGCGGGTCATCGTCCTGACCACCTTCGAGCTCGACGAGTACGTCTTCGAGGCGCTGCGCGCCGGCGCGAGCGGGTTCCTGCTCAAGGACATCGAGCCTGACGAGCTGCGTCAGGCAGTGCGGGTGGTGGCCGGCGGCGACATGTTGATCTCGCCGCGGGTGACGAGTCGGCTGGTGAGCGCGTTCGTCAGCAAGGTCGCGCCGACGCCGGTCGACGGCGGCCGGCTGGCGGTGTTGACCGACCGCGAGCGCGAGGTGATGAGCCTGGTGGCCAACGGGCTGACGAACGAGGACATCGGGCGCCGGCTGTCGATGAGCCCGGCCACGGCCCGTACCCACGTCCATCGAGCCATGGTCAAGCTCCGCGTCCGTGACCGCGCGCAACTCGTCGTTCTCGCCTACCAGACGGGGCTCGTCGCGCCCGGCAGCTGACTACGGCAGTTGTTTCGCGGGCGGTGCCGGCTACGGCGATCGCCGTACGCACCGGCCGTTCCTCAACGGATGCCGGGTGGTGCGCATCCTCCGTATGTTGGCGTCATGTTTGAGGTCGGAGAGAACGCCGACGGGATCCTGGCCGGGGTCCTGTTCCTGATCTGGCTGTCCGCGACGATCCTCGCCACGCGGCTGGCCTGGCGCCCGACGCCCGAGGCGCTGCGCAAGAGCGCCCGTCGGCTGCTGCGTCTGCTCGTCGCCGCGCTTGTGGTGCTGGTCGTCAAGTGCGTCGCGATCGGGCTGATGCTCGCCGTCGACTGGATCTTTGCCGACAACCGCGTGATCGTGCAGATGCCGCTCCTGCTGTTGCCGATGCTGGCCGTCGCCATCTGGACCGTGCCGGGCCTGCGCGCCCTGGCCAACCGTGACGACGCACCGGTCGACGTCGAGACGCGCGCCGCCGCCGCCGATCCCCGATTCGTCGTGCCGGTCCAGGTGACGGCCGTGGCGACGGTCATTGGCGTCTACTTCGCGTACGTGTCCCGTCCGGTCCCGTCCTACCTCGACGACATCGCGACCCACGCCGCGCCGATCCTGCTGTCGGTGTTGGTGCTGTGGTTCTGGCAGGGGCGTCGCCTGCGGGTCGTCACCGCTACCGACTTCGCACGCCGTGGCCGGCGTGCCAGCGCCCTGCGCGCCACAGCGCAGGCTGCCGTCGTGGTGCTGGTCGCCGCCGCCGGCATCACCTACGTGGCGCAGAGCAGCAGGCTGCCCGACCGGATGAGCATGGCGTCGCACGACAACGTCGACTACGGCGGCGGCCCCTCGATCGGTCACGGTGGTCATGGCGGGACCTCGGTCGACGAGCTGCGCGGGCCGCGGACCGGCAAGCCCAACAAGGCATTCACCCTGACCGCGAAGAACGCCACGGTACGCCTCTCGTCCGGCGCCGAGATCAAGGCACTGACGTACAACGGACAGTCGCCCGGGCCGGAGTTGCGGGTCCGTGAGGGCGACCTCGTCGAGGTGACGCTGCACAACGAGATCCCCGACGAGAACGTGACCATCCACTGGCACGGCCTCGACGTCCCCAACGGTGAGGACGGCGTGGCCGGCGCGACGCAGAACGCTGTGGAGCCGGGCGGCACCTTCACCTACCGGTTCATCGCCGAGCAGGTCGGCACCTTCTGGTACCACACCCACCAGAACCCGCTGGAGGCGATCCGGCGGGGCCTGTTCGGCGCGCTGATCGTCGAGCCGCGCGACGGCCCCCCACCCGGCGAGCGGGACTTCGTCGTGCAGGCCCACGAGTGGCGTACGCCCGACGACAACATCGTCTCGTTCGGCACCAGTGACACCTTGCAGCGCCAGGAGGTGGCCCCGGGCACGCCGGTGCGGCTGCGTCTGATCAACACCGACAACAACCCGTCCACCGACAGTCGTCCGCGGTCCCTGACGGTCAACGGCACGCCGGTACGGGTGGCGGCGATCGACGGGGTCGACGTCAACGGTCCGACCCCGCTGACCGACCCGCGGTTCGGGTTGGCGACCGGTGGACGCTACGACGTGACGTTCACGATGCCGGCGGGCCCGGTGCGCCTGACCGACCTCGCCAACCGCGACGCCGGGCTGGTCCTGGCACCACCGGGTGACACCTCGACGCCGAAGATCGTCGACGACGGGGACCAGTTCGACCCGCTGTCGTACGGCTCTGGCGGCTCCCGGCCCTTCGACGCGGGCTCGTCGTACGACCGCTCGTTCACCCAGCTCCTCGACGACCGGCTGTCGTTCTACAACGGGGGCCTCCACCTGGTGCCGATCATCAACGGGCACAGCTTTCCCAACACGCCGACGCTCATGGTCCGGATGGACGACGTGGTCAAGGTGCGGATCGTCAACCGCAGCCACCAGAACCACCCGATGCATCTGCACGGCCATCACGCGTTGGTGCTGTCCCGCAACGGGGTCCGCGCGACCGGGTCACCGTGGTGGATCGACAGCCTCGACGTGATCCCCGGTGAGATCTACGAAATCGGCTTCAAGGCGGACAATCCGGGGCTCTGGATGGACCACTGTCACAACCTCGACCACGCGGCCAACGGCATGGTGATGCACCTCGCCTACGAGGGCGTGACATCCCCCTATGAGCTGGGGCGGGGCACTCCCAACCAGCCGGAGTAGGCGGACCTGTCGAGCCTTCCTCCACCGGGCCTCGAGGCAACGGCGGCAGCGTCGTTCGCATCCGAACCCCGCATGCTGAGGAGAACCCATGCTCGACGCGATGCGACGAACGTTGTCGCTGGCTGTGCCGCTGGTACTGGTGGCCGGCATTGCCGCGCCCGCCACAGCGGCCACCTCGACCACTGGGCGACTGACCGTCGTCGCCCGCAACCTCGACAACCCTCGCGGTGTCGCCATCGACCGGGCCGGCATCGTCTACGTCGCCGAGGCCGGGCTCGGCGGCGACGACGTGTGCATCCCCGGCACGTTCGGCACCAACCTCTGCTACGGCTCGACCGGTGCGATCACGGCGGTCCGTCACGGCTGGCAGAAGCGAGTCGTGACGGGCCTGCCGTCGCTGCGTAGCACCGGCGGCGGCTTCTCCGTCTACGGTGCCCACGACCTGGCCTTCGATCGGCAGGGCAAGCTCCTGGTGGCGATGGGCTACAGCACCGACCCGGTCTCGCGCGACCTGCTCGGTGCGGCCGGGGCCACGATGGGAACCATCCTCCGGGTCGAGGGGAAGCGCCGCTGGTCTGTCGTCGGCGACCTCTCCGCCTTCGAGGGGCAGAACAACCCCGACGGGGTGATTCCGGAGAGCCAGCCGTACGCCGTCGTCGCCGACGGGCGTGACGTCTACGCGCTCGACGCGGCCGCCAACGACCTGCTGAAGATCGACCGTCGTGGCGTGGTCACTGCCGAACACGTGTGGCCGCAGGAGCAGGTTCCCGCGCCGCCGGAGTGGGGTCTGCCGCCCGGCTCGACGACGCCGATCCAGTTCGTGCCGGTCACCATCACCCGTGGGCCGGACGGCGCCTTCTACATCGGACAGCTGACCGGGCACCCCTTCCCGAACGGCGGCGCCCGGGTGTGGCGGCTCGTGCCCGGACAGGAGCCGACGATCTTCGCGACCGGCTTCACCAACATCATCGACATCGCGTTCGACAAGCGGGGTCGACTGGTCGTGCTGGAGATCGCGAAGAACGGGCTCAGCTCCGGGGATTCCACCGGCGCGTTGATCCGGGTGGAGCGCGACGGTAGCCGCCGGGAGTTGGCGAGTACCGGACTGGACTCCCCGATGTCGTTCGCCATCGCTTCCGACGGCAGCTTCTACATCGCCAACAAGGGCCTCGGCATCGGCGAGTTGGTCCGTCTGTCCATACGAGACTGACGGAATCGCGCGGCAATCGTGGCGTTCTTCGTGTCGGGAGGACGCCACGATAGCTGTGGTGTCACACGTCCGCGATACGGTGCCAATCGTGTGCACGCTGGCGGCGGGGATGGGGTCTGGGGGTTAGGTTGACGCGGTCCGACGGCGGGTCCCCCGCCGGCGCCACCACCATCCTCATAGTCGACGACCACGCTCTCGTCCGCGAGGGGCTGCGCTGGGTGCTCGAGGTGCACGCCGACCTCGACGTGGTCGACGAGGCGGGCGACTCGGCCACCGCGGTCGCCAAGGCGGCGTCGGAACGCCCCGACGTGGTGCTGCTCGACGTCGAGATTCCCGGCGACGACCCGGTGGTCACGGTGCGCCGCATCCGTGAGGTGTCGCCCGACAGCGCGGTCGTCATCCTCAGCATGTACGACAGCCCTGACCTGCTGCGCCGTCTGATCGCCGCCGGGGTTCGCGCCTACCTGCTCAAGAGCGTGGGCCGTGAGGAGCTGGTCGCCGCGATCCGCAAGGCCCGGGACGGCAGCGGCTCGGTGCTGCTCTCCGTCTCCGGTCAGAGCCTCGTGCAGGTGCAGAACGCGGAGTCCGCCATTCTGTCCCCCGTCGAGCTGGAGATCCTGCAACTCGCGGCCGAGGCGATGACCAACGCCCAGATCGCACGGCGACTCGACCTGACCGAGGCCACTGTGAAGAGCCACCTGCGTCGCATCTTCGCGAAGCTCGGCGCGGTCTCCCGCATCGACGCGGTCAACAAGGCGGTGGCAGCGTCACTGGTGACGCTGCCACACGACCGGTTGGTGCCACGCCCGCGCCGCCCGCCGTTCTAGGGCCTGTTTCATAAGAACTGGCCGGCCTGCGGCGGGCCCGGACGACGACCGGCGGCGTTGCGGTTTCGTCCGGATACGACACCGGTATCCGGACGAAACCGCGCCTTGCCGGATCGCCGCCCGGACTCCGCCTCGGCTCGACCGCCCTTATGAAACAGGCCCTGGCGACCGGCGACGTTCCTCAACAAGCGGCCTTGAGGTCGGCGGCGCGGTCCGTGCGCTCCCAGGTCAGGTCCGGGAGTTCACGGCCGAAGTGGCCGTAGGCTGCCGTCTGCTGGTAGATCGGACGCAGGAGGTCCAGGTCGCGGATGATCGCCGCCGGACGCAGGTCGAAGACCTCACCGATAGCCTTCTCGATGCGGTCGAGCGGCACCGTCTCCGTGCCGAACGTCTCCACGAACAGGCTCACCGGGTGGGCCTTCCCGATCGCGTAGGCCACCTGCGCCTCGCACCGTTCGGCAAGGCCCGCGGCGACCACGTTCTTCGCCACCCACCGCATCGCGTACGCCGCCGAGCGGTCGACCTTCGACGGGTCCTTGCCCGAGAACGCGCCACCACCGTGTCGGGCGTACCCGCCGTAGGTGTCGACGATGATCTTCCGCCCGGTCAGGCCGGCGTCGCCCATCGGGCCACCGATCTCGAACCGACCGGTCGGGTTGACCAGCAGCCGGTAACCCTCGGTGTCGAGGTCGAGCGCCTCCAGCTCCGGCGTGATCACGTGGTTCCGGATGTCGGGGGCGAGCAGTTCGTCGAGGGAGATGTGGGCGGCGTGCTGCGTGGAGACCACGACGGTGTCGAGCCGGACCGGGCGTAGGCCGTCGTACTCGACGGTGACCTGGGTCTTGCCGTCCGGCCGCAGGTAGGGCACCGTGCCGTCCTTGCGGACGGCGGCCAGACGACGGGCCAGCCGGTGGGCCAGCGCGATCGGCAGCGGCATCAGCTCCGGCGTCTCCGAGCAGGCGAAGCCGAACATCATGCCCTGGTCACCGGCGCCCTGGGCGTCGAGCCCACCGCCGGACGAACCGTCGCGCAGCTCGATCGCAGTGTCGACGCCCTGCGCGATGTCGGGCGACTGGGCACCGATCGAGATGCTGACGCCGCAGGAGGCGCCGTCGAAGCCCTTCTTCGACGAGTCGTACCCGATGCCCAGGACCGTTTCCCGCACGATGCGCGGGATGTCGGCGTAGGCCTGCGTGGTGACCTCGCCCGCGACGTGGACCTGGCCGGTGGTGATCAGGCTTTCGACGGCGACCCGGCTGTGCGGGTCCTGCGCCAGTAGCGCGTCGAGGATCCCGTCGCTGATCTGGTCGGCGATCTTGTCGGGATGACCTTCGGTGACCGACTCGGAGGTGAAGAGGCGGCGCGACATGTGTGACTCCTAACCCGAGGGGCGTGGGGGCCCGGCGAGTCTTCCCGCCCCTGGTGGAGGTTGCCTGGAGGAAGCATCGAGCGATCGAAGGGGTATCCGCCGTACAACTTTCGACACGCATCGATCCTCGGAAGAACCCGCGATGTCGCTACCTGCGGTCGTTCCGACACCCTCCGCCCATCCATAGCTTGAGAGCGTCTCGACGAGTGCTATGGGGAATGGGGGGACCACTGTGGTCAGGTACGAGATCCTCGGGTCGCTGGAAGTGATCCACGAGGGCCGGATCTGCACGCCGACGCCGCCGAAGGTGCGGACCGTGTTGGCGCTGCTGGTGATGCGGGCCAATCGGGTCGTTCTGGTCGACTCGATAATCCGTGAGCTGTGGGGTGACGATCCGGCGCGCAGCGCCGTCACCACAGTGCAGACCTACATCTACCACCTGCGCAAGCTCTTCGCGAAGGAGGGCATAGAGACCCCGGACCGGACGGTGCTGGAGAGCCGTGCCCGCGGCTACCTGCTCAGGGTGGAGCCGGGCCAGCTCGACGCCGAGGTGTTCGAGACGATGCTCGACCAGGGCCGTTCGCACATCGAGTCGGACCGGCCCGAGGAGGGCGCCGAGGTGCTGCGGCGGGCGCTGGCCATGTGGACGGGGCCGGTGGGCGCCAACGTGACGTTCGGGCCGGCGTTGGAGGCGCACGCGATCCACCTCCAGGAGCAGTGGATCCGGGCGTTGGAGCTGCGCATCCAGGCCGACATCACGCTCGGCCGCCACCGCGAGTTGATCGGCGAGCTGCGCTATCTCGTGGGCACGTACCCGCTCAACGAGTGGTTCCACCGCCAGCTCATCGTGGCGCTCAACCGCTCCGGGCGCCGTGGTGAGGCGTTGCAGGCGTACCACCACCTGCGCCGGGTGCTCAGTGAGGAGTTGGGCCTGGACCCTTCGCCTGACCTCCAGCGGCTCCAGCGGGAGGTGTTGGCCGCCGGCGGGCCACTGCGCCCGGGGCTCGCCAGGGCCTCGTGACAGGCCCTCGACCGACGCTCCAGCGCCGTTCGACCGGCCGTCCCTAGCTTTCACACGGACATCGCGGCCAGGAGGTCTTCCATGACGAGCACATCCGACCGTCGGGTGGTCATTACCGGGATTGGCGTCATCGCCCCCGGTGGACTGGGCACCAAGGCGTTCTGGGAACTGTTGACCGCTGGCCGCACGGCCACCCGTACCCTGTCGTTCTTCGACGCCACCCCCTTCCGGTCGCGGGTGGCCGCGGAGGCCGACTTCGACCCGGTCGCCGAGGGTCTGTCGCCGCAGGAGGTCCGCCGGATGGACCGGGCGGCCCAGATGGCGGTGGTCTGCACCCGGGAGGCGCTGGCCGACAGCGGCTTCGAGGTCGCCGACCCGACCCGGGTCGGCGTGAGCGTCGGCACGGCGGTCGGGGCCACGATGAGCCTCGAAGAGGAGTACGTCGTGGTCAGCGACGGCGGCCGAAAATGGCTGACCGACCACCGGTACGCCACCCCGCACCTCTACGACTATCTGGTACCGAGCTCGTTCGCCCGCGAGGTGGCGTGGTCGGTCGGGGCGGAGGGTCCGGCGACTGTGGTCTCGACCGGCTGCACGTCGGGCCTCGACTCGGTCGGCCACGCCCGGGAGCTGATCCGGGAGGGCTCGGCCGACGTGATGATCGCCGGCGCGACCGACGCCCCGATCTCGCCGATCACCGTGGCCTGCTTCGACGCGATCAAGGCGACCACGGCCCGCAACGACGACCCGACGCACGCCTCGCGGCCGTTCGACAACAGTCGCGACGGGTTCGTTCTCGGCGAGGGTTCGGCGATGTTCGTCCTCGAAGAGCTCGAGCACGCCCGCCGGCGAGGTGCGCAGATCTACGCCGAGCTGGTGGGGTTCGCCTCGCGCTCCAACGCGTTCCACATGACCGGCCTGCGGCCCGACGGGCGGGAGATGGCCGAGGCGATCCGGGTGGCGCTCGCCGACGCCCGGCTGCCCGGCGACGCCGTCGACTACATCAACGCGCACGGTTCGGGTACGAAGCAGAACGACAGGCACGAGACTGCGGCGTTCAAGCGGAGCCTCGGTGAACACGCGTACCGCACCCCGGTCAGCTCGATCAAGTCGATGATCGGCCACTCGCTCGGCGCCATCGGCTCGATCGAGATCGCGGCTTCGGCTCTGGCGATCAAGCACGGGGCGGTGCCGCCGACGGCCAACCTGCACGAACGCGACCCGGAGTGCGACCTCGACTACGTGCCGCTCACCGCCCGTGAGCAGCAGACCGACGTGGTGTTGAGCGTGGGCAGCGGGTTCGGCGGCTTCCAGAGCGCGATGCTCCTGGCGCGTGTGGCATGACCACTGTCGTCACCGGGGTCGGGGTGGCCGCGCCCAACGGGTTGGGCCGCGACGCCTTCTGGGCGGCCACCGTCGCCGGGGTGGGTGGCATCGGGCCGATCAGCCGTTTCGACCCCTCGGGTTATCCCGCCCAGTTGGCCGGCGAGGTGCCCGGGTACGAGGCGGCCGATCACATCCCGAGCCGGCTGATGGCGCAGACGGACCACATGACCCGGCTGTCGTTGACGGCGGCGCAGTGGGCGCTGGCCGACGCGTCGGTCGACCCGTCGGCGCTGCCCGAGTTCGGCATGGGTGTCGTCACGGCCAGCGCGTCGGGCGGCTTCGAGTTCGGCCATCGTGAGCTGGAGAAGCTCTGGAGCAAGGGCTCCGAGCACGTCAGCGCCTACCAGTCGTTCGCCTGGTTCTACGCTGTCAACACCGGCCAGATCTCCATCCGCCACGGGATGCGTGGGCCGACCGGCGTGCTCGTCACCGAGCAGGCGGGCGGGCTCGACGCGGTGGCGCAGGCCCGACGCCAGGTGCGCAAGGGCGTGCAGCTCGTAATGACCGGCGGCGTCGACGCGTCGCTCTGTCCGTGGGGCTGGACCGCCCAGCTCGCCAACGGTCTCCTCAGCACGGGGCGTGATCCGGCCACGGCTTACCTGCCGTTCGACGCCAACGCGTCGGGTTACGTGCCGGGCGAGGGCGGGGCGATCCTCGTGTTGGAGGACGAACACGCCGCTGCCCGGCGCGGGGCCGCCGTCTACGGGGTGATCGCCGGTTACGGCGCCACGTTCGACCCCCGGCCCGGCTCCGGCCGTCCGCCGGGTCTGCGTCGGGCGGCCGAGATGGCAGTGTCCGACGCCGGTCTCACACCGGCCGACATCGACGTCGTCTTCGCCGACGGCGCCGGTGTCGCGGAGCTCGACCGCGTCGAGGCCGAGGCGATCACCGCGGTCTTCGGCCCACGTGGGGTGCCGGTGACCGCGCCCAAGACGATGACCGGCCGGCTCTACTCGGGCGGGGCGGCGCTCGACCTCGTCTCCGCGCTGCTGTCGATCCGGCACTGTGTCATCCCGCCCACCACAAACATCCGCCAGCCGGCCGAGGGCCTGCACCTCGACCTGGTGCGCGACGTCGCGCGGGAGACACCCGTACGCGCGGCGCTCGTCCTCGCCAGGGGCTACGGCGGGTTCAACGCGGCCATGGTCGTGACCGACGAAAGGAATGGACGATGACCGACGCCAGCCTCGCCGCCGTCGCGAACTTCGACGAGCAGCAGGCACTCGACCTGCGTGAACGGCAGATCGCGGTGCTGGGAAGCGCCAAACAGATCGCCAACGTGATCTACGTGGTCACCGAACTCGGCGTCGCCGACCTGCTCGTCGACGGACCGGTGCCGGTCGCCCAACTGGCGGCGGCGACCGAGTCGCACGAGGACGCGCTGCGGCGGATCCTGCGCGCGGCCTGCGCGGTCGGCATCTTCGACGAGCAGGAGGACGGGTCGTTCGCGCTGACCCCGCTCGGCGAAGGGCTGACGTCGGCCCGGATCGGCGGGCTGCGGCCGATGGTGCAGTTCAGCGGCGCCGACTTCAACCGCCTCCCGTACGCGGAGATCCTGCACAGCGTCCGCACCGGCGAGCCGGCCTTCAACAAGGTCTTCGGCATGGGCTTCTACGACTACCTCCAGGCCCACCCGGAGGCCAACCGGTTCTTCGAGGGCTTCATGGCCCACTGGAGCCGGCGGCTCGCCGACCGGTTCGCGGCGGAGTTGGCGCCCGAGCGGTTCGGCCGGATCGCCGACATCGGCGGCAGCAACGGCTACTTCCTGGCAAAGATGCTCCAGCGTCATCCCGAGGGCACCGGTGTCCTCTTCGACCTGCCCGAGGTCGTGGCCGATGCCGAACCGCTGCTCAAGGAGCACGGTGTCACCGAGCGGGTCGAGGTGCGGGGCGGCGACTTCTTCACCGACGAACTGCCGGCCGGCGCGGATGCGTACATCCTGAAGTCGATCGTCCACAACTGGCCGGACGACACCTGCGTCACGCTGCTACGTCGGATCCGCGCGGCGATCGGCGACGCCGACTCCCGCCTCATCGCGATCGACCAGATCGTGCCGCCGCGCAACCAGTGGGACCACGCCAAGATCATCGACATCGACATGCTGGTGCTTTTCGGCGGCAAGGAGCGCGACCTCCGCGAATGGCAGGCGCTGTTCACCGCGTCCGGTTTCGAGCTGGTCAACACCCCCGCATCCCGCGGCTGGGCCCTGCTCGAAGCGCGTCCGATCTAGGAAAGGAAGCCCGCAATGGCACACATCGGCATCGACCAGCCGGTCGTGACGATGGTCAACGTCTTCACCGTCGAGCCGGCCAACCAGCAGAAGCTCGTCGACATCCTGATCGAGGCGACCGACGCGGTGATGTCCAAGGTCGACGGGTTCGTGTCGGCGAACATCCACGCCAGCCTCGACGGGACCCGGGTCGTCAACTACGCGCAGTGGAAGAGCGAAGAGCACTTCACGGCGATGCTCCAGAACCCCGAGGTCCACCCCCACTTCGGCGAGGTACGCGCGATCGCCACGCCGGAACGCCACCTCTACAAAGTCGTCTACACGGAGGACGCTCATGTCTGACGGAAGCACCGACGTCCTGATCGTCGGCGGCGGCCCGGTCGGTTTGTCGACCGCGCTCTTCCTGGCCCGCAAGGGGATCCGGCCGATCCTTGTCGAACGTCGGCCTCGGCTGTCGACGATCCCCCGCGCGACCGGCCTGCACGCCCGCACTGTGGAGATCTTCCGCACCGTCGGCCTGGAGCCGGCCGTGCAGCAGGCCGGCATGAAGATCGTCGGGCCGGGCGCCGAACTCGACCTCGTCCGCGCCGGCCGCGCCACGCCACTGGTCATGCTCGGCGCCCAGTCCCTGGCCGACCTCCACAAGTCGTTCGTCATGGAGGCGCACGACGTCGACTACGACAAGTTCACGCCGAGCTGGCCGATCTGGTGCGGCCAGGACCACTACGAGCCGCTGCTCTACGACGCCGCCGTCGAGGCGGGCGCGGAGATCCGCTTCCAGAACGAGCTGATCGGGCTGACCCAGGACCCTGACGGGGTGACCGCGACAGTCAACGACAACGGTACGACGCGCACGATCCGGGCGCGCTACGTCGTCGCTGCCGACGGCGTGAAGAGCCCGGTCCGCGAACTGCTCCAGATCGGAAACCGCAGCAACGGTGTCGCCGGGAACTTCGTCAGCATCATCTTCCGCGCCAAGGTCGACCTGCCCGAGTCGGCACCACGCTTCACGCTGATCTACCTGATGAACCAGCTGGCCCAGGGTTTGCTGCTCTTCATCGAGCCGGGGCGGTGGATGTTCGGCGTCAACTACTACCCCGAGCGGGGACAGTCGCCGGCCGACTTCACCCCGGAACGGTGCGTCGAGCTGGCCCGGATCGCGGCCGGTGACCCCGAGCTGGAGGTCGAGGTCGAGTCGGCCCAGCCCTGGGACGCGCGGCACATGGTCGCCGACGCGTACCAGGCGGGGCGGGTCTTCCTCGCCGGCGACGCCTGCCACGCCCACCCGCCGGCCGGCGGCTTCGGTGTCAACGCCGGCATCCAGGACGCGCACAACCTGGCGTGGAAGCTCGCCGACGTCCTTCAGGGACGAGCCGACGAGAGCCTGCTCGACTCCTACGAAGCCGAGCGTCGTCCGGTCGGCGCGGCGACCGCCGACCAGGCGTGGATGCTCTTCCGCACCCGGGGTCAGCTCGCCGACGAGGACAAGGCCGCCTACCGGGACTTCGTCATCGTGACGATGGGCTACCGGTACACCTCCAACGCGATCGTCGGCGCGCCCGCCGACACCGAGCTGCTGCCCCGCGAGCTGACCTTCACCGGCCAACCCGGATCGCGTGCCCCGCACGGCTGGGTCGACCACGACGGCGCTCGGGTCTCCACGATCGACGTGCTGACCGAGGGCTGGACGTTGGCCACTGCTCCGGGCGACGACGCCTGGCTCGCGGCGGCCGAGGCGGTCTCGGCGGAGACCGGGCTTCCGATCAAGGCGCTGACCGCCGGCCCCGACGGTGACCTCGCCGACGACGGCTCGTGGCTCGCGAGCTGTGGGGTCGGCCCCGGCGGGGCGCTGTTGGTACGCCCCGATGGCATCGTCGCCTGGCGCAGCGCCGGCCCGGTCGACGACCGGGCGCAGACCCTTGCCGCCGCCCTGGCCACGATCCTGCGGGGAGCGTGAGCACATGTCCTACCGCGCCCTCATGGTCATGCGGATGGCCCCCGGTCACGCCGACGCGGTCGCCGAGCTCTTCGCCGAGCACGACAAGGGCGACATGCCGTACGTCGTCGGCATCTCGCGGCGCACGCTCTTCCAATACCAGGACCTCTACATGCACCTGCTCGAGGCCGACACCGACGTCTTCGACAAGCTCCTCGCGGCCCGAGCCCGAGCGGACTTCCAGGAGGTCAACCGCCGACTCTCGGCCTACCTGCAGCGCTACGCGCCGGACAGCATGACCGAGTTGCAGGACTCGAAGGCCACGCCCTTCTACACCTGGAGCCCCGAGACAGGGAGCATCACGTGACGCTGACCCGCCGCGACATCAACGACATGATGCAGGCATACAAGAAGACGAGCCTGCTGCGTACCGCTGTCGAGCTGGGTGTGTTCGACGCGCTCGCCGCGGGCCCGGCCACGGCCAGCGGGCTCGCTCCGAAGCTCGGCATCCACCCGCGGGGCGCGCGCATCCTGCTCGACGCGCTCACCGCGATCCGTCTCACCGACCGGACCGGCGAGCACTTCTCGCTCACCCCGGCGGCCGCCGACCACCTGGTCAGCACCCGTCCGGACTACCTGGGCGGCATGGTCAAGGTGATGTCGAGCGACTGGGAGTGGGACGCGTTGCGCGACCTCAGCGCCGCCGTACGGGCCGGCGGCACAGTGCTCGACGTGCACGCCGAGACCCCGGAGTACACCTACTGGGAGGACTTCGCCGCGTACGCGACGAAGGTCGCCCAGCCGACCGCCGAGGTGATGGCCGAGGCGCTCGCGCCGTGGACGAAGGAGCGCGCCGAACTCGACATCCTCGACGTCGCCTGCGGCCACGGCGTCTACGGCTACACCCTCGCGCAGCACAACCCACAGGCGGCGGTGACCTCGCTGGACTGGCCCAACGTGCTCGCCGTGACGGAGAAGCACGCCGAGCGGCTCGGTGTGCGCGACAGGGCGTCGTTCCTGCCGGGTGACATGTTCACCACCGATCTCGGCGGCCCGTACGACGTCGTGCTGCTCACCAACGTCACCCACCACTTCTCCGAGGAGCGGGTGCACGAGTTGGTGAACCGCCTCGGTTCCGTGGTCAAGCCGGGTGGCCGGCTGGTCATCGTCGGGTTCACCACTGGCGACGAGTCGCCGGCACTTGACCCGGCGCCGTACCTCTTCTCGGTGTTGATGTTGGTCTGGACCTTCGAGGGGGAGTCGCACTCTGTCGCCGCCTACAACCGGGCGCTCGCCGCGGCGGGCTTCGGCCCGGCCACCGTCCACCCGACGGACCTGCCGTTCCGAGTGCTCGTCGCAGAGAAGGGATGATCATGCATCGGCAACCGATCGTGAAGGTCGCCGCCACCGACGTGCCCGGCATCAACCGGATCGGCGGCGAGGTGCGGATCCTGCTCAGCCCGAAGACCGTCGACGCGACGGAGGGCTTCATGGGCACGGTCCGCCTGGAGCCGGGCGAGTTCCTGGCGGAGCAGTACAACCCGTACTCGGACAAGTTCTGTTATCTGGTGCGCGGCGAGGTCGTGATCCGCGTCGACGGCGCGGAGGTCAAGCTCGCGCCCGACGAGGCTCTCATGGTCCGTCGCGGCCAGCGGCACCGCATCGTCAACGCCGGTGGCGAGACCGCGCTGATCGTGTTCCAGATCAGCCCGCTCGCGCCGCGCCCCGAGCTGGGCCACGTCGACACCGAGGAGGTCCCGCACCCCGAGTCGCCGGTGCCACAGGTCGGCGGCGTGCGCGACGGGTGGCAGCGACCGACGGGAGGAAACTCATGAGCCAGCTGACCCTCGACGACCTGCGTCGGATCCTGGAGACCAGTTCCGGCGTGGTCGAGCAGACCGACTGGGCCGATCCGGCGACGCTCGACGCGCCGTTCGACGACCTCGGCTACGACTCGCTCGCGCTGCTGGAGCTGGCGGCGCGGGTGCAGCAGGAGTACGAGGTCCGCATCCCCGACGACGCCGTGTCGATCATGAAGACGCCGCGGCTCGCCGTCGACTACATCAACCAACGACTCGCGGATCGGTGACCCCATGGCCGGACACACTGACAACGCGGTCGTCATCAACGCACCGTTCGACCTCGTCTGGGACCTGACCAACGACATCCCCAACTGGCCCTCCCTGTTCAGCGAGTACGCCAGCACCGAAGTGCTCTCGACGTCCGCCGACGGGGCCGTCGTCTTCCGGCTGACCATGCACCCCGACCCGGCCGGCCGGGTCTGGAGCTGGGTCTCCGAGCGGGTGCCCGACCGCAGCGACCGGGTGGTCCGGGCACGGCGGCTGGAGACGGGCGCCTTCAAGTACATGAACCTGTTCTGGGAATACACCGAGATCCCGGACGGCGGCGTGCGGATGCGGTGGGTACAGGACTTCGAGATGCGGCCGGGCGGGCACGCCGACGACGAGGGCATGACCGCCCACCTCAACCGGACCACACGTGAGCAGCAGGCACGCATCCGGGAGATCGTGGAGAAGGCCGCGGCCGAACGCGGGCAGTCATGACCGCCACCGTCAACACGCCCGTCGGCAAGAGCTGGCTGATCTGCCCGGGCTGCCGGGCGTTGCTCTACCAGCGCCGGGTCGAGCGCAACCTGGGCGTCTGCCCGGAGTGCGACCACCACGACCAGGTCACCGCGCACCAGCGGATCGAGCAGCTCTTCGATCTCGACTCGGTCGAGGAGCTGCCACCGGTCGGCGCCTTCGGTGATCCGCTCGGGTTCGTCGACACCCTGCCCTACCCGCAACGGATCGAGGCCGCCCGCCGGCGCACCGGGCTCGACGAGGCGGTCGTCTGCGTCCGGGGCACTGTCGAGGGGCAGCCGTTGATAGCGGCGGTCATGGACTTCCGGTTCCTCGGCGGCAGCCTCGGCTCCGGCGTCGGTGAGCGGATCACCCGGACGGCCGAGTTGGCGCTCGAAACCCGTACGCCGCTGCTGATCGTCAGCGCCTCCGGCGGCGCCCGGATGCAGGAGGGCGTGCTGTCGCTCATGCAGATGGCCAAGACGAGCGCGGCGCTCGGAGCCCTCGACGAGGCCGGGGTACTGACGATCTCGCTGGTCAGCGACCCGACCTACGGTGGCGTCGCGGCGTCGTTCGCGACGCTCTGCGACGTCATTCTCGCCGAGCCGGGAGCGCGCCTCGGCTTCGCCGGGCCGAGGGTCATCCAGCAGACGCTACGTCAGCCGCTGCCGGCCGGCTTCCAGACCGCCGAGTACCTCTTCGCCCGCGGCATGCTCGACGACCTGGTGCCCCGCTCGAACCTGCGGCCGACCATCGGCCGGCTGCTGGCCTTCGCGGGGGCCGACCGGTCCGCGCCGGATCCTCACCCGGTACGGGCGACCGCGCCTTCCGAGTCGGCGGACCCGTGGGCGGTCGTGGCGCTGTCCCGCGATCTCGGTCGACCGTCCACACTCGACTACATCGGCCACTTCGTGGACGGTTTCGTGGAGCTGCACGGCGACCGCCTGGCGAGTGACTGCCCGGCGATCGTCGGCGGCGTCGGCCTGATCGACGGCCGACCCACAGTGGTGATCGGCCACCAGAAGGGCCACACGGTCGCCGAGGTGGCCAGCCGCAACTTCGGCATGGCCACACCGGCCGGCTATCGCAAGGCGGCCCGGCTGATGCGCCTGGCCGAGAAGCTGGGCACGCCGATCGTGACGCTGATCGACACGCCCGGCGCCTACCACGGCATCTCGGCGGAGGAGAACGGGCAGGCCCTCGCCATCGCCGACAGCATCCGGCTGATGGCCGGGCTGACGGTTCCGGTCGTCGCGATCGTGACCGGCGAGGGCGGCAGCGGAGGTGCCCTCGCCCTCGGCGTCGGCAACCGGGTGCTGATGCTCGCCAACGCGACGTACTCGGTGATCAGCCCGGAAGGCTGCGCGGCGATCCTCTGGAACGACTCCGGTCGGGCCGACGAGGCCGCCGCGCAGCTCAAGCTCCAGGCCGGCGACCTGCTGGCGTTCGGCATCGTCGACGGGGTGGTTCCCGAACCACCCGGCGGGGCACCGGCCGATCCCGGGGCGACCGCCTCGGCCGTGCACCGGGCGGTTGTCGACGCGTTCGCGGAGTTGGCCGGTCTCAGCCGCGAGGAGGTGCGGGCCCAGCGCCGGGCCCGCTTCCGACAGATCGGAGGTTTGACGAATGCCGGAGGGTAACGCCGACCCGCTGGATGCCGCGGTCCGCAGTCTCGCGCGGCTGATCGGGTCGACGCCAGGTCCGGTCCGCCGTGCCCGGCTCCAGCACGGCGACCTGGTGGTCGAGGTGGAGTGGCCGGACGGCGCACCCGGGGTGGCGGCGGTCCCGGCGGTCCCGCCGGTGGAGGCCGACGCCGGTCTGCACTACGTGTGCGCACCGATGGTCGCGACGCTCTACCTCGCGCCGTCGCCAGGCGCTGACCCGTTCGTCAGTGAGGGCGACCAGGTCGTGCCCGGCCAGCAGGTCGCGATCCTCGAAGCGATGAAGATGATGATCCCGGTCGAAGCCGACCGCGCGGGCGAGGTCGTGAAGGTGCTGGTGCCCAACGCGACCCCGGTCGAGTACGGCGAACGGTTGATCGCCTTAGCTGTGTCGGAGGGCTGACCCAGTGTTCGAGTCGGTGCTGATCGCCAACCGGGGCGAGATCGCGGTCCGGATCGCCCGGACCTGCCGGGAGATGGGGCTGCGTACCGTGGCGGTCTACTCGACCGTCGACCGGGACTCGGCGGTGGTGCGGCTGGCCGACGAAGCCGTCCAGATCGGGCCCGGTCCCAGCCGGCGCAGCTACCTGAGCGCCCCGGCCATCATCGAGGCGGCCCGCCGCACGGGAGCCGACGCCATCCACCCGGGCTACGGATTCCTCTCCGAGGACCCGGACTTCGCCGAGATCTGCGAGGCCGACGGGATCACGTTCATCGGGCCGCCGCCCGCCGTGATGGCCGCGCTGGGCGACAAGGCCCGGACGCGGGGCATCATGGCGGGCCTCGGCCTACCCGTGCTCCCCGGCACTACCGACGCCGTCGAGTCGGCGGCCCACGCCCGCGCGGTCGCCGACGAGATCGGCTTCCCGCTGATCATCAAGGCGGTCGCCGGTGGCGGCGGTCGGGGCGTACGGGTGGTCCGCGACCCGGCCTCGTTCCTGGGCGAGTTCGCGTCCGCGCGGGCCGAGGCACAGCTGCTCTTCGGCGACAACCGGGTCTACATCGAGCGCTACCTCGAGTCGGCCCGCCACGTCGAGGTGCAGGTGCTCACCGACCGCTACGGCAACGGAATCCACCTCGGCGAGCGCGACTGTTCGGTGCAGCGGCGTCACCAGAAGCTGATCGAGGAGTCGCCCGCGCCCGGGTTGCCGCAACACATGGTCGACCGGATGACCGCCGCCGCGGTCACCGGCGCGCTCGGTGTCGGCTACGTGGGCGCGGGCACCTTCGAGTTCCTGGTCGGCGGTGGGGACGACTTCCACCTCATGGAGGTCAACTGCAGGCTCCAGGTCGAACACCCGGTCTCCGAGCTGGTGACCGGCGTCGACCTGGTGCGGCAACAGATCCTCGTCGCGGCCGGCGAGCGGCTGGCGCTGACCCAGGCCGACGTGACGCCGCGCGGTACCGCGATCGAGTGTCGCCTCAACGTCGAGGATCCGGCGCGCGGCTTCGTACCGACGCCGGGTGAGCTGACCCGCTTCGACCTGCCCGCCGGCCCGTTCGTCCGGGTCGACACGCACGGGTACGCCGGCTACCGGGTCCCGGCCGACTACGACTCCCTCCTCGCGAAGGTGGTCGTCTGGGCGCCGGACCGCACCCAGGCCCTGGCCCGGATGGCCCGGGCGCTCGACGAGTGCGCCATCGAAGGGCCTGGTGTGGCGACCACCCGGGACTTCCTCCGATCGACGCTCGACCACCCGCTGTTCCGCGCCGCGAAACACGACACCTCGCTTGTCGACACCATGCTCACCGGCCTCCAGCCGGACACCACCGAAGCTCCAGGGCGCCACTAACCGAAGGGTTCACACTGCTGCCGGTTCGCGGGTTTGCGGCCCGTGCGTCCACGCGGGCGCCCGCGGACGGAAGGTGGCCGACATGGCAATTGACAACGCTTCTCGAGGTGTCAGCCGACGGCGATTATTGGCCGGAGTCGGCGCGGGGGCGCTCGTGGCCGGCACCGGGGGAGTCCTGCTCGACGCGACGCCGGCGGCGGCCGCGTTCTCCAACCGGTTCGGCCGAATGTTCCCGTCGCTGCCGGCATTCGGGTCCGCGACGACCCAGATGCGGAACGCGCTGATCGACCTGTCGCGCGTCGGCGGCCCGATGGACGCCCGCGACCCGCTCAGCGTCGGCGCGGAGGCGCTCGCCGACCAGCAGCAGCACAGCATCAACAACCCCGACAACTTCTCGATCCCGCAGGGCATGACGTACTTCGGGCAGTTCGTCGACCACGACCTGGCCTTCGAGACGACGGCGCCGCTGGGCACGCCGGTCGACCCGACCACTGTGCCGAACCCCCGGACGCCGGCCCTCGACCTCGACTCGCTCTACGGTGGTGGGCCGACCGGGAACCCGGAGTTGTACAACTCCGCCGATCCCGCCAAACTCAAGATCGAGTCGGGCGGGCGCTTCGAGGACCTGCCGCGTAACTCCAGTGGCAGGGCGATCGTCTTCGACGTCCGCAACGACGAGAACCTGCCGATCGCGCAGATCACGGCCGCGTTCATCCTCTTCCACAACCGGGTGGTCGACCTGGTGCGCGCACAGGGCACCCCGGCGGCGCAGGTCTTCGGCGCCGCCCGGCAACTCGTCACCTGGCACTACCAGTGGATCGTGCTCAACGAGTTCCTCCCGCTGATCGCCGGCCCGGGCACTGTCTTCACAGTGCTCAACGGCGGCCGCCGCTTCTACAAGCCGGAGCCGAACGCGACGTTCATCCCGGTCGAGTTCACCGCGGCGGCGTTCCGCTTCGGCCACAGCCAGCCGCGACCGGCCTACCTGGTCAACCGGACCGGCAACGGCGGCGACGAGTTCTACGCCATGCTCTTCGACCCGGCGCTGAGCGGCGCCGACCCGGCCGACCTGCGCGGTGGGAAGCGGGCCGCCCGCCGCTACCTCGACCACCAGTTCTGGTTCCAGTTCTTCGACGGCCAGGTGCGCTGGAGCAAGTGGGTCGACGTCCGCAACTCGACGCCGCTGTTCGGCTTCCCGCTGCCACCGCCGCCGTCCGGCTCCCCGTCGGCCAACCTGCTCGGACGTGACCTGCTCCGTCAGCTCACCTTCGGCATCCCGTCGGGCCAGCGGATCGCCGCACACATCGGGGCACCGGCACTCGGCAGCTTCAACTTCCCGGAGCTCAGTGGGTACGGCCTCGGCCTGGACTCCAACACCCCGCTCTTCTACTACCTCCTCAAGGAGGCACAGCTCCAGGCCGGCGGCGGTTCACTGGGCGCGGTAGGTGGGCGAATCGTGGCGGAGGTGCTCATCGGCATCGCCCAGCTCGACCCGGCCAGCTACCTGAAGGTGCAGCCCAACTGGCGTCCGACCCTGCCGGCCCGCTTCTCGGGCCAGTTCACGATGGCCGACCTGCTCACGTACGCCCGGGTCGACCCGGCCAGTCGCAACTCCTGACGGCGCGTGCTCCGCACCCGGGCCCGGGGCGGCCCGGTGTGTGGAGCACGGGCGCGGTTGAACGGGACTCCAACGGTCCTCGACACTGGTGCGGGAGGGTGCGGACATGACTGGCGACTTCAGCGATTTCAAGGTGGCGGATCTTTCGTTGGCGGCCTTCGGGCGTAAGGAGATCGAACTGGCCGAGCATGAGATGCCGGGTCTGATGTCGATCCGGAGGGAGTTCGCCTCGCGGCAGCCGTTGAAGGGTGCGCGGATCACCGGCTCGCTGCACATGACGATCCAGACGGCGGTGTTGATCGAGACGCTGGTGGCGCTCGGCGCGCAGGTCCGGTGGGCGTCCTGCAACATTTTCTCCACCCAGGACCACGCGGCGGCGGCGATCGTGGTCGGCCCGACCGGCACCCCGGACGCCCCGGCGGGTGTGCCGGTCTACGCCTGGAAGGGCGAGTCCCTCGACGAGTACTGGTGGTGCACCCAGCAGGTGCTGCTCTGGCCGGACGGGCAGGGCCCGAACATGATCCTCGACGATGGTGGTGACGCCACACTGCTGGTGCACAAGGGCGCCGAGTTCGAGGCCATCGGGGCGGTCCCGTCGCCGGAGAGCGCCGACTCGGAGGAGTACGAGGTCATCCTCGGTGTGTTGACGCGGTCGCTGCGGGAGGACAACCGCCGCTGGACGCGGGTCGCCGCCGGGATCAAGGGGGTGACCGAGGAGACCACGACCGGCGTGCACCGGCTGTACGAGATGCAGCAGGCGGGAAACCTGCTGTTCCCGGCGATCAATGTGAACGACTCGGTGACCAAGAGCAAGTTCGACAACAAGTACGGCTGCCGGCACTCGTTGATCGACGGGATCAACCGGGCCACCGATGTGCTGATCGGTGGCAAGGTCGCCGTGGTGTTCGGCTACGGCGACGTCGGTAAGGGCTGTGCCGAGAGTCTGCGTGGTCAGGGAGCGCGGGTCATCGTGACCGAGGTGGACCCGATCTGTGCCCTGCAGGCGGCGATGGACGGCTACCAGGTCGCGACCATCGACGACGTGGTCGAGACCGCCGACATCTTCGTGACCGCGACGGGCTGCTTCAGCGTCATCACCAACGAGCACATGGCGCGGATGAAGCACCAGGCGATCGTGGGGAACATCGGCCACTTCGACAATGAGATCGACATGGCCGGTCTCGCGAAGCGCGGGGACGTCGAGCGGGTCACTGTGAAGCCGCAGGTGGACGAGTGGCGGTTCGCGGACGGCCACTCGATCATCGTGTTGTCGGAGGGTCGGCTGTTGAACCTTGGCAACGCCACCGGGCATCCGAGCTTCGTGATGTCGAACAGCTTCGCCAACCAGACCATCGCGCAGATCGAGCTGTTCACCAGCACCGACCAGTACCCGATCGGTGTCCACACCCTTCCGAAGCACCTGGACGAGAAGGTGGCCCGACTCCACCTCTCCGCGCTGGGTGTCCGCCTCACCGAACTGACCAAGGAACAAGCCAACTACCTCGGCGTCCCGGTCGAGGGGCCGTACAAGCCCGACCACTACCGCTACTGAGAGGGCCCGCCCCGCATGATCGCCGTATCCGGCTCGATCGCGACCGACCATCTGATGCGCTTCCCGGGGCGGTTCGCCGAGCAACTCATCGCCGGCAGCCTCGACACCGTCTCGCTCTCGTTCCTCGTCGACGACCTGGTCGTCCGTCGCGGCGGGGTCGCTGCCAACATCGCCTTCGGGCTCGCTCAACTCGGGCACCGGTCGGTGCTGCTCGGTGCGGTCGGCGGCGACTTCGGCGACTACCGCAGCTGGCTGGAGCGGCACGGGGTCGACTGCTCGGAGGTGCAGGTCAGCTCCGTCGCACACACCGCCCGGTTCATCTGCACCACCGACACCGACCTCTGCCAGATCGCGTCGTTCTATCCCGGCGCGATGGGTGAGCCCGACCGGATCAGCCTCGACGGTGTCGCCGCGCGGGCCGGCGGGCTCGGGCTCGTCATCGTCGCCGCGGAGAACCCGGAAACGATGCTCGCCCGCGCCGCCGCCTGCCGCCGGCTGGGCCTGCCCTTCGCGGCCGACCCGTCACAGCAGCTGGCCCGGATGCCGTCGGCCGACATCGAGGCGATGATCAACGGCGCTCGCTACCTGTTGACGAACGAGTACGAGGCGGCGCTGCTGGAGTCGAAGACCGGGCTGAGCGAGGACGACATCCTGCGCCGCGTGGGCGTGCGGGTCGTGACCCTCGGCGCCAACGGGGTACGCGTCACCGGGCAGGAGGGTGACTTCCTGGTCCCGGCGGCGCGGGTGGGCCGCATCGTCGACCCGACCGGCGTCGGCGACGGCTTCCGGGCCGGCTTCTTCGCCGCGCTCGCCGCCGACCTGCCCATCGAGCGCGCGGCACAGGTGGGCTGCGTACTGGCGGCGCACGTGCTGGAGGTCGAGGGCCCGCAGGAATACACGGTCGACGCCGACGCTTTCGAGCGCCGCATCGCCGACTCCTACGGCCCGGACGTCGCTGTCGACGTGCGGGCGCTGGGGCTGGCTCGGGTCTGACCGGGCCAGCCGGCCGAGGCGCGCGAGGTTCGGTGCCGCGTCGGAACGAGCCGGAGCGGACTCTCCGGGATGATCGGATAGCCTGCACGTGTGCGTACACCGCTTCCGGCTCCGAGTTCCACTCGCCGGGGACTGTTCGCGGCGGCGACGCTGGCACTGCTCGGGGCGGGGGCGTGCGCCGACGCCGAGCCGAAGTCCGAACAGCAGCGAGGGCCCGATCCTGAGCTTCTGATCGACGAGCTGACCGCGGGCCTCTCCCGGGACAATCCCTACCGTGACCCGGACGCGGGGGAGCGGGCGGCGGCCCAGCGGGCAGCGCGATCGCTGGTCACCGAGCCGGACGCCGGCGCCGACCTGGATCGGGTCTTCGACGACCTCGGCTTCCGGGCTCACCACGGGGCGGACCCGGTCACCGGCCGGCCGTTCAGCCTCTACCTCGCCGACGGGTCCGACGACCGTTCCTGGGGTGCCGTGTTGGTGGACCGGAGCACGACCCCGCGCACGGTGATCGAGGTGCCGCACCCCGGCTTCGACATCAACACGGAGAAGCTGGGGCTGGTGTTGTACCGCAAGGCACCGGCCAGCGTGCTGCTGGTCGCTGGGGCCCACCGGCAGGCCGCCGACGGCGACGCGGACGTTGCCCACAATGACCGGTCGCTGTTCCACGCCCTGGCGACCGAGTTCGCCGACAACGGCCTCGACCAGATTCAACTGCACGGCTTCGCCGACCGGAACCTGCCCACGTCCGACGCGGTGGTGTCGACCGGTTCGGCTCCGGTGACCCCGGTGGCCCGCCGGATCGCGGACGGCCTCTCCGGGGCCGGGCTGAACACCTGCCGGGCATGGGTGAAGAAGTGCGGCCAACTTGAGGGCAAGACCAACGAGCAGGGTCGGGCGGCGGCGGCACTGGACGCCGTCTTCATTCACCTGGAGCTGAGCTGGTCGGTCCGGCGGGACACCGAGGCCCGTAGCCGCGTCGCGAGGGTGCTCGCGGAGCAGCTCACCGTGACCTGACCCGACGGTCGGTTGCTGTCGAGGTCAGATCCGGCGGGCCGTCCGCCAGCGCAGTGCCCAGTAGCCGGTGCCGTCCAGGATGGACTCGCCACCCAGGTCACCCATCGTGGGGCCGTTGGCGGTGGTGCGGCTGGAGATGAACCGGTGGTGTCCCCGGTCGTCAACGCCGAGGTACATGCCGGAATGCTCGATGTTCGCGCCCTGCACCGGCCCGGCGTTGAAGAAGAGAAGGTCGCCGGGGAGCAGCCGATCCAACTCCCGGGCCCGCTTGCCGGTGTTCGGCATGAGCAGGGCCCCTGGCCCCACCGAGGCCATCGCGGTCGCCCGCCGCGGCAGACCGGGGCCGGCGTTGTTGGTACCGAGCAGCGGATAGCCCATCCGGTAGCCGTAGACCATGCGCAGGAAGCCAGAGCAGTCCAGGCTGCGGATGTGCGACGGTGCCGGCTTCTCCTTCTTGTCGGGGAACTCCCACGGCACCCCGAGGTAGTCGTAGAAGTCGGAGTTCTCCGCGCGACCGTCCGGGTCGATGTCGGAGAGCGGCCCGAAGGCGGCGTCGCCGGAGTACTGCCGGCCCTTCGAATCCTTCTTCGGTACGGCGACGTAGGTGTATTCCCGGGCCACCGCCAGCACGTCCGGGGAGCGGTCCGTGCGAGCTTTCCGGAACCAGTCGGTAAACCACTTCTCTTTCTCGGCGCCCGCCCGCCACTCTCGGGGGGCGAGTCGTACCCAGAGATCGGCGGGCACCTTGGCCTTCGTGAACCGTGCCTCGGCGAACGTTCGCTGCGGGCCGCTGATGTGCACGGTGCGAGCACCGTCGGTCATGATCGCGACGGTCTTCCCCTTGGCGTCGAGCATCTGCGTCCGGTCCGGCGCGGTCAGCCGTCGGTAGCTGTAGCCGGCGCCGCTGGGCGGGGCGGCCTGCGCGGCCTGCGCGCCGAGGCTCAGCTCGATCGGATCCGCCGCGGTGTGCCGGACGACGACATAGGTGAAGGTGCTGCCAGCTGTCAGCAACGCGAAGGCGGCGACGGTCATCAGCACGGCGCGGCCCCGGGAGTAAGTCCGGTAGTTCATGCCTGTCCCTTGTCGGTGTCCGGTTTCAGGTGACCGGCACGAAGCCGGCCACGACGCCGCTGAACGCCACGCCGTAGGTGATGGCGGTGACCATGACGGTGGCCAGCACGGTTGCTTTCGGTGGCTGCCGCACGAGCTGGTAGGCGATCAGCCCTGGCGCCACGAAGCCCAGGGTCTGATGCGCGAAGAGCAGCGGCAGGTCGCGTTGGACGATCACGAACAGCGTCATCTGGAGGAGGACGCTGAGCAGGACGATCGCGGCGAAGAGGCGCTTGCCGTAGAGGATCACCATGCGCTGCATCACCCGGGTGAGAACGTACGTGACGACCGTCATCACCACGATCACCGCGGCTTGGAGCGGGTCCTCGATCAGCGCGAGCGCGATCCAGCCCGGCGTGATCATCCCGCCGGGCGAGAGGTTGGTGGTCAGATAGCAGAGCAGCGCGAAGACCAGGCCGATGCCGAGGCAGGCGGTGGCGAGCTGCGCGCTGAGTTCTCCTCCGAATGTCACCGGTAGGTCCTTCCGAGAAACACGGTCTCGCCGTCCACGTCCGAAGTGCGCGCGGTCGGCGGACGGAGCATCGATTCGGCGCTGGTGTGGTCGTTCGGTTCCCAGCTCGGCAGCGCGGCCAGCTCGTGCAGCAGCACCTCACCCTGCCCGTGGATGTTCCCGACGGCGACGATGGAGGCGTCTTCCGCGGTCACCGCCATGACCTCGCTGATCAGCCGCTCCGACGGGAGTTTGCCGCCCAGGTCGACCACCCGGCTCTGCAAATCGGCGGGCACGTTGACCCGGGCACTGCGGGTCATCTCTCCGATCAGGACGATGCGTTGCGGTTGGACCCGGCCGGCGAGCGTACCCATCTGACCGTTCCGCTCCACCCGGTCCGGTCGGCAGTTGATCACCATGGTCAACGGCTGGCTGATCAGCCGTTGCTTCTCGAGTTGCTCGATGTTCATGAACGTCGACTCCGGGTCGTTGGCGGCGAAGATGTTGGCGAACCTGACCCGCTTGTTGCCGTAGAGAACCCGGGCCACCGAGAGCACACCCGGATCGGGTGGTGCCGACCACATGCCGGCGAGGGCACTTCGCCGGTCGACGCCGAGCTGTTCGGCAACGGCGAGCGCGATGGCCACGTTCTCCTTGAAGGTGATCCAGCCGAACCCCGACATCTCCTGATCGGTCACCGACTCGGGGTCGACAGCGATCAGCTGGCAGTTCCGGTTGGCTGCCTCCTTCTCCAGGATCGCCAGCCGGTCCTTTTCCGCGGTGATGCAGATGCCGTCCTCGGGCATCGACCGGCTCAGCGACCGAGCCACGTCGTCGAGAGTCGGCCCCATCTCCGCGAGGTGGTCCTCGCGAACGTTGCAGAGCACCCCGATGGTGGACCGGATGAGCTTGCTCTGGTTGATCTCCTGCAACGCCGGCATGACCGCCATGCACTCGATGACCAGCGCATCCGGGTGATAGACAGCCGCCCGTCGAACGATGCCGATCTGCTCGACCACATTGGCGATCCCGAACTTGCGGTGTACCGGCTCCTCGCTGGCATCCGGGAAGATGAACCGGGCGGCGGTACCGGTGGTCTTGGCCACCACGACCTTGTCGCCGCCGCGCAGCGCGCCCGCGCAGAGCCGTGTGATCGAACTCTTGCCACGGATGCCGTTGACCAGCACGCGGTGCGGGATGGTGTTGAGGTTGCGGTTGTGGTTCCGCTGTTCGATCACGCCGGCCACCAGGAGCGCGAGGCAGCAGAGGGCGTAGACGGTGTACAGGTAGAACATGCTCAGCCCCTCGTCGCCCGGTTGCGCGTGCCGGCCGCGTGCCGGACGCGGGCGAGGACGCTGGTCCGGTCGGCTCCCGCGCCACGCAGCCGCAGCGCACCACCGAACCGGGCGGACCCGGTGTGCCGGACCTGGCGACAGATCTCCAGGCACATCGCGATCGCGCCGATGTCGTCGTGGCGCTGTGGCGGAACGGGCAGTTCCACAGTCCCGTCGCTCATCCGCTCAGCGAAGGCACTCAACCTCCGCAACGGCCGGACGAAGATGTAGAGCTGCCACACGTGGGTGAGCAGGGCGATGCCGACCACTGCGCCAGCCAGCAGCAAGGTCCAGCGCCGCTCCACCATCGTCGGTAGGCGCAGCCCGGCGACGTCCTGCTCCAGCACGACCGCCCACTCGAGGTGGGCGACGGTCGTCGGCGCGGTCAGACCGGAGGCGGCGATCATCGCCGGGGCGCCGTCCTCGGTGATCGACCGGCCAACCGTGCTGCCCGGCAGCACCTCGACCGCAATGCTGCGGGCCAACTCGCCCTGCAGCGGCTGGAATGCCTGGAAGCCCTCCGAATCCAGGATCGTCCGCAGCTCCGCGTCGACGACCCGGACCCGACCGTCGACCCGACGGACCAGCCCGAGAAGACGGTCCGGGTCGAACTCACCAACCACCGCGTAGCCGTCGGCGCGCTGGTTGAAGGCGTACACCAGCGGCAATCGATCGGCCGTGTCGTCGAGGTGAATGCCGACCTCGCCGGGCAGCGGCGCGACGGCCCGCAGCGGTTTCCGACCCGCCCCCGCCACCTTCTTTCCGTCGCGATCGATCAGGTACAACGCCCGGAGCCGCTGCTCGTCGGCGAGTTCCCGGTCGAGTTCCCGGTCCGCCTGGGCGAGGTCCTTCGAGGTCACCCCCTGCGACACCCGGGAGACGGTGGTCAGGCCGTCGTCGAGCAGGTGTCCCAGCGCGTTGCTGGCCTCCTCGGCTCGGCTCTCCTCGTCCCGCACCAACTGCACGGGAATCGCCGGATCGGAGGCCTGCAGCGCGAGCACCGTGGCTGCCACTGGCCAGAGCATCGCGATCACCACGGCGACGGTCAGGCCCTGGAGAACGGTCGGCCGCCACCGCCGGTCCGGCGGGTACTGGTCGCCTGAGGTCAGGGCCAGTGCCCGCGCGATCCGGTGCGCTTCGCGGATGCGCATCGGCGCGCGGTGCCGCGTCATCGCGCCGCAGGCGTCGGCCTTCGCCTGATCCAGCAGCGCCCGGACCGGCCGGACCAGGGACATGCGCATGAGTACGAAGCTGAGCAGGGCCACGACCAGCAGACTGAGCCCGAGCAACGCCCCCTTGGTGCCCGAGGTCCCCCCACTCACCTCGGAGGCGAGCAGGGAGACGACAACAAGTCCGGTCTCACCCACCGGCGCGGACGACACCACCAATCTGCGGTCCTTCCACTCCTTGACGACCACCTCACGGCTTTGCGGCGAGTCGGACCCGGCCTGGCCGGCGAAGACCGCCGGCAGGTGCACGGCGTCGACCGCATTGGCCCCCTGCATCAGGCTGCTCTTGCCGTCGGGGGTGATCATGTGGATGCCATGTCCCGCATCGGGGTTGAGTCGTAGGTTGCGCATGGTGACCGGCTGGATCGCGAGCACCGACCGGGTGTCGTCCAGCGCGACGGAGTAGACCAGCATGGGGCCATCCGGCGTGGTGACGGCGATGGTCCTGTCGACGTCAAGCACCGGCGGCAGCAGGTCGATCGGCAGCGCCGCGCCCTTGGCGGCGAGAGGTCGCCGGGAGGCGGTCTCGACGATCGCCGCGCCGGTGAAGCCGCTGCCCTCTTCGACCAGCCGGTTCAGCAGGTCGGCCTCACTCGCGGCGCCGCGATCCAGCATCGTCCGGCTGAGATCGGTCGCCAGGCCGCGGG
This sequence comes from Micromonospora salmantinae, assembly GCF_022230905.1. Taxonomy (NCBI): domain Bacteria; kingdom Bacillati; phylum Actinomycetota; class Actinomycetes; order Micromonosporales; family Micromonosporaceae; genus Micromonospora; species Micromonospora salmantinae. The sequence continues at coordinate 183,645 of NZ_JAKKFG010000043.1, forward strand.
CTTCGACCTGCATGCTCGACGCCAGCTTGGTCACGACGTCACGCTGCGAGTCGACGACGGCCGGGAGTACCCCGGGCTGGGCGCTGACCGCGAACCCGAGGATCGCCACGGCAACCACGAACATTGTGGTCCAGAGGTAGACCAGTGAGGGCGCGCTCGCACCGGCAGGGAAGGCCGCTGCTGGCAACTGCTGGTCGAGCGCCCGTCGCCGCCACGCCAGCAACTGTTCCTGGTCGTCTGTGGGGCCAGCCGCCGACTGCCATGGCGCATACTGCGCCGACCTGCCTGACACGAAACGACAACCTTCCCCGTGGAACTGCCCCCTGGACCGCTACTCGTCCAGCCCGTCAGCCGGGGACAGCCGCCGGCCGTCGCGAATGCTAGCAAGGTGCACCACCACGAGATCCGTGATGATTTCGCTTTCGTTACCGGCTGTTTCGGGTTCGTTATCGGCGCGGTACGCCGCGTACCACCAGGCCCGCCGTGTCAGCGGCCCTGGTTAGGAGGTTGCCCTCGATCCGCTCGACCGCGGCCTCGTAGATGCGGCGTCGACCGGGGGACAGGGTGGGATCAGCCAACGCCCGCTCAAGATCGACCATACGGATGTCCGGGTTCAGATCAACGAAGGTGGGAATCGCCTCGATGGCCACCACCTTCCACCTCTTCGTCTCGCCGGCCGGACCGAACGTCACCCGGGTCATCGCGCCGTCACGGTTGGCGTTGACCGGCTCGGCATGCCGGGCGATCTGGTTGCCCATCCCGTAGACGATCCAGGTGTCGCCGATTCGCTCCACCGGCTGAACCACGTGCGCGTGGTGCCCGAAGACGACGTCCACGTCGTCGATGGCGGCGATCTGACGGGCCCAGGTCTGCTGGTCAACGTCCGGCTCGTGCTCGTACTCGGTGCCCCAGTGCAGGCTGACCACCACGATCTCCGCGCCCGCATCCCGAGCCGCCACGGCGTCCCGCCGGATCACCTTCGCGTCGATCAGTTTCGCCACCCACTCCTTGTCGGCGGGCGGGCGCAGGCCGTTGAAGCTCTTGGTGTAGCTGAGGTGCCCGATCTTCACGCCCTTGGCCTGATAGATCTTGGCGATGCGGGAATCGCGCTTGGTCCGGTAGCTGCCGGTGTGCCCCAGGTTCGACTTGTCCAACGCGTCGAGGGTCCGCTTGACGCCGTCGTACCCCTGGTCGATGGTGTGGTTCGAGGCGGTGGAGCAACCGTCGTACCCGACGCCCTTGATGCCCTTGACCACCTCCTGCGGCACACTGAACTTCGGGAAGCCGATGTACGGGCCTCCCGGCGGTGCCAGCGCGGTCTCCAGGTGGCACAGGGCCAGATCTGCGCTGGAAACGGTCTCGCGCACCGGGGCCAGCATCGGGCCGAAGTCCAACTCGCCGCCGCCGTCGCGCCGGGCCTGGTCCCACAACTCGGGGTGCACCAGGATGTCCCCCGCGCCGAGCACGGAGACGGTGCGTCCGGCGACCTTCACCGATGCGCCCAACGGGCGGGGCGGGTCGGCCGGCGCGGGCGATTCAACCGACCAGGGTCCGAGGGCGTAGATCGCGCCTACCCCGACCGCTAGTGCGATCACACAACTGAGGATCGTCCGTAGCGTGCCGGAGAACCCGCCGCTCGGCTGAGAATTGCTCGCCACCGCGACAGGCTAGTACGCCCCGGACCGCGCCCTCCTGGCGGCGTCTGGGCCAGCGACCCGGCGACGGCAGGATTGACCACTTTTCGAACGGAGAAGACGGCAGCCCCTCGCACCGGCCTCGCGCGAACCATGGCTTCACACCTTGGCAGCGGCGCGCGCCTCCGCTAACGTCCATGGGAACGCTCCCATGAACTTAGATACATCTATGTGATCTGGAGGCAACACGTCGTGGCTATCCTCTCCTCGCTCCGCCGCAGATCGGCGGCCATCAGCGTGGCAGCTGTCGCGGGCGCTACCGCCGTCGGCGTCTGCCTCGCCGTCAGCAGCGCCTCCGCCGGCACGCTGTCCGGGTCGCTCTACCGTGACCCGAGTTCGGCCGTCGTCCGCTGGGTCGCCGCCAACCCCGGTGACTCGCGTACGGCCGTCATCCGCGACAAGATCGCGAGTCAGCCGCAGGCGCGCTGGTTCGCCAACTTCAACCCCTCGACCGTGCAGTCCGAGGTCTCCGGGTTCATCGGCGCCGCCAACGCGGCGCAGCAGATCCCGGTCCTGGCCGTCTACGAGATCACCAACCGGGACTGCGGCGGGGCCAGCGCCGGTGGGGCGCCGGACCTCAACCAGTACCAGACGTGGGTGTCCAACTTCGCCAGGGGACTGGGCAACCAGACCGTCATCATCATCCTGGAAACCGACTCGCTCGCTCTCCTGACGTGCCTGAGCGGCGCCGAGATCAACGCGCGCAACGAGGCGATCTCGACGGCCACCCGGACCATCAAGTCGGGCAACCCCAACGCCAAGGTGTACCTCGACGGCGGCCACTCCACCTGGAACAGCGCCGGTGAGACGGCCAACCGGCTCCGGGCCGCCGGCGTGCAGTACGCCGACGGCTTCTTCACCAACGTGTCGAACTACAACTCCACCTCCAGCGAGGCGAACTTCGGTCGGGCGGTCATCTCCGCCCTCAACGGCATGGGGGTCTCGGGCAAGCGCCAGGTCATCGACACCAGCCGCAACGGGGGCGCCAGCGGGGACTGGTGCGGCGACGACAACACCGACCGGCGCATCGGGCAGTACCCGACGACCAACACGGGTGACGGCAACATCGACGCGTACCTGTGGGTGAAGCCGCCGGGGGAGGCGGACGGCTGCCGCTTCACGGCCGGTTCGTTCCAGCCCGACCTGGCTTTCAGCCTGGCCAACGGCGCGCCCAACCCGCCCACCACCGCCCCGCCGACGACCACTCCCCCGACCACGACCCCGCCGACGACCACGCCGCCAACCACCCCTCCGCCGGCCGGTGACGGCTGCTCCGCGTCGATAGCGGTCAACCAGTGGGCTGGCGGTTTCACCGCGAGCGTGACTGTCACCGCCGGCCAGTCCGACATCAACGGCTGGAACGTGACCGTCGCGCTGCCCGGCGGCTCGGTCACCAGCGCCTGGAACGCGCAGGTCAGCGGCACCAGCGGAACCGTCGGGTTCACCAACGTGAGCTACAACGGACGGGTCCTCGGCCGGCAGTCGACCAACTTCGGCTTCCAGGGCACCGGCACCGGCCCGGGCGTGTTGGCCGACTGCGTGACCAGCTGACCCACCCGATGCGGCGGCCCGGCGCGGAGGACCACTCTCCGCTCCGGGCCGCTCTGTGCCACCCCGGTGAACGCTCAGGTCGCGCTCGCGCCCCCGTAGCTCAGGGGATGCCGCACCGTCTATGTCCGTACGCTGGTCGCCTGCGGCTTCTCGGCATCGCGGCCGTGGATCGGGCGTGCCGACCAACTGCTGTGGTCGGGCTTGTGGCTCCTCCCTCTCCTGCGGGACATTTCGTGGCCGGCGAGCAACGCCATCGCCACGGCTGTCAGCAGGCCACCGAACAGTGGGATGACGCGCACACCGGCCGTCGCCAGCAGACCCGCGCCTATCAACGAGCCGGCCGCGAGGCCGAAGTTGAACGCGACGCTGAGGCTGGCCGACGCCATGTCGGTGGTCGACGGGGCCACCTGCATGACGCGGTGCTGAACTCCCGCGATCAGCGAACTGAACGACATCCCCGCCACGGCGAGCAACGGGATCGTCAATACCTTGCTCGCGCCAACTCCATGGAGGCCGAGCATCGCGGCGGTGAGGAGCCCCAGGAGAACCAGCACGACACCGAGCGGAAACCGGTCCAGGACCCGACCGACCGCCCAGGTGCCGGCGACGCCGAACGAGCCCTGGACGAAGAGCAGCAGGCCGAGAGACGCTGCGGCGAACCCGCTGACGTCGAGGAGAAACACGGTCATGTAGGTGAACGCGCCCATGGCACCGGTGACCGCGAGGACGGTGGCGAGGAGAAGTACGACGAAGCGTGGCCGGTCCGGCATCGGCCCGATGTCGCCCGCACTCTGCTGCGGTGTGACGCTCGGTAGGAGCAGGGCGACCGCGACGCAGGTGACGAAGCCGAAGACGGCCATCGCGACGAAGGCGGCCCGCCACCCGGCCTGCCCGCCCAACCAGGTGCTCAGCGGCACCCCGAGAACCGGGCCGAGCGCGTTGCCGATCGACAGTCGAGCCACGATGCGGCCTCGGATGTTCGCGGGGAACATCGAGATCGCTACCGGGAACACCACCGCCCAGAAGACGCCATTCGTGGTGGCGGACACCAGCCGCGCGGCGAGTAACACCTCGTAGGAGGTTGCGAAGGCCGACACCGCCGTCGCCGCGGCGAACACACCGAGGGCACCGGCGAGCAGCGGGCGCCGGGGCACACGCCTGGTGACCCGGGTCAGCGGGAGCGCCACAACCATGACCACCACTGCGTACCCGGTCACCAGCAGACCGGCCTCGGACCTGGAGCGTCCCAGGTCTGGCGCGATCAGCGTGAGCAACCCGATCGGAAGCACCTCGGTGGTGACGTAACAGAAAGTGGCTGCGGACAACGCGGCGAGGGCATAGACCGCGCGTCGTTGGTGCACCATTGGCTACCTCCCAGATCCTGGACGAGGTGTAGCGATCAGCCGCCCGGGATGAGGCATCGTGATCCCGGCTAACTTGGTTTTGACGGTAGCATAGCTAACCGTGGATCCCCGTTTTTCTCACGTGCGTAGCAAGCAGACGTGAGGTGCAGGCGCGGTGCGTAACTGTCTTAAACGGTTTAGGTGGTAGCGTCGGCGGTATGCCACTCGACGTGTGCCAGCTACCGTTGGTCGGCGGCCACCCGGCACTCGATCTGGTCAACACGCTGGAGCGAGGGGAGGAGTCGCCGCACGATTTCCTGTCCGACAGTTCCGCTCTGCTGCGGTGGTCGGTCCCGGTGGGCGTGATCAGCGACGCGGAGGCCGACCAGGTGGGCCGGGCGTGGCGCGACGAGCCCGCCGCGGCGCATGCGGGACTGGCCGCCGTGCGGGACATCCGTGAGGGGTTGTACGTCGTGATGCTCGCGGCGATCACCGACGCGGACGGTGGCACGGCGGGCGACCCCATCGCCGCCGGTGCCGCGCTGGTCGCCCTACATCAGCGCTGGTCCGGCGCGGCCGCCCGAGCGAGACTCGTGCTCGACTCGTCGCAGGTGCGACTGGTCTACGGCACGGTGCCGGCCATGTTGGTGCCCGACCGGATCGCGGAGGCCGCCCTCGACGTCATGCTGACGGCCGACCTGGCCCGGGTGCGCCGCTGTCCGGTGCCCGAAGGGGGCTGTGGCTGGCTGTTCCTCGATCAGAGCCGCAACGGTTCCCGCCGCTGGTGCCGCATGGCCGACTGCGGCAACGCGGTGAAGGCGCGACGGCTCACCGAGCGTCGCCGCGCGGCCCGGCCCGCCAGCTCGTAGCCGGTCGACGATGGTGATCGATGGTGTGCGTGGTGAGTTGCCGCCGGCGGCGGACCGGTCCTGACCTCATGTCGGTTCCACTGGCGTCCCGTCGGGTTGTCGCCCTGTGCTGGGACAACAGGCGTCCGGGTGGCGGGGCGAGCGCCTGCCGCTCCCTGCCACCCCAGCTGGACGCCCGGGTCGCTAGACTGGGCCCTCGCGCCCCCGTAGCTCAGGGGATAGAGCATCGGTTTCCTAAACCGTGTGTCGCAGGTTCGAATCCTGCCGGGGGCACCTCGAAGACCAGCGGTCAGTCAGGCGGCGTAGATGAGCTTGACGCCGTCCAGGCCGAGTGCCGCTGCCCGTGTGCCGCGGACTCCGCTGTTGAGGTTGCGCCAACTGTTGTTGCTGGCGGCCTCGTGCACCCACCCGTCGACGACGTTGTAGATGTGCTTCACCCCGGTGACGTTGAGCGCGGCCAGCGAGGTGCCCTGGGCGCCGTGGATGCCGGTCCACAGGTTGGCCCAGCCCGCGTTGCTGGCGGCCTCGTAGACCCGGCCGCCGTCCAGTGTGTAGAGGATCTTCGTGCTGCCCACTGTGATCGCCGCTACCGCCGAGGCCGGGATGCCCGTGTTCAGGTTCCGCCAGGCGTTGGCGCTGTGCGCCTCGTGTACGTAGCCGCCGACGATGCTGTAGACGTACTTGACGCCGTTCAGCGCGATCACCGAGATCGAGGATGAGCTGGCACCACCGACGCCGGTGTTGAGGTTGCGCCAGCCGTTGTTGCTGGCGGCCTCGTGCACGTACCCGTCGACGACGTTGTAGACCAGCTTCACCCCGTCGAGGTTGATCGTGGCCAGTGCGGTGCCCTGTGCGCCGTGGATGCCGGTCCACAGGTTGGCCCAGCCGGTGTTGCTGGCGGCCTCGTGGATCCGGCCGCCGTTGAGGGTGTAGAGGATCTTCGTGGATCCGAGGGTGATCGCGGTCGTCGCCGTGCCGGTCACCGCGCCCGCGCTGCCGGAGACCGGCAGGGCACGCCAGCCGGCGTTGCTGGCCGCCTCGAACACCTGACGGGGCTGGTCGGCTGGGTTCTGCTGGATGAAGACCAGCGGGTTGATCCGGGTGCCGGACGGGTCGATCATGTGCCAGTGCAGGTGTGGGCCCGTCGAGCTGCCCGAGCCGGGTGCGCCGGCAGCGCCGCCGGAGCGGCCCACGATCGTGCCCGCGCCCACGCTGGCACCGTTGCCGAGCAGGAACTGCGACAGGTGCAGGTACTGGCTGCGGTACCCGTCCGCGTGGTGGATCGTGACGGTGTGCCCGCCCGTGCCGTTGTTGGGAATGTTCTGGATGGTGCCGGCGCCGCAGGCCGGCAACGCCGTGCCCACCCCCATCCCGAAGTCGATGCCGCCGAGTGACCCGCGGCGGAGGTGACCCTCCCAGGTGTCGGTGATCGGGTAGGCGCTGAACGGGTTGTAGATCGACGGTGCGGCCCGCGCGGCCTCGGGAATCAGCAGGCCACCGGTGCTGATGGCGCCCGCACCCAGCACCGCCGCGCGTACCATCGTGCGGCGACTCACGGCGGAGGTGGTCGTGTCGTCGCCGCAGCAGCTACCTTCGTGACCGTCAGCCATTCCCACTCCTTCACCCGCCGAAATATCTACGGAGGCTAATGGGTGGGGTGGTCTGGCGGTACCGCGGCCACCAGACGTTGATCAGAGCGTTGGCAGCTGTTCGGCTCGGGTGACCACCTGGTCGATGAGACCGTATTCCCGGGCCTGCTCGGCGGTGAACCAGCGGTCCCGGTCCCAGTCTCGCTGGATCTCGTCGAGGGTCCGTCCACTGTGCTGGGCGATCAGCTCCTGCATCGTCCGCTTCACGTGCAGCATGTTCTCCGCCTGGATGGTGATGTCGGCGGCGGTTCCGCCCATCCCGCCGGACGGCTGGTGCATCATGATCCGCGAGTGCGGCAGCGCGTACCGCTTGCCGGCCGCACCCGCGCAGAGCAGGAACTGCCCCATCGAGCCGGCGAACCCGAGCGCCAGCGTCGCCACGTCGTTGCGGACGTAGCGCATCGTGTCGTAGACAGCCATTCCCGCGCTCACCGAACCGCCCGGCGAGTTGATGTAGAGGTAGATGTCGCGGTTGTCGTCCTCGGCGGCGAGCAGCAGGATCTGCGCGCAGATCTGGTTGGCCGACTCCTCCGTCACCTCGGTGCCGAGGAAGACGATCCGCTCCCGCAGCAGCCGCTCGAACACATGGTCACCGAAGGACGGCTGCCCGCCCTCCAGCATTCGCACGTCGTACCCGATCATGTGCCGCCGCCTTCCGCCGTGCCGGCGGGCGGTGGGGACCACCCGGTGGACCGGCCCCTTCAGCGTGCGGGCGACGGCAGTGGCTGGCCCAGTGATTCTGCCGCCGGCAGATCCGCCGACGGCAGAACCCACGCGGCCTACGCGACGGTCACCCGCCGCAGGCCCAGCCGGGCCTGTGCACAGTCAGCCAGGGCGGCGGTACGCGGACCGGGGCGCGAGCCACCAGCGGAGGCTCTTCCGTCGACGCTGAGGGTCGGCTCGCTCGCCACCGGCCCGCGGTGCAGGACGAACCCGCCGACACGTGGACCCACCAGCAGTGTGGCGTTGCCGATCTCCCGCCGAGTCGCATCGACCCGCTCCAGGTGGGTGAGCGCGGCGCGCGGCGCGGCCGGGAGGCGGGGTTCGACCCGGCGCATGTCGTCGCGGGCCTCGCCGAGCAGGTCGGCGAGGCTGATGCCGAGCGCTCGGCAGATCGCCGCCAGCACCTCCGACGAGGCCTCCTTCCGGCCCCGCTCGACCTCCGAGAGGTAGGGCACGGAGACGTCGGCCGACGCGGCCACCTCGCGCAGCGTGCGGCCCTGACGCTGGCGGTGGCGGCGCAGCACCCCGCCGATGACTCGTCGCAGTAACGACATGCCGGCCTCACTTTCGCGGTCGTCGTCGGGAACACCCTCATCATGCCCGTCCGCGGCCGTCCGGACCGACCCGTCCGGGCCCGCGCCGCTCCGTCGGCGGGCCCCGGGGCTCTCACCGGTGGGCGCGCCGCCGGTTGTCCGCCGCGACCCGGACGTGCGGTCGACGGTGTACCCGCTATGTTGTGGGCGTGCAGGCGACGGCGGGGGAGCAGGTTCGACGGTGATCCATTTTCCCGCGCAGCGCCGGGGCCCACTGAGCGCGCTGAGCCTTCGGCTCGCCGCCGCCCTGGGCCTGGTCTTCGCCGTGGTCGCCGCGGTCTACCTGGGCCGGGACGGCTACCGCGATGTCAACGAGGATGGCCTCACCCTCCTCGACTGCTTCTACTACGCGGTCGTGTCGCTCTCGACCACCGGCTACGGGGACATCACCCCGGCCGCGCCGTCGGCTCGGCTGGTCAACGTCCTCTTCATCACCCCGGCCCGAGTGATCTTCCTTATCATCCTGGTCGGCACCACCCTGGAAGTTCTGACCGAGCAGTACCGGACCGGCCGTCGCCTGTCGCGGTGGAGGAGAGCCGTGAAGGACCACGTCATCATCTGCGGCTACGGCACCAAGGGGCGCAGCGCTGTGTCCGCCCTGATGGAGAACGGTCTGGACCGCTCGCGGATCGTGGTGGTGGAGCGCAGTGCCGCCGCCCTGCGGCAGGCCACCTCCGCCGGGCTGGTGGCGATCGAGGGCTCGGCGACCCGGTCGTCGGTGCTGAACGAGGCGCACGTCAAGAGCGCGAAGGCCGTGATCATCGCGACCGACAGTGACGACGCGTCGGTGCTGGTCGCGCTGACGGTACGGCAGCTCACCGCTGGACAGGTCCGCATCATCGCGGCGGCGCGGGAGGCGGAGAACGCTCCGCTGCTCAAGCAGAGTGGCGCGCACCATGTGATCGTCTCGTCGGCCACGGCGGGCCGGCTGCTCGGCCTGTCCACCTCGGCGCCGCCGCTGATCGACGTGGTGGAGGACCTGCTCACCCCCGGTCAGGGCATGGCGCTGGCGATGCGTTCCGCCGAGCGGGACGAGGTGGGTCGCTCGCCGCGTGAGCTGGAGTCGTTGGTGATCGCCCTGGTGCGGCGGGGCAAGGTGGTCACCCTGGCCGACCGGGCCGGCGCGGTGATCGAGACCGGCGACATGCTCGTGCACGTACGCGACGACCGCCCCCAGTCGGCCACCACCGCCTGATCGTCCTACCGCGATCGGTCGGTGTGACCGCCGGCATGACGGCACCGCTGTCGCCGCTGTGGTGAGCCGGCGTCAGCAGGTGTCGTCGGCGACGCAGATCGCCTCGGTGCAGCTGACCGCCGTGCCGGTGGAGGCCCGGCTGAGCAGTTCGTAGAGCGTCTCCCGTTCGGCGGGATCAAGCGCGCCCAGCACCTCGTCCTCGGCGCCGGCCAGGGCGCATTCGGCCTCGCTGAGGCGTTTTGCCCCATCTTCGGTGAGTTCGACGACGTGTCGGCGGCGATCCTCGGGTGAGCGCCGACGCTCGATCAGCTGCTTCGCCTCCAGGTCGTTGAGCAGCCCGACGATGTTGGTGCTGTCCATTTCGAGGATGGTGGCGAGCGCCTGTTGCCCGGTGCCGCCGCCGGCACGCAGCACTGTGAGTGCGACCAGATGCCGGGGGCGTAGCCCCAGCGGCGCCAGCACCGACTCCGACCGCAGCCGCATCCGTCGGGCCAGATGGTCCAGGAGTGCGCCCGAGCGGTGCTCGGAGGAGTCGAGCGGCTGCGCGGACATGTGACCCAGTCTACCGACTCAGCGGAACATCGGCCTGCTATAAATAGTTGGTGCCTCACGAACGATCCCTGGAGGAGGAATGATGCATCTGCTGCATATTGATTCGAGCATCCGCGGTGACTGGTCGGTCAGCCGGCGGCTCACCGCCCGTGCGGTCGACGCATGGCGTGCGGCCCACCCGGACGGCACCGTGGCATACCGGGACCTGGGCGCCGAGCCGCTGCCGCACCTGGACGCGGACGGCGGGCTGGCGCGAATGACCCCTCCGGACCAGCACACGCCGGCCCAGCGCGAGTCCTGGCAGCTCAGCGAGCGGCTCGTCGACGAGGTGAAGCAGGCCGACGTGGTGCTGCTCGGCCTGCCGCTCTACAACTACGGCGCGCCGAGCAGCGTCAAGTCCTGGGTCGACCACCTGATCGTTCCCGGGCTGGCGTACGACCCGACGACCCAGGAGGGCCTGCTCGGCGGGCGCGATTTCGTGGTGCTGGCCACCCGGGGCGGCGGCTACGGCGAGGGCGCTCCTCGCAACGGCTGGGACCACGCCGAGCCGTGGCTCCCGCACGGCCTGTCGATGACCGGCATGGAGCCGCGCTTCATCAGCGCCGAACTGACCCTGGCGCCGTCGGTGCCGGCGATGGCCGAGCTGATCCCGCTGCACGAGGCGAGCCTCGCGGCGGCCGAGAAGGAGATCGACAACCTCTGGATGCCGGCCACCGCCCAGCGCTGAGAAAGCGGCGGTACGACGAGAGCGGCCGCCCCCGATCGGGGACGGCCGCTCTCGTCGGTACGGAGGGGTCAGATGATCGTCCAGGTGTCGCCGCTGCCCAGCAGGCCGGCGAGCTGCTGCTCGGGGGTCTCGGTGACCTTGGCCTTGGCGGCCGCGAGCTGAGCCTGCACCACGCTGTCGTAGGACGGTCGGTCCACCGAGCGGAACACCCCGATCGGAGTGTTGCGCAGGTCCAGGCCGGGCAGCCGGGACAGCGCGAAGGCGTAAGCAGGGTCGGTCACCGTCGCGTCGTGCACGACGATCTCCTCCGGGCGGACCGAGTTGGTGTCCCGGACCTCCAGGCCGAAGCCGCCCGGCGGGTGCACCACGCAGAACTGCCCGTCGGCCCCGAAGGTGATCGGCTGGCCGTGCTCCAGGCGGATCAGGTAGTCGTCCCGCGTGGACGGGTCCTTGAGCTGCTCGAACGCCCCATCGTTGAAGATGTTGCAGTTCTGGTAGATCTCCACGAACGCCGAACCCTCGTGCTCCGCGGCGGCCCGCAGCACCGACTGGAGGTGCTTGCGGTCCGAGTCGATGGTGCGGCCCACGAAGCTGGCCTCCGCCCCGAGCGCGAGCGAGAGCGGGTTGAACGGGGCGTCCGCCGAGCCGGCCGGTGTCGACTTGGTGACCTTGCCGACCTCGGACGTCGGAGAATACTGGCCCTTGGTCAGACCGTAGATCCGGTTGTTGAACAGCAGGATCTTGAGGTTGACGTTGCGCCGCAGCGCGTGGATCAGGTGGTTGCCACCGATGGAGAGCGCGTCGCCGTCGCCGGTGACCACCCAGACCGACAGGTCCGGCCGGGACACCGACAGGCCGGTTGCGATGGCCGGGGCCCGACCGTGGATCGAGTGCATCCCGTACGTGTTCATGTAGTACGGGAAGCGGGACGAGCAACCGATCCCGGAGACGAAGACGGTGCGCTCCCGGGGGATGTTCAGCTCCGGCATGAACTGCTGGATGGCTGCCAGGATCGCGTAGTCACCGCAGCCGGGGCACCAGCGCACCTCCTGGTCGGACTTGAAGTCCTTCGCGGTGAGCTTGACGGCGACGGGCTCAGACATTCTTCAGCACCTCTTCCAGCGTCGTCTCCAGCTCGGCGGCCGTGAACGGAAGACCGCGGACCTGGTTGTAGCTGATCGCGTCGACCAGGTAGCGGGCCCGGATGACGTGGGCCAGCTGGCCCAGGTTCATCTCCGGGATGACCACCTTGTCGTACGAGCGGAGCACCTCACCGAGGTTGGCCGGCATCGGTGCCAGGTGCCGCAGGTGCGCCTGAGCGATGGAGAGACCACGCTGGCGGACCCCGCGGCACGCCGCGCCGATCGGCCCGTACGTCGAGCCCCAGCCGAGGACCAGCACCCGGGCGTCGCCGTCCGGGTCCTCCACCTCGATGTCCGGCACCGGGATCGTCTCGATCCGGGCGGCCCGGGTGCGCACCATGAAGTCGTGGTTGGCCGGGTCGTAGGAGATGTCGCCGGTCTTGTCGGCCTTCTCCAGACCGCCGATCCGGTGCTCCAGGCCCGCGGTGCCGGGAATCGCCCACGGCCGGGCCAGGGTCTCCGGGTCACGCAGGTAGGGCAGGAAGGTGGTGCCGTCCTCGCCGTTGGGCTTGGTGGCGAACTCGACCCGCAGGTCGGGCAGCGACTCCACGTCCGGCAGCAGCCACGGCTCGGAGCCGTTGGCGACGTAGTTGTCGGACAGCAGGATCACCGGGGTGCGGTAGGTGAGCGCGATCCGGGCCGCCTCCAGCGCCGCGAAGAAGCAGTCCGACGGTGACCGGGGCGCGATCACCGCGACCGGCGCCTCACCGTGCCGACCGTAGAGCGCCATGTTGAGGTCGGCCTGCTCGGTCTTGGTCGGCATGCCGGTGGACGGGCCGGCGCGCTGCACGTCCACGATCACCAGCGGCAGCTCCAGCGCCACCGCGAGCGAGATCGTCTCGCTCTTGAGCGCCACGCCGGGACCGCTGGTGGTGGTCACGCCGAGCGACCCGCCGTAGGAGGCGCCCAGTGCGGCGCCGACTGCCGCGATCTCGTCCTCGGCCTGCACTGTGAGAACGCCGAAGCGCTTGTGCTTGCTCAGCTCGTGCAGGATGTCCGACGCGGGCGTGATCGGGTACGCGCCGAGGAAGACTGGCAGCCCGGAGCGGACCCCGGCGGCGACCAACCCCAGCGAGAGCGCCGCGTTGCCGGTGATGTTGCGGTACGTGCCCGGCTTCATCTTGGCCGGCTTGACCTCGTAGCGGACCCCGAAGTCCTCGGTGGTCTCGCCGAAGTTCCAGCCGGCCTTGAAGGCGGCGACGTTCGCGGCGACCAGCTCCGGACGGGCCGCGAACTTGCGCTCCAGGAAGCGCAGCGTCGACTCGTAGGGCCGGGAGTACATCCAGGAGAGCAGCCCGAGCGCGAACATGTTCTTCGACCGCTCGGCGTCCTTCTTGGACACCTGGTGGGCGGCGAGCGCGCCGACCGTCATCGAGGTCAGCGCCACCGGGTGCACCACGTAACCGGCCAGCGAGTCGTCGTCCAGCGGGCTGGCCTGGTAACCGACCTTGGCAAGGTTGCGCTTGGTGAACTCGTCGGTGTTGACGATGATGTCCGCGCCGCGCGGCAGATCGGCCAGGTTGGCCTTGAGCGCCGCCGGGTTCATCGCCACCAGCACGTTGGGCGCGTCGCCCGGCGTGAGGATGTCGTAGTCGGCGAAGTGCACCTGGAAGCTCGACACGCCGGGCAGGGTGCCGGCGGGGGCCCGGATCTCGGCGGGGAAGTTTGGCAGCGTGGAGATGTCGTTGCCGAGCTGCGCCGTCTCCGAGGTGAACCGGTCGCCGGTCAGCTGCATGCCGTCGCCGGAGTCACCGGCGAACCGGATGACCACCCGGTCGAGTTGACGGATCTGCTTGGTCACTGTGCCACCTTCGTTCGCGACTGCGGGGCTTGCCCGGCCACGGAACCTCCTTGACGCAACGCTTCACCGCACCGCCCAGGGCTGGTCCGGCCGCTGTCGTTCCTCACCTGAGAGCCTACGTCTAAGGGAGCCCTAACCATCCCCGGAGGTCCGCCGACTGGGACCGGATCGGGATGCGAAATGCCCACTTCTGTGGGGTTACGCACCGCCCGCCGTAATTCAGATCACCACCGGGTCGCGCCGACGACCCCGGCCGCGCGCTGCCGGGGTCGTCAGTCAATCAGTCGACCGGGTTGGGCGCGGGCTCGGGCGGCGGACCGCCGAGCCGGCGGCGCAGCGAGGTCGTGGCCAGCGTGAGAGCCAGCACCACCAGCAGCGTGGAGACCGCGATCAGGATGACCGCGGTGCGCTGCACCGAGGTCAACCCGCCGTCCCCGGTCGTGGCGCCAGCGGGCAGTACGCCCTGCGAGCCGGTCGGCGCGGGCGGGGAGACCACCGGCGTGGCCAGTGCGGCCGCCGCGGTGATCCGGAAGCTCATCTGCACCCGACGGGTCGGGCCGCTGCGTGGATCGAGTTGACCGATCACGGCCCCGGACAGAGGCGCCTCCCGCTGCGCCTGCGGCGTCGCCTCCACCGGTAGCTGCACCTCGGCGGTCGTGCCCGCCAGCACCAGGCCGGCGTCGCAGCGGGTACGCGTCGGGTCGACCGCCACGCAGCCGAGCGGTGGGGTCGGCACGGTCACCCCGGCCGGCAGGACGACCTCGACCCGGCCGGCGGCGTCCACAGCGCCGGTGTTGCCCAGCCGGAGGGTGAGGGTGCTGGGGCCGCCGCTGATGTCGAAGGCCACCTCGTCGGCGGCGAGCGCGATCCCGGGCACCGGCGGGCCCGCTGGGAAGAGCACCGCGAAGCCCTGGTCGTCGGTCGCCTCCCCGACCGCTCCCGGCGCGTCCGCGATGACCTGGACGGAGCCGCTGAGCGGCATCTGCTTCCACGCCGTGACAGCGACCCGCAGCCGGAGCACGGTGCTGAACCGGACGCCCGCTCCGGCGGTCCAGGCACCGCATCGGTACGTCCCACCACCGTCGGCGGCGCAGCCCTTCGTGCCGGCGTCGGTCAGCCCGGCGGGCAGCGTGTACGAGAGTCGGATCTGTTCCGTGGTGGTACCGGTGTTGTGCACCGTGACCTGGAGGGTGGCTGCCGTGCTCGGCGTGTTCCAGTACGCCTCGGTGAGGGTGACGTCGCCGGTGGTGACCTGCACGCCCAGCGGGCTCTGCGGCGGCGGCGCCGAACCCGGGGCGGGCGGGCGGACCGTCGGCGCCGGCGGCGTTGGCGGGGCCGGGGGTGTCGTCGGTGGCACCGGGGGAGTTGAGCTGGGCGGTCGGGTGGTGCCGCCCGGCGCGGGCGCGCTGGTGGTCGGCGCTGGCGGGATCTCCGGGGCGGTGGTCACCGGCGCCGGTGGCGTCGACTCCGGTGGTGGTGCGGTGGTCTCCGGTGCCGGGTCGGTCGGCTCCGGTTCACCGCCCGGATCTTCGGTCGGGGTGGGCTCCTCCGCCGGTGTGGTCGGCGGCCCCTCGCCTCCCGGTTCGTTGACCGGCTCGGCCGAGGTCGCGACCGGGTCCGCGTCCGGTGCGGCCGCGCTGGCCCACGCCGGCCCCACGGCGAGCGCCGTGAGCAGGCCGAGCGCGAGCGCGGTCGCCAGCAGGGGCGTGGAACGCCGCCCCTCCGCCCGGTTACCGGGCGATGCCTTCACGCGGGCCATCTGTCCTCCGGTGACATGGGTGGGTGTCCAATATTCGGTAACAGTTGCCCCGGTGCACTAGTCCCATCTGGAAACAAATCCGTAACGTGTTTGGGACGACCCCTCCGGGCGGACGGTAGGCTCCCGACTGTGAACGGATACCTGGGCTCGTACGCGACGCTCGGGCTCCTGCTGCTCGCCAGCGTTGTCTTCTTCGTTACGGCGTTCTCGGCCAACCGGGTGT
The DNA here is from genome assembly GCF_022230905.1 of Micromonospora salmantinae. NCBI lineage: Bacteria > Bacillati > Actinomycetota > Actinomycetes > Micromonosporales > Micromonosporaceae > Micromonospora > Micromonospora salmantinae. The sequence goes on from NZ_JAKKFG010000043.1 coordinate 199,466, forward strand.
TACGCCCGGCGCGTCCGGCCGACCCGCCGGGCAAGCGGGCCAGCTACGAGTGCGGGCTCGACCCGGTCGGCGCCGACTGGGCGCAGATGCAGATCCGCTACTACGTGTACGCCTACCTCTACGTCCTGTTCGCGGTCGAGGCGGTGTTCCTCTTTCCCTGGGCGGTGGTCTTCGACCGGCCGGGCTTCGGTCTGGTGACGGTGGTGGAGATGGCGGTGTTCGTGGCCGTGCTCGCGCTCGGCATCCTCTACGCCTGGCGTAGGAACATCCTCCGCTGGACCTGAGCGCCACTGCCTCCGGCGATCGTGTCGGTCCGTCCGGCCGTTCGCGGTCGGTTACGGCGACGACCGGTCAGGCGAGCCCTCGGCGGGTGGCAGTGGGCGGGCGGTCGCCTCGGATCGAGGCCACCATGTCCAGCACCCGGCGGGTCGGGCCGACCTGGTGGGCCCGGAAGACCCGGGCGCCCGACCAGGCCGAGACGGCCGTCGCGGCGAGCGTCCCCTCCAGCCGTTCGGCCACCGGCAGGCCCAACGTCTCACCGATGAAGTCCTTGTTGGAGAGCGCCACCAGCACCGGCCAGCCGGTCGCGGTCAGCTCGTCCAGTCGGCGGGTGATCTCCAGCGAGTGCCGGGTGTTCTTGCCGAAGTCGTGCGCCGGGTCGATGAGGATGCCGTCGGGGCGTACCCCTGCCGCCACCGCGCCCTCGGCGAGCCCGGTCACCGTCGCGACCACGTCGGCGACCACGTCGGTGAAGGCTGCCCGGTGCGGCCTGGTCCGCGGCGTCAGCCCGCCGGCGTGCGAACAGACCAGGCCGGCGCCGGTCCGGGCGGCCACCCGGACCAACGCCGGGTCGACGCCCGACCAGGTGTCGTTGAGGAGGTCGGCCCCGGCCGCCACGGCCTCCGTCGCCACCTCGGCCCGCCAGGTGTCGATGGAGATCACCACCTCCGGAAACGCGGCTCGGACGGCGGCGATGGTGTCCACCGTGCGCCGGATCTCCTCGGCCACGTCCACGTCCGCGCCGGGGCCGGCCTTGACGCCGCCGATGTCGATGATGGCCGCGCCCTCGTCCACCGCCCGCTCCACAGCGCGCAGAGCGCTGTCCGCGGCGTAGGTGGCCCCGCGGTCGAAGAACGAGTCCGGCGTGCGGTTGATGATCGCCATCACCACCAGCTCGCCGGGGGCGAACGTGTGCCCACCCAGCCGAAGCGCCCCGGCCATGCCCGCCTCCTGGAAGTTCACGCCGTCGCCGCCGCGTCGGCCGGTCCCGACGCTAGTCGGTCGCCCGTCCACGATTCCGGCCGGGCGTCGGCACCGATCGTGATCGAGGCGGGTGGCGGGGTCGCTCCCGGCCGGCTGCCATGCCACGATCAGTACATGGGTCAGCTTCTGCTCCTCCTGGTTGTGGCGTTGACCGTCGCGGCGGTGATATTCGGCGTGACGGTGCTGGTCAGCGGGCGTGATCCCGGCCTGGTGCCGGCCGAGCCGGATTCGCAGGCCGTGGCGTTGCCGGGCACCCGCCCGTTGCGCGAATCCGACGTGGGGGCGGTCCGTTTCGACACCGGGTTGCGCGGGTACCGGATGGACCAGGTCGATCAGGCGTTGCGCCGTGCCGCCTACGACATCGGTTACAAGTCCGAGCTGATCGGCGTACTGGAGTCGGAGGTCATCGCCTTGCGTGAAGGGCGCACCGACGATGCGGACGTGCTGCGGCAGGCCCGCGAGCAGTCCGCCAGCAAGGTGGCTCCCGCGGAAGCGGCTGAGCCGGGCGAGGCGGCCGAGCCGGGCAAGGCAGTGGATTCGGGTAAAGACGTGCCGCTGACCGGCGAGGCGGGCTCGGCCCCGGTCGGCTCGACGACTCCCGGCCCTTTGCCCGCCGCCAGCTCGTCCCCGGCGGATTCCGACGGGGTGGCTCCCGCCGCCGCGCCCGCCGACGACGAGTCGGCCGATCGCGAGCAGACCGCCGGCACCGAGCAGCGCGACGCGGTGGTTCGGTCGGAGTCGGCGTGACCGAGCCGGAGGGCGCTGACGATCTTCGCGAGGCGGCCCGACCCGGCGCCGGTGAGGTGACCGCCACGGTGATCGTCGAGGCCCCGGCGGCGCGGGTGTTCGCCGCGCTGCTCGCCTGGGAACGTCAGTCCGACTGGATCCCGTTCACCCGCGTCCGGGTGGTCGAGGGCGACGGGCGCGAGGGCAGCCGGATCGAGGCGGTGACCGCGCTCGGCCGGGCGACGCTGCGCGACGAGATGCGGGTGGTCCGGGTCGACGAGCCGTACGAGATCGGCGTCGTGCACCACGGCCAGCTGCTGCGTGGCCCGGGGGTGCTGCGCTGCACCCAGCTGGACCGGGACCGCACCCAGGTCGTCTGGCACGAGTGGTTCCACCTGCCGGGCGGTCGGGCCGGTCGGCTGGCCTGGCCGGTGCTCTGGCCCGGCTCCAAGCTCGGCCTCACCCAGGCGCTGAAGAGGTTTGCCCGTCTGGTCGAGCAGGGCCGGCTGCCCTGACCGGCGAGCCTGGTGCCGGCTGCCAGCCGGGTGCGCGGAAGAGATGCCCGACCCGGTGCCGCCAGGTCACCGCGGCGCGCACGTCCCGGGCGATCGAGGCGTACTCGTGGAACGCCACCCGGACCGGGTTGTAGCTGCCGAGGTTCTTGGTCAGGCCGTACACGCAACGTTCCCGTTCCGGCGCGAACGACTTGAAGAGCCGGTCCCAGACGATCAGGATGCCGCCGAAGTTGCGGTCCAGGTAGCTGCCCTGCGACGCGTGGTGCACCCGGTGGTGCGACGGGGTGTTGAACACCGCCTCGTACCAGCGCGGCATCTTCTCGATCCGCTCGGTGTGGATCCAGAACTGGTAGAGCAGGTTGACCGAGCCGCAGAACGCGACCACGGCCGGGTGGACGCCGGCCACGATCAGCGGAATGTAGAACACCCAACTGGTAAGGCCGGTCCATGGCTGGCGCAGCGCTGTGGAGAGGTTGAACCGCTGCGACGAGTGGTGCACCACGTGCGAGGCCCAGAGGATGCGGATCACGTGGTGGCCGCGGTGCGACCAGTAGTAGCAGAAGTCTTGCGCGAGCAGGATCAGCGGCCAGGTCCACCAGAGTTCGGCGACCCGCAGCGGGGTGAGCGCGTAGAGCAGCGCGTACGCGGCGGCGATCGGCACCTTCCAGAGCAGGTCGGCGAAGATGCTGCCCAGCCCCATCGTCAGGCTGGTCGCTGTGTCGGCGCCGCCGTAGCCGACCTCGTCGTCGTCGCGGTGCAGCAGGTAGGAGACCCGCTCCAGCAGGATGAGCAGCACGAAGGCCGGGATCGACCAGGCGATGACGTCCGGGAAATCCTTCACCGCGCGGCCTCCGCTCGCCGTCACCAGTCGGGGCGCACCGTCGGGTGACCTCGACCTACCGGTCGGTAACAAGCACCATAGGCAGCCGGGCGGCCGGTGGCAATGGGCTGTCGGACGGATGCCCTAGCGTGTACGAGGTGACTGACCTGGTGATCGGCGCGGATGGGCTGGCTCGCTGCGCCTGGGGGTCGAGCACCCCCGACTACGCCATCTACCACGACACGGAGTGGGGGCGGCCGCTGCGCGGCGACGACGCGCTCTACGAGCGGATGACGCTGGAGGCGTTCCAGTCCGGGTTGTCCTGGCTGACCATCCTGCGCAAGCGTCCGGCGTTCCGGCTGGCCTTCGACGAGTTCCACATCCCGACCGTCGCCCGCTACGACGACGCCGACGTCACCCGGCTGCTCGCCGACGCCGGCATCGTCCGCAACCGGGCCAAGATCGAGGCGGCGATCGCCAACGCCCGCGCCGCACTGGAGCTGCCGGAGGGTCTGTCCGCCCTGCTCTGGTCCTTCGCGCCGGAGCCCCGGCCAACTCGCCCCGCCTCGTTCGCCGAGCTGGCACCGATCACCCCGGAGTCCACGGCGATGGCCAAGGCACTCAAGAAACGCGGCTTCCGGTTCGTCGGCCCGACCACCGCCTACGCGCTGATGCAGGCCACCGGGATGGTCGACGATCACATCGTCGGCTGTCACGTCACCCTCCCACCGGCGACGTGATGAGATGGCAGGCATGACGACCGAGACCGCGCACCGGGCCGGTGCGGCCGGCAACGCCGACGGGGTGGGCACCTGGGCGGTGCTGCTGCCCGCCGAACGGTACGAGGCCGAGCGGCTCGTGCACCACGACACGCTGGAGCTGACCGGGCTGACCGACGTCGCCCGGCCAGGGCTGGGCGACCAGGTGGCCGTGCTTGTCGACGCGCCGCCACGGCTGGTGGCCCTCGGCCGGGTCACCGCGCCGGGACGACGCCACCGCGAAGACCCGGACGACCCGCAGTCCCCGGTCGAGCCGGGCACGCTCGTCGTCGCGTACACCCGGCGGGCCTTCGACGAGCCGGTGCCGGCCGACCTGCTGACGCTCGACGGGCCGGTCACCGCGGTGGAGCCGGCGGCCTTCCGGGCGCTGGCCGACCAGCTCGGCCCGCCTCCGGCGCGGCGCACCTGGCTGGTCAGCCTCGACCTGCCGATCGAGGCCGGCACGCCGGCCGAGGCGGTACGGCTGTTCTGGTCCTACGTGCAGGAGCTGGGCCCGCGTGAGCTGCCCGCCTTCGTCTCGCCGGCCGGCGACGAGCTGGCCATGCAGGCGTTCGTGCTGGGCGAGCAGGCCAACCAGGACCCGGAAGAGGACGACTAGAAGAGCTTGTCCACTCGTCCCCGCCAGTCGGCGAGGATGGGGCCCGGGTCGGTGTCCAGCACCCGCTCCAGCAGCGTGGCGTAGACGTCCCGGAAGTCGGTGGTGTATTTCAGGTCGCCGTCGTCGAGGTCGGTGAGGCTCGGTGGTGCGCCGTGCCAGCCGCCCCGGACGCCCGCGCCGAGCAGCAGCACGTCCGAGGCGGTGCCGTGGTCGGTGCCGTCCGAGGCGTTGGCCCGTACCCGACGGCCGAACTCGGAGTAGACCGCCACCACCACCTTTCGGCCCGCCTCGGTGCGACTCATCCGGTCGGCGAACCCGGTCAACGCCCGGTCCAGCTGACCCAGCAGGACGGCCTGCAACTGCTTCTCGTCGGCGTGCGTGTCGAAGCCACCCAACGACACCGAGAAGACCCGGGTGGACACTCCCGCCTCGACGCACTGCGCCACCAGGTCGAGCTGCGCGTCCAGTGGGGTGCGGGCCCCGCCGGTGGCCGTCGCGGGCGCCTGTTCGCCGTCCGGGTCGGTCGTGTCCGGGTCGGCGGAGTCGCGTACCTGGCGGATCATCTCGTCCACCGACCGCAGGTCGGCGAAGCAGGCGGCGGCCCGACCCCGGGCCGCCGACTCGCCCGCCTCGGCGGCGGCGAACGCGGTCAGTGTCGCCGCGGGCAGCCCCTTTGCGGCCTTCCGGTCGGTCACCGGCACGGCCGCGCCGGCGCTCTGGGCCCCGGCCAGCAGCGGTGGCAGCGCCGGCTCGAAGGAGACCGCCAGCCGGGGATCACCGCCGGCGCGGTCCAGCCACCGCCCGAGCCAGCCGGTGTTGCCGGGCCGGTCCGGTTGCGCGGTGTGCCAGATGTCCATCGAACGGAAGTGGCTGCGGTCCGGCTTCGGGTAGCCGACTCCGCGCACGATCGCCAGCCCACCGCCGGACCAGCGCTGGTGCAGGCCGGCCAGCGCCGGGTTGAGGCCGAAGCCGTCGTCCAACCGCCGCACCTCCCCGTCCGGGTACGCCAGCTCCGGGCGTGCCGCCCGGTAGGCCGGGTCGCCGTACGGAATGACGGTGTTGAGCCCGTCATTGCCGCCGTAGAGGGTCACCAGCACCAGGGTGCGGGACTGCGGGTCGCGGTCCCCGCTGGTGTCCAGCAGGTCCCGCAGGCTGTACGCGCCGGCCCCGGCGGCCAACGCGCCCGCGCCGACCACCCCGCTGGTCAGCAGGAACCTGCGTCGGGTCAGGGTGTCCATGTCGACTCCTCCGCTCAGCTGACTGTGTATTCGGGGCTGACCAGGCCGGCGGCCAGCAGTTTGCGGGGCTCACCGGCCAGCGGGGTGAGAGCGGCGCGGGTGCGCGCGCCCCAACCGTCCACCACCAGCAGTCGGGCCAGCGCGTCCGGTCGGCCGGCGGTGGGCGCGGCGGTCAGGCGGGCCAGCACCGCTGGTGCCGTGGCGGCGGCGAGCACCCCGGCCGTCCGCAGCCGGGCCTGTAACGACGAGGTGGTCAGCCACGCGGACCCGGCCGGCCAACCGCCCACGCTCGGTGGGCGCAACGGCACCTGGTCGAGCGCGTTCAGACCGGCCAACAGTTGTTTACGTTGCTGCTCGGGCAGCGCGGACGGTCGGATGCCGAGCTGCCGCAGCGCACCGACCAACCACTCCACCGGCTGCTTCACCAGCGTCCCCCGGGTCTGCGCGAAGGCCGGTGCGGAGAAGAGCGCGCGCACTGTCGCGATGGTGTCTTCGCCGGCCAGGCCATCCGGTGCCGGGGTCTCGGTGCCGGCGTAGCGGAACCAGAGCCGACCGGCCACGAAGGTCGCCGCCGCCGGTTGGGCAGCCAGCAGGCCGGCGTACGCCTCGGCGTCGAACCGGCCACTCTGCCCGAGGATGCGCTTCTCGCCGGGGTCGTGCCGGCGGGCCTCGAAGCGGGCCGCACCGGTACGCCGGTCGACCACCCAGCCGGTCAGGGCCCGCGCGCCGGCCTTCACGTCGGCCTCGCTGTAGGCGCCGATGCCGAGGGTGAACAACTCCATCAGCTCGCGGGCCAGATTCTCGTTCGGTGCCTTGCGGGTGTTCTTCTGCCCGTCCAGCCAGACGATCAGGGCGGGGTCGCGCACCATCGCGGCGACCAGCGGGCCCAGCGGCCCACGACCGTGCCGGCGCAGCGTCTCCAACTGGCCCACCATCAGCCGCGCCGACTTGACCTTCTGCGCGCTGGTGGCCCAGTGCCCGTGCCAGAAGAAGAGCAACTTCTCGGTCAGCCCGTCCTCGGCGGCCACCATCCGGTCCAGCCACCACTCGGTGACCTGCTGGAGTTGCTTGCGGCGCTCCGCGTTGGCCTGCTGCCGTTGCTCACGGGTCGAGTCCTTGGTCAGCCCGGCGTACGGGTCCGGGGGCAGCGTCGGGACCGGTGTGGCCGCCGCACCCCGGTCCGTCCCTGGCGGGGTGAGCAGCCGGTCCAGTGTCGCCGCCGGCCCGGCCCGCTCGGCCGCGTCCACCTCGTCGGCGGTCGGGCCGAAGGTGGCCCGGCGCAGCAGGTGCGCCACCGATTCACGATCGCTCATACCGGCCGACGCTAGGCGTCCCGTGTTCGAGGACGGTAAGGGCGGCGTCCGGATCGCGTTCAGCGTCCCTCGAAGACCGGTTTCTGCTTGCCGACGAAGGCGAGGGTGGCCGCCCGGTGGTCGGCGGTGGCGCCGCAGATCGACTGGGCCTGCGCCTCGGCGGCGAGGGCGTCGGCGAGGGTGCCGGCGTCGGCGATGGAGAGCTGTCGCTTGATCGCCCCGTACGCGACGGTCGGGCCGGCGGCGAGGCGGGCGGCCAACTCCTGGGCGACGGGCAACACCTGCTCGTCGTCGTCCGTCAGCCGGTTGAGCAGGCCCAACCGGCAGGCCTCCTCGGCGCGGACCGGCTCGGCCAGCATCAGCAGCTCCACGGCCTTGGCGTGGCCGACCAGTCGGGGCAACGTCCAGGAGGCGCCGGTGTCGGCGGCGAGACCGACCTTGGCGAAGGCCATCAGGAAATTGGTGGTCGGACCGCCGATGCGGATGTCGGCCAGGAACGCCAGCGACGCGCCCGCCCCGGCGGCCATCCCGCGAACCGCGGCGATCACCGGCTTGGGCAGGTTGGCGAGCCGGGCGGCGATCGGGTTGTAGTGCGCCCGCACGGTGCCCAACGGGTCACTGGCGGAGTTTTCCAGGATGGCCACGTGCTCGCGAAGGTCCTGCCCGGCGCTGAACGACCCGCCGGCCCCGGCCAGGACTACCGCGCGGCAGGACCGGTCGGTCTCCAGTTCCGCGAGGGCGTCCCGCAGCGCCTCCTTGAGCGCCACGTCGAGCGCGTTCATCGCGTTCGGCCGGTTCAGCGTGAGGGTGACGACGGCATCGGTCCGGTCGACCAGCAGCGGCTCGGTCATGTGTCTAACGACCCTTCTGTCGGACGATGCGGTTGCCGGCGTCGAGGCACTGTTCGACGTACCGGTCGGCGGCCGGACGCAGGCGGGCTGCGTGCCGGTCGAAGAAACTGGCCGCGGCGGTGCCGGGCCACCGCTCGGGCAGCAGCGCCGGGGGCAGCTGCGGATCCTGGAAGAGGAACGTACGCCACGCGTGCACGAGGCGGAATCGCGCCGCGTACGCCTCCTCGTCGCTGCTGCGCACGGTGACCGCGGCGAGCAGCGGGCGCTGGTCCGCGACGAACCGCTCGTAGGCGCGACCGATCTCGGCCAGGTTCCAGGCGCGTCGGACCACTCCCATCGCGCCGGGGGTGCCGGAGAAGTGCGAGGCGGTGAACCGCTCGAACCGGATGCCGGTCTCGGCGAGGAGCAGGTCGACATCCTCGGCGGGGCGGGTGGCGACCCAGGTCTGCTCGTCGAGCGTCCCGTAGCCGAGGAAACTCAGGTTGGCGGCGAGCCGCTGGCGGTCCCGCCGGGCGCCCGGGGCCTCCAACACCAGCAGATCGAACCGGCCGTCCCAGGTGACCCGGCCGGTCCGGTAGATCCGGGCCGCTGCCTCGTCGAGTCGGCGGGCAGCTTTAGGTGTGATCGAATATCCCGGTCCGGAGACCAACCGGAGGGGCTCGAGCCAGCCTTGACGCACCATCCGGGAGACGGCGGTGCGAACTGCTGGCGGTGCGATTCCCAGCGGCGCCAGTAGCTTGACCAGGGCAGCAACCGGTGCCCGGCCACCCCTCGGACGGAGGTGGTCGCCGTACAGGTCGAAGAGTGCCGACCGTGCCTGCATGACCGCACATTGTGACAGGCCTTCTCAAGATAAGCTAGATGCTGTTACATCAATGCTGCTCCGGTTTGGGTCCGGCGGTGTTCATCAGGGAAAATCGTTGGTCGACACCCCCGTGACCGTTGCGGGTGGTCGTGACGAAGTGGCTGTGGGGCAACCCACCGACCCTGGTGTAGGTCTGAGGGGAGACAACATGGCGGCGATGAAGCCGCGGACGGGCGACGGTCCGCTGGAAGTCACCAAGGAGGGGCGGGGCATCGTCATGCGGGTCCCGCTGGAGGGCGGTGGCCGGCTCGTCGTCGAGATGACTCCCGACGAGGCCAACGCGCTCGGTGACGCACTGAAGGCAGCGGCCGGCTGAGTAAGGAGTGCTCCGGGCGGCTCACGCCGCCCGGAACGTTCTTCAGGCCCTGAGCCACCGGAATCACCGGTGGCTCAGGGTCTTCAACGCTGTGGGCAGGTGGGTTCGCTGCCGGCCCGCGACACTTTCCTGGAGGTACGGTTCCGCGTGCTCGCCATCCGTCTGATCGCTGAGCCGGACCGGCTCGACGTCCTCGTCCTGCCCGTCCGCTCCGCCGATTCGACGGCGGAAGGTGACACCTCGGCCGAGCCGGTATCGACCGCCGTGGCGGGCCCGGACGGCACGGCCGACGAGGCGGGCGCGCTGGCGTCAGCGGCCCGGCTGACGGGCCGAGCCGGCGAGATCCACACCCAGCTGCGCCCCGGACGCACCCCCGGCCGGCTGCTGCTGCTCGGCATCGGCGACGGCGGCGAGGCGGCCTGGCGGACGGCCGGCGCGACCCTGGCCCGCTCAGCTTCGGCTGAGACGCATATCACCATCGCGTTGCCGGCCGAGGTGGCCCCGGCCGCGGTGCGCGGCTTGACCGAGGGGCTGCTGCTCGCCCCGTACCGGTTCCGACTCACCGAGGCAGGCGACCGACCGGCACTCACCGGCGTCGACCTGCTGCTCGACGACCCCACCGGGTACGAGGACACCGTCGCCACGGCCCGCACCACGGCCGCGATGACCCATCTCGCCCGGGACCTGACCAACACCCCCTCCTCGGTGAAGACCCCGCAGTGGTTCGCCGACCAGGTGGCCTCCGCCGCAGCCGACGTTGCGGACCTTCGGCTGCGGGTCCGTGGCCCGGCCGAGCTGACCACCGAGGGCTTCGGTGGGATCCTCGCCGTGGGCGGTGGCTCCGCCAGCGGACCCCGGCTGGTCGAACTGGACTGGCACCCCGCCAACGCGCGCACCCACGTGGCGCTGATCGGCAAGGGCATCACCTTCGACACCGGCGGCATCTCGATCAAGCCGGTGGCGTCGATGAAGTTGATGCGCAAGGACATGGCCGGCGCGGCCGCGGTCGTCGCCGCCACCCTGGGCGCCGCCGCGCTGCGGCTGCCGGTCCGGATCACCACGCTGGCCCCGCTGGCCGAGAACATGGTCAGCGGCTCGGCGTTCCGCCCCGGCGACGTCATCCGGCACTACGGCGGTACGACCAGCGAGACGACCAACTCCGACGCCGAGGGTCGGCTGGTCCTCGCCGACGCGCTGGCGTACGCGGTGCAGCAGCTCAAGCCGGATCTGCTGCTCGACCTGGCCACGCTCACCGGCGCGAACTCGGTGGCGCTGGGCAAGCGCACCGCCGCCCTCTACAGCGAGAACGACGAGTTGGCCGCCAGCGTGCTGGCCGCGGCCGAGGCGGCCGGCGAGTCGGCGTGGCGGATGCCGCTGCACACCGACTACGTCGAGTACCTGGGCAGCGAGATCGCCGACCTCTACAGCGCACCCGCGCAGGGTGCCGGCTCGGTGCTGGCCGCGCTCTACCTGCGCGAGTTCACCGGCGAACTACGGGACCGCTGGCTGCACCTGGACATGTCCGCCCCGTCCTGGGCCGACGGCGACCAGGCCGAGGTCAGCCGCGGCGCCACCGGTTGGGGCGTCCGCTCGTTGCTGCGCTGGCTCGCCGACGTCAACTAGCGCCTGTCTCAGAGCCTCGGCTTGATCGAGGCGCTGACCCACCCTGGGGTCGGATCAGCACTTCACCGCGGCGAGTAGTCCGTGCCCGACCGGAAGCAGCGCGGGGATCCAGTGCTCCGACTCCCGGACCGCCTTGATCGTTTCGCGAACCGTCACCGTCTCCGCGTCGCGGGCGGACGGGTCGCCGATCCGGTCGCTGGCCAGCACACCGTTGAGCGCCAGCACTCCCCCCGGGCGCAACAGCCGCAGCGCCGCCTCCACACAGGCGTGGAAGCCGGTCGCCTCCGCGTCCACGAAGACCAGGTCGTACGCACCGTCGGCGAGCCGGGGCAGCACGTCGAGCGCCCGACCGGTGATGATCCGGGTACGCCCGGCCGCGAAACCGGCCTCGGCGAAGATCCGCCGGGCGATCCGCTGGTGCTCCACCTCCACGTCGATGGTGGTGAGCACGCCGTCGACGCGCATGCCGCGCAGCAACCAGACGCCGCTGACCCCGGTGCCGGTGCCGATCTCCACCACCGCACGGGCGTTGCCGGCGGCGGCCAGCAGTCGCAGCGCCGCCCCCGCGCCGGGGGTGACCGCGTCGAGGCCCACCTCCCGGGCCAGGCTGCGGGCGGTGCGCAGAACGAGATCCTCGGTGACGTACGACTCGGCGAAGTGCTGGGCCTGTGTCGTCGAACTGCCGGAACCGGCGACCGTGGCGATGGGGCACCTCCGGGGGCGGTGCGTGGTGCGGGGGCGGGTTGGCACTGTGAGCGTAGAGGCGACCGTCGTGGGGCGCAGCCGCGCCTCCGTCGGAAGCGATCACCGGGGGCAACCGCTGACTGCACCGCGTCCATCCGTGCAATCCTGGAGGCGGTATCCCGTCAGCCGCGACCAGACCGGCCCGTGGCCGGGCGACGCGGCGCGGGATCCGGGGACGGACTGGGAGGCACCGACGTGACCGACGGCTGGGACTGGCGCCGGGGCGGTGAGACTCCGGCTCCGGCGCGACCGCCCGGGGCAGGAGCCCCGTCGGTGGGGCCGCCGACCATGCCGGGGGCTGACCGCTCGCCCCTCGCCCCGCCAGGCAACGGACCGGCAGCGGGCTGGCCGGCGTCTTCCGGCGGGCCGACTCCGGGCTGGCCGGGGTCTTCCGGCGGACCGGCACCGGGCTGGCCGGCGCCGGCCGCGGGCGGGCCCAACTCGGCCGACGCGTCGGCCTGGTGGTCGGACGCGCTCGCCGACCCCTGGCGCGACCCGGCGGCCCCGACCGCGGTGGTGGTGCCCGGGGTGGTGGCCCCTGGCACCGAGCCCGAGCCGGTCACCGATCCCGACGCACCGGGCCGGCCGACGCTGCGCCACCTGTTGCTCATTCCCGTGATCACCGCGCTGTTGGCCGGCACCCTCGGTGGTGCGTTGGGCTACGCGTTCGCGGTGCGCGGCGGCGCTGGTGCGGCGGTCCTCGGCGGTGCGCCCGCAGAGGTGCCGGCACTGGCGCAGCGCAAACCGGAGTCGCTGGCCGGGGTCGCCGAACGGGTCCTGCCCAGCGTGGTCACCGTACGGGTGAGCAGCCTCGGCGGGACCAGTGAGGGCTCCGGCTTCGTCGCCACCGCCGACGGCCATGTGATCACCAATGACCATGTGGTGGCCGGCGGCACCGGCAAGGCCTCGGTGGTCTTCAACGACGGCAGCACCGCGCCGGCGACCATCGTCGGCCAGGACGCCGAGTCGGACATCGCGGTGATCAAGGTGAGTCGTCCCGGGTTGCGGCCTGTGGAGTTCGGCGACTCCGACGGGCTGGCGGTCGGCGACCCCGTGCTCGCCATCGGTTCGCCGCTGTCGCTCGCCAACACGGTCACCGCCGGCATCGTGAGCGCGCTGGACCGGACGATGCAGGCCGGCGAGCCGGGCGGCCCGGTGCGTTACTACGCGGCCATCCAGACCGACGCCGCGGTCAACCACGGCAACTCGGGCGGCCCACTCGTCGACGGCGCCGGCCGGGTGGTCGGAGTGAACTCCACCATCAAGTCACTCGTCGCCGAGGGACAGGAGGCGGGCAACATCGGGCTCGCCTTCGCCATCCCGATCAACCAGGCCAAGCGGGTGACCCAGGACATCATCGGCACCGGCAAGGCCCGACGTACGGTGATCGGCGCCCGGGCGGACGGCCCGACCGGGGTGGTCGGGGGCGGCCTGCGGCTGGCAGAGGTCGAGCCGTCCGGTCCCGCGGACGGCGCCGGGCTGAAGGTCGGCGACGTCATCCTCAAGATCAACGGACGGCCGATGACCGAGCCGACGGATCTGACCGCGTTGGTCCGCAAGTACGCGCCGGGCTCGGTCGTGACCGTCGAGTATCGGCGGGGCTCCGCCCGGCAGAACACCTCGGTAACTCTCGCCGCGGACGCGAAGTGACTCACCGCGGAGGCGAAGTGAACAGCGGCGCACCCCTTGCCCGAAAGCCGTCCGCCGTGCGTAGTCTTGCTGCTGACGCCGAGAGGAGGCCCGCGGGATGCTCGACAACCTGAACTGGTGGGAGATCGGTGCGCTGCTGCTCCTGGCGCTGCTGATCTTCGGCGACCGGCTCCCCGCCGTGATCACCGACGGCCTGCGGTTGGTGCGCAACCTGCGCAACATGGCCCGCAACGCGACCGGCGACCTGAGCCGTGAGCTGGGCACCGACATCCAGCTGGAAGACCTGCACCCGAAGGCGTTCATCCGCAAGCACCTCCTCAGCGAGGAGGACGAGGCGGCGATCCGCAAGCCGTTGCAGGGCGTCTACGACAACCTGCGCGCGGACGTCAGCGGCGTGCACAACGACCTGAAGGACGTGGCGAACGCCGCCGACCTGCGGTCGAACGAGACTCGGTCCGGCACGGCCACCAGCAGCCCTTCGGCTCCGGCCCCCCGCGCCAGCTACGACGACGCCACCTGACCGACCCGTACCCCGACCGGCTGGTCCGGCCCTGCCCGCCCACGCCGGCCCTGCCCGCCCACGCCGGCCCTGCCCGCCCACGCCGGCCCTGCCCGCCCACGCCGGCCCTGCCCGCCCACGCCGGCCCTGCCCGCCCACGCCGGCCACGCCGGTCAGCGGCCCGGCTGGACCATCCACCGACACGATTCAGCCCGCCGGCCAACAGTGGCCGACGGGCTGACGGTGTTCCGGGTGGTCAGCGCCCAGCGGGCTTGAGACCGAGTGGCTTGCCGAGCAGTGACTCGCGGCGCAGGGCGAGCCGGTCGGCGATCGTGCCGAGCGCCTGAGCGGCCGGGGACTCCGGCTCGGCCAGCACGATCGGGTTGCCGGCGTCGCCGGCCTCGCGGACCCGGGTGTCCAGGGGGATCTGACCGAGCAGCGGCACCTGGGCGCCGATGGTCCGGCTCAGCGACGCGGCCACCGCCTCACCACCGCCGGTGCCGAAGATCTCCATCCGGGAGCCGTCCGGCAGCTCCAGCCAGGACATGTTCTCGATGACGCCGACCACCCGCTGGTGGGTCTGCAGGGCGATCGCCCCGGCCCGCTCGGCCACCTCGGCGGCGGCGGTCTGTGGGGTGGTGACGATCAGGATCTCCGAGTTGGGCAGCAACTGGGCCAGCGAGATGGCCACGTCGCCGGTGCCCGGCGGCAGGTCGAGCAGGAGCACGTCCAGGTCGCCCCAGTAGACGTCGGCCAGGAACTGCTGCAACGCCCGGTGCAGCATCGGGCCGCGCCACACCACTGCGGCGTTGCCGGAGGTGAACATGCCGATGGAGATCACCTTCACGCCGTGCGACTGCGGCGGCATGATCATGTCCTCGACGCGGGTGGGCCGTGCCTCCGTGCCGAGCATCCGCGGAACCGAGTGGCCGTAGATGTCGGCGTCGACCACGCCGACGGAGAGTCCACGGGCGGCGAGCGCCGCCGCCAGGTTGACAGTGACGCTGGACTTGCCGACGCCACCCTTGCCGCTGGCCACCGCGTACACGCGGGTGCGCGAGCCGGGCTGGGCGAACGGGATGACGGGCTCCTCGGTGGCGCCGCCGCCACGCAGCTGCGACTGCAACGACTGTCGCTGCTCGGGGGTCATCACCCCAAAGTCGATCTCCACGCCGCTGACGCCGGGCACCGCGGCGACGGCGGCGGTGATGTCCGTACGCAGCTTGTCCTTCAGCGGGCAGCCGGCGACGGTGAGCAGCAGTTCGACGCGGACGACACCGCTGGCACCGATCGTGGCGGAGCGGACCATGCCCAGCTCGGTGATGGGCCGGCGGATCTCCGGGTCGTTGACGGTGGCCAGGGCGGCCTGGATCGCGTCCTCGACGGTGCTCACGGGTGCTGACATGCCCGCAATGCTACGTCGCGGGGCATCCGTTGCCGCCGCTGCCCGGGGCGGTGTGAGCCAATCGATGACCCGCCGGTCAGCTCTCTGACCGGCGCGGGCCGGTGCCGTCCGGCCGGGCGTCCCGGGTGAAGTCGCCGTCCAGGTCGTCGCGGGGTTCTTCCAGGCCGACGCCGTCGGTCGGCCGCTGGCCCCGTCGCTCCTGCCGGCTGTCCTTCTCCTGCTGGCGGCGCTCCAGTCGCTGCCGGCGTTGCCCCACCTCGTCCAGTTCCTCGGCCAGCCGGGCCAGCTCGGAGCGGAGGAAGTCGCGGGTGGCGACCTCACCGAGCGCGATCCGCAGGGCTGCGATCTCCCGGGCCAGGTACTCGGTGTCCGCCTTCTGCGCGGTGGCTCGCCGCCGGTCCTCCTCCAGGGCCACCCGGTCCCGGTCGGCCTGCCGGTTCTGGGCCAGCAGGATCAGCGGGGCCGCGTAGCTGGCCTGCAACGACAGCACCAGGGTCAGGAACGTGAAGGTGTACGGGTCGAAGCGCAGGTTCGCCGGGGCCAGGGTGTTCCAGACGAACCAGATCGCGATCACCACTGTCATGACGACGATGAAGTTCGCGGTGCCCATGCCCCGGGCGATGCCCTCGGACCACCGACCGAACGCCTCCGCGTCGAACCGGGGCAACTTCACGCCCCGGGGCTCGCGTGGCTGGTCGAGACGCTCCGTCCGACGCCGGTCAGCCATCTGCGCCGTCCAGCGCGGGGTCGGTGGTACCCGGGGCGGCCAGGGCGTCGCGGTCCCGCCAGTCCCGGGGCAGCGAGTGGTCCAGCACGTCGTCGACCGTCACGGCGCCGACCAGCCGGTTGTTGCGGTCGATCACCGGCATGGCGACCAGGTCGTAGGTGGCCATCCGGCGGGTGATCTCCGGCAGCGGCGTGGTGGGGCGCAGCGGGTCGATGTCGTTGACCACCACCTTGCCCAGCAGGTCGGCCGGGGGTTCGCGCAGCAGCGCCTGGAAGTGCACCATGCCCAGGTAGCGGCCGGTCGGTGTGTTCTGCGGTGCCCGGGTCACGAAGACCTGCGCGGCGACGGCGGGAGAGAGCTGCGGCTCCCGGATCCGGGCCAGCGCCTCGGCGACTGTGGCGTCCGGCGGCAGGATGACCGGCTCCGAGGTCATCACACTGCCCGCCGTGCCGGGGGTGTACTTCAGCAGTTGGCGTACCGGGTCGGCCTCGTCCGGCTCCATCAGGTCCAGCAGCACGTCCTGCTCGGGTGGGGGCAGTTCGTTGAGCAGGTCTGCGGCGTCGTCCGGGTCCATCTCCTCCAGGACGTCGGCGGCCCGCTCCCGGTCGAGGGCGGCGAGGATCTCCACCTGGTCGTGCTCCGGCAGCTCGCTGAGCACGTCGGCCAGGCGCTCGTCGTCCAGGGCGGCGGCGACCTCGTTGCGTCGCGCGTCGGGCAGATCCTGCAACGCGTTGGCCAGGTCGGCGGGGCGCATGTCCTCCAGGACGGCGAGCAGGTTCGCCGTACCCCGGTTGTCGGCGATGCCGCTGAGCCCGCGCACCCGGTCCCACTCGACCTGGTGCAGGTGGCCGCGGCGGCTGAGCCGACCGGTCTGCTCGCGTACGGCGACCCGGGTCAGCGACCACTCGCCACCGCGGCTGCACTCCATCGCGACGTCCACGACGGCGCCGGGCTGGCCGCCCGGGTCGAGTTGCACCCGCCGGTCGAGCAGTTCCTGGAGCACCAGCAGTTCGTTCGGGCGCTTCTCGAACCGGCGCAGGTTGAGGGTGCCGGAGCCGAGCACGACGGCGTCCGCGTCGATGGAGGTGATCCGGTTGATGGACAGGAAGATCCGGCGACGCATCGGCATCTCGGCGACGAGGCCCACCACCTCCGGCGGACGCTTCGTCGCCCGCAGCCGTGCCACGGCGTCACGAACCCGGCCCACCTGATCGCCGTTCGGGTCGAAGACGGCGACTCCGGCGAGACGGGCGATGTAGACCCGGGTCGGCGTACTCACGGGCACCAGCCTAAGCGCCTAGTGTTTATCAACATGTCGACCTTGGCCTACGAGATCGTGGACGTCTTCACCGATCGCCCCTTCGCCGGCAACCCGCTGGCGGTGGTGTTCGGCGCGGAGGCGCTGGCCACCGAGCAGATGCAGGCGCTCGCGTTGGAGTTCAACCTGTCCGAGACGGTGTTCGTGCTGCCTGCGACCCAGGTCGGCGTCACCTACCGGGCCAGGATCTTCACCCCGGTGGAGGAACTGCCGTTCGCCGGGCATCCCAGCGTCGGCGCGGCGGTCACCGCCTGCCGACGGGGCATGTTCGGTGTGGGGCAGGTCACCCAGGAGTGTCGAGCCGGTGTGCTGCCGATCGAGGTGACCGCGTCCGGGGCGACGCTGACCGGTGGCGCCCCGACGCTCGGGCCGGAGCTGGACCCGGAGCCGTTGCTGGAGATCGCCGGGCTGCTCGCCGAGGACCACATCGGGCCCGCTCCACGGGTCGCCGGCTGCGGGCTGGAGTTCCCGTACCTGCCGGTGCGTCCGGAGTCGGTGGCCCGCGCCCGGGTGGACCCGGCGGCGGCGCAGCGGTACGGGGTGTCGCACGTCAGCGTCTTCTCCTGGGACGCGGCCGCGCAAACCGCGCACGCCCGGGTCTTCGTGCCGGGGATCGGCGTTCCGGAGGACCCGGCGACCGGTTCGGCGGCGCTCGGCCTCGGTGTCTGGCTGGTGGCCAGTGGTCTGCTGCCCGGTGAGGGGCGGTCGGAGTACGCGGTCCGTCAGGGCGTGGAGATGAACCGTCCGTCCGCGTTGGCCTGCACTGTCACCGCGGCGAACGGGGTGGCGGTAGGCGCTACGGTCGCCGGCCAGGTGGTGCCGGTGGCTCGGGGCGAGATCGCCGTGCCGCCGTTCGTGGGCTGAGCGGAGGAGCCGATGCGGGAGGATGCGGGTGTGACGGACGAGGACGCCCCCGGGGGCACCCCACTGGTCGACGAGGCGATGAAGAAGGCCGCCGTGGCCTGGGTCAGCGTTGCGGGTGGGCCGGCGCTCGCGCTCTGGTGCGCCCCGCTGGAGGGCGCGCTGCTGGTGGTCAGCGGGCCGGGCGAGCAGGCCGCACCGGGTCTGGCCGACGCGACCGAGGCCCAGGTCACCCTGCGCGGCGACCACGGCGGTCGGATCGTCACCTGGCCGGCCCGGGTGAGCCGGTTGCTGCCGGGCACCGAGGCGTGGGACGTCACCGCGCCGCTGGTGGCGGCGAAGCGCCTCAACGCGCCCGGTCCGACCGCTGACCTGGTGGCCCGATGGGCCGCCGACGGATGCGCTGTGAACCGCCTCGCCCCGGCCGGTACGCCGCTGGCCGGAGCGGAGTTGCCGGCCGACGCGCAGGCCGAGCCACCCCGGGCGACTCCGGCGGTCCGGGCCACCCGCAAGCCGTTCCGCCTGCACCGGGTCCGCCGCCGCTGATCGGTTGATCAGCCGGCCCGACCGCCGACGCCCGCCACTGCGGCGTCGGCGTCGACGAGGGCGAGCACCTCGCCCAGGGTGCCGAGTGTGGGGCCGCGCCAGTCCCGGTCGGCGTTGAAGACCATGTGCGTGGCCAGATCCGGTGCGGCGAGCCGGACAGCGGTCATTCCGGCCCGCTCGGCGCCGGTCAACTCCTGGCTGCCGCCGTCACCGATGTAGAGGCAGTCGCCCGGCGCGAGCCCGAGCCGCTGGCAGGCCGTCAGGTAGAGGGTCGGATCCGGTTTGCACCGCCCGACCTGCACCGAGAAGACCCGTACGTCGAGCAGGGGGGCGATTGCGAGCTGCGGCAGGAAGGCCGGCAGTTCGTGCGTACAGTCGCTGATCACGCCGGTGTGCAGCCCGCGCTGGCGCAGAGCCGCCAGCACCGGCACCGCGTCGGCCCGCAGCCAGGTGTCGGCGCGGACCGCCCGGTGCCGGGACGCCACCGCTGCCCGTACCGCATGGTCGCTGGGGTGTACGCCGGCCTGGGCGCACACCCAGCGCAGTGTCGCCTCCGCGTCGCCGAGTCGGCCGCTGGCCCGCTCGTAGTAGGTGCGGTTCAGCACCTCGGTCAAGATCTCGGTGGGACACCCGAGCAGTTCGGCGGTGCCGACGTGCGCGACACCGCGTTGTACCGAACGGGTCAGGGTGCCGAAGAAGTCGAACAGCACCGCCTGGTAGCTGGGCATGGGGGAGCGCCTCCGGGCGGTCGAGGGTCGCCGGCGCGAACCCGCGTGATCGTAACGGAGTGATGACCCTCCGTGCTGACCGTCATACGTGTGAGGATTACGTCCCGTGCCCCCACCCTCACCCCGGCCGTCCCTGGACCCGCTGACCACCGGCGCGGTCGGGCTGGCCGTGGTCGCCGTGTCGTCGTCCGCGCCGCTGATCGCGTACGCCGCCGCCCCCGCGCTGGCCATCGCGTTCTGGCGAAACCTGCTCGCGGTGGCCGTGCTGAGCCCCTTCGCCCTGGTCCGACGCCGCGCGGAGTTCCGCAGACTGACAGTGGGCGCGGGCCGGCGGGAGGGCCTGTTCTGCGTTCTGTCCGGGGTCGCCCTGGCCGGGCACTTCGCGACCTGGGTGCCGAGCGCCCAGCTCACCTCGGTCGCCACGTCCACCGCGCTGGTCGCCACCCAGCCGGTCTGGCAGGGGCTGATCGCCCGCGCCCAGGGGCGTCCGCTGCCCCGGGTGGTGTGGATCGGCATCGCGGTGGCGGTCGGCGGCGCGGCGGTCGCCACCGGAGTGGACGTGGGGGTCTCCGGCCGGGCCGTCCTCGGTGACGTGCTGGCGCTGATCGGCGCGGTGTTCGCCGCCGTCTACACCGCCTTCGGGGAACGGGCCCGGGTCAGCATCAGCACCACCACCTACACCACCATCTGCTACGGGATCTGCGCGCTGATCCTGCTGGCCCTGTGCCTGGTCGGCGGCGTACGGCTGACCGGCTTCGACGGGCGTACCTGGCTGGCCATCCTGGCCCTGGTGGCCGGCGCCCAACTGCTCGGGCACTCGATGTTCAACTACGCCCTGCAAAAGATTCCGGCGACCACGGTGAGCGTGCTGATCCTGCTGGAGGCACCCGGCGCGGCAGTGCTCGGCTGGGCCTGGCTGGGTCAGCTGCCCCGCCCGTACGCGCTGCTCGGCATGGCGTTGCTGCTGGCCGGTGTGGCGGTGGTGGTGCTCGGCGGCCGGCGGACCGAACCCACCGCACTGCCGGCCGACCCGACCCCGCTGGCCGACTGATCGCCCCACCCGGGCGGGCCGAGGCCCCCACCCGCCTACCGGGTCAGCCCTCGTGCACCTCGACGACCCGGGTCGTGGGCGCGGCTGCACCGAGGGCGGTACGCAGGGCCGCCCGGTCCGGGTCGGCGAGGAACGACTCGTAGCCGACCCGACCGTCGAACCGGATCACGTGCACCTCGGTCTGCCCGTCGGTGCCGCGCAGACGCCGCTCCAACCGGCCGCCGTGCCGATCGAGCAGGGCCAGGACGGCGTCCTCGTAGCGCCGCCCGGCGGCCTCCGCCCCGACGGTGAACTCGACGATCGCGACGAGTGTCAGCGCACCGTCCCGGTCAGCCATCGAGACCGACCGCCTTGGCGCTCGCCGTCCACAGCCGGGCGGCGAGCTGCGGATCGGCCGCCTTCCGTAGCGGTCGACGCGGCCGGCGGTCGACGTAGTAACCCCCGTTGATCAGCCGGGAGCGCTCCTGGTTGGCCAACCACACCAGGGTCTCGGCACCCTTCTCGGGGCTGCGGAACGGCATGAACCGCATGCCGAACGCGACAAGCCTGCTGTCGTTGGCGAACCGGGTACGGACCACCCCGGGGTGGAAGCTGTACGAGGCAACGTCCGGCCAGCGTCGGGCGGCCTCGGCGGTGAAGAGGACGTTCGCCTGCTTGCTGGTGCCGTACGCGCCCATCGGCCGGTAGTCACGCAGTGGCTTGTTCAGGTCGTCCGGGTCGAGTGCGCCGAAGCGGTGCGCGCCGGAGGCGGTCACCACGACCCGGCCCACCCGGTCGGCGAGCAGGTTGGTCAGCAGAAACGGGGCCAGGTGGTTGGCCTGGATCGACATCTCGAAACCGTCGACAGTCCTCAGTGGTTGCAGCGCGATCGCTCCGGCGTTGTTGGCGAGCACGTCGATCCGGTCGTACGTGGCCCGGAGCTGCTCGGCCAGTCGGCGTACGTCGTCGAGGATCGCGAAGTCGGCCCGGAACAGTTCCGGACGTTCACCGGAGTTCTCCCGTACCCGTTCGGCTGCCGCCTGCAGGCGGGCCGGGTCCCGCCCGACCAGCACCACCTGGTCTCCCCGGCAGGCCAGGTCCACGGCGGCTGCCAACCCGATGCCGGAGCTGGCCCCGGTCACCACCACCAGTCGGCGCCCAGTGAGATCTTCCACAGGTCCATTCACCCCGGTCATGGCGCGAGGTTACCGTGGCGTCACAACGCCCTTTGGGATCGTTAAGGTCCCGGATCTGTCGTCAGGTGGCGTCGGCATGCCCGCCGGACGCTGGAAGGAGCGCATCCATGGCCGCAGTCGGTCGCCCCCGCAGGTCCTGCCTCGCCGTGCCGGGTTCCAGCGTGAAAATGCTCGGCAAGGCCCAGGGTCTCCCGGCCGACCAGGTCTTCCTCGACCTGGAGGACGCCGTCGCCCCACTGGCCAAGCCGGACGCGCGCAAGAACATCGTGGCCGCCCTCAACGAGGGCGACTGGGCCGGCAAGACCCGCGTGGTCCGGGTCAACGACCTGACCACCCCGTGGACCTACCGGGATGTCATCGAGGTCGTCGAGGGCGCCGGCGCCAACCTGGACTGCATCATGCTGCCGAAGGTGCAGACCGCCGCCCAGGTGCAGTGGCTGGACCTGACGCTCACCCAGATCGAGAAGACGATCGGCCTGGAGGTCGGTCGGATCGGCATCGAGGCGCAGATCGAGAACGCCGCCGGCCTGGTCAACGTGGACGCTATCGCCGCCGCCTCGCCGCGCGTGGAGACCATCATCTTCGGCCCGGCCGACTTCATGGCGTCGATCAACATGAAGTCGATGGTGGTCGGCGGCCTGATCCCGGACTACCCGGGCGACCCGTACCACTACATCCTGATGCGGATCCTGATGGCCGCGCGGATGCACGACAAGCAGGCCATCGACGGCCCGTTCCTGCAGATCCGCGACGTCGACGCGTTCCGCGAGGTGGCCAAGCGCTCGGCCGCGCTGGGCTTCGACGGCAAGTGGGTGCTGCATCCGGGCCAGATCGACGCCGCCAACGAGGTCTACCAGCCGGCGCAGGCCGACTACGACCACGCCGAGCTGATCCTCGACGCGTACGAGCACTACACCTCGGAGGCCGGCGGCCGGCTCGGCGCCGTGATGCTCGGCGACGAGATGATCGACGAAGCGTCTCGCAAGATGGCGCTGGTGGTCGCGGCCAAGGGCCGGGCCGCCGGGATGAGTCGTACCTCGTCGTTCACCCCACCGGCGCAGTGACCGGCCGGGCCGGGACGACCGCCGCCGGCTGTCGGTCCGGCCCGACAATCGGCGGTACGCCGGCCCGCCCGCCGGTCAGTAGCTGCTGCTGTTGTCGCTCGTCGCGATCGCGTAGATGATCGCGGCGGCGTAGATGGCGATCACCAGCACCAGGAACCCGGTGAGAATCCAGCCGACGATGATGGCGGCCTTCGCCATCCCCGCCCCACCCTCGCCGCTGAGCCGGATCTGCTTCTGCGCCACGTGGCCGAGGATCGCGCCGATCGGCGCGGTGATGCAGGACGTGAAACCGAGCAGGGCCAGCACGAACGCCGCGATGGCCAGCCCGTTGGTCTTCGGCGCCTGCGGGTAGCCGTAGCCGGGGTACTGCGGCGGGTATCCGGGCGGGGCGTATCCGGGCGGAGCGTAACCGGGCATCGGCTGGGCCGCCGGCTGCTTCGCGCCGGCGTACGGGTCGACCGGGGCGTACGGGTCCGGGGCGTATGCGGTCGGGGCGTACGGGTCGGGGGTGTACGGGTCGACCGGGCCAGGTTGCGCGGGCACCGGCTGACCGGCCACCACTGTCGGGTCCGGTGCGGGGCTCGACGGCTGGGCCGACCACGTGGGGTCGCTCCAGTTGCCGGGCGGCGGGGGATTGGTCATACGAACTCTCCGTCAGGTTGGGGTGCGGAGACAGGGTAGCCAGCGCCGCCCAAACCCGACGCCCCTGCTTCCGGGTGCCGCGTTGCTCGGGCCGGTCGTAACGGGCAGGATCCCTGACATGGCATACGACGCGCGCGCCGCGGACCGCTCCGGCAGCCGACCCCGACGGGACGTCAGCCGCCCGGGTGCGGCCCGACGCGCCCGGACGGCCGCCCCGGCGGGCAGCCCCGGCCCCGACGAGCCGGTCGCGCTCACCGACCCGGTCACCATGCGCCTCGACGGGCGGGTCGCCCTGGTCACCGGGGCGGGCAGCCCGGACGGCATCGGGTACGCCACCGCCCGGCGACTCGCCGACCTGGGCGCGCGGGTGGCGATCGTCTCGACCACCCGACGTATTCACGAGCGGGCAACCGAGCTGGGGGTGACCGGCTTCGTCGCGGACCTGACCGACGAGTCCGAGGTCGGCGCGTTGGCCGATGCGGTCGCCGAGCAGTTGGGCGACGTCGAGGTGCTGGTCAACAACGCCGGCCTGGCCAGTCGCGCCAGCCAGGGGGTGCTGCGGCCGGTGGCGCAGCTGACCTACGACGAGTGGCGCGGCGAGATCGACCGCAACCTCTCCACCGCGTTCCTGTGCAGCCGGGCGTTCATCGGGGGGATGGCCGAGCGGGGTTGGGGTCGGATCGTCAATCTGTCGGCCACGGCCGGCCCGGTCAACGCCCTGCCCACCGAGGCCGCGTACGCAGCGGCGAAGGCCGGGGTCGTCGGGCTGACCCGGGCCCTGGCCATGGAGATGATCGCCGACGGGGTGACGGTCAACGCGGTGGCGCCCGGCACCATCTACACCGCGGCGTCCACCATGGCCGAGATCAAGCAGGGGTTGGGCACCCCGGTGGGGCGACCGGGCACGCCGGACGAGGTCGCCGCGGCGATCAGCTTCCTCTGCTCGCCGGCCGCCTCGTACATCACCGGGCAGATGCTGGTGGTGGACGGCGGCAACAGCGTCCGCGAGGCCCGCTTCCGCTGACGGCGCCGGTCGGCACCGGCCCGTTCGTCAGTAGCCGCCACTGTCACCGGTGTTGCTGCCGAAGGCCACCAGCGCCAGCCAGCCACAGCAGGCCAGCACGGTGAGCCCGGTGAAGACGTAGCCAAGGATCAGCCCCCAGGTGGCGAGCTGGTCGCCCTCCTCGCCGCTGGTGCGGATGTGCCGCTTGGCCAGGTGGCCGAGGACGGCGCCGGCCGGCGGAAAGACGAAGGCGAACACCAGCGACAGGATCGCCAGCACGTTGGTGCCCCGACCCGGCCCGGACGGCGGTGGGCCGTACTGACCGTAGGGACCCTGCGGTGGGTACGGCGGTTGCTGGCTCCAGTGCGCTGACTGCTGCGGCCCCTGGTGGCCGTACGGTGACGGTTCGCCCGCCGGTGGCCCGTACGGTGACCGTTCCGTCGGCAGCTCGTACGCCGGTTGGTCCGGCTGTGGCGCGTACGGCGACTGGCCGGCCGGCGGTGGCGCGTACGGCGACTGGTCTTTCGGTGGCTCGTAGGGTGACGGCGGCGGCTCGTCCTCGGGCGGTCCCGACGGCGGCGGGTAGCTCACAGCTGTCCTCCTCCTGCCGGTGCCGGAAAAGTCCCTCTTGCCGGACGCTACCCGCAGCGGTGAACCTTTTCACAGCGGTTGTGTGGACTGGTCACCTTGGCCTCGTCGACCCGAGGGGCCGATACTGACCCAGCGTTCAGTTACCCATGAGTAGTGCGCGGATCCCCGGAGGCTGAGATGGCCCGACTCGCCCAGACGCCCGGCCTGACCGATGTGCAACAGTCGATCCTGGAGACCGTTCGGGACTTCGCCGACAAGGAGATCATCCCGCACGCGCAGCGACTGGAGCACGCCGACGAGTACCCCACCGACATCCTCGACGGCATGCGCGAGATGGGGCTGTTCGGTCTCACCATCGACGAGGAGTACGGCGGCCTCGGCGAATCGCTGCTCACCTACGCGCTGGTGGTGGAGCAACTGTCCCGAGGTTGGATGTCGATCTCCGGCATCGTCAACACCCACTTCATCGTGGCGTACCTGATCTCTCAGCACGGCTCCGCCGAGCAGAAGACCCGCCTGCTGCCGAAGATGGCCACCGGCGAGGTTCGCGGCGCGTTCTCCATGTCCGAGCCCGAGACCGGCTCCGACGTCTCGGCGATCAAGTCCCGGGCCGTCCGCGACGGCGACCGCTACGTGCTCAACGGGCAGAAGATGTGGCTCACCAACGGGGCCTACTCCTCGGTGGTGGCCACCCTGGTCAAGACCGACACCGGCGCGGAGTCCGTCTACGGCAACATGAGCACCTTCCTGCTGGAGAAGGAGCCGGGCTTCGGCGAGACCGCCCCCGGCCTCACCATCCCCGGCAAGATCGAGAAGATGGGTTACAAGGGTGTCGAGACAACCGAGATGGTGCTCGACGGCGTGACCGTGCCCGACTCCGCGATCCTCGGCGGCGCCGACCAGGTGGGCCGCGGCTTCTACCAGATGATGGACGGCATCGAGGTGGGCCGGGTCAACGTGGCCGCCCGTGCCTGCGGCATCTCCATCCGAGCCTTCGAGCTGGCGGTGAGCTACGCCCAGCAGCGCAAGACCTTCGGTCAGCCCCTCGCCAAGCACCAGGCGATCGCCTTCAAGCTCGCCGAGATGGGCACGAAGATCGAGGCCGCGCACGCCCTCATGGTCAACGCCGCCCGGCTCAAGGACGCCGGCCAGCGCAACGACGTGGAGGCCGGGATGGCCAAGCTGCTCGCCTCGGAATACTGCGCCGAGGTCGTCCAGGAGGCGTTCCGCATCCACGGCGGCTACGGCTACTCCAAGGAGTACGAGATCGAGCGGCTGATGCGGGAGGCCCCGTTCCTGCTCATCGGCGAGGGCACTTCGGAGATCCAGAAGACCATCATCTCCCGCGGCCTCCTCAAGGAATACAAGCTCTAACCCGCCCCGCCCCGCCCCGCCCGTCGCGATCTTGCACTTTCGGTTGCCCGGTCGACCCTTATGTCAGGTATGCCGGGACAGTAAGTGCAAGATCGCGGGGGATGGGGAGGGTGGGTCAGGTCAGGCGGGTCAGGTTGGCGGCGGCTCGTTCGACGATGAGGCAGCGGTCTTCCACGTAGTCCATGCCGGCCTCCTCGGCGATCCGCCGCGCCTCGGCCGAGACGATGCCCAGTTGGAGCCAGACCGCGGGCGCGCCGATCGCCGCCGCGTCCCGGACCACCTGCACGGCGTCGGCCGCCGGCCGGAACACGTCCACCAGGTCGACGGGGTGCGGAATGTCGGCGAGGCTCTTGTAGGCCCGTTCCCCGAACAGTTCGTCGACCGTCGGGTTGACCGGGATGATGCGCCAGCCGTACTGCTGCATCTGCAACGGCACGCCGTGCGCGGCCTTGAACGGGTCGCGGGACGCGCCCACGACGGCGATCAC
Source organism: Micromonospora salmantinae (assembly GCF_022230905.1). Taxonomy (NCBI): domain Bacteria; kingdom Bacillati; phylum Actinomycetota; class Actinomycetes; order Micromonosporales; family Micromonosporaceae; genus Micromonospora; species Micromonospora salmantinae. The sequence goes on from NZ_JAKKFG010000043.1 coordinate 226,238, forward strand.
GGCGGAGTCGGCGAGGATCTGCTGAGCGGTACGCACCCGCCGACTGTAGCTCCGACTACAACAGCGTCAGCTGCTCGGCCGCCGACGGTGGCGGTGGCTCGGGCAGGCTGCGGTTGTCGCCCCGCTCCCCGCGGTGCAGCCCGTGCCGGCGGGCGGCGATCCGCACCCGCGCGGTCAACTCCCGCTGGTACGCCTGCGGGGCGTACGCACCGGCCCGGTAGAGCTCGCGGTAGCGGGGGACGAGGTGCGGGTGCTCACGGGCGAGCCAGTGCGCGTACCACTCCCGGGCGCCGGGACGCAGGTGCAGGGGCAGGGCGGTCACGCTCGTCGCACCGGCGGCGGCGATCGCCGAGACGGTGGCGTCGATCGACTCGTCGCTGTCGCTGAGACCGGGCAGGATCGGTGCCATCAACACGCCGACGGAGAAGCCGGCGTCGGCGAGTGCTCGGACGGCGTCGAGCCGGCGGCGTGGGTGCGGTGTGCCCGGCTCGACGGTGCGCCAGAGGTGCTCGTCGACGAACCCCACCGAGAAGGAGATGCCCACCGTGGTCACCTTGGCGGCCTCGCGCAGCAGCGGCAGGTCGCGCAGGATCAGCGTGCCCTTGGTGAGGATCGAGAACGGGTTGGCGAAGTCGCGCAGGGCACCGATGATCTGCGGCATCAGCCGGTAACGACCCTCGGCACGCTGGTAGCAGTCCACGTTGGTGCCCATCGCCACGTGCGCGCCCCGCCAGCGCGGCGCGGCCAGCTCACGCCGGACCAGCTCGCCGGCGTTGACCTTGACGATCACCTTCCGGTCGAAGTCCGCGCCGGCATCGAGATCGAGATAGGTGTGAGTATTTCTCGCGAAACAGTAAGTGCAGGCATGAGAGCAGCCCCTATATGGGTTGATCGTCCACTCGAACGGGACGCGGGACTGCCCGGGCACCCGGTTGAGGATGGACTTGGCCTGCACCTCGTAGAAGGTCATCCCGGCGAACTCGGGGGTGTCGAAGGTGCGGGCGACGGCGCCGGGCAGCGCCAGCGGCAGGGGTGGCGTCGCTGGCGCTGCCCGCTCGGGGTCTCCCTCGACCGGGGGAGCGGTGAGGTTGTCCCAGCGCATGGCCATCATTCGAACACGTGTACGAGGCGAGCGCAAGTGACCCGCCGTACACCGGTGCGCGTCCGGGTGGTCGGAGAGGAGAGGATGGACGCATGGAGACGTCGACCTTCGTCTACGACGGGGACTGCGCGTTCTGCACGAGCTGTGCGGAGTTCATCGAGCGCCGCATCCCCACCGCCGCACGGGTGGTGCCCTGGCAGTTCGCCGACCTGGACGCGCTCGGCCTCACAGTGGCCGAGTGCGAGGAGGCCGTGCAGTGGGTCGGCGCGGACGGCTCGCGCGCGGCCGGCCCGGACGCCATCGCGAAGCTGCTCGCCGCGAGTGGCCCGCTCTGGCGGGTCGCCGGCGCCGGCCTGCGGATTCCTCCGGTACGCGTCGCGGCCTGGCCGTTGTACCGCTGGGTGGCGCGTAACCGGCACCGACTTCCCGGTGGCACGGCGGCCTGCTCCCTGCCGCAGGAGGCCCGGGAGCGGCTCTACGGGCCGGCCGGTCGCCCGACCACCGGCGCCTGATCGTCGAGCGCCGGCCCCGCGCCGGCTGTCACCGGGCCCTGGTCGGCCGGCACCGGGTCGACGTCGTCCGGGCGCGGTTCCGGGGCATCCGTCGCCGCCTCGGGAGAGCCACGGCCGAGCAGCCGGCGTGCCCAGACCAGCGGGCGCACCCGCTCCAGCGGTAGGAAGCTGGTCATCGCGGCCAGGTGCGGCGCGAACGAGATCGTGATTGTCGCGATGGTGACCGCGTGGAACGAGTAGAAGAAGCCGACCATGGCGAGTCGCCAGCGGGGTGGCAGGAAGAAGACCATCGGGCTCAGCAGCTCGAACGCCACGATGCCGAACTGGGCGACGATCAGCAGGTACGGCACCTGGGCGATGAGGTCCGCCAGGTCGGTGCCGCGCCGGATGATCGCGCGGGCCAGGACCGAGCCGGTCAGCCAGTCCAGACCGCCGAAGCGCAGCTTGGCGAAGGCCGCCAGGAAGTACGTGCAGATCACCGCGATCTGGGTGACGCGTAGCGCCCAGCCGCCGGCCTCGGTGCGGGTGGTGTCGCCGTGTCGGGCGCGACCGGCGGTGGGCAGCACGGCCAGTGCGACGAGCAGCCCGAACCGGTCGTGGTCGACCTTCCCGTAGCTCATCGCGATGATCATCCACTCCAGGTACAGCGCGCACACCGCCCAGCCGAGCAGCCGGGGCGCTCGTCCGGTGGCGGCGAGGAGGGCGAGCAGCAGCAACGCCCAGAAGATCACCGTCACCAGCGTCTCGGTTGGCGTCGGCAGTGGGAGCAGGCGGCCGATCAGGAGTGGCTGGTACAGGTCGCCGGGCACGCTGACCCGGGTGCGTACCCAGGGGGTGAAGATCACCAGGTCGGCGGCGACGAACAGGTAGATCAGGGTGCGGAAGGCGGCCACCCGGCCCCGGGGTACGGCCTCGGTCAGCCAGCGGTTCATCGGGTGGCCTGCCAGCGGACGACGGTCTCATCGGTGTGTTGGCCGGTCGGCCGGCCGGCGCGGATGCCGTGCCAGCGGATGACGATGCGGACCTCGACCAGCGCGGGGGCGTCCGGGTGGCGTTCGGCGTACGCGTCGGCGACCTCGGTGAGCAGCGTCGGGTCGGCGGCGTACCGGGCCTGCTGACCCTCGATCTCGGCGCGGCGGATCCCTGTCGCGTTCTGGTCGAGGTCGATCACCGCCCCGGAGCTGTTCACCCCCTCGACACGGGTGTCGGGTGCGGGTGCGTTCGGCGGGTTGGAGGTGGAGTACATCCGGAACGGGCCGAACGGGAAGTCGTCGTCGCTGCCCCAGAAGGTGCCGACGACGAGCAGGACGAGGCCCAGTGCTGTCGCGCCCAGCCGGGTCACGCGCCCGCCGGTGGTCAGGTTCTCCATCGGGTCGTGACGATACGGGATGTACCGACGGCCTCGGGTCCCTCCGACGGACAGTTCGGCCTGACCAGGCAGGTGATCATGCGGGAGTTGGTGGGGGTACGACGAAGGCCGGGCCCGCGTCGGGCCCGGCCTCGCGTGTCGTCGTGGGGACGACTCAGTGGTTGTGCTCGGCCAGCTGCTTGCGGACGTCGTCCATGTCCAGCGCCTCGACCTGCTCGATCAGGTTCTCGAGCGCGGACTCGGGAAGCGCGCCCGGCTGGGCGAAGACGATGACTCCGTCACGGATCGCCATGATCGTCGGGATCGAGCGAATGTCGAACTTGGCGCCCAGCTCCTGCTGAGCCTCCGTGTCGACCTTGCCGAAGACGATGTTCTGGTGCTTCTCCGAGGAGCGCTCGTAGACCGGGGCGAACCGCTTGCACGGACCACACCAGTCGGCCCAGAAGTCGACCAGGACGATGCCGTCGTTGCCGGTCACCTCGTCGAAGTTCGTCGAGGTCAGCTCAACGGTTGCCATTGCACTCTCCGATCACCGCGGTTTATCTACGTCCCGTAGAACCAGGGCTGACCGTATCGAATTCCCGTGCGATGGGGCACGAAACGTGCCCAGGGCTGCCGGGGGGTGCCGCAGGTCATCGACGAGCATCTGTTCACACCCGACCTGCGGAACGCAAGTGCATGACGCACTTGCGTGACCTGCGGTAATGGGAGCGTTTCCAGGGAGATCCACGCGATTGAGCACTACGAATCGGTAACTTGGGCCTTGACAAGGAGGTATCCGGCCTGCGGAGATCGCTGATCAACCTCCGCGTCGTCACCGACAGTAGTGTTACAAAAAGATAAATGTGACCGCGATCTCTGTTGAACCTACGCAGGCGTAGGGCAGAATTCCTCACATCAGAGCGTGGGCGGCGGGTGCCGGGGAGGGCCCCGCCGCTCATTGCGTCTCCCCCCAGGCGAGTGACCGGTGTGACATTTCCGCCGCCGTCGCGCCCCGCCGGTTGCCTTAACCATCGATAAGGCATGCTGTGCCGAACTCCATCGCCGCCCGTCGAAGGGACCAGCATGCAGTTCGGTCGCTACTACGAGGAGTTCGAGGTCGGCGCGGTCTACCGGCACTGGCCGGGCAAGACCGTCACCGAGTACGACGACCACCTCTTCTGCCTGCTCACCATGAACCACCACCCGCTGCACATGGACGCGCACTACGCCGCGACGGCCAGCCAGTTCAAGCGCAACGTCGTGGTCGGCAACTACATCTACTCGCTGCTGCTCGGCATGTCCGTGCCCGATGTGAGTGGCAAGGCGATCGCCAACCTGGAGGTCGAGTCGCTGCGACACGTCGCGCCGACCTTCCACGGCGACACCATCTACGGCGAGACCACGGTGCTGGACAAGCGTGAGTCCGGCTCGAAACCCGACCGGGGCGTGGTGTCGGTGGAGACCCGCGGCTACAACCAGGACGGCACCATGGTCTGCGTCTTCCGGCGCAAGGTCATGGTCCCCAAGCGGGAGTACGCGGCCGCTGCGGTGCCCGACGGAGTGGATCCGGAGCGGCCCAGCTTCCCCGAGCCGCGCTGACAGCCGCGCGGCATGCTCGACCGTCGACGAACACCGGGCTCCTTCCCCGCCGCGGGTCTGCTGGGGAAGGGGCCCGGTGCCCGTCGCGGGGCATATGCTGACGCCGGAGGTTCCGATGAGCCACTCCGTAGCGGGAGAGCCGTCCTCTGCCGGCCGCCGAGCCGCACCCTTGACCACAGCTGTCTACTCCGCCGCCGAGTGGGACCTGCTCACCAGCCTGCCCGGTCGGGTTCTCGTGGCCGCCGCGGCACCCGGCCCTGGCCGGACGGAGCGTGGAGTCATGGCCGGCCTGGCCGGTCTGGATGCCGTGGCCGCGGGCCGAGCCTCCGACAGCGACCTGGTCCGCGCGGTGGTCGCCACGATCTACGCCCGCCACGACGGCACCCCGCAACCCGCCGAGCGGCTCACCGACCTGGTGGACCTGCTGGCCGCCTGCCGTGCGGCGAGCCGGGTGCTCCGGCGGCGGGCCGACCCCGCCGACTCGGCCGCGTACCGCCAGTGGGTGCAGTCGGTCGCGGCCCGGGTCTGTCGCGCGGTGCCCGGCACCGTCGCGCGCCGGGTGGACCCACCGGCCAGCCCGGCGGACCGGCGCTTCCTGGACCGGCTCGGTGCCGCCCTCGACCTGGGCTGACCGGCAGGTCGTCGCGGCCGACGCCGACGCGGTCCGTACCCTCTGATGACCGTGACCGACGACCAGCTTGAGGTGGGCGTGGGCCCCTGGCCGGGGGACCCACCGGACGACCCCCGTTACGACAGACAACTGCTCGCGGAGGGGGACCGGCGCAACGTCGTCGACCGCTACCGCTACTGGCGGCACGAGGCGATCGTCGCCGACCTGGACCGACACCGGCACGGCTTCCACGTCGCGATCGAGAACTGGCAGCACGACTTCAACATCGGCACTGTGGTGCGCAACGCCAACGCGTTCAACGCCGCAGAGGTGCACATCGTCGGACGGCGACGGTGGAACCGGCGCGGCGCGATGGTGACCGATCGGTACCAGCACGTACGGCACCACGAGACGATCGAGGATTTCGTCGTCTGGGCGGCCGAGCGGCAACTGCCGGTGTTCGGCATCGACAACCTGCCCGGGTCGCGTCCGCTGGAGACCGGCACCCTGCCGCGGGACTGTGTGCTGCTGTTCGGCCAGGAGGGGCCGGGCCTCTCCGCGCCGGCCCGTGCCGCCTGCGACCAGCTCTACTCCATCGCCCAGTACGGCTCGACCAGGTCGATCAACGCGGGGGTGGCCAGCGGAATCGCCATGCACGCCTGGATCCGCGCGCACGCCGGTACGCCGCCGGACTGACCCACGTACGGTGCCGAATCGGACGTTCCGGCTTGACGTGCCGGTGGTCCGGGGGAACGGTGGGGATGTGAGTGTCGCGGTGAGTTGTCCGAGATGCGGGGGCCCGGTACGGGCGCCGGATCTGATGAACACCGACTCGAGGTGTGTGCGCTGCGGCCCGGTGCCGCCGTTGCACGTGCCCGAGCACATCGGAGCGGACATCGTGGCGAGCGTGGTGGAACGGATCACCGCGACCGGCGATCCGCCGGTGACGCCGTTGTGGTGCCCGTGGCCGCTGCCGCCCGGTTGGACACTCACCGGCGTGGCGTACGCCGGGGACGACCGGACGGGCGTGCGGGCGACGGTGGTGGCCTGCGCGGGCCCGGCGCCGCTCGGTGGCGGCCCGGCCGATCTGGTCTTCGTGGCCGAGGAACCCGGTGTCGGCCTGGGCACCCGGCTCGCCGGTCTGGCCGGCCCGGATCCGGGACCGGAGTTGGTGGACGCGTTGACCGACCCGGGGTCGGGTCACCCTGACCACGTCGGACAGGCGAAGATCAAGGTCGGCGGGCACCCGACTCCACTGTGGTTGGTGAATTCACCGACGGATCGAAGCGCGTACGCCGGCGAAGCTCGGGGAATGTGGCTCCATGCGATAGCCTGGCCGGCGAGTGCGGGTCACCTGCTCGCGGAAGATGTCGTGCTTCACGACCTGACCGAGTGGACTCCGCCCGAGCTCGTGTACGGCGCACCGTCCCCGTATCTACCCGGTAGAGCTTGACAACTCTTCCGGATTGACGGAGAACGGACGCAGATATTCACTGTACGACACCACACTGATACTCTGGGTGCCGCTGCGGTAATGGGACCCGGCGCCGCGCGAGAGGATGGCCCGCCATGGTCAAGAAGGTCCTCACCTGGGCCGGAATCGCATTCTTGATCTTCTTCGTCGCCTACCGGCCAAACTCTGCGGCAGACGTGTTCAAGTCGCTCGGCGGCGGGATCATGGATATCGCCCAGGGGTTTGGCGACTTCTTCACCAGCCTCGTCGCCTAGCCGCCGATGGGCAGCCCCTCCGGTCCACCCTTCGACCCGGACGACCCCGACCGGGAACGTCGCGAGCGCGACACCGAGCCGATCCCGCGGATCGGGCCTGATGACGGCCCGGGCTACGGGGCCGGTCCCGGCCTGTCCGACGGTCCGTCCCTTTCGGACGACGTCGGCTATGGCGACGGGCCCGGCTATGCCGGCCAGGGCCGTTCCGGTCGGGGGTGGGTCCGTGATCCGGAGGCCAGTTACCAGCCGCCGCAGATCTCCGAGGACGAGCTGGCCGGGTTGCGCGCCGACGCGACCGGCTCGACCCCCCGGCGGGTGCTGCCCCTGGAAGACGAGCCCAGTTCGCTGGTGGCTCGCTACCTCTTCCCCACCGAGCGCTACCGGGGCGAGTGGAAGCGACACTGGATCCACCTCACCAACCCGCTGTTGATCGGCGTCGCGGCGACCTTCGTGCTCGGCTACCTCTCCGGCTTCCTCGCCGGCCAGGACGTCGGCGCGTTGACCACCATCGCCGTACTGCTGTGGTTCGCGGTGATGGGCTGGGTGGCGTGGAAGGTCGCCGACTGGTGGTATGACCGGTTCATCCTGACCAACAAGCGGGTCATGGTGGTCAACGGCATCGTCACCCGCAAGGTGGCGATGATGCCGCTGGTCCGGGTCACCGACATGAAGTACGAGCAGACCCCGACCGGTCGAGCGCTCAACTACGGCACCTTCGTGCTGGAGTCCGCCGGCCAGGAGCAGGCGCTTCGCGAGATCAAGAACCTGCCCAACCCGAACGAGCTCTACCTACGCGTCGTCGAGGAGATGTACGAGCCTCAGGCCGTCGAGGCGCGGCTCGGCAAGGAGGCCGACGAGGCCAAGGCCGACGACGGGGCGTGAAGGTTTTCGACCGAACATCGGAGCAAGTGCGCACCTTTCGTCATGGACCAGAGCGCCCCTGACGTGGCACTCTGCCAGGACGGCGGGGGTGTGGAGGTGGGCGGTGGCGAGCAAGGACTCGTTGGAGGAGCAGTTCCGCGAGTTCGTCGCGGCCCGCTCCGCCGCGCTCCTACGCACCGCTTATCTGCTCACCGGCGACTGGGCCACGGCCGAGGACCTGCTCCAGACGGCGCTGACCAAGACCTACCTGGCGTGGAAGCGGCTCGGCGGGATCGAGGCGGTCGAGCCGTACGCCCGGCGTGTGATGGTCAACACGTCGACCAGTTGGTGGCGGCGGCGCTGGCACGGCGAACGCCCGACCGAGGTCCTGCCCGAGCGGGCCGGTGTCGACGAGATCGAGCAGCAACTTGACCGTGACCTGCTCTGGCGGCATCTCCGGGAGTTGCCCAACCGGCAACGGGCAGTGCTGGTGCTGCGCTACTACGAGGACATGTCGGAGGCGCAGACCGCCGCGATGCTGGACATTTCACCGGGCACTGTGAAGAGCCAGGCGTCCCGGGCGCTCGCCACGCTGCGTCGGCGACTGGGCGCGGACGCACCGGAGCTGGCAGCCGCCGCCGGCATCGCCGGCCGGTCTGCGGGTGCAGGGGCCGCGACCGGTGCCGCCGGCCGGACGGCGGGCTCGGGTTCCCGAATCGGGCGAGTTCCGGCCACCGGTGCCGCTGCCACACCCCGTCCCGCAGGGGCGGCTGGCCGACCCGTGCCCCGCCCGACCGCTCCGCGCCCAGCCGAGCCGCGTGCGATCACCCCGCAGGTCGTCCTGCCCACCGCCCCGGCGGCCGTGCCCGTCGGCACGGGCTCCGGGGAACAGCAGTGAGTCACTTCCCAGGCCGGCGCGACAACCTGACGGACGGCCCGCAGCGTTCATACCAGGTGCGGCCTGACGAGATGGAAGGTGCGGTGCGGGAGACACTCTCGCACCAGGTCGCCCTTGCCCGCCCACTGAGCGTCGATCCGGCCGGCCAGGCCATCCGTCGCGCGAACCGGATCCGGCGTCGACGCACCGCCGCCGGCCTCGCCCTCGCGGCGGTCACCACAGTGCTGCTCAGCGCCGGCATGGCCCAGCTCGGTGCCGAGACCAGGCGGGACGGCTCACCCATCGTCGTGATCGGCGACCCGGACCCGACCAACCGACCGCTCCCGACGGCCAGCGTCCCCGGCCCCGCCCCCTCGCCCACGACGTCGACCTCTCTCCTCGTCAGCGAGACGCTGGTCAGCGCCGACGGGCGGCGGCTGGTGCTGCCCGACGTCGGGCCGGCCGAACGCGTCCAGCCGCTGCCCAGCGGCGGCGGTTGGCTGGTGGTCGGCGCGCAGAGCACCGCAGGACGCTCCCTGTGGGTGGTGCAGGACGACGGCCTGGTGCAGGTGCTGCTGGCTGGTGCCGGCGCGATCGTCCTGGCCCCGGACAGCCACCAGGTCGCCTGGCGCGACGGAGACGATCTCCTGATGGCGGGCGTGGTCGGCACCCAACTCATCGGGTCGGTGCGCACCCCGGTGCCGGCGGCGGCGGAGCCCGTCCGGTTCGTCGGTGACAGCGTGCTGGTCCGACTCGACAGGGCCAGCGCCGGTCACACGCTCTGGCGGCCCGGTGCGGGGCCGTTGCCCGACGCCCTCGACCGGGAGAGCCTCAACGTCTACGGGCGGCTGCCCGACGGGCGACTCGTCGGCCAGGTCACCACTACCGATCCCGGCCGGACCTGCCTCGCCATCCTCACCCCGACACGTCACCTGGACCCGGTACGCACCGGCTGCGGTCCAGACCTGAGCCAGGACGGCGTCGGCGGGGTTTCGCCGGACGGGCGGTGGCTGCTGGTCAACGAGGGGAGCGGCACGGCCGGCCGGTCCCTCCTGGTCGACCTCCAGCGGCTCGGGCCGGGCGTGACCGCCGTTGCGGCCGGGCCGCCGATGACCGGGGCGATCGTGTGGAGCGACGAGACCCAGGCCTCCTACCTCGACGGCACCGGCGAGCTGGTCCGGGTCGACGTCGGCCAGGTGCGGGCGGGAAAGCCCGCCAGCCCCGCGGCGGTGCCCGGCGTGCCAGCCGGAGAGCGGCCGATCCTGGTGAACGGCCTCTGACCCCCGGGTGACCCAGGTGAGCCAGGCTCACCGTTTCCTCGGTAGCGTCGGGCGGTGACCTCGCGTACCGGCTCCGCCCCCCGGATCGACCTGCACGCCCACTCGACGGCCAGCGACGGCACGCTGACCCCGGCCGAGCTGGTCGGCGCGGCGTTCGACGCCGGGCTGGACGTGCTGGCGATCACCGACCACGACACCACGGCCGGCTGGGCGCCGGCCGTGGGCGCGCTGCCGCCAGGTCTGCGTCTGATCCGGGGTGCGGAGTTGTCGTGTCGCTGGTCCGGTGCGCAGCCGGCGGTGCCGCTGCACCTGCTCGCGTACCTGTTCGATCCGGACCACCCGGAGCTGGTGGCCGAGCTGGCGCGGGTCCGGGCCGCCCGGGAAGAGCGCGGCGAACTGATGGTCGACCTCCTGCGGGCCGACGGCATCGACGTGAACTGGCCGGACATCCTGACCGGCGCGGGTGGTGGCACCGTGGGACGCCCGCACATCGCGCAGGCACTCATCCGCGCCGGCCTGGTCGGCAGCGTCCGGGAGGCGTTCGGCCCGGACTGGCTGGGCGAGCGGTACCGGCTGCCCAAGGAGGACATCGACGTGTTCCGCGCCGTCCGGCTGGTCCGGGCGGCCGGAGGCGTGCCGGTCTTCGCCCACCCGCGAGCCACCCGACGCGGCCGGGTGGTGCCCGACGAGCTGATCGCCGAGCTGGCCGCCGCCGGGCTCGCCGGGCTCGAAGCCGACCACGAGGACCACAGCCCGGCCGAGCGGGAACACGTGCGGGCGCTCGCCGCCGAGTTGGGTCTGCTCGTCACCGGCTCCTCGGATTTTCACGGCACCCACAAGACCGTTCAACTCGGCGCGTTCGGCACCAGCGTCGAGGCGTACGAGCGGATCGTCGCCGAGGGGGTGACCGAGGTCGCTTCGGGCTGATCCGGGTATTTCGCCCATCGCGACGCGGCTAGGTTGATCACGTGGATCTGAAGCTGTTCGGCGAGGTTTTCGTGACCCTGCTGGTGATCACCGACCCGCCGGGCATGATGCCGATCTTCCTGGCGCTGACCGGCCCGCTGCCCGCCCGCGACCGCAACCGGGCAGCCTGGCAGGCCGTCGCGTTGGCGCTCGGCGTCATCGTGATCTTCGCGGTGGCGGGGCAGACCCTGCTCGACTACCTGCACGTGGACCTGCCGGCGTTGCAGGCTGCCGGTGGGCTGCTGCTCGTGCTCGTCGCCCTTGAGCTGCTGACCGGCAAGGCCGACGACCCGAGCCAGCAGGTCACCTCCAACATCGCGCTGGTGCCGCTGGGCACGCCGTTGCTGGCCGGCCCGGGCGCCATCGTGGCCACCATGCTCTTCGTCCAGCAGGCCGACGGGCTGGGAGAGTTCAGCGCCATCGCCGTGGCGATCCTCGCCGTGATGGTCGCCGTCTGGATCGTCCTGCGCTTCTCCGGCGGCATCGTGAAGATCCTCCGGCCGGGCGGGATCGAGGTGCTGACCCGGATCGCCGGCCTGCTGCTGGCCGCGATCGCCGTGCAGCTCATCGCCGACGCGGTGGCCGCCTTCGTCACGCAGTACGTGAACATGGCCTGACGGCACGCGCGCGATGTCGGAGGTGGGTGGCAGGATCTCAGGCGTGCGACGATCCTCATCAGCGGGGCGGCCGGCCGCCGGCGGCCGGGCCCCTCGGCAGCGCGCCGGCGACGCCGAGCAGCTCGGCTTCGAGGGCATGCCGGAGCGGCTGTTCGTCTGCACCCCGAGCAAGCTCGGCGCGTACGCGGACTGCCCGCGTCGCTACCGCTACTCCTACGTCGACCGGCCCGCCCCGCCCAAGGGCCCGCCGTGGGCGCACAACTCGCTCGGCGCCAGCGTGCACACCGCCCTGAAGAACTGGTATGCGTTGCCCGCCGACCGGCGGCGTCCCGAGGCGCTGGCCACGCTGCTCAAGGGCACCTGGGTCCGCGAGGGCTACCGCGACGACGAGCAGGAACGGGCCGCCTACCGGCGGGCGTTGGGATGGCTGGAGGCGTACGTCGAGACGCTGGAGCCGGATTCCGACCCGCTCGGCGTGGAGCGGGTGGTGGCGGTCAAGACAGCGGTGTTGGCGTTCAACGGTCGTACCGACCGGATCGACTCGCGGCCCGGCCCGGAGGGGCCGGAGCTGGTCATCGTCGACTACAAGACCGGCCGCACCGGGCTGGACACCGACGACGCCCGGGGCTCGCAGGCGCTGGCGCTCTACGCGTACGCCGCCGAGCGGGTGTTCCGTCGGCCGTGCCGCCGGGTGGAGCTGCACCACCTGCCGACCGGCACGGTCGCTGGCCACGACCACACAGTCGAATCGCTGGCCCGACAACTGACCCGCGCGGAAGAGACAGCCCGCGACATCATGGCCGCCGAGCGGGCAGTTGCCGACGGCGCCGACGCGGACGAGGCTTTCCCGGTGGCGCCCGGCCCGCGCTGCGGCTGGTGCGACTTTCGGCGGCACTGCCCGACGGGCGCGCAGGTCCCGGGCAAGGAGCCGTGGGCGGCCATGGACCGGCCCGCCGACGGCTGATCCGCCTGCCGTGGGCCGGTCAGCCGGCCAACGAGGCGGCCGCGTGCCGCGCGGCCCGCTCCTTTGCTGCCTGTATCAACGGCCCCTCCAGGTAGCGGCGGGGGACGGCGGCGAACGCGAGCCGCAGCGCGCGCACGGTCAGGTCCGCCGACAGGGCGGTGGTCGGTAGACCGAGACCTCCGTACATCCGGTGTGCCCACGTCGGCAGCAGCGCGAACGCGGTACCGGCGATCCCCAGGTACGCCCAGCGCGGCGGGCCCAGCGTGAGGCCCAACCGGACCGGCAGGCTGAGCTTCCACGGCAGCGGCGGGGCGGTGAGGAACACCGCCGTCTCGGCGGCCTCCCGGGTCATCCGCAACTGTGGCCGTACGGCCTCGTAGTAGTCCGCGACCTCGGCTGCGGTCCCCGGGACGGTGGCCGGGTCCAGGCCGACAAGGGCGGCGGCGCGGCGCTGCTCGGTGTAGTAGCCGTCCACCTCGTCGTCGCTCAGCGGCAGCCCGGCGCGTCGGGCCGTGCTCAGGAACGACTCGACCTCGGTCACGTGTACCCAACGCAGCAGGTCCGGTTCGTCGATCCGGAACTGCTCACCGGTGAGCGTGTCGGTGGCCCGCAGCCGGTCGTGCAGGCGGCGTAGCCGGGCCCCGGCGGCCTCCGCCTCGGCGGTGGTCCCGTAGACCGTGGTCGCCACGTAGGTAGCGGTGCGGACCAGTCGGCCCCAGGCGTCGGTGCGGTAGTTGCTGTTCTGCGCGACCCCGGCCATGGCCCGGGGGTGCAACGCCTGGAGGTAGAGCGAGCGCAGGCCGGCGACGATCAGGATCGGCTCCTCGTGCACCTTCCACGTGACCGAACCCGGACCGAACAGGCCGAGGTCATCGGAGTCCACCGCACAAGAGTGCCACGGTCGGGCAGACCTCGCCGGTCACGTGCCGCCGGCGCCGCTGATCAGACGTCGGCGGAGCGGCGGGCCCGGCAGTCCGGGCAGAGGCCCCAGAAGGTCACTTCGGCCTCGTCCACCTCGAACCCGTGCGCGCTGTTCGGCTCCAGGCACGGCGCGCTGCCCACCGCGCAGTCGATGTCGGCGATCTCGCCGCAGCCCCGGCAGACCACGTGGTGGTGGTTGTCGCCCACCCGCGCCTCATAGCGGGCGGGACTGCCCGCCGGCTCGATCCGACGTGACAGCCCGGCCCGGGACAGCGCGCCCAGCACGTCGTAGACAGCCTGGGTGGACACCGAGTCGAGGCGTTCGCGAACCCGCCGGGTGATCTCGTCGACCTCCAGGTGGCCGCCGTCGGCCAGCACGTCGAGCACCGCGAGGCGGGGGCGCGTGACGCGCAGGCCCCTCGACCGCAGCAACTCCTCGGCACCCGACATTGGCCAATGACAACACGCCCGACCCGCATCGACAACCGTCGCCCGCTCCGGGTGGCCACCGACACAGCCAGGCAAGATCGGGAGTACGGCCCAGAGGATGAACCCGATCGACGCGGCGCGCGTGTCACCGGTCGAGGGCCTGGGGACGATCGGCGGACCATAGGCTGACCACCCCTGACCATGATCCACCTGGAGGGTTCGATGTTCGAGGAGATCCTGGGTCTACCGGTGCACGTCCTGGTAATCCACGCGGTCGTCGTGTTCGTGCCGCTGCTGGCGGTGCTGGCCATCGCGTACGTGGGGCTACCGCGGTGGCGGCACCGGCTGGACTGGGCCCTGGGCCTCCTCGCCGTGGCCGCGCCGGTGACCGCCTACGTCGCGGTCAAGTCGGGTGAGGCACTCACCGACGCGCTGGTGGCCAGGGGCTTCCAGGGGCCGATCCTCGATCAGATCTTCGAGCACTCCCGCTACGGTGACATCCTGTTACGCGTCGTGGTGCCGCTCGGGATCGTGGCCATCCTGCTGCTCGTGGCGACAAGTGGCCACCCCCGGGTGCCGCAGTTGCCCGCGCTGGTCATCCCGGTGCTGGCGGTAGCGGCCGTGGGGCTCTCCATTGCCGCTTTGGTCTACGTCTACCTGACCGGCCACTCCGGTGCCGAGACGGTTTGGGGCACCACCCTCTGAGCTGCTGCTCGCTGCCGCTGCCCGGGGGCGGGCATCAGAAGATGACTCGCGAGCAGAGCAGACAGAGCAGTACCAGCAGCACCACGCCGGCCGCTGCGCCGAAACCGTAGGTGACCCGCTGCGATCGCTGCTCGGCCGCGTCCAGTTCGGCCATGTCCTGCGGCGGCAGCTGTCGCGGCGGCGCCGCCTGCAGATGTACGGGTGGACGCCAACCCGCCGGCGGCGGCACGCTCGGCGGCGGGCCGGAGTACCCGCTGGCAGTGCCCCCAGCCGGCGCTGGTCCGGCCGGCGGCGGGCCGGCGTTCCCGCTGGGAGGGCGCCCCGTCGATGCTGGGCTGGCCTGCTCGTTCCGCGGTGGATCGCTGGGCCCGCTTGTCGGTGGATTGGTGGGCCCGGTCGGTGCTGTGGTCGCGGGCGCGGCGGGAGGTTGGTCCGCCACCGCGTCGTCACCGGTGTCGGGCCGTCGCCAGTAGTCGTCCGGGTTGCTGCCACCGCTGGGGGTCGTCACGCCGTCCGACGCTACCAACGCCACCGGCGGCCCGGTCGCTTCTGGCCGGCGCAACCACTGTCGGCGGTCCGGCCGGCTCTGCCTGGCGTGCCCACCGCCGATGGCCCGGTCCACCGCCTTCGGCTGCGCTAGTCTTGCCGCTCGTGAGCACCGAGGACCCTGGCACGCACGGCGCACGTGGAGACGATGACCGCGCCGTCGACCTGAGCGAAGACTTCGTGGTGCTGCCCGAGCAGACCACTGACGACACCGACCGTGGTTGGGGCGAGCGGTCGGGCGGCAACGACGACTGGCTGCTCGCCGAACGCCCCCCGCACTGGGACTGAACCCCCAGTGGTGCGGCCAGACCCCCACGACCTCGATCTGACAGCCGACAGTGGGATGAACGGACCGGACGGTCTCGCAGCGGAACCTGCCCCGGCGTGGTCGTACCCGTCGGCGGGCGGGTCAGCCCCCTCCGGTGCCGGCCCCCGCTGACGGCGGTGGAGTCCGTGGTGGCGGGGTTCGGTCTGCCACCGACGGCGCGTCGGAGGGCACGGGGGTCGGCGGGCACCCGGTCGGGGTGTGCAGGACCGCGGCGGCCAGGCCGAGCAGCGCGGCGACCAGACCGGCCCGGAGCAGGGTGCGCCCGCCGGGCAGAGTGAGCTGGCGCAGCGGGCGCAACGCCCGCGCGGAATCCGGATCGAGCATCGCGTCTGCCGCCTCCCGTCCCCGAGCGCCGCAGTGGCACCCGTGTACGGGGAGGCTAGGCAGTTTCCGCCGCTTCGGCCGACCCACTGCCGACGCCTGTGGACAACCGCCCGGCCTGTGGAAAACGCGCATCCGACGGCGCGATCTGCTATGGCAGCCGCCTTGATCGACTCGAGATCAAGGAACCCGGGCGGTCAGAGCGGCGGGGACAGGCCGACTTCCTGAAACCGAGTGGGTCGAGGCCCGACCCGTGGTGGGGTCGGGCCTTCGGCGATCAGGACGTGGAGCTGGCCGCTGCCGTCTTGCCGCCGCCCGATCCACCCGAGGACGACCCGGAGGAGGACGACGAGCCCGAGGACGAACCGGACGAGGACGACCCGGACGAGGACGAGGACCCCGAAGAGGACGAGGAGCTGTCACCGGAGGACGACTCGGACTTCGCCGGCTTGGTGGCCGTACCGCCGGCGGTCGTCTCGGAACCGGCCGCCCGGGAGTCGGTGCGGTAGAAGCCCGAACCCTTGAAGACGATGCCGACCGAGTTGAAGACCTTGCGCAGCCGCCCCTGACACGCCGGGCACTCGGTCAGCGGCTCGTCAGAGAAGGACTGCACCGCCTCGAGCTGCTCACCGCACGTGGTGCAGGCGTACTGGTACGTGGGCACGTTCTCCTCCGGATCTGGGCTCAGCCAGTTGGCACTCGACGTATTCGAGTGCCAATGGTGCGTCATTCGGCCCGGGTTCGTCCAGCAGACGTGTGGGGCGCGACACCGTGCGCCGCACCCGGGCCGCCGTCAAGCGTACGCACCCCGTCGGCGGGAGTGACGACCGCGCGCACCCGGCGGTCGTGGGGCTCCGCCGGCAGCGCCTCGACCAGCTCACCGTCGTGCAACGGCACCACCGTCAGGGTCGCCTCGGGTACCCGGGCGAGTGCGCGATCGTACGAGCCGCCGCCGCGCCCGAGCCGCCGACCGTCGCCGTCGACAGCGAGAGCCGGTACGACCACCAGCTCCGCGTGCGCCACGGCGGTCACCCCGAGGCGGGCACCCACTGGTTCTCGGATACCCCGCCCCGCCGCGATCAAGGCACCGGGCCCGGTATACGCCGCCCAGTCCAGATCCAGGTCGGCGAGGAGCACCGGCAGCAGCAACTCGGCTTCCGCCGGCAGCGCCGCCCGCAGCACCTCGGGCAGGTCGGCGCCGCCGGGTTCGGAGCCGACCGGCACGTACGCCGTCATCCGGTGCGGGCGCAGCCGGCGTACCAGGGCGACCAGCTCGGCCTGCACGCGCCCGGCGGCGGCTGCCCGGGTCTCGGCGGGCAGCGACCGGCGGCGAGCGAGCAGCTCGACTCGGGTGTCCCGCTTCGCCATCCGGGTCACTTCCGCTTCATCAGAAAATTCCGGCACGCAACACTCCTGACGCAACGCCTCTCCCACGGTTGCACTGTGTCAGCATCGCAAGCAACGGAGGCGGAACTTCCGGGGGGACCGAGTGACGCTACGCGGGCGGTTGACGGCAGCCTTCCTCGTGGTGGTGCTCGGGCCGGTCCTGCTCGGCGCGCTCTTCGTCGCCTCCACCGTCGCGGCGGGCGACCGCAGCCGCTCCACCGAGCGCCTGGCGGTGGCGGCGTCCACCGTTCGTACCTCGGTCGACGCGCTCTGCCAGCAGCTACGCGCCACCGCCGACGCGGTGGCGCTCACCGCCGATCCGGCCGTCGCCGCCGCGCAACTGGTCGGCCGGGGTCTGGCCGCCGCGGTGCTGGTCACCGACATGGCCGGCCAGATCACCTACATATCGCCCGGTGCTCCGTCGACCCCGTGGCAGGACTGCGCCGGCTCGACCGAAGAAACGAACGGGGGCACGAACGGGGGCTCGGCCGGCCCGGTCCGTGCGTTGGCCGCCCAGGTCGACCTGCACGATCGTGCCGGCACCCGGCTGGGCACTGTGACCGCCGCACAACTGCTCGACCCGGCCTTCGTGGCCCGACTGGCGGCGGTGACCGGGGTGGCGGTCACCCTGCTCGACAGTGGGGCGAGCGCCGCGCGGGTCACCCACACGACCGAGTCCCGTGACGTCCGCGACGCGGTGCTGGCCGCCGCCGTCGGCGTACGGGGCGAGCAGGTCACCGAGACCAACGAGGGCCGGTACGTGCGCAGGCTCGGGCCCTCCGACGCGCAGCCGCTGCCACTGGTGCTCTCCGTGCCCAGTGAACGGCCACCGGGGCTGCACGCCACGCTGGTCGGGGTGGTGGTGCTGGCCGGGCTGCTCGCGGTGCTGACCGCCTGGCGGCTGGCCCGGTTGACCACCCGGCCGCTGGCGGAACTGGCCGGCGCGGTCGACCGGGTGGCCCAGGGCGACCTGACCGCCCGGGTGCCGGTACGCAGCCGCGACGAGTTGGGACGGTTGGCCGCCGCCTTCAACCGGATGACCCGGGAGACCGGCTCCTACGTCGCGGCGTTGACCAGCAACCGGGATCAGCTGCGCGGGCACCTCGCGGTGCTCGGCGACACCCTGGCCAGCACGCACGACCTGCAACGCATCCTGCGGGTGATCCTGCGCAGTGCCATCGGGGCCACCGGCGCACGGGCGGGTGCCGTGCTGCTGGTGGAGACCGGCGGGGTGCTCGTCGCGCAGTGCACCGAGGGGTTGGACGGGCGCTGGCCGGCCGAGGAGGCGGACGGGTCGCAGACGCTCCGGGTGCCGGTCGGCGTCGGCGTGGTCGGTGAGGTCGCCGCCACCGGGGAACCGCAGCGGGGCAGGGCGGAGCCGACCGGGGCGCCAACGGGTGAGCCACGCTGCCGCACCTACGTCGCGGTTCCGTTCGCCGCCCCGGCCGGCGGTGCCACGGCCACCCTCGGCGGGCCCTCGGGGCCGGTCGACGAGGCGGGCGCGGCGGCCGCGCTCGGCGTACTGGCCCTCTACGACCGGCTGGGCGCCGACGAGTTCGACGACGACGACCTGGCCACCCTGCGCACCTTCGCCGGCCACGCGGCAGTGGCGGTGGACAACGTCCGGGTGCACGAGGAGGCGCAGCGGCTCTCCCTCACCGACCCGCTCACCGGGCTGTGGAACTACCGCTACCTGCGCGAGTCGATCCGGCGGGAGGTGGAACGGGCCAGCCGCTTCGGGCGGATGCTCAGCGTCCTCGCGTTGGACCTGGACCGGTTCAAGGACGTCAACGACACCTACGGGCACGCCGCGGGGGACACCGTCCTGGCCGAGTTCGCCCGCCGGGTGCGCGGAGAGATCCGTGAGGTCGACCTGGCCTTCCGCCAGGGTGGTGAGGAGTTCGTGCTGCTGCTGCCGGAGACCGACGCGCGGGGCGCGGCGATCGTGGCCGAGCGGCTCGGCGCGGCGGTGCGCGACACGCCCATCGCCGTCGAGGCGTACGCCGGGCCGGTCCTGGTGACCGTGTCGGTGGGCATCGCCGTCTTCCCGGACCACGGCAGCACCGGGCGGGAGGTGCTGGAGGCCGCCGACGACGCGCTCTACGCGGCCAAGGCGGCGGGCCGCGACACGTACCGGGTCGCCGAGGTGCGCTCGGAGCTGCCGACCCGGGAGATTCCGGTGCTCGCGTGTGCGGTGAGCCCACCCGACGGGCTGCCGCGCGCCGGCCAGCCGGTGCAGGTCAGCCGGGAGCCGGGCGGGCCCGCCCGGTCCGACCCGGCGGCGGGCGTACCGGAATCATCGCTGGCGGGTCCGGCGGACGCCCGACCGGATTCGGTCGACGACACGCCGGACAGCGCGACGGGCGCGGCGCGGGCCGGCCCGGACGCGGCGCGGCCGGGGCCGGGTGGCGGCGCGTCTTCTGGGCCACACCCGCCGCGGCAGAGCCGTGGCCGATAGTCTCGCGGCATGTCGGAGCACTCAGCGAACCCCTCATCGACGGTCGCCGCAAACGGCCGTCCCCTGGCGGTCAAGGCCGTCATCCCGGCCGCCGGACTGGCTACCCGGTTCCTGCCGGCCACCAAGGCGGTGCCCAAGGAACTGCTGCCGGTGGTGGATCGGCCGGTGTTGCAGTACATCGTCGAGGAGGCCACGCAGGCTGGCATCGGTGACGTGTTGCTGATCACCGGTCGGGGTAAGACGTCGATGGTGGACCACTTCGACCGTCGCCCGGACCTGGAGACCAGGTTGGAGGAGAAGGGTGACTCCGAGCGGCTGGCCGCCGTACGTCGGCCCAGCGAGCTGGCCGAGATCTACACAGTGCGGCAGCCCGAACAGCTCGGGCTCGGCCACGCCATCGGGTACGCCGAGTCGCACGTCGGCGACCAGCCCTTCGCGGTGCTGCTCGGCGACGAGTTCGTCAAGCCCTCGGAGCCGCTGCTGCCGGCCATGCTGGAGTTGCAGGCCCGCACCGGCGGTGTGGTGCTCGCCTTCTTCGAGGTCGACCCGTCCGAGACCAAGCGGTACGGGATCGCCTCCGTCGAGCCGGCCGAGTCGGAGCTGACCGACATCGGCGAGGTCGTCAAGGTGACCGGGATGGTGGAGAAGCCGCAGCCCGAGGACGCCCCGAGCAACCTCGCCGTGCTCGGCCGCTACGTGTTGCCGGGCAAGATCTTCGACGCGATCCGGCGGACCAAGCCGGGCAGCGGCGGCGAGATCCAGCTGACCGACGCGATGGAGCTGCTGCGTACCGAGGGCGTCCCGGTGCACGCGATCGTCTACCGGGGCACCCGCTACGACACCGGCATGCCGCTGGGGTACCTCCAGACGGTGGTGCAGATCGCCGCCGAGCGCGAGGACCTGGGCGCCGAGTTCCGGTCCTGGCTGGCCGACTTCGTCAAGGCCGACGCGGCAGGCGGATCTGGTACATGACCGCGACGGCCGACGCCGAGGCGGCCGCGAACGAGTTGACGCCGCTCGCCGACTACCTGGGCAGCGTGCTGCGCAGGTTGCGCGCGCTGCCGCCACTCGACCTCGACCTCACCCAGGCGCACGGCAACGTCCTCGCCGAGGACGTCGTCGCGCCGCACGCCTTCCCGGCCTTCGACCAGGCGGCCGTGGACGGCTACGCCGCGCGCTGGGAGGACATTTCCGGAGGGGGCCGGGGGCCGAGCTACGTCCCGGCCCCCTCCGGCACGCCAGGCGGCCGCACCATCCGGCTCAACGTGGTCGGCGATCTCGGCGCCGCGAGCTGGCGGCCGGTCCGGCTCACCCCCGGCTCGTGCTTCTCGGTGGCCGCCGGGGCCCCGCTGCCGGTCGCCGCCGACGTCGTGGTCCCGGTGGAGTGGACCGACCAGGGCATGGCCGCGGTGGAGATCTTCCGCACCCCCAAACGGGGGTACGGGGTACGCCGAGCGGGTGAGGAACTGCCCGCCGGCACCCTGCTCGCTCGGGCCGGCACCTACGTGTCCCCGGCCCTGGTCGCCGTCTTCGCGGCGACCGGCATCGGGCATGTGGTGGTCCGGCCCAGCCCACGGGTGGTCATCGTGGCCACCGGTGACGAACTCGTCGACGTGGGCCGGGGCAGTCAGCCCGGTCAGGTGGTAGATGCGAACTCGCACGCGCTGACCGCCGCGGCGGCCGAGGTGGGCGCGCTGGCGTACCGGGTGGGGATCTGCGACGACGACCCGGAGGGGCTGCGCGGGCTGTTGGAGGATCAGACGCTGCGCGCCGACCTGATCATCACCACCGGCGGCACCGGCACCGGCCCCGGAGACATGGTGCGTCGGATCCTCTCCCGCCGTGAGGGCGGTCGCGCCGGGCCGGTCACCTTCACCGACGTGGCGCTCTATCCCGGCACCGCGCTCGGGTTCGGCACTGTCGGCGCCGAGGAGGTGCCGGTGGTCTGCCTGCCCGGCGACCCGGGCGCCGCGCTGATCGGCTTCGAGGTGCTGGCCCGCCCCGCCATCCAACTGCTCGCCGGCGCCGAGCCGGTGTTCCGACCCAGTGTGCGGGCACACCTGCTGGAGACCGTGTCGTCGCCGACGGGGCTGCGCGAGTTCCGGCCGGCGCACGTCGCCGAGCGACGCGGCGGTGGGTACACGGTCCAGCCGCTCAGCGGCGGACCGTTCACCCTCTCCGGGTTGGCCGAGGCCAACGGGCTGCTGGTGCTCGGCGAGCGGGTCACCACGGCCGCGGCCGGCTCCACGGTGGACGTCCTGCTGCTGGACCGCCGCCGGTGACGCGTGCCGGCCGGTCCGTTCGCGGCCCGCGTCGGATGATCGTCGGATCTCTGCGGTGAACGCGGTGGGGCCACTTGCGCGCGACACGGTCCCGCGCGGGAGACTGTGCGGGTGAGTCTCTTCGGACCCGCGCGGGCACCGGGCTGGCCGGTGGAGCTGGCCGACGGCCCAGTGCTGCTGCGGCCCTACCGGCGCTCCGACGCGGCGGCGTGGTCGGAGGTGCGGCGGGCCAACCGGGCCTGGCTGGCCCCCTGGGAGTCGTCACTGCCCGGCGGTTGGGACGAGATGAACTCGCCGGCCGCGTTCCGCTGGGTGCACCGTGACCAGCGGCGTTCGGCCCGCGAGGGTGAGGGCATGCCCTTCGCGGTCTGCCTGCGTGAGTCCGACCGGGACCGGCTGGTCGGGCACATCAACGTGGGCACCATCGTGCGGAGGGCCCTCTGCTCCGGGTACGTCGGCTACTGGGTGGACGCGCGGGTCGCCGGCCGGGGCGTGATCCCGACGGCGCTGGCGCTCGCCGTGGACCACGCGTTCGGCCCGGGCGGGCTGCACCGGGTGGAGGTGAACATCCGTCCGGAGAACCGGCCGTCCCGGCGGGTCGTGGAGAAGTTGGGCTTCCGCGAAGAGTCGTACCACGTGCGCTACATGCACATCGACGGCGCCTGGCGGGACCACATCGGGTACGCGATGACGAGTGAGGAGATCGCCGCCGAGGGTGGCCTGCTGGCCCGCTGGTACCGGGTTCGCGCCAACGCGCGGTAGGAGGATTTCCCGACATCCGCCCACTCGTCCCACGGACGGGATCGGCGCGGCGCGGTGGCATCCCGGTCGGTGCGCCGTAACCTCAAGTAACTGCAAGCTGCGGCAAGCGCTCCCCGGCCGGACGATCCACGCGCCCAGGCGTGATCGATGGAAGATCCTGCGGTCGGATGGCGGTTGCTTCGAATTCGGTGACGGGAGGGGTGAGGGTGCCGACCTCGGTGCTCCTCGCCGTCCTCGCCGCCGCCGGCCTGCTCGCCCTGGCCCCGGCGTTGGTTCGCCGGTACGACGCCACCGAGCGGTTGGTGGCGGAGCGGGCGCAGTCGACGGCGCGGGTGCTCCAGCGCCGTCGGCGGCGCCGCACTGTGCCGGGACGGCGACCCGTCCATCCTCCACGCTCACTGATCGTCACCCTCAGTGAAGACGCGACTACCGGCGCGTTGAGCGCGCCGGTCTCCGCGCCACCGGCCGGCCGCCGCTCCGGTCGACTGCGCGCCGTGCCCGCCGCGCCGAAGCGGCCCCGTCGCCGCCCGCCGCCGCGCCGACAGCACACCCCCGCCGTGTACCGGCGTCGCCGGGTGCTCGCCGCCCTGCTCCTCCTCAACGTCGTCGAGCTGGTCGGCGTGCTGTTCGTCAGCCCCGGCTTCTGGGTCGGCTTCGGGGTCACCTTCCTGCTCCTGGCCCTGTACGTCGTGCACCTGCGGGGTCAGGCTCTCGCCGGGCGTCGCCGCCGCCGCGCCCGAGCCCGGGAGGCCGCCTGGTTGGCCGCCCGGCAGGCCGAGGTGCGCCGGGAGCAGGCCCGCCGGGCCGCAGCCCGCCGGGAGGCGCAGCGCCGCCTCGCCGCCCAGCGCGAAGGGGTACGCCGAGCCGCCATGGGCCTGGACCGGCCGGGAGACCTGCCGGCTGCGGTCAACGGTGGATCGGTCTCGTACCGGCGGTCGGGCGGCCTGCGCGGCCGCCCCTACGAGGCCGGCCGAGGCGCCTGACGCGGTCCCGGCCGCGCCTGGCCGGGGGCGGATTCGCGGTGGAGGCCGACGACCTGTTAGCCTTGCTGCCGGCCCGCCCGGTGTAAGCCGGGTGGGACCGAAGCCGGTTCGCCGGCGGGGGGCTGTGGCGCAGACTGGTAGCGCACCTCGTTCGCATCGAGGGGGTCAGGGGTTCAAATCCCCTCAGCTCCACCCCAGGTCAAAGGCCGTTTCCGCAAGTCGGAGACGGCCTTTTCGATCTTCCGGGTGACAAGCCGTGCCCATCACGTACGCCCCATCGACACGTCGCGTGGCCACCCGCCGAGATTCGCGAACTGGCGAAGGTAGCGCTCGCATCTCTGGGTGAACTCGCCCGGCTCAGGTGGCAGTCGAGTCGCCGTGATCATGTGGCGCGGGTGGGTGTGGCCCGGCTGTAGGAGCTGGATCTGGTCGTCGGTGAACTGGCCGCCAGTGCGGTCGGCGACGGCAAGTGCCATGGCCAGCGCTACCACGACACTCACGCAGGTGCGGTAAGGGCTGAAGACGGCCTCTGGGACACAGCCGGTCTCCGGCTCGTGGTCGATGACCAGGAGCCAGGCACCGTCCTCGAACCCCGAGACGTCGATCTCAAGGTGGATCGAGCCTGGCATTCCGTTGGGCTGGCGTTCAATGCGGTCGCCGATGGTGGTGGACAGGAGTTCCGCCGCGTCGAGGCGGCGACCGGAAGTGACGCGGCGTCCCCGCTCGTAACGTCGGTCGGTGAACAGGCTCAGCTCGGGTGTCGTGTCCAGGCCGAGGAGTTCGGCCAGGGTGGCCCGTGTGGCGATCACCATCTCGGCGAGCGAGATGGGCCGGGCCAGCGTTGCCTCAAGATCGACTGACACTCGAGCCTCCGGTCTCGTCGGGTGGTCCGGTGGCCAGTGCCATGCCCTAGGAGAAGCGTTCGGTCGTCACGGGTATCAAGCCGTGCTGGCGCAGGACGTTCGTCAGCTCGGACAGGGCCGAGCCGAGCAGCATGGTGGCGTCGGTCCTCAGTAGTGCGGTCACGTCGAGACACCAGGCGAGCGAGTGCCCGACGCGGCGCAGATCCCAGGTGATCTGGTCGCCGTGCATGTCGAGACGACCGGTCGCGGCGGATGCGCCCGTGCCGCCCGCTGGTGTCCGCCAGGCCGTCCGGAGGCTCGCCACCTGCTCGGCGCCGAGATCCTTGGCGAAGAGGACCCGGTACACCCGTCGCTCGTGGAAGCCGGCCGGTGGCTGCGCCGGGCCGAGCCGCAGCGGCGGGGCGGTGGCGATCGGTTGACGGTCGAGGAAGTGCGTCCGAAGCACCGGCTCGTTCGGCAGTTGCCCGCCACCGAGCGCGCGGTAGACGTCCTCGGCCTCCCGGCGGGAGGTGGGGAGCACCCGCCCCAGCACCTCGGGGTCGGCGCGCATGCCGCGGCTCAATGTGGCGGAACTCCACCAGCCGGCCTCCGGCGTCCAGCCGGCGCTGTCCAGCCCGGTCGTCGTGTAGTCGTGGTGGCGAGCGAACTCCTCGACGACGATCCCTTCCACAGTGGTGGCCGGGCTGCGGTCGTCGAGTCGAGATAGGACCAGGTAGTAGTCCAGGGGCGGTCCCGCGTCGGGCACCAGCACGGGTACGGCCCGCAGCGGCTCGGTGGTCATCAGCACAACCTAGCGAAGGAGAACGGTTAGCATCCGGACCTCTACGTGAGGAGCCCAGATGACTTCGGTGGCCCAGACCCGGTTCGGCATCGTCGGCAGCGGCTGGCGAGGTGAGTTCTTCCTTCGCCTGGCCCGGTTGCTCCCCGAGCGGTTCCGGGTGACCGGGGTGGTGACGCGTACCGAATCGCGGGGAGCCGCCGTGACGGCCGACTGGGGCGTGCCGACCTTCCGCACGACGGCGGAGTTGCTCGCCCACGAGCGGCCGAACTTCGTCATCGTGTCGGTGCCGTGGCCGGTGACACCAGAGGCGACCCGGGAGTTGGTGGCGGCCGGCGTACCGGTGCTCGCCGAGACGCCGCCCGCCCCCGACCTGGCGGGTCTGCGCTCGCTCTGGGCCGACGTCGGAGGCAGCGGCCTGGTGCAGGTCGCCGAGCAGTATCTGCTGATGCCCGGGCACGCGGCGCGTTTGGCGTTGGTCCGCGCCGGGGTGCTCGGTGAGCCGACCTCGGTCCAGATCTCCTCGACCCACCTGTACCACGCGGTCTCACTGATCCGGGGTCTGCTCGGCGTCGGTCATGAGAGCGCCGAGGTGAGCGCGCGCGCCTTCGTCGCGCCGCTGGCCAATCCACTCTCGCCGGCCGGCTGGAGCGGCGACGACACCCCGCAGCAGCTCTCCACCACCCTCGCGACCATCGACTTCGGCGGGCGGATGGGGCTGTACGACTTCACCGACAACCAGTGGTGGAACCCGCTGCGGACCCGCCGGTTGGTGGTCCGGGGCTCGCTCGGTGAGCTGGTGGACGACCGGGTGGTCCGCCTGGTCGACCCGAGCACACCGGTGGAGTCGCTCCTGACCCGGCGGCAGACCGGTCTCGACCTCAACCTGGAAGGGCTCGACCTCAAGCACATCAGCTTCGACGGCGACGTGGTCTACCGCAATCCGTTCGTCGGCAGCGGACTGTCCGACGACGACATCGCGGTCGCCGACATCGTCGCCCGCGCGGGGGCATGGGCGCGGGAGGAGGGCCCGGCTCCGTACCCGCTTGCCGAAGCCTGCCAGGACCACCTGATCAGCCTCGCCATCGAAGAATCGGTACGCACCGGCCGGCCGGTCGTCACCGCCACCGAGGCATGGGGGCGGTAGCTCCGGCGGACCCATTTCTGTCCCTTGGCCGACAGTTCGCAACCGTGAAGCCAGCTCACCTGTGAAGCCGGGTATCAACCGAATGCCCGGGAGCACCCGGGCCCCACACGGGGAGCAAGGATGAATCGAAGCACTCGACGCCGGATGCTCGCAGCCACCGCCACCGGTCTGCTGGCCACCTCACTCGGCGTCGCTGTTTCCGCGACCGCGACCGCCGCGCCCGGCGGGGCCGCCCTCCGCACCTGCAAGATCAGTACGCTGCCGTACCCGACCGACACCTATCGCGCCGACGCGAACGCGGTCGACCCGACGGGTCGCTACGTCGCGGGCACCGCGCTGCGGGTCGGTGAGACCGAGAACCAGTACCTGCTGCTGTTCTGGGACGGGCAGCGGGTCACCGAGCTGGAGTCGGAGGGCTCGGCCACCCCCGTCGACATCAACGCCGACGGCGTCGTGATCGGCAACGGATCGGCGGAGACCGGGTACGGGCAGCCGTGGAGGTACCGCGCCGGCAAGCTCGAGCAGTTGCCGGTGCTGCCGTCCACCGGCATCTTCGTCAGCGCCATCAACGATGCCGGCGACATCGTCGGCTACGGCTCCGACATCGTCCCCGGGGAACTGGTCGCGCTGCGCTGGCCTGCCGCCCGTCCGGGCACGGTCGAGGTGCTCGACGCCCCCGTCGACGCCCAGGCTGGTGGGATCACTGACAACGGGACCATCGTCGGCAGCGCCGGGCCCTTCGGAGACTGGAACAGCTGGGTCCGCCGGCCGAACGGCCGGATCGACGCGCTCACGTTTCCGGGTGCCGAGTGGAGCACGGCCGGCGCGGCGGCGGGCCGCTGGGCGATCGGCCAGGCATGGCTGGGCGGCACCACCTCGACCAGGGTGCGGTGGGACCTCCGCAACGGCTCGCACACGTTGCTCGACCAGGAAATGCCGGCACTGACCGGCATCAACGCCAAGGGCGTCGTGGTGGGTGGTGACCGCGTTGCCAGGGGCTCCACCTCCCGGGTCCTGCCGGGCGGCGGCGAAGGGGTGGCCGTCGGGGCGCGGTCCATCTCCGACTCGGGCACCATCGTCGGGTTCCGCAACGTCCTCGCCGACCGGGTGACTCCGGTGCGCTGGACGGGCTGCTGACCCACCGACTCTCCCGCCGCGTGGGGCCGGCCCGGACGGGTCGGCCCCACGTCGCGTCAGCGCGTCGGCTTCCAGGAACCGGCGGTCTGGAACTGGTCCTGGTATTCCAACGCGCCCGAGGTGTCGTGCACGTCGAACACGACGCTGCCGGTGCGTCTGGTGCCGGCGGTCAGGTCGTCGACGGCCGGCATCGGTTTGCCGCAGCCGGAGAAGGCTCCACCGATCGCTGTGGTCTTGGTGCCGTCGGCGGCGACCCACTGGAAGTAGAGCGGGTTCGTCGACACGGTGCCCTTGGTGACAGCAACCGTCACGTCGGCGATCACGTACATGCCCTCGCCGGGCTTCAGCCCGTGGGCCTTGCAGGGTTTGGTGGCGCTGCTGAACTTCGTCACGGTGATCTCGACGGTGCCGGCCTCGTTGTTGACGACCAGGGTGTCGCCCGGCGACAGGTCGCGGGTGTCGCCGTTCGCCGGCGGCGGGGTCGGTGGGGTGGCCTGTGCCTCGCTCACAGTTGTCGAGGTGCCTTTGGCGCCGATGACGACCGCCACGATGCCGCCGGCGCAGGTGAGCAGGGTGAGTACGGCCGCGGTGACCGCGACGACAACGACGGACTTCTTGGCGCGGTCGGTCTGCGCCGGTGGTGGTGCGATGATCGGGTAGCCCGAGCCACCGGGTGCCCGATATCCGCCGCCATCGCCCGGGTGCCCGCCCGCCGCCGGGTACGCGGCCCCCGAGAACGGCGGCTGCGGTGTCGCCGCGAACGAGCGGGTCGGCGACTGCGGGTTCGGCTGTCGGGGATCGTGCGGCCTGACGCGGGGCTGGGGGTGGGTCACCGTACTCCTTGACGCTTCGGTACGTGCGGTGCGGGGAACTCTTCGACGTTACCGTGGGTGGCGGAACGCTCAGTGGCCACGCTGGAGGGCTTTCCATCGCGAGGATACGAAGTCGCTCTGGCCAGCGTGGACGGTGTTCAGTCGGTCACCGAACGCCAATGTGGATCGGTATTCCATTCATCGCTATGAGTAACCAGACGAGGTCAACGTGCCGGAAGTGCGGCGGCGGTGCGGACCAGACCGTCGGCGATCACGAAGCGGCCGCTGATCGATGTCGGTGGGTTGTCGACCCCCGCCGCGTACACCCGGGCCGGGGCGATCCGGGCAGTGAACGTGCCGGCATCGGGGTCGATGTCGAGTAGGGCGTCGTGGAAGTCCAACCAGCCGTGGACGATCGGATGCCACACCTTGTAGACGGTCTCCTTCGCACTGAACAGCACGACCGGCCAGTAGGTGCCGCTGGGCAGCCGTGCGCAGGCGGCCTCCTCCTCGGGCAGCAGCACGAGTCTGCGTACTCCCGGATTGACCTCGCGGTGCTGCTCGGCATCCATCCCGACGGACCGGATGTCGGTGGTGTGCGCCGCCGCTGCGGCGCAGTAGCCGGCGGTGTGGGTGATGCTGCCGACCACCCCGGCCGGCCAGACCGGCGCGCGGTCGGCGGCGGCCGGCACTGCGGTCGTCGGCAGGCCCAGGTCGCGCAATGCCCTGCGGGCGCAAATCCTTCCCGCGGCGAAGTCCCGCCGACGGGTCTGCACCGCCTGCTCACCGAGACATGCCTGCTCAGCGGGGAGCAATTCGCCCGTCCAGTCCTCGGGCCCGGCGACGGCGACGGCGACCGTCGATGGCAGCAGGTCACGCATTCCGGTGACCTACTGGTCGGTAGGAATGACGCATCGAGTTAACCGTCAAATTTCCGACTCCCACGACCGCCGAAGGTACCGCAAAGATGTAACACCGGAGGGACGCGCAGCGCTCTCCCTGATGGCTCCGGGGGGACCACCATCAATGCTGGCCGGCACGGCAGCCGCCAGTCCCGTGGACATCTGGAAGGACGTGCGATGACCGATGGCCTGGAACGGCCGGGGGTGCGGGCTGACGAACACGCCCCGAAAACCCCCTGCTGGAGCTGCGGCTCCTGTGGTGACGAGTGGCCGTGCGCGACGAAGCGCACCCGGCTGCTGGCGGAGTACGGGGGTGACCGCGCAATGCTCAGCGTCTATCTTGGCTCCTGCCTCGCCGCCGCCACCGAGGATCTGCGCGCAGCCCCGGTGATGTCGCTCCAGGATAGGTTCATCGGCTGGTTGCCGCGCGGCTCGCGGCGTAGCTGAGTCTCTGGTGGCCCCGCCGCTGGGCGGGGCCACCAGAGGTGGCGTTTCAGCGACGTCGAGGGCGTCGGGTCATCGCGAAGCCGAACACGCCGGCCACCGCGGCGAGCGCGCCGCCGATGCCGGTCCAGACCCAGCGCGAGCCGAGATCCGGCAACCAGTCCGCCAGCGAGCCGCTCTCGTCGTCGGCCTCCGCGTCCACCGGAGGTACGGCGTTGAGCACCGTGCCGGCCTTGGTGTTCGGCACCAGCGGGGCGGCCAACTCGCCGTCGTCAGCCGAGGCGCCCCGGTCGGCGATGGTGCCGACCAGCAGGTCGACGTCGATCGGCGCACCCAGATCCGGCTCCGGCAGCTCGATCACGGAGAGTCTCACGACGTAGGTGCCGGGCAGTGGGTCGGCCGACCAGGGCTCCGCCCACGACCGCACCTCGCGCAGCGTGCAGCCCAGCACCACGTTCGACGCCTTCGCGTCGACGGTCGGGGTCTGGGCCCCCGCCGTGCACGCCTGGCGTCGGCGCAGCCCGTCGAAGACGTCCACCGTCCAGGTGGAGGCGCCGCTGCGTCCCTTCGGGAAGGTGACGGTGGCGTTGATCTCGTGCACCTGGCCGGCCGTCGCCGGGAACGACCAGTAGAGGTGGTCGCCGATCGAGGCGTCCACCCGCACCGGTTGCCCGGCGGTGATCGGGGTGGCGGTGAGGAACGACGTGCCGGCACGGTTCACCGGCGTGGCACCCGGGGAGGGGGTCGGTGTGGCGGCGGCCGCAGCGGGGAGCAGAGCGGCCACGCCGGCGGCGAGCAGCGCCGCCGTCGACCGGAACAGTGCGGTACGCATCAGTTCTCCCTCCAGGTGGCGACCCACCAGCGGGTGAGCAGACCGGCGAGCAGGCCGGTGATCAGCCCGGCGATGGTGAGCAGTGCGAGCAGCGCCCAGCCCCGGCCGAGGTCCGGTCCGTCCGGTGCGGGCGCGGCGGCGACCACGTCGATGGTCAACTCCACCGGCATGCCCGGGGTGGCCGCGGTGCCGGGACGCGGGGCGAACGAGTTGCTGACCACCAGGCAGACGGTGGTGGGTTCGATGACCGGCGCGGAGCTCTGCTCGGTCTCGGCGGCATCCTCGTCGTCGGCGGTGGCCGACCAGCGCAGCCCGGCGGAGAGCACGTCGGCCCGCCCGCTGCCGGCGTCAGCGCCGCGGACGAGTTCCCGGCCGTCGGCCGCGGTGGCCCGCAGCAGCACCCCGTAGTCGCGGTTGACGGCCCGGTCCAACGCCATGCTCACCGAAGCCCGCAGCTCCTGCCCGGGGCGGATCGGCACCCGGTAGTAGCGATGCTCGGAGAACGCCTCCCGGTCGGCGTAGACGCCGGGGGCGAGCAGTGGCGCCGAGTCGCACGCGCTCGTGCCGCCGACCACGGTCGGGGCCCGGGTGTGCGTGTCTCCGGCCCGCTCGACGAGCTGTTTGATCCGGTCGGTCAGCTCCTCGGCGCTCTGCGCGGCGGTGTAGGTCCCGCCGGTCGCGCTGGCGATGCAGAGAAGTTGCCGGCGAACCTTCTCGTCGGGGGCCAGGCCGAGGGTGTCGACGACCAGGCTGGTGCCCTGGGCGGCCAGTTCCCGGGCCACCTCGCACGGGTCCGGCGGAGCACAGGTGTCCTCGCCGTCGGTGATCAGCACGATCCGCCGGGTGGTGGCACCGGTGCCCAGGTCCTGCGCGGCGGAGCGCAGCGCCAGCCCGACCGGAGTGAACCCGGTCGGGCGAAGTGTCGCCACCGCCGCCTTGGCGGCGGACCGGTCCACCGGCCCGACCGGCACGATCTGCTGGGTGTCCTGGCAACCGACCTTCTTGTCCTTGCCGCGGTAGGTCGCGCCGAGCACCCGGATGCCGAGTTGTGTCTCCCCGGGCAGCGCGTCCACCACGTCGTTGAAGGCCTGCTGGGCGACCGAGATCCGGGTGCGTCCGTCGATGTCGGCGGCGCGCATCGACCCGCTGACGTCGAGCACCAGCTCGACCCGGGGCGGCTCGGGCGCCGGCTCCTCGTCGGCCTGCGCCGGCCCGGTCAGCGCGGTGGTCGCCAACAGTCCGAGAAGGACCGCCGTCGATCGTCTGAAGTTGATCACGACCCGCAGTGTAGTGAGATCCACTTTGGATGATCGTTTGGGTGGAGGCGTGCGGAACCGACGACGCCGGCCAAGTCGGCAATCGCCCCTGACCGGCCACGCCCGCGCTCAGGGTCCACGCCGGGTCACCCTCGGTCAACTGTGTGAGGGAAGGTGTCGGCTCGGCCAGCATCCGTCGGAAATCTGACCCAAGTCGACCCGTTGTGCCGGTGGTGCGCGGTGGTTAAGCTCTTCATGCGCGCCCCAATCGCCCGCTTCCCCCGTGGCAGGCGATCGGGGCGCGCGTCTTTGTCAAGAAGGGCCCGCACGCTTCGGCGTGCGGGCCCTTCTTCCGTCGCGCTGTGCGGCGCGTCGCCTGTCGATGCTTATATCCACCGACCGTCGAGCCACATCCGGGACAGCCAGTCCGAGTAGGGAATCACCCGACCCACGAAGATCGGATAGAAGTACGCGAAACAGAGCGCCACCAACAGCACGTACGCCCCCGCCGCGATGCTGCCCACCAGTCGGCGCTCATAACTCGGGTCACCGGGCACCAGCGGCGCCACCGTACCCACGTCACCCCCGGCGGGCGCGATCAGCGCGCCCAGCACGTACACCACTGCCAGCACCAGGAACGGCACCGCCGGCGCGGCGTAGAACGAGAACATCGTCCGGCCGTCGAGGGCGAACCAGAACCACGGCAGCAGCCCGGCGGCCACGGTGAGCAGGATCGCGCCGGCCCGCCAGTCCCGACGGGCCACACCCAGCCAGGTCAGCGCCACCAGAGCGGGCAGGAACGACCACCAGAGCAGCGGGGTGCCGAGCAGCAGAATCTCCGAGGCGCAGCTCGCCGCGCCGCAGACGCCGTCGCCGGCGTAGTGGAACGCCACCGGCCGGCCCAACAGCAGCCACTGCCACGGCCACGACTGGTACTTGTGCGCGTCGTCAAGCTGGGCGTGGAAGCCGTACGCCGCGCGGTGGTACTCGAAGAGGTTGATCAGCGGACCGATCACCGGCCGGTCGCTGAGCCGGGAGCCGGGGTAGGACGACGCGAGCCGGTAGTAACCGTCGTCGGTGAGTAGCCAGCCCGACCAGGTGGCGAGGTAGGTGCCCACCATGAGCACGCCGGCGAGCACCAGCCAGGGCAGCTCGTCGACGAGCGTGTCCCGCCAGGGCCGGCGGACCCCCGCCGAGCGGCGGACGCCGACCTCCCAGAAGAGCACGAGCAGCGCGAAGGCCGGCACGAAGTACAGGGCGCTCCACTTCACCGCACAGGCGCAGCCGATCAGCACCCCGGCCGCCAGCCGCCACCACGGCCAGGTACGCCAACCGGTCGGCGGGCGGCCGGCCCGGCCCGGCTGGCTCGGATCGAGCCCGTCGTCCAGGGCCCGGGCCCAGCGTCGACGGCGGGCGTCCCGATCGAGCACCAGCGCGCCGAACGCCGCCAGCACGAAGAAGAGCAGGAAGATGTCGAGCAGGGCCGCGCGGGACAGCACCAGGTGGAAGCCGTCCAGGGCGAGCAGCAGGCCGGCCGCGCAGCCGAGCACCGTCGAGCGGAACATCCGCCGACCGATGCGGACCAGTAGCAGCACCGACAGCGTGCCGATGACCGCCGCCGAGAATCGCCAGCCGAACTCCGGCGCGGTGGTCATCAGGTGCCCGGGGACGGAGACCTTGGAATCGGCGTCCTGATAGCCGAACGCCCACTCGCCGACGCCGATCAACCACTTGCCCAGCGGCGGGTGCACCACGTACGACGGGACGTTGTCCTTGTAGTTCCACTCCACGCCACGCGAGATCAGCCCGTAGGCGTCCTTGGCGTAGTACGTCTCGTCGAAGATCTTGCCCTTCGGGCTGGACAGCCCGACGAAGCGCACGATCGCCGCGATGGCCACCACCACTGCCGTGGCCAGCCAGGAGAACCGGTCCACCTGGGTGTCGACGGTGGCGAACCGTCGCCGGACCACAGCGGCCACCCCACCGCCCTCGGCGCTCGGTGCCGTCGGCTCCTGGGTGGCACCGGGCTCGCCCGTCGCCGGGATCATCTTGTCCGGATCGGCGCTCGGGCTCTGCGCTGTCGACGCACTCGTCACCCGGCGATCGTAGGCTGCCAAGGTGTCCGGTGGCGTCCGTCGTCCCTGATACCGGTATTCCCAGCAATGAATGGAGACGAATCCGTGGGTGAAATGTCCGAAGTTGGGCGCCTGATTCTGCTCGGTGCTCCGCTCGGCAACCCCGCCGACGCCTCGGCCCGACTCCGGGAGGTGCTGATCAGCGCCGACGTGGTCGCCGCCGAGGACACCCGCCGGCTCACCCGGCTGGCCCGCGATCTCGACCTCACCGTCGGCGGTCGAATCGTCTCCTACTTCGAGGGCAACGAGGAGCGGCGCACCCCCGAACTGGTCGAGGCCATCCTCGGCGGGTACGTGGTGGCGCTGGTCACCGACGGCGGGATGCCCAGCGTCTCCGACCCCGGCTACCGGCTGGTCCGTGCCACGTTGGATGTCGGGGCGCCGGTCACCGTCGCCCCCGGGCCCAGCGCGGTCACCACCGCGCTGGCCGTCTCCGGGCTGCCCTGCGACCGGTTCTGCTTCGAGGGCTTCCTGCCCCGTACCCCCGGCGGCCGCCG
Organism: Micromonospora salmantinae; assembly: GCF_022230905.1. Lineage (NCBI taxonomy): Bacteria > Bacillati > Actinomycetota > Actinomycetes > Micromonosporales > Micromonosporaceae > Micromonospora > Micromonospora salmantinae. Next base: position 260,629 of record NZ_JAKKFG010000043.1, read on the forward strand.
ATCCCGGCTGCGCGCCCTCGCAGCCGAGGAACGCACCCTGGTCTTCTTCGAGGCCCCGCACCGGATCGGGGCGACGCTCACCGACCTGGCCGACACGTTCGGGGCGGACCGGCCGGCCGCGCTCTGCCGCGAACTCACGAAGACCTACGAGGAGGTGCTCCGCCGCCCCCTCGGCGAGCTGGCCCGGTGGGCCACCGAGGGGGACCCGCGCGGAGAGATCACCCTGGTGGTGGCCGGAGCCCCGGTGACCGCTGCCGAACGCCCCGACGACGACACCCTGCGCGCCGCCGTCGCCGAGCGGGAGGCCGCCGGCCGGTCCCGCCGGGACGCCATCACCGACGTCGCCACCGAGTACGCGCTGCGCCGCCGGGACGTCTACACGATCGTGCACAGCTGACCGCTGTGGTCCGGTCCGCCGGACGGCGGGTTCACCACGCGGCGGCCAGGAAGCCGACGGTGATCAGCGCGGGGCCGGCGATGGCGGCGGCCACTGCCCAGCGGCGGTGCCGGCGACCGGGCAGCCGGGCCGACCCGGTCCACCGGACGATGCCGGCGCTGCAGGCCAGCACCACCAGCAGACCGGGCAGCCACCGCAGGTGCCGGCCCACGCCGACGTCCGCGTACGCGGTACCGCTGTCCGGGCCGGTCATCCGCGCCGGCAGCGCGGTGCCGGCCGGGCTCCCCTCTACGGGCACGCCGCTGACCCGGACACCATGGGCGATGAACCGACCGTCCTCGGCCGTGAAGATCCCCCGGCACCGCAGGGTGAGTCCGCCGCCGGAGCAGTCGTCGATCACCACGGTGCCCGTCCGGGCGTGCCCGACCGCGAGCCAGAACGGGCCGGCGCTGACCCAGGCGAAGAAGGCCGCGACCAGGCTCAGCACCACCAGCGCGGCGAGCCCGGGCAGCGGATCCGGCGGCGGGGGTGTGCGGCTTGGTGCCCGGCGCCGCGCCAGCCGGAAGCCGCGAAGCCGCGCGGGTGCCGCGTCCTTACGGACCGGGGTGCCGTCCCAGTGCACCTGCTCGATCGGTGCCCAGAAAGCGCCGTCGTCGTCCGGCGGGTCGCCGTCGGGCCCACTGTCGCGCTGCCGGCGGCCCTGCTGTCGGACCGGCACCCGACGCGGCACCGCGTCCACCGGCGCGCCGGTCGTCGGCTCCACCTCGACGGGCTCCGCGCCGGCCGGTGCCGAGCCGGCCGGCGGGCCCGACGAGCCGGGCCGGACCGGGCTGGGTACGGGTGCCCCCGGGGTCGGACGAGTCGGTGTGGGTGACGGCGCCGCCGGCGCGGGGCGGGCCGGGGCGGCGGACCTCCCCGCCGGGGTGGGCCGCTGTGCACCCGGGTCGGCGCTGGGCACGAACCGGGGCTGCGGCGCGACCCCGGCGACCCGGGACGCGGCGGGCTCGGGCCCCGGGTCGTCGCCGACCGCCGACCCGGTGGGACGGTCCTCGTGGTCCCGCGCCGCTCCTCTGCCCGTCACGACGTTCATTGCACACCGCGCCAGGAGGTGAAACGGGCAGCTGAGCCGCGTGTCGGCGACAAATCGGACCAACGGGCGAGGTGGTCGGTCCGGTCCGGCGGTCGGGCACCCCCCATTGGTTCGCGAACGCCCCGGACGGGTCACTAGGCTCACTGCTCATGAGTCACGTTCTCGCGGCAGTGGCCTGGCCGTACGCCAACGGCCCCCGCCACATCGGCCACGTCTCCGGTTTCGGCGTTCCCTCCGACGTCTTCGCCCGGTACATGCGGATGGCCGGCCACGACGTGCTCATGGTCTCCGGCACCGACGAGCACGGCACCCCGATCCAGGTGCAGGCCGACGCCGACGGGGTGACCCCGCGCGAGCTGGCCGACCGGTACAACAGGGTGATCGTCGAGGACCTGCACGGCCTCGGTCTCTCCTACGACCTGTTCACCCGCACCACCACCCGCAACCACTACGCGGTGGTGCAGGAGTTGTTCGAGGGGATGTACCGCAACGGCTACATCGTGCCGAAGACCACCATGGGCGCGATCTCCCCGTCCACCGGGCGCACTCTTCCCGACCGCTACATCGAGGGCACCTGCCCGATCTGCGGGTACGACAGCGCCCGCGGCGACCAGTGCGACAACTGCGGCAACCAGCTCGACCCGATCGACCTGATCAACCCGAAGTCGCGGATCAACGGGGAGACTCCGAAGTTCGTCGAGACCGAGCACTTCTTCCTGGACCTGCCGGCCCTGGCCGAGGTGCTGCGGCAGTGGCTGGACACCCGTGAGGGGTGGCGGCCCAACGTGCTGCGGTTCTCCCGCAACCTGCTCGACGACCTCCAGCCCCGGGCGATCACCCGTGACCTGGAGTGGGGCGTACCGATCCCGCTCGACGGCTGGCGCGACAGGTCGGACAAGCGGATCTACGTGTGGTTCGACGCCGTGATCGGCTACCTGTCCGCCTCGATCGAGTGGGCCCGTCGTTCCGGCGACCCGGACGCGTGGCGCAAGTACTGGTCCGCCGACGGCGTGGGGAAGGACGCCCAGTCCTACTACTTCATGGGCAAGGACAACATCGTCTTCCACTCGGTGATCTGGCCGGCGCTGCTCTCCGGCTACTCCGGCGAGGGCTCCCGCGACGGTGAGCCGGGCGAGCTGGGTCGGCTCAACCTGCCCACCGAGGTGGTCTCGAGCGAGTACCTGACCATGGAGGGGCGCAAGTTCTCCTCGTCCCGCAAGGTGGTCATCTACGTTCGCGACTTCCTGGAGCGCTACGACGCCGACGCGCTGCGCTACTTCATCGCCGCCGCCGGCCCGGAGAGCAACGACACCGACTTCACCTGGGCCGAGTTCCTGCGCCGCAACAACGACGAGTTGGTCGCCGGTTGGGGCAACCTGGTCAACCGGTGCGTCTCGATGGCCGCGAAGAACTTCGGGGCGATCCCGCCGGTCGACCCGGCCGGGCTCACCGAGGCCGACGAGGCGCTGCTCGCCGTCGCCCGGAGCGGGTTCACCACTGTCGGCGACCTGATCGGCCGGCACCGGCAGAAGCAGGCGATCGGTGAGGCCATGAAGGTGGTCGCCGAGGCCAACAGGTACCTCTCCGAGCAGGCGCCCTGGAAGCTCAAGGACGAGGCGGACAAGCCCCGGATGGGCACCGTCCTGCACGTCGCCCTTCAGGTGATCAGCGATGCCAACACGCTGCTCACCCCGTTCCTGCCGCACTCCGCGCAGCAGGTGCACGAGCTGCTCGGGGGCACCGGTGTGCACGCGCCGATGCCGGTGATCGAGCAGGTCGACGACCTGGACGGCGGCCCGGCGTACCCGGTGCTCACCGGGGACTACACCGTCGGCGCGCGCTGGGAGTCGGTGTCGATCGAGGCGGGTCGCCCACTGGCCGCGCCGAAGCCGGTGTTCCGCAAGCTCGACCCGTCGATCGTCGACGAGGAACTGGCCCGGCTCGCCGACTGAACGCACGACGTGCGGCGGCGGGTGCCCCGCCGCCGCGCGCCGTCACATCGCGTACCGGGTGTCCATCACCTGGTCGTCGGTCACCTCGGCGCCCGGCGCCCAGGCCTCGTAGACGCCGCGTTCCTGACACTGCGCGCCGGTCGTGACCACGGTGTCCGGGTTCGGGTAGCGCAGGCGCACCCGCAGCCAGCCGGCCTCCTCCCGCAGCACCAGGCACGGCGCCCCCCGCCACTGGGCGAACCGGAGCCGGCGGGCCACCGCGTCCACCGGGTAACGGGCCGCGCGGGTCATCGCCAGCACCCGGAACCCACCGGGTAGGTCGGCGACAGCCTCGTACTCGCTGTCGCCGTACATGCCGACCAGCTGGGTGGAGCGGGGAGTGTCGGCGTTCGGCACGTACTCCTGGTCCGGTGAGAGGCCCGGCACCGCGGCCAGCAGGTGCCGCCACTGCGGGCCCACCATCCGCAGCCACCCGCGCTGCTCGGCCTGGTAGGTGTACAGCACCACCTCCACCCCCTCCGCCGGGTACGCGATGAGGGCGGCGTTCGCCGGCATCGGCAGGTCGGCGAAGTCCCGGGTGATGAACTCCGGGACGAGCTGACCGTTGCTGGGCACGAAGCCGGTGCCGAGCACCGGGGCGCCGAGCCGGTCCCGGGAGGCCAGCGCGGTCAGGCCGCTGTGTGCCGGGCCCACCGGCACGTCGTAGTCGCCCGGGTCGGACGCGCGCCAGCGCAGCGCGTACGCCACGTCCGGGCCGTCCCGGCCAGCGTCACCATCGGTACGTAGCACCGTCGTCGTCGCCGGCGTACGCAGGTGCGCCACATCGTGCTCGCGGTAGCAGAAGCCGTGCGGCAGCCAACCCCGTACGTAGCCGGCGAGCTGCTGGGCCGAGAGCACCTTCATCATCCGGGTGCCCCGCCGGACCACCGCCGTTGCGCGCGCCGCCGCCAGCATCGGGTCGTCCGCCGCCGCCGGCTGCTGGCTGAGCTGGTGCAGGTAGGCCCAACCCCGCTCGCGGTGAGCGGGCATCAGCAGCGGCGTCTCCGGCTCGTCGGCCGGCTCGGTGGCCCCGTGCACAGCGGTCACCTCGGTGACGTGCACGAACCGGTGCCACGGCAGGGCGCTACCCGGGCGGGGTGCCCACTCGAAGCCGGCCACCTCGTCGGCGCTGAACAACTCGTACGCGGCGCCTCGGGCGATCTCCTCGGCCGGGTACAGGCCGCCGCCGAACGCCACGTGCAGTCCGGTCCGTTCGCCGGCGCTGCCACCGGCCTGGGGGGTGACGCTCATGCCGTCGCCTCGCTGCTCGGTGGGATGGGGTCCGCACGCTGTCGCGTCCGCTCGTGAGCGACCGTAGAGTCGCGCGGCGTAGCCGGGGTGAACGTCGGGTGGCGGGCAGATGGACAGGCCCGGTGTGTGATGCTGTCGCTGATGAGCGAGCCCACTGAATCCCGTCGCGAGCGTGCCGCCCGGCGGGCCGGAGAGTTTCCGCCCGCCCCCGAGTCGTTGCCCCGGGCGGTACTGGACAGCCACACCCACCTGGACATCACGGTCAGCGAGGCCGGCGTGCCCGGCGGCGGGCCGGCCGACGACCCGGTTGCCGTGGCCATCGCGTTGGCCACGAAGGTCGGCGTGGACCGGCTGGTCCAGGTGGGCGTGGACGTCGCCTCCTCCCGGTGGGGCGCGGACACCGCCGACCGGTACCCCGCCGTGCTGGCCACCGTGGCGTTGCACCCCAACGAGGCACCCCGGCTCAGCGACCTCGACGAGGCGTTGCGGGAGATCGAGTCACTCGCCGCCCGCGATCGGGTCCGGGGGATCGGCGAGACCGGAATGGACTTCTTCCGGACCGGCGACGAGGGGCGTGCCGCGCAGGAGCAGAGTTTCCGGGCGCACATCGCCATCGCCAAGCGGTACGGCAAGACGCTGGTCATCCACGACCGCGACGCGCACGCCGACGTGCTGCGGATCCTCGACGACGAGGGTGCTCCCGACCGGGTGGTGCTGCACTGCTTCTCCGGCGACGCCGACTTCGCCCGCGAGTGCGTCCGCCGCGGCTACCTGCTGAGCTTCGCCGGCACCGTCACCTTCGGCAGCGCGACGGCGCTGCGCGAGGCCGCCGCGCTCACCCCGGTGGATCAGATACTGGTGGAGACCGACGCCCCGTACCTCACCCCGATGCCGTACCGCGGCCGGCCGAACGCCTCGTACCTGATCCCGCTCACCGTTCGCGCGCTCGCCGCGACCACCGGCAGCGACCTGGACGAGCTGTGCGCGGCCATCTCCGCCACCGGCGACCGGGCGTTCGGCCCATGGTGAGCCCGGCCCGACGGTCGGCACCGACCCCGTCGCTACGCTGCCAGCCATGACCGGTCTCCTCGGCCCGGCGGAGATCCGGGAACTCGCCGCCCGGCTGGGCGTCGCGCCCACCAAGAAGCTGGGCCAGAACTTCGTGCACGACCCGAACACAGTGCGCCGGATCGTGACCGCCGCCGGCCTCACCCCCGACGACGTGGCCTTGGAGGTGGGGCCCGGGCTCGGCTCGCTGACCCTGGGGCTGCTGCCGGTCGCCGGGCACGTGCACGCCGTGGAGATCGACCCGGTGCTCGCCGGAGCGCTACCGGAGACCGTCGCGCGGCACGCCGGGGCCGACGCCGCCCGGCTCACAGTGCACCGCGCGGACGCGCTGCGCATCGCCGCCGCCGAACTGGCCGACCCGGCACCGACAGCGCTGGTGGCGAACCTGCCCTACAACGTCGCAGTGCCCGTGGTGCTGCACCTGCTCGCCGTGCTGCCCACCCTGCGACACGGTCTGGTGATGGTGCAGAAGGAGGTCGCCGACCGGCTCGTCGCCGGCCCCGGCTCCAAGGTGTACGGCATTCCGTCGGTGAAGCTCGCCTGGTACGCCCAGGCCCGGGGCGCCGGCAAGGTGCCGCCGAACGTGTTCTGGCCGGTGCCCAACGTCGACTCCGGCCTGGTCTCCTTCACCTGCCACGAGCCGCCCCGCACCGACGTACCGCGGCAGCGGGTCTTCGCAGTGGTGGACGCGGCGTTCGCGCAGCGGCGCAAGACGCTGCGCGCCGCGCTGGCCGGCTGGGCCGGTGGCGCGGACCGGGCCGCCGCGGCGCTCACCGCCGCCGGCGTCGACCCCGGCGCCCGGGGGGAGTCACTGACCGTCGAGCAGTTCGCCGCCATCGCCGCGTCGGCTCCGGTCGGTACGCCGGCCGCGAAGTAGGCTGACGCGGTGCCCGCCCAGGACGCTGAGGAGCTGATCGTGGCCAAGCCGTTCGACATCCGCCTGCGCATGCGGGACATCACCCCGTGACCGAGGCCTGGCGACCGGACGACGACGAGCCACGCGGGGCCATCGGCCCGGTGCGGGTTCGGGTGCCCGCGAAGGTCAACCTGCACCTCGGGGTGGGCCCACTGCGCCGGGACGGCTACCACGAGCTGAACACGGTCTACCACGCCATCTCGATCTACGACGAGCTGACGGCCCGTCGGGGCGACACCCTCGCGCTGACCATGGAGGGTGAGGGCACCGGCGAGCTGGCCCTGGACGACACCAACCTGGTGATCCGCGCCGCGCACGCCCTCGCCGGGTACGCGGGGGTGCTGCCGCACGCCCGACTGCACCTGCGCAAGCAGATCCCGCTCGCCGGTGGGTTGGCCGGTGGCAGCGCCGACGCAGCCGCCGCGCTGGTGGCCTGCGACGCGCTCTGGGGCACCGGGCTGTCCCGCGACGAGCTGGCCGGCATCGCCGCCGACCTCGGCTCCGACGTGCCGTTCCTGATCTACGGTGGCACCGCGCTGGGCACCGGCCGGGGTGAGGCGATCAGCCCCGTGCTGGCCCGCCCCACCTCCTGGCACTGGGTGGTGGCGATCGCCGACGCCGGTCTCTCCACCCCGACCGCGTACCGGGAGCTGGATCGGCTGCGCGACACCGGCGCAGCCGGTGCCCCGCTGGGCAGCACCGACGCGCTGCTGGGCGCGCTGCGCCAGCGTGACCCCCGGGTGCTCGCCCGCACGCTCGGCAACGACCTCCAGGACGCCGCGCTGGCCATGCGCCCGGCGCTGGCCGACACCCTGAAGGCCGGCGAGGCGGCCGGCGCGCTCACCGGCATCGTCTCCGGCTCGGGCCCGACCTGCGTGTTTCTCGCCACCAACGCGGCCGACGCGGAGCGCATCGCCGCCGAGTTGACCGCAGCGGGCGTCTGCCGGGAGGCGCGCGTCGCGCACGGTCCGGTAGCCGGCGCCCGCGTCGGCTGACGACGCGTTCCACCGGAGCTGCTGGCGCGCGGCGCGGGCGTTCGGGGCTTCCGCGTACCCTTGGGACAGGCGTCCAGGTGCCCGCCGGCATCGGGACGCCTTGATCATGAAGGGTGGAACGTGGCGAACATCGTCAATCTGGACCGGGTGTCCAAGGGGTACGGCGCCGCCGGGCGGCTGCTCACGGACGTCTCGCTCGGCCTGGACGACGCCGACCGGATCGGCGTGGTCGGCCTCAACGGTGCCGGCAAGTCCACCCTGTTGCGACTGCTCACCAAGCAGGAGGACCCCGACGACGGTCGGGTGACCCACCGCCGTGACCTGCGTGTGCTGTGGCTGCCGCAGCAGCTCACCCTCGCTCCCGAGGCCACCGTCCGGGACGTGGTGCTCGGCACCGCCTGGCTCGCCGAGGGCATGGGCGCCGAGCACGAGTGGGCTGGCGACGCCGGGGTGCGAGGCATCCTCGACGGCCTCGGCATGCCGCACCTCGGCCTCGACCAGCCGGTCGGCCCGATGTCCGGTGGCGAACGTCGCCGGGTGGCGCTCGCCGCGCTGCTCGTGCGCGACTCCGACCTGCTCATCCTCGACGAGCCCACCAACCACCTGGACGTCGGCGGGGTCGACTGGCTGGCCCGGCACCTGGTCGGCCGTAAGGGCGCCCTGGTCGTGGTCACCCACGACCGGTGGTTCCTGGACGCGGTCTGCACCAACACCTGGGAGGTCGCCGACCAGACCGTCCGCGCCTACGAGGGTGGCTTCGCCGCCTGGACCCTCGCCCGCGCCGAGCGCGAGCGGGTCGCCGCCGCCACCGAGGCCCGCCGGCAGAACCTGCTCCGCAAGGAGATCGCCTGGCTGCGCCGTGGCCCGCCCGCGCGGACCTCCAAGCCGCAGTTCCGCATCGACGCCGCGAACGCGTTGATCGCCGACGTGCCGCCGGCCCGCGACACCATGTCGTTGCAGCGCATGGCCACCTCCCGGCTGGGCAAGCAGGTGTACGACCTGGAGAACGTCGAGCTGCACGCCGGCCCGAAGGAGATCCTCCGCGACGTCACCTGGCTGGTCGGCCCCGGCGACCGGATCGCCATCCTCGGTGCCAACGGCGCTGGCAAGACCACGCTGCTGCGGATGCTCGCCGGCATCACCCGCCCCGATGGCGGTCGCCTCGGCACCGGCTCCACAGTGCGGCCGGCGTTCCTCTCCCAGGAGCTCACCGAGCTGCCCGGGCACCTGCGGGTGCTGGAGGCGGTGGAGGAGGTCGCCCGCCGGGTTCAGCTCGGCGACCGGGAGGTCTCCGCCGCGCAGCTCGCCGAGGTGTTCGGCTTCGACGACCGCCGCCTCTGGACCCCGGTCAGTGACCTCTCCGGTGGGGAACGCCGCCGGTTGCAGATGCTGCGGCTGCTGGCCGGCGAGCCCAACGTGCTGCTCTTCGACGAGCCCACCAACGACCTGGACACGGACACCCTCGCCTCGCTGGAGGACCTGCTCGACTCGTGGCCCGGCACGATCATCGTGGCCAGCCATGACCGGTACCTGATCGAGCGGGTCACCGACACGGCGTACGGGATGTTCGGCGACGGTCGACTGGTGCACCTGCCGGGCGGTGTGGACGAATACCTCGCGCGGACCGCCGAGCGGGCCGGCTCTCCTCGGGTGGGCGTCACCTCGACCTCCGCGCCCGGCACCCCATCGGGAGGTGGCATGTCCGCCGCCGAGGTCCGTCAGGCCCGCAAGGAGCTGACCCGGCTGGAGCGGCAGCTCAGCAAGCTCGACCAGCGCGAGACCACGCTGCTCGATCAGCTCGCGGCGGACGCCACCGACTACGCCCGGGTCGCCGAGTTGGACACCCAGCTCAAGGATCTGCGCGCCGAACGGGAGCGGATCGAGGAGAGCTGGATGACCCTCGCCGAGGACCTGCCCGAGAGCTGACCGGCCGGGCGCGCCGGCCTGGGCCCCGTGTGCGGCGTCACACCACCACATGCGAGACAATCGTCGGCGACACCTACCCCACGGCGTTGGAGACACAGACATGGCACACACCCCCGTCAACCACCCCGCGCGGCCGATCTACCGGGCGATCGGCGGGCTGACCGGTCTGTACCTGGTCGTCTTCGGTGTGCTCGGCATCATCGCGAGCACCGGCAACGAGATCCTCGCCCAGGACGACACCCGGGTCCTCGGTCAGGGCACCAACCTCGGCTTCTCGCTGCTCAGCGTGCTGCTCGGGATCATCGTGCTGGTCGGCACCGCGCTCGGCCGCAACATCGACGTGGCGATCAACCAGTGGCTGGCGTACACCCTCATGGTGGTCAGCCTGGCCGGTCTCGCGTTCATCCGGACCGACGCCAACATCTTCAACTTCAGCATCACCACAGTGGTCGTGGTGATGACGGCCGCGCTGGTGCTGCTCATGGTCGGCATGTACGGCAAGGTCGGCACGGAGGACGAGGCGGAGGCGTTCCAGAAGGCTCGTCTCGTTCTCTGAATCCCTTTGGTCGCGGCCGTGGGTTTTCGCCGGAGCCCGAGCTGCTCCGGGCGGTCAGGCTTGATCCCTGCGCAGCTCGGGCTCCGGCGAAAACCTGACTCGGTCCAGCCTGTCGGCGGACCCCTTCGGCTTTGGGGTTCTGCGGACAGTTAGTGCTTGCCTGGGCGACAATTCCCCTGAAACGGTCGCATCAGGGGGTCTGGGCATGCCGCATTTTCCGGTCAACCATCCGGCACGGCCGCTCTACCGGGTCCTCTCCGGGCTGATCGGCGTCTACATCCTGGTCTTCGGCGTCTGGGGCGTCGCCGAGACGATCGGGGACCCGCTCTTCGCCCGCACCAGCACCTGGGCCCTCGGGCTCCGGACCAACCTGGCCTTCTCGCTCGCCTCGGTGATCTTCGGGATCGTCCTGATCATCGGGGCCTCGCGGCGTACCAACCTCGGCCACTACATGAACCTCACCGCGGGCGTGGTGTTCCTGGTGACCAGCATCCTGATGATGTCGGTGCTGCAGACCGGAGCGAACTTTCTCAACTTCTCGATGTCGACAGTGGTGGTGTCGATGCTGTTCGGCCTGATCCTGCTCGGCACCGGCCTCTACGACAAGGTCGGTCCACCGGAATCCGCCGAGGCGGAGTTGGAACACCGCAAGCACCCGGTGGCCGACGTGCACCGCCGCTGATCGGGGTCAGTTGCGCCGCGCGGTGATCAGCGTCGGCTTCGCCTCCAGGTGCGACAACCCGTTCCAGGCCAGGTTGACGAGGTGCGCCGCCACCGTCTCCTTGCGCGGCTTACGCACCTCCAACCACCAGCGACCGGTCAACGCCACCATGCCGACCAGCGCCTGCGAGTACAGCTCGGCGAGCTTCGGGTCGTACCCGCGGCTCTTGTACTCGGCGCCCAGGATGTGCTCGACCTGGTGCGCCACGTCGTTCATGACGCTGCTGAAGGTGGCCGTGCCGGACATCAGCGGCGACTCGCGGACCAGCACCCGGAAACCGCTCGCCTCCTCCTCGATGTAGGTCAGCAGGGCCAACGCCGCCTGCTCGAGCAGCTCCCGCGGGTGCCCGGCGGTCAACGCCGTGGTGATCCGGTCCAACAGGGCCCGGACCTCGCGGTCCACCACCACCGCGTAGAGCCCTTCCTTGCCACCGAAGTGCTCGTACACCACCGGCTTGGAGACCTTGGCGCGGGCCGCCACCTCCTCGATGGAGGTGGCGTCGAAACCGCGCTCGGCGAAGAGTTGCCGGCCGGTCGCGATCAACTGCTCCCGGCGTTGGGCCGCCGACATGCGGACCCGGGAGGGAGCTTTGGCTTTCGGTGCCGCCGTCGGCGTCGCCCGTCGGCCGCCGACAGCTGCCGCCGCCTCGTCGCTGGCCTCGGGCATGTCGCCGCCTCGCTGGCGCTCGGTGACGCCCTGCCGTGGAATGGTTCCTCCGCTGTGCCCGTTCACGTCGTCGCCTCACTGTCGGGCGGTCCGACCGCCCTGACGCGCCGTTCGACCGTACCCGGCTCGGGCTCGGCTTCCCGTCCGCCGAGCCGCCTGGTCCCCCCGCATGGCTCGGTCACCCGGCCATCCTGCCAGGCGGCATCGTCGTGCACCGCCCGGTTTCAGTGGGGTGCGACCGGCTTCACCAGCTTGGCGGCGAGGCGCTCGGGCTTTGGCCAGCGCACCTGCGTTGCCGCGCCGGTCTTCTCGAACAACCAGATCACCCGGGCGGAGATGTCCACCTGACCGCGCAACACGCCGTGCCGGGCGCTGGTCGGGTCGGCGTGGTGCAGGTTGTGCCAGCTCTCGCCGAACGACAGGATCGCCAGTGGCCAGAAGTTCGACGCGCGGTCGCCCTGGCGCATCGCGAACGGACGCTCACCGTAGACGTGGCACACCGAGTTGATCGCCCAGGTGACGTGGTGCAGAAGGCCGATCCGGACCAGCCCGGCCCAGAAGAACGCGGTCAGTGCGCCCTGCCAGGACCAGGTCACCAGGCCGCCGATCAGCGCCGGGCCGAGCAGCGAGATGGCCACCAGCGCGGGGAAGAGCCGGTCGACCCGGCTGATGTCCCGGTCGGCGATGAGGTCCGGTGCGAAACGGCCGCGGTTGGACAGCTCCCGGCGGAAGAGCCAGCCCACGTGTGCGTGGAACAGGCCCCGGGTCAACGCCCAGAAGCTGGTGCCGAAGCGCCACGGCGAGTGCGGGTCGCCCTCCAGGTCGGAGAACGCGTGGTGGCGCCGGTGGTCGGCGACCCACTGAATGATCTCGCCCTGCACCGCCAGCGAACCCGCGACCGCCAGAGTCACCCGCAGCCACCGCTTGGCCTTGAACGAGCCGTGCGTGAAGTAGCGGTGGAAGCCGACGGTGATGCCGAGCCCGGAGACGACGTACCAGACCAGGCCGATGATCACGTCGGTCCAGCCCAGCCAGCCGCCCCACGCCACCGGTACGGCGACCAGCAGGGCGACGAAGGGGATCACCACGAAAGCCCAGAGGGCGGCCAGGATGCCGGGGGACTGGCTGCCGTCGGTGAGTGGTTTGGGGCCGGGTCCGGCGGTGTTGGAATCGAGCAGAGCAGTGGACATGGGACCTCGCAGGGGGATGGTAACGATCACGAAGCTACGCCTACGTCACCGTAACTTACGGCACCGTAGATCGCACGGGGAAGTTTCGAATCGCCTTCGCGTAACTGCTCGAAGTCGCAGGTCAGTCGGCCCGGCGGCGGGTACCTGACCGACCCGGGAAGCCGGGCGGTCGAGCTGCGGGCCGACCATCCCCAGAAGGTCGACGGCATCGACCGCCCGCCGTGCGACGGGATGAGCGCTGGCATCCGACGGCCGGGGCGCTAAGGTGTAGCGGCGGGATGTCCATCCCTCCTGCGACGTCCTCGCGTCGCTGATCGGCCGTGGTGTAATTGGCAACACCCGGGTCTTTGGTACCCGTATTTCAGGTTCGAACCCTGGCGGCCGAGCTGCCCACCTACGTCCGTTTTAGGATCTGGTGGGGGTAAGAGGGGAACGCGCCGGGCCCCGCGGCTAGCATGGCCGCGAGAGTGTCCGCCGTCCCGACGGGAGCCACGTCGTGCCCCAGCCCCACCTCCGTACCGTCGTCGTACTTGCCGCCGGTGAGGGCAAGCGGATGAAGTCGACACTGCCAAAGGTGCTGCACCCCCTGCTCGGTCGGACGCTCCTCGGTCACGTGCTGAGCGCCGCCGCCCCGTTGGGCGCGGACCGCACAGTCGTCGTGGTGGGGCACGGCGCCGACCAGGTGCGGGCGTACCTGTCCGAGGTCGCCCCGGACGCCACTCCGGTGCTCCAGGCCGAGCAGCTCGGCACCGGGCATGCCGTACGGATCGCGCTGGAGGCCGTACCGGACGGTGCCGGCACCGTCGTGGTGATCAACGGTGACGTTCCCCTGCTGCGGCCGGAGACGGTGGGCGCGCTGGTGACCGCGCACGAGGAGGCCGCCGCGGCGGCCACCGTGCTGGCCGCCGAGGTGCCCGACCCGACCGGCCTCGGGCGGATCGTGCGGGACGTCGACGGCCGCCTGCAGCAGATCGTCGAGGAGCGCGACGCCGACCCGACGCAGCGCGCGATCCGGGAGATCAACGCCGGCATCTACGCGTTCGACGCGGTGCGGCTGCGCGAGGCGCTGGGCAAGCTCTCCACCGACAACGACCAGGGCGAGGAGTACCTGACCGACGTGTTCGGTCTGCTCCGTTCCGCCGGTGAGCCGGTGGCGGTGCACGTCGCCGTGGACCACGTCGAGACGTTGGGCTGCAACGACCGGGTGGAGCTGTCCACGCTGCGTCGGCTGCTGCGCGACCGGATCAACGAGGCGTGGATGCGCACCGGGGTGAGCCTGCTCGACCCCGCCACCACCTGGATCGACGTGACTGTCGCGCTGGACCGGGACGCGGTGGTCGACCAGAACACCCAGTTGCGCGGCGGCACCGTGGTCGGCTCGGGCGCGCTGATCGGGCCGGACGTCACCCTGATCGACACGATCGTCGGCCCCGCCGCGTCGGTGGTCCGCAGCCACGCCGTCGGTGCCGAGGTGGGCGCGGGCGCGACCGTCGGGCCCTACGCGTACCTGCGGCCGGCCGCCCAGCTGGCCGAGAAGGCGAAGGTCGGCACGTTCGTCGAGGTGAAGAACTCGCAGATCGGCGCCGGCGCGAAGGTGCCGCACCTGACGTACGTCGGCGACGCGACGATCGGCGAGCAGACGAACATCGGCGCCGCGTCGGTCTTCGTGAACTACGACGGGGTCAACAAGCACCGCACTGTGATCGGCAGCCACGCGCGGACCGGTGCGGACAACATGTTCGTGGCACCGGTCGAGGTGGGTGACGGGGCGTACACGGCGGCCGGTTCGGTGATCATCGACGACGTGCCTGCCGGGGCGATGGGCGTCGCCCGGGCGCGCCAGCGCAACATCGAGGGCTGGGTGGTCAAGCGGCGCGCCGGCACTGCCGCGGCGGAGGCGGCGCAGCGGGCCCGCGACGCGAAGGATGCGCAGCCTGGCGGCGACGCCAAGGGTGCGTCCGGTACGACTGGTGCCGCAAGCCACAGTGAGGCAATCCACGGGGCGACCGAGACGGTGGGCGGCGCATCCGGCGCGGGAGATACTGCAACCGAATAGTCCCTGACCCACCAACACCGGGTCGGGTACCGCCGACATAACGGGAGCAGACGGGCCCATGGGCAGCATCGTCGCCGAAAACCGCAAAAGCCTGATGCTCTTTTCCGGACGTGGCTTTCCGGAGTTGGCCAAGGAGATCGGCGAGGTGCTCGGCGTCGCGCCGACGCCGGCCGACGCGTACGAGTTCGCCAACGGCGAGATCTTCGTACGGTTCAAGGACTCGGTACGTGGTTCGGACGCCTTCGTGGTGCAGTCCGTCACGCACGGGGTGAACACCTGGGTCATGGAGACCCTGATCATGGTGGACGCGCTGAAGCGGGGGTCGGCCAAGCGGATCACAGTGGTGCTGCCGTTCTACCCGTACGCCCGCCAGGACAAGAAGCACCGTGGTCGGGAGCCGATCTCCGCCCGACTGGTCGCCGACCTGTTGAAGACCGCCGGCGCGAACCGCATCCTCACCGTCGACCTGCACACCGCGCAGATCCAGGGCTTCTTCGACGGCCCGGTGGACCACCTCTTCGCGATGGACATCCTGGCCGAGTACGTGGAGCACAAGTACGCCGGCCGGCCGATGACAGTGGTGGCACCGGATTCGGGCCGGGTGCGGGTGGCCGAGCGGTGGACCGACCGGTTGGGCGGCTGCCCCCTGGCGTTCATCCACAAGACCCGTGACCCGATGAAGCCGAACCAGGTCGTGGCCAACCGGGTGGTCGGCGAGGTGGAGGGCCGGGTCTGCCTGATCGTCGACGACATGATCGACACCGGTGGCACCATCGCCAAGGCCGCCGACATCCTCAAGGAGTCGGGCGCGGCGGAGATCGTGGTCGCGTCCACCCACGCGCTGCTGTCCGACCCCGCCACCGAGCGGCTGAAGAACAGCTCGATCAGCGAGATCGTGGTGACGAACACCCTGCCGCTCCCGCCGGAGAAGCAGTTGGACAAGCTCACAGTGCTGTCGATCGCGCCGCTGCTGGCGCGGGCGATCCGGGAGGTCTTCGACGACGGCTCGGTGACCACCCTCTTCGGTGGCCTGAGCTGACCCTGAGCCCCGTTTCCGCCAGTCGACACGCTGGCGGGCGCGGGGCTGGCAAACTGGTGGAAACGGGGCCGGCACGCTGGTGGGAGCACCACCGACGCGCCGGTCTTGAGCCGTGATCGGGGACTGCCGGAAACCCTGGAAACAGCTCGGGTAGACTGGTGCGGTTGCCACGGCGAGGGTGCCCGGCGGGCCGCTGAAAAGCGCCGCACGGAGGCACCGTCATCGACGCGGTGCTCCGGGCAGTCGTTCATGACGCATGAGCCCCAGCGAGCCCCTCGCCCCAGCACCGTTAGACGACAAGCCGCCGCAGCGAAAAGCATCAGGAGTTTCCCCGTGTCCGAGGTAAAGATCAGCGCCGAGCCCCGTACCGAGTTCGGCAAGGGTGGTGCCCGCCGTACCCGCCGGGCCGGCAAGGTGCCCGCCGTGCTGTACGGCCACGGCGAGAAGCCCAAGCACATCGCGCTGCCGTCGCGGGAGTTCGCCGCCGCGATCCGCAAGGGCGGTGCCAACCAGCTCTTCGCGATCGACATCGCCGACGGCACCCAGGTGCTGGCGCTGCCGAAGGCGATCCAGCGTGACCCGATCCGCGACACCTTCGAGCACGTCGACCTGATCCTGGTCCGCCGGGGCGAGAAGGTCACCGTCGAGGTCCCGGTCCAGCTGACCGGCGAGGCCGCCCGGGACACCCTGATCGTGCACGACCACGACACCCTCTCGGTGACCGCGGACGCCACCAAGGTTCCGGACCACCTCGAGGCGTCGATCGAGGGCCTGGAGGCGGGCACCCTGGTGACCGCCGGCGATGTCGAGCTGCCGACCGGCGTCGAGCTGGCCGTCGACTCGGAGCTGACCGTCGCGTCGATCACCGCCGCCCCGACCGCCGAGCAGCTCGAGGCGACGCTGCCCGAGGTCGAGGTTGCCACCGACGAGGCCGAGGCCGAGGTCGGCGAGACCACCGAGGGCTCCGAGGGCGCGGACGCCGCCCCGGCCGAGGGCGCCGAGACGACCGAGGCGCGCACCGAGGCCTGATCGGTTCGTACTGTGCGACAGGCGTCCCCGGATGTTCGGGGGCGCCTGTCGGCATATCGGGAGTCGGTGGGATGGGCGTCGGAAGGGACGGGTCGTGACGGACGAGACGGGGCCGTGGCTGGTGGTCGGCCTGGGCAACCCGGGTCGGGAGTACGCCGGCAACCGGCACAACGTCGGGTTCATGGTGGCCGAGCTGCTGGCCGGGCGGGTGAGTGCGCGTTTCGGCCGGCACAAGCGGGCGGTGGCCGAGGTGGCCGAGGCGCGGCTGGGGTTCGGTGGGCCGAAGCTGGTGC
Organism: Micromonospora salmantinae; assembly: GCF_022230905.1. Taxonomy (NCBI): domain Bacteria; kingdom Bacillati; phylum Actinomycetota; class Actinomycetes; order Micromonosporales; family Micromonosporaceae; genus Micromonospora; species Micromonospora salmantinae. The sequence goes on from NZ_JAKKFG010000043.1 coordinate 277,813, forward strand.
TGGTCAAACCACTGACGTACATGAACCTCTCCGGCGGGCCGGTCGCGGCGTTGGCACAGTTCTACAAGGTGCCGACGACACAGGTGATCGCGGTGCATGACGAGCTGGACATCGGCTTCGGCCAGGTGCGGGTCAAGTTCGGCGGCGGCGAGGGCGGGCACAACGGCCTGCGTTCGATGTCGAAGTCGTTGGGGACCAAGGACTACGCCCGGGTGCGGTTCGGCGTCGGCCGACCGCCGGGGCGGCAGGATCCGGCGGACTATGTGCTGTCGGATTTTGGCGCGGCCGAGCGCAAGGAGTTGGATTTCCTGGTGGACCGGGCCGCCGACGTGGTGGAGTCGGTGATCATCAAGGGCGTGGAGCCGACCCAGAACCTCTACCACGGCGGCTGAGCCGGGCGGGGCGTAGCCGAATCGGAAACGGCGGGCCGGTAGTCTGCGCCTTTCAGCGTGCCGCGACCGGCGACGCGAGTCGCGGCGGATCGGCCCGTGCGGGCAGCGTGGCGAGGCGACGGGAGCGGACAGATGAGCAGTCCTCCGATGATCGATGGCGCGTTTGCCCGATGGTTGGCGTCCCGGGCCGGGCAGGCGCTGCTCGACCTGCGCACGGAGATGGGTTTCGCCGACGCCGGTGCGCTGAAGTCGGCCGGGGACAAGGTGTCGCACGACCTGATCCGCACGGAGTTGGCGAAGTGGCGTCCGGGTGACGCGGTGCTCTCCGAGGAGGACGAGGGGTCGCGGTTGGCCTGGGCCGCGGAGGTGAACACCGGAGCGGTGTCACGGCTGAACGCGGACCGGGTGTGGATCGTCGACCCGTTGGACGGCACCCGGGAGTTCTCCGAGGAGGGCCGCTCGGACTGGGCTGTGCACGTGGCGCTCTGGGCGCGCAACGCGCCGAGCCCGCACGGGCTGGTCGCCGGGGCGGTGGGGCTGCCGGCGCAGCACCGGGTGCTGGGCACTGACTACCCGCCGGCGTACCCGCCGATGACTGTGGAGGCGGCGACGGCCGGCGAGCGGAAGATCCGCCTGGCCGCGAGCCGGAGCCGACCGCCGGTCTTCCTGACCGATCTGGCCGAGGACGTCGGGGCGCACCTGGTGCCGATGGGCTCGGCCGGAGCGAAAATCGCCGCAGTGGTCACCGGCGAGGTGGACGCGTACATCCACGCAGGTGGGCAGTACGAGTGGGACTCGGCGGCCCCGATCGCTGTGGCGACGGCCACCGGACTGCACGCTTCCCGGATCGACGGTTCTGCGCTGAAATACAACGAGGCGGATCCGCGGCTGCCCGACCTCCTGGTCTGCCGCAAGGATCTCGCCACCCGGTTGCTTGCAGCGCTGCAGAAACATTCCGGGTAGCCTGAGCGAACTTTCTTGACATGCCCGACCGGAAAGGTCTGGAAATCGGATGAGCGAGCGAATCGAGCCGCTGTCATGACCACCCCCGCGGCGTACCAGGTCTCCCACCTGGACGCCTTGGAAGCGGAGAGCATCTTCGTGATGCGCGAGGTGGTCGCCGAGATGGAACGCCCGGTGATGCTCTTCTCCGGTGGCAAGGACTCGATCGTCATGCTGCGGCTCGCGCAGAAGGCGTTCGCCCCGGCCAACGTCCCCTTCCCGGTGATGCACGTCGACACCGGGCACAACTTCCCCGAGGTCCTGGAGTACCGCGACCAACGGGTCGCCGAGCTGGGGTTGCAACTGGTGGTGGCGAGCGTGCCGGAGGCCCTGGCCAGCGGCATGGTCCGGGAGTCCGGTGACGGCATGCGCAACCGGATCCAGACACCGGTGCTGCTGGACGCGGTGGAGAAGCACCGCTTCGACGCGCTGTTCGGAGGCGCCCGCCGGGACGAGGAGAAGGCCCGGGCGAAAGAGCGGGTGTTCAGCTTCCGCGACGAGTTCGGTCAGTGGGACCCGAAGAACCAGCGGCCGGAGCTGTGGTCGCTCTACAACGGCCGGCACCACCCGGGCGAGTCGATCCGAGTCTTCCCGCTGTCCAACTGGACCGAGCTGGACGTGTGGCACTACATCGCCCGGGAACGCATCCCGCTGCCGTCGATCTACTACGCGCACGAGCGTGAGGTGATCGAGCGGGACGGCATGTTCTACGCCGTCAACGAGTTCTTCCGCCCCCGCGCGGGTGAGGAGCGGTTCAAGGCGCAGGTGCGCTACCGCACCGTCGGCGACGCCTCCTGCACCGCCGCGGTCCGTTCCGACGCGGACACCGTGGAGAAGGTCATCGAGGAGGTGGCGGCCACCCGGATCACCGAGCGCGGCGCCACCCGTGGTGACGATCGGGTCAGCGAGGCCGCCATGGAGGACCGCAAGCGGGAGGGCTACTTCTGATGAGCACCGAGATCGTGGCCGCCGCGAGCGCGGAGGCGCGGGCTGTTACCGGGGCCGGGCCGGAGGCCCGGCCGATGGACCTGCTGCGGTTCGCCACCGCCGGCAGCGTGGACGACGGGAAGTCGACCCTGATCGGGCGGCTGCTCTACGACACCAAGTCGCTCTTCACCGACCAGTTGGCCGCCGTGGAGGCGGTCAGCGCGGCCCGCGGTGACGAATACACCAACCTGGCGTTGCTCACCGACGGTCTGCGGGCCGAGCGGGAGCAGGGCATCACCATCGACGTGGCGTACCGGTACTTCGCCACCCCCCGACGCAAGTTCATCATCGCCGACACCCCGGGCCACACCCAGTACACCCGCAACATGGTCACCGGCGCATCGACAGCGGACCTGGCGCTGATCCTGGTGGACGCGCGCAAGGGCCTCGTCGAGCAGTCCCGTCGGCACGCGTTCCTCTGCTCCCTGCTGCGGGTGCCGCACCTGGTCCTCTGTGTCAACAAGATGGACCTGGTCGACTGGTCGCAGGAGGTCTACGAGCGGATCGCCGACGAGTTCACAGCGTTCGCGGCGAAGCTCGACGTACCGGACCTGACAGTGGTGCCGGTCTCCGCGTTGCGCGGCGACAACATCGTCACCCGGTCGGACAACATGCAGTGGTACGAGGGCCCGTCGCTGCTGCACCACCTGGAGCGGGTGCACATCGCCAGCGACCGCAACCTGGTCGACGTCCGGTTCCCGGTGCAGTACGTGATCCGTCCGCAGTCCACCACTGTCACCGACTACCGCGGCTACGCCGGCCAGGTCGCCTCCGGCGTGCTGAAGCCGGGCGACGAGGTGATGGTGCTGCCCTCCGGCTTCACCAGCCGGATCGCCGCCGTGGAGACCGCCGACGGGCCGGTCCCGGAGGCGTTCCCGCCGATGTCGGTGACGGTACGACTGGCCGACGAGATCGACATCTCGCGGGGTGACCTGATCTGCCGGCCGAACAACGCGCCGGCGGTGGCCCAGGACATCGAGGCGATGGTCTGCTGGATGGACGAGACGGCCCCGCTGCGGGTCGGCGGCCGGTACGCGATCAAGCACACCACCCGGTCGGCCCGGGCGATCGTGCGCGGGCTGCACTACCGGCTGGACATCAACTCCCTGCACCGGGACGAGTCCGCCGACGAACTGCGGCTCAACGAGATCGGCCGGGTGCGACTGCGCACGACGGTGCCGCTGCTGGCCGACGAGTACCGCCGTAACCGCACCACCGGCGGCTTCGTCATCATCGACGAGGCGACCAACCGCACGGTAGGCGCCGCCATGATCGTCGAAGCCACCTAACCCCTGCCCCGCGATCTTGCACTTTCTGCCCCGGCATAAGGGGCACACCAACCCATGTCGACAACGGAAACTGCAAGATCGGCGCGGCAGGGGCCTCTCCCGCCGAACAGCCCTAACCCACCCCGCACCGGCTCGGGTGGGGTTAGGGCAGCAGGCGGGTGGCGCCGGGGGAGGGGAGGACCGTCACGGTGCCGGGGGCGGTGAAACCTCGTTGCGCGTACGCGTCGGTCACGGCGGCCGCTACCGCGTCGGCACTTCCGGCCTCGATCAGCGCGAGCACACAGCCGCCGAAGCCGCCGCCGGTCATCCGCGCGCCCAGGGCACCGGCCGCCAACGCTGCCTCGACCGCGGTGTCGATCTCCGGCACGGTGATCTCGAAGTCGTCGCGCATCGAGACGTGGGAGGCGGTCAGCAGCGGGCCGATGTCGCGGACCCGGGCGGCGCGCAGCAGTGCCACAGTGTCCAGGACACGCTGGTCCTCGGTCACCACGTGCCGGACCCGTCGCCGGGTCTCCTCGTCGTCGAGCCGCGCCAGTGCGACGTCGAGCTGGTCGACGCCCACGTCGCGCAGGGCGGCAACGCCGAGCGCGCTGGCCCCGGCCTCGCAGGAGCGACGGCGGGCCGCGTACTCCCCGTCGGCGTGGCGGTGCGGCGCCCGGCTGTCGATGACCAGCACAGCCAGCCCGTCGGCGTCCAGGTCGAACGGGATGTGCTCGACCGACTCGTCGCGGCAGTCCAGGAAGAGGGCGTGCCCAGCGCGGCAACGGATCGCGGCCGACTGGTCCATGATGCCGGTCGGCGCGCCCACGTAGACGTTCTCCGCCCGTTGCGCCAGCCGCGGCTGCAGTTCCGGGGCGAGCTTCAGCCCGCCGAGGTCGAGCAGGGCAGCCAGCACTGCCGACTCCAGCGCGGCCGAGGAGGAGAGCCCGGCGCCCAGCGGCACGTCGGAGGCGATCGCCAGCCGGGCGCCCGGCACCGGGTGACCGGCCTCGCGCAACGCCCAGACCACACCCGCGACGTACGCGCCCCAGCCGGTGACTCGACCCGCCTCGGCGACGTCGTCCGCGCCGAAGGTGATCGCCTCGCCGGACAGCTCGGACCAGACCGTCCAGTGCTCCCCGTCCTGCCGGTCGGCCGCTACGACGGTGCGCATCGGCAGGGCGAACGGCAGCACGAAGCCTTCGTTGTAGTCGGTGTGCTCACCGATCAGGTTGACCCGGCCCGGGGCTGCCCACCGGCCGGCAGCCTCGGCACCGAACTGCGCGGAGAAGCCGGCCGCGGCCCGCTCGGCGACGTCACTGCTCGGGTGGGTCATGACTGGCCCAGGATGTGCGTGCGGTAGAACGCCCAGGCATCCCCGACCATGTCGTGCAGGGTCGGCTTCTGCGGCACCCAGCCCAACTCGTCGCGGGCCAGTGCGGACGACGCCACCAACTCGGCCGGGTCGCCCTCCCGGCGCGGCGCGACCTCGACGGGCAGCTGGTGCCCGGTGACCTCGCGGACCACGTCGACGACCTGCCGGTTGGTGAAGCCGTTGCCGTTGCCCAGGTTGTAGATCCGGTGCTGGCCGCCGGTGGCCGCGTCAAGCGCCAGCAGATGCGCGCGGGCCAGGTCGGCGACGTGGATGTAGTCGCGGACGCAGGTGCCGTCCACAGTGGGGTAGTCGTCCCCGAAGAGTTGGAGCTTCTCCCGCCGGCCGGCGGCGACGTCCAGCGCGATCGGGATCAGGTGCGTCTCCGGGTCGTGCCGCTCGCCGAGCGTGATGTCGCCGTCGAGGTGGGCGCCGGCCACGTTGAAATAGCGCAGCGACACGGCGGCCAGCCCGTGCGCGATCGCCTCGGAGGTGAGTGCCATGTCGACGGCGAGTTTGGTGGCGCCGTACGTGTTGGTGGGTGCCTTTACCGCGTTCTCGGTGATGGGCAGCTCGGTGGGGTTGCCGTAGACGGCGGCGGTGGAGGAGAAGACCATCCGGGGCACCCCGGCGGCCCGGACCGCGTCGATCAGGGCGAGCGTGCCGATGGTGTTGTTCTGCCAGTACAGCTCCGGCTTGACCATCGACTCGCCGGCGGCGATCAGGGCGGCGAAGTGCAGCACCCCGTCGAACCCGGCGTCCGCGGTGATGACCTGGGCGGCGTCGTGGATTGACGCCTCCACGTGGGTGGCGTCCGGGGCGAGGGCTTCGCGGTGGCCGGTGCGCAGGTCGTCCAGGATGACCACCTGGTGACCGGCGTCGAGCAGCATCCGGGTCACCACGCTCCCGATGAAGCCGGCGCCCCCGGTGACGAGCAGTTTCACGTCGTTGCCTCCTGCCTGGCCCGCCCGGGACGTGGCCCTTCGGTGATCACACTAGGGCGGTGGCCGGCGCTCTCGCCGTCGCCACCGTCAAGCCCATTCCATCATAATCTCTCATGATTAAACAGAGCCGAACATCTCTCCGCCGCTCCGCGTGATCCCCGGCGTGGTGGGCCCACGGTGTCTACCATCTCTGTCATGCGGGAAGCGGCCCGTACCGGGCTCCGGCGACACGCGCGGGCACATCCCCGCCGCGACCCTGGCCCGCTCGCCCGGGCCGTCGCCCGGGTGCTGGTGCGCGCCGCGGATGGCGCCACCCGACTCGTCACCGATCTGCTCGGGACCGGTCCGACGGCCGGCCGGGAGCACATCTCCGAGGCCGATCTGCGGGACCTGGTCGCGGCGAACACGGTGCTCGACCCGGACGAGCGGCGGATCATCGACGAGGTCCTGGTGGCCGGTGCCAGTCTGATCCGCGAGGTGATGATGCCGCGTACCGAGGTGGTCTTCCTCCCGGCGCGGCTGACAATCGTCGAAGCCGCCCGACTGGTCCGCGCCGAAACGCACACCCGTTATCCGGTCACCGACGGCACGCACGACGACGTGGTCGGCTTCGTGCACCTCCGTGACGTACTGCTGCGCCCGGACACCGACCCGTGCGTCACCGTCGGCGAGTTGGCCCGCGAGGTGAAGCGGCTCCCGGGCAGCAAACGGGTGCTCGCCGCGCTGACCGAGATGCGCCGGGAGGGCCAGCACCTCGCGGTGGTGGTCGACGAGTACGGCGGCACGGCCGGGATCATCACCCTGGAGGACCTCATCGAGGAGTTGATCGGCGAGATCCACGACGAGTACGACGCCACCCCGGACCCGGTGCACGCCGGCCTGCCCGCCGTGGTGGACGGCCGCCTCAACCTCGCTGACTTCGCGGAGCGGACCGGGGTGGCACTACCCGCCGGACCGTACGAGACGGTGGGCGGGTTCGTCATGGCCGCGCTGGGCCGGCTCCCGGTCACCGGCGACGAGGTGCCGGTGCCGGATGAGCCCGCCGAGGTCGGCGCACCCGATCCGGCCGAGCTGCCGGCCGGCTGGCTGCTGCGGGTGCTCACGTTGGACGGCCGCCGAGTGGCCCGACTCGCCGTCTCCGCCGCCCGCACCACCGAGCAGAGCACCGAGCGGCGCCGCGAGTCCGGGTCGGTCCCGGCGGGCGGCCCCGAGCCGGCCCGGGAGGTGGTGGCGGGGCAGCACCGCCGGGTCGCGGTCGGGCCGACTCGCCGGGTCGGCGCGGGCGAACCACGCGAGGTCAGCACCCCGGCACCGGCGGGCCGGAGCCGACCCGCCGGCCCGTCATGACGGACCGGGTTGCTTGCTGACAGAATTATCGCCATGTCCGACGTTCCCGCCCGGCCCCGCGTCTTCTCCGGCATCCAGCCGACAGCCGACTCGTTCCACCTCGGCAACTATCTCGGCGCGGTGCGGCACTGGGTGGCGCTACAGGACACCCACGACGCGTTCTACTGCGTGGTGGACCTGCACGCCATCACCGCGGGGCACGATCCGGCGCTGCTGCGCCAGCGGACCCGGGTGGCCGCCGCCCAGCTCTTCGCGGTCGGGCTCGACCCGGAACGCAGCACCCTGTTCGTCCAGTCGCAGGTGCCCGAGCACCCGCAGCTGGCCTGGGTGCTCGGCTGCATCACGGGCTTCGGCGAGGCCAGCCGGATGACCCAGTTCAAGGACAAGTCGCAGAAGCAGGGTAACGAGCGGGCCAGCGTCGGGCTGTTCACCTATCCGGTCCTCCAGGCCGCCGACATCCTGCTCTACCAGGCCAACGCGGTCCCGGTCGGCGAGGACCAGCGCCAGCACCTGGAGCTCTCCCGGGATCTGGCGCAGCGATTCAACTCGCTGTTCGGCGCGACGTTCACGGTGCCCGCTCCGCACATCGTCAAGGACACTGCGAAGATCACCGACCTGCAGGACCCGACCGCGAAGATGTCGAAGTCGTCGTCCTCGCCGGCCGGCATCATCGACCTGCTCGACGATCCGGCCCGGTCCGCGAAGAAGATCCGTTCGGCGGTGACCGACACCGGTCGGGAGATCGTCTTCGACGCCGAGACCAAGCCGGGTGTGTCCAACCTGTTGACCATCTACTCGGCGCTCAGCGGCCGCGGCATCGACGAGCTGGTGGCCGCGTACGCGGGCCGTGGCTACGGCGATCTGAAGAAGGAGCTGGCCGAGGTGGTGACGGACTTCGTCCGGCCGATCCAGGAGCGCACCCGCGCCTACCTCGACGATCCGGCGCAGCTGGACAAGCTGCTCGCGGCCGGCGCGGAGAAGGCCCGTGCGGTGGCCGCGACGACCCTGCGGTCCGCGTACGAGCGGGTCGGGTTCTTCCCGCCCGTGCGCGGCGAGTAGCTCCGCGGTACAGGTGGACGGCTCGGTGGTCGGAGGGGCGGCGCGAAGCGTGAATCGCAGTGGCGGGGTGCCGCCGGCCGGCGACACCATCCAGATCGGCATCGCGGTGGACATCCCCGAGCCGTGGGGTGCCCTGCTCACCCGGCGGCGGGTCGAGGCCGGTGATCCGCTGGCGGTGCCCGCGCACGTGACGTTGCTCGGGCCCACCGAGATCCGGACGGCCAACCTGCCGGCGGTCGAGCGGCACCTGGCCGCCGTAGCCGCCGCGCACCTGCCGTTCACGCTGCACCTGCGGGGCACCGGCACGTTCCGTCCGGTCACCCAGGTGGTGTTCGTCGCGGTGGCCGCCGGGATCAGTGAGTGCGAGCTGCTGGCCGCGGCCATCGCCGCGGCGCCGGGCCTGCACCGCGAACTCCGGTTCCCGTACCATCCGCACGTCACAGTGGCTCAGGACGTCGCACCGGAGGCCCTGGACAAGGTGTACGAGGATCTGGCCGACTTCTCCGCGATGTTCGAGGTCGACGGGTTCACCCTCTTCTCGCACAGCGGGCAGGCCAGGTGGCAGCCGCGTCGGGACTTCTGCCTCGGCAACTGAAGAGCCGGCAACCGAACCGTCAGCACCTGAAGCATCTGCGACGCGCCGGCCGGCGAGCATCGGGAGCCGGTTGCCACTACAGCGGTGGGAGATCGGCGAGGATGATCGCGTGAACGTGATCGGCCAGATCGAGGCGGGCATCGACCGCTGGGTGAGAGCCGCGCGCCACCGGTCGGGGCTCTTCGATCATGTGTGGCGGGCCGGGGTGCTGTACGGCGAGGTGCTGGCCGGCCGATTGGCCGCCGCCATCGCCTACTACGGCTTCTTCGCCGTGTTCGCCCTCGCCCTTGTCGCGTTCTCCATCTTCGGGGCGATCCTGGAGGACAACGACGAGGTCAGCGCGGCGGCGGCCGACTTCCTCAAGGAGAATCTGCCGTTCCTGGACGCCGAGCAGATCGCCAACTCCAGCGGCACTGTCGGTGTGGTCGGCCTGGTCATCCTGGTCTTCACCGGGATCGGTTGGGTCGAGGCCATCCGGTCCTCGCAGCGGTTGATGTACCAGCTCAACCAGCAGCCGGGCAATCTGGTGGTGCGGCGGCTCGTCGACCTGGGCGTGATGATCGGCATCTTCGTGCTGCTCGGCGTCTCGGTCGCGGCGGTGGACGCGTTGGAGTCGCTGCTGCGTTTCCTGCTGCGCAGCACCGGGTCGGTGGGTCTGACCACCATCAGCGCGGTGCTCAGCGTGCTGGTCAACACAGTGCTCGCCACCGCGTTGCTGCTGGCAGTGCCCCGGCTGCGGATGAGCCGGTCCCGGCTGCGCCCGGTGGTGGTACTGGTGGCTGTCGGCATCACGCTGCTGAACACCGTCGGGCGATACTACGTGGTGCGGACCGAGCGGAACCCGGCGTACACCGTGGTGGCCGGCGCCGTCGGTCTGCTGCTGTACCTCTACCTGCTCAACCAGTTGGTGCTGTTCGGCGCGGCGCTCCTGGCGACCAGCACCAACGGCCGAGTGGTGGACCTGGCGGAAACCCCCGCCCCACCGAAGGATGTCGACGAGGGCATCGACCCCGGTGCGCCGGGCGGTGCGGGCTGATGACGGAAGGCGCGCAGGTGCTGATCTCGGTCGACCCGGATTCGTCGGTGCCCCCGTACGAGCAGGTGCGCGTGCAGCTTGCCGAGCTGATCGGCGACGGCCGGTTGCCGGTGGGCAGCCGACTGCCCACCGTCCGGCAGCTCGCCGCCGACCTGCGGTTGGCCGCGAACACGGTGGCCCGCGCCTATCGGGAGTTGGAGGCGGCCGGGCTGTTGAAGACCCGGGGGCGCAACGGCACCTTCGTCGCCCCCGGGCGGAACGACGCCGTCGACCGGTTGCAGCGGGCGGCGGCCGGCTACGCGGCGGAGGCCGCCCGGCTCGGCGTGCCGCCGGCCACCGCGCTCGCCCTGGTCCGCGCCGCCCTGGACGCGGTCCGCCCCGGCTGACCGGCCGCCGATCGACCGTCGGACGGGCGATAACTGAGCAGAACGGCGTCGTCGCTCGCGTTCGCGGACCATGATGAGCCGGTGGGCGCACTCATGACACTGGACCTGCCGGCGGACTCACCGCTCCTCGGCCTGCCATGGATCATCACTTTCGGTCCGCTCGGCGATCTCGACGAGTGGGAGCCGGTGGTCTGCGGGCCGTACGAGCGACCGCACGCGTTGGCCCTGGCCGAGGCGGTGGTGGCCGAGGAGCAGCTGATGGCCGTGGTGGAGCCGTTGCTGCCGGCGCTGTCCGCCGACGAGATCCGCAGTGAGATCGCCGCCGCGCAGGTCGCCGCCGAGGACGAGGCCCGTCAGGTGGAGGGGGCCGACCTGTACGGGGACTTCGAGGACGTGATCGACGAGGAGTTGGACGCGGCAGCCGACGAGGCCGGCCACGGTGAGCCCGCCGAAGCGCCGGACGAGGCCGAGGTACGCGCCGGCTTCACCCGGATCGCGGCGTTGCTCACCGCGAAGTGAGACGTCAGCGGGTCGGCGCGCGGTCCAGCACGCAGAACTCGTTGCCCTCGGGATCGGCGAGCACCGTGAACTGTTCGGCTCCGGTCTGCCCGACGTCGACCTGCCGCGCGCCGAGGCCCACCAGCCGCCGTACCTCGGACTGGGGGTCCGTGTCCGCGACCAGGTCGAGGTGCAGCCGGTTCTTGCCCCGCTTGGCGGTGCCCGAGCCCTGCAACCACACGGTGGGCGCGGCGGCGGACGGCTGCCCCGGCGGCCAGAGCTTGGCGCTGCCGTCGTCGCCCTTCTCGACCTCGTAGCCGAGCGCCGCGGACCAGAACGAGACCATCAGGTCCAGGTCCTCGACGTCGAGCGTGCACTGGGCGATCCGTACCACCATGGGGTCACCTCCGTAGTAATCGTGCCCGATGCGGTACCCGTGACATCTGCGGGTCTAACCACCGGCGGCACACGGACACCGGCGCCACGCGGAGCGGACTCCGCGCGGCGCCGGTGGCACCTCACCCCCCACCACAAGGGGCCGGTAGCCCAGTCGCCCGCCGGCGCGGGGCACGACGAACGACCAGGTCGAGAACGAGTTACCCGTTCAGCGCCGTTCCAACCAGACTGCCGCGTCAATTGGCAGCAGCTGGCCGGAGCCCTGTTCGGTGAGCTCGTCGCTGGCGACGAGCGGCTGACCGTACCCGTCGATCAGGACCGGCGCGCCGCTGAAGTTGACCACGCAGGTCAGCACTGAGGCGCCGGCTGAGCGGGAGAAGGCCAGCACGCCCGGCTCGCTCTCCCGCCAGGTCACCCCGTCGGCGTCGAGGGCGAGCGCGGGATGAACGTGGCGGATCCGCAGCGCGGTCCGGTACAGCTCCAGGGTCGAGCCGGACACGCCGGTCTGCGCCGTGACGGACAGCGCCTGCCAGAGCGCCGGAGCGGGTAGCCAGCTCAGCTCACTGCCGGCCGGTCCGAAGCCGTACGGGGCCAGCTCGCCGCTCCACGGGATGGGCACCCGGCAGCCGTCGCGGCTCTCGCCGGTGCGCAGGAACGCCGGATCCTGGCGCAGCTCGTCGGGGAGGTCGAGGACCTCCGGCAGGCCCAGTTCCTCGCCCTGGTAGAGGTAGGCGCAGCCGGGCAGGGCGAGCATCAGCAGGCTGGCGGCCCGGGCTCGGCGCAGCCCTTCGACGCCGTCGCCGTACCGGGTGACGTGCCGCTGCTTGTCGTGGTTGGACAGCACCCAGGTGGTCGGCGCCCCGACCACTGTCGCCTCGGCCAACGCGGTGTCGATCACCTTGCGGAACGAGTCGGCCGACCAGGTGGCGTCGAGGAAGTCGAAGCTGAACGCCTGGTGCAACTCGTCCGGACCGATGTAGCGGGCCAGGCGCTGTGGTGTCTCGGCCCACGCTTCGGCGACCGCCATCCGGCCGCCCGGGTAGCTGTCCAGGATGGGCCGCCAGGCCCGGTAGATCTCGTGCACCTCGTCCTGGTCGAAGTACGGCAGCCGGCCCTTGCCGAGCAGTTCGACCTGGCGCTGGCCGGTGGTCGCCGTGCTGAAGCCGACGTCCGGCAGCCCTTCCGCCTTGATCATGCCGTGCGCCACGTCGACGCGGAATCCGTCGACGCCCCGGTCCAGCCAGAACCGCAGCACGTCCTCGAACTCGGTGCGGACCTCCGGGTGACGCCAGTTCAGGTCCGGCTGCGACGGGTCGAACAGGTGCAAATACCACTGACCGTCAGCGATCCGGGTCCAGGCGGGGCCGCCGAAGATGCTCTCCCAGTCGTTCGGGGGCAACTCGCCGTGGGTGCCCTTGCCGTCGGCGAAGAGGTAACGGGCCCGCTCCGGTGAGCCGGGGCCGGCGGCGAGCGCGGCGGTGAACCAGCGGTGCGCGCTGGAGGTGTGGTTGGGCACCAGGTCGACGATGATCCGCAGGCCGTGGGCGTGCGCGTCGGTGATCATCGCGTCGAAGTCGGCGAGGGTGCCGAACATCGGGTCGACGTCCCGGTAGTCGGCCACGTCGTACCCGCCGTCGACCATCGGCGACGTGTAGAAGGGTGTGAGCCACAGCGCGTCCACCCCGAGTTCGCGCAGGTACGGCAGGCGCTGCCGGATGCCCTGGAGGTCGCCGGTGCCGTCGCCGTCGCTGTCGGCGAAGCTGCGGACGTACACCTGGTAGACGACCGCGGAGCGCCACCAGTCGTCGTCGGTGGCGTGCGGCGGGGTGGCGGTGCTGATCATTCGAGCAATATGCCGGCCCGCCGCTGCAAGAGTCAAGCAGATCTTGCGTAAGAGAGGCGTGCGGAGGTCGGCGCGACAGCTGTGGAGCCGCGCACCACCAGCTCCGGGCGGAACAGGTACTCCGAGTGCGGGGCGCCGTGCCCGTTGATCTCGTCCACCAGGGCGCGGACGGCGGCCACCGCCATCGCGGTGACCGGCTGCCGCATGGTGGTCAGCGGCGGATCGGTGAAGGCCATCAGTGGGGAGTCGTCATAGCCGACCACGGAGAGGCCGTCGGGGACGTCGAGGCCGCGTTGGCGGGCGGCCCGGACCGCGCCGAGCGCCATCAGGTCGGAGCCGCAGACCACGCCGGTGACGCCGCGGTCCAACAGGCGGCCGGCCGCCGCCTCGCCACCCTCCACCCCGAACAGTGACAGCTCGGCCAGCGGGCCCAGGTCGGCTTCGGCGACGCCGGCCAGCCGGGTCATCGCGGAGCGCCAGCCAGCCACCTTGCGCTGCACCGGGACGAACCGGTCCGGGCCGGTGATCAGGCCGATCCGGCGGTGCCCGAGCGCGACCAGGTGGGCGACGGCCAGTTCGGCCGCCTCCCGGTCGTCGCAGGAGACGAAGGGCGCGCCGATGCCGGGCACGTACCCGTTGATCATCACGACCGGCAACGGCCGGGCGAGCAGCGCCCGGTAGCGGTCGTGGTTGGCGGCCGTGTCGGCGTGCAGGCCGGAGACGAAGACGATCCCGGAAACCTGCCGGTCCAGCAGCATCTCCACGTACTCGTCCTCGGTCACGCCGCCGGCGGTCTGAGTGCAGAGCACCGGGGTGAAACCGCTCTGCGCCAGTGTGGACTCGATGACCTGGGCGAAGGCGGGGAAGATCGGGTTGTCCAGCTCCGGCACCACCAGGCCGACCAGACCTGCGCTGCGCTTACGCAGCCGGGCCGGGCGCTCGTACCCGAGCACGTCGAGGGCGGTGAGGACGGCCTGCCGGGTCTCCGGGGCCACGCCGGGGCGGTCGTTGAGCACCCGCGACACCGTGGCCTCGCTGACTTCGGCCTGCTGGGCGATGTCGGACAGTCGAGCGCGCATGGCGGCACTTTAGCCCACCGGCAAGTTCTTGCGGAGTGCTCTGCAAGCCCTTCCATAACTTGCAACGTCTTGCTAACGTCCCCGCAACATGCGAGAGCAGCGGCGCAGCATCCATGCGCCGGTTGGCAAGAACTTCCAGAGGTTTCCACTGGCGGGCCCGCCCTTCCCCCGGCGACCCGCCATGACGACAGGAGCACCGATGCGCATCCGTACCGCGGGTGTGGTCGCCCTCTTCGCCCTGGCGCTCGCCGCCTCAGGCTGCGGCGGCGACAGCGACGAGCCGGCCGCGAAGGACACCCCCAAGGCCGCCGGCGGCAAACTGGTGATCTGGGCGGACGACAAGCGGACCGCCGCCCTCAAGCCGTTCACCGAGAAGTTCGGCCAGGAGAACGGCGTCACCGTCGAGGTCCAGGCCGTCCCGAACGAGGACCTCCAGAACAACTTCGTGACCGTGTCGAGCCAGGGCGGCGGCCCGGACGTGGTGATCGGCGCGCACGACTGGATCGGCAACCTGGTCCAGAACGGCGCCATCGACCCGGTGCAGCTGTCCGACGAGCAGAAGGCCGCCTTCAACGAGACCGCCGTCAAGGCCGTCACGTTCAACGGCCAGCTCTACGGCGTGCCCTACGCCCAGGAGAACCTGGCGCTGATCCGCAACACCGAACTGGCCCCCGAGGCACCGAAGACAATCGAGGACCTGGTCGCCACCGGCAAGCAGCTCAAGGCGCAGAAGAAGGTCACCGAGACGCTCTGCCTCCAGGTCGGCCAGAAGGGCGACGCGTACCACATCTACCCGCTGTACACCTCGGCCGGCGGTTACCTCTTCGGCACCACCGCGAACGGCGACTACGACCCGAAGGACCTGGGCGTGGGCAAGCCGGAGTCGATCGCCGCGTTCAAGAAGATCGCCGCGCTCGGCGAGAAGGGCGAGGGCGTGCTGAAGCGCTCGATCGCCGACACCAACTCGACCGCCACCTTCACCGGCAAGAAGTGCGCCTTCCTGGTCTCCGGGCCCTGGGCCACCGCCGACGTGAAGAAGGCCGGCATCAAGTACGACGTCTCCGCCGTTCCCGGCTTCGCCGGCGGCAAGACGGCCGCGCCGTTCGTGGGCGTCCAGTCGTTCTACGTGGCGGCCAAGGGCAAGAACAAGGCTCTCGCCCAGGAGTTCGTCGCCAACTACGTCACCACGCCGGACCTGGCCGTGGCGCTCTACCAGGCCGACCCGCGCCCGCCGGCGCTGACCGCCGCGCTGGACCAGGTCAAGAGCAGCGACCCGGACCTGGCCAAGTTCATCGAGGCCGGCAAGAACGGCCAGGTGCTCCCGGCCATCCCGGCCATGGCCGCGATCTGGGACCCGTTCGGCAAGGCCGAGGCCGCCGTCATCGGCGGCGCCGACCCGACCAGCACGGTTACCGCGGCCGGCAAGACGATCGCCGGTTCGATCAAGTAATGAGCACACCGCTGTCCGGCCCGGGGCCTGCCCAGCAGGCCCCGGGCCGGGGGCCCGTCCGCACCGGGTCCCCGCGCACCTCCCGTACCGCGCGGAACCACGCGCCGATCACCGCGGCCGGCCTCGCCGCGAAGGTGATCCTGCTCGGCCTGGTGGCCGGGATCGCGATCTGGGCGGCCTTCCCGCTCGTGGCGGCCGAGAAGTGGGTCGGGCTGGCGGTGCTGGTGCTGACCACCGCCGCACTGTTCTATCTGTACCTGGGCCGCCGGCACGTCCCGGCGAAGTACCTCATCCCCGGCACGCTCTTCCTGATCGCCTTCCAGGTCGTGCCGGTGCTCTACACCGCGAGCACGGCCTTCACCAACTTCGGCGACGGCCACCGCGGCAGCAAGGACGACGCGATCGTCGCGATCCAGAGTTCGTCGGTCAAGCAGGTCCCGGGGTCCACCCAGTACCCGTTGTCGGTCGCCACCAAGGGCGACCCGGCCACCGGCGCCCTGGTCTTCCTGATCACCAAGCCAGGAACCGACACGGTCTCCGTCGGCGACGCCGGGGGCCTGCGTCCGCTCGATCCGGGCGCGGCCACCGTCGGCCCCGGCGGAAAGGTCACCGCGGCCGACGGCTACACCGTGCTGAACTTCGGCCAGGCCAGCGCCCGCAGCAAGGACATCACGGACCTGGTGGTGCCGACCGCCGGAGGCGCGCTGCGCTCGTCCGGCCTGTCCCGGGCGTACGAGGGCAAGGCCGTCCGGGCGTACGAGGCCGGCTGCGACTGCGTCAAGGACAGCGACAGTGGCAAGACCTGGACCGCGGACGGCGAGGTCGGCGCGTTCGTCGCCGCCGACGGCGAGCGGCTGGCCCAGGGCTGGAAGGTGAACGTCGGGCTGTCCAACTTCACCCGGGTGCTCACCGACGAGCGGATCTCCGGGCCGTTCCTCGCCACGCTGATCTGGAACTTCGCCTTCGCCATCGGCTCCACCGGCGGCACGTTCATCCTCGGCATGCTGATCGCCCTGGCGCTGCACTCGCCCCGAATGCGGGGCACCAACCTCTACCGGATGTTGCTGATCCTGCCGTACGCCATGCCGTCCTTCGCGATGCTGTTGGTCTGGCGGGACATGTTCAACACCGACTTCGGGCTGATCAACAATCTGTTCGGGCTCAGCGTCGACTGGTTCGGGCAGGACTGGTCGGCCCGCGCCGCGGTGATCCTGGTGCAGCTCTGGCTCGGCTACCCGTACATGTTCCTGGTGGCCACCGGCGCGCTACAGGCCATCCCACGGGAGTTGACAGAGGCCACCTCGGTCGACGGGGCGTCGCGCTGGCAGTCGTTCCGGGCGGTCACCCTGCCGCTGCTGCTGGTCGCGCTCTCGCCGCTGCTGATCTCGTCGTTCGCGTTCAACTTCAACAACTTCAACGCGATCTACCTGACCACCGAGGGCGCGCCGTTCCCGGCGGACAACCCCAGCAACGGCGCCACCGACCTGCTGATCACCTACACCTACCGGCTGGCGTTCGGTGGGCAGGCCGCACAGTTCGGCTTCGCCGCGGCCATCTCACTGTTCATCTTCGCCATCGTCGCGGTGGTGTCGGCGGTCAGCTTCCGGCGGACCCGCCAACAGGAGGAGGTGTACGCATGACCATGCTCACCGGCGCCGCCGTCACGGGCGGCGCGAACGGCCCGGCGGCGGTCGACCGCAACGCGGGCAAGCGGAAGAAGCGATGGTTCGCCGAGGTCGGCTGGCGGCACCTGGTCGGCCTGCTCGGCGTGCTGTTCAGTCTCTTTCCACTCGTGTTCGTCGTCTCGGCGGCGCTCAATCCGCTCGGCACCCTGTCGTCCACCGAGTTGGTGCCGACCGGCGGGGTGTCGTTGGAGAACTTCGGGAATCTGTTCGCGCACACCGGGTTCGCTGACTGGTTTCTGAACTCGCTGCTCATCGCCGGTGGGGCCGCGTTCGCCTCGGTCTTCCTCTCCGCGCTCGCGGCGTACGCCTTCTCCCGGATGCGGTTTCAGGGGCGACGGGTGGGGTTGCTGTCACTGCTGTTGATCCAGATGTTCCCGCAGTTCCTGGCGATCGTTGCGATCTTCCTGATCTTCGGCACGATCACCGACCTGTGGCCGGCCATCGGCTTCAACACCCCGTGGGGTCTGATGCTGCTCTACCTGGGTGGCGCGCTGGGCGTGAACACCTGGCTGATGAAGGGCTTCTTCGACACCCTGCCCCGGGAGCTGGACGAGTCGGCCACCGTGGACGGCGCCTCACACGCCCAGGTCTTCTTCCGGATCATGCTGCCGTTGGTGGCGCCGATCCTCGCGGTGACCGGGCTGCTCGCCTTCATCAACACCATCAACGAGTTCCTGATGGCGAGCGTCTTCCTCACCGACACGGACGCCAAGACCCTCGCGGTCGGCATGCGAGGCATGTTGCAGGGCGGCGAGCGGAACACCAACTTCGGCATCTTCGCGGCCGGCACCCTGTTGACCGCGATCCCGACGGTGCTGGTCTTCCAGTTCCTCCAGCGCTACATCGTCTCCGGGCTGACCTCGGGAGCCGTCAAGGGTTGAGACGAGCCGACCTGCAGCGGCCGGTTGATCGACTGATCCGCGCTCGTCGGCGGTTCCCTCTACTACAATCCGTCGTTCATAGGGAAGTATGGCGAGCGTGGAAGCTCTCAGACTCATCCTTCTCTACGTCCATCTGATCGGGTTCGCCCTGCTGCTCGGTGGCTCGATCGCCCAGTACGCCAGCGGTCGGCTGCGGATCAACCCGGCCATGCTGTGGGGCGCGGTGATCCAGTTGCTGACCGGGCTCGGCCTCGCCGCGCCGCTGCGCGACGGCGACGAGCCGGCACCGGCAAAACTTGTGACGAAGTTGGTGATCGCCCTGCTGATCTTCGTCATGGTCTTCTTCTCCCGGAAGCGGGACGTGGTCAACCGCGGTCATTTCCTCGCGATCGTCGGTCTGACCCTGGTCAACGCGGCGGTCGCGGTCTTTTGGCGGTAACGTCCGAGGAGGAAAACGCCTCCAGAAAACGGACGTTGCGGACGCCGTGGCGCTTGATTACCAGCACGAAGAGTGACTTGCCCCACGCAAGGGTTACACCCGGGTAACAGGCGCTCAACAGTCGTGCACGATTGTCGGCCGGTGGGTGGACGCGGGCGTACGCTCCCGTCCGTAACGTGGGACAGCCGGCGGCACACCCGCAGGTCGGCTGATGGGCTGCCACCGCACAAGGCGCGGTGTGCAATGGGAAGGAGACGTCTTGCGCTCGGTGCGTGGGATGCGGATCGCCTCGATCTTCGCGGTGGGTGGGCTCGCGCTCACCGCCGCCGCTTGTGGCGAGGCCCCCAAGGATGACAACAACGCCGGCAGTGGCGCCAAGAAGTTCAGCGCCTGCATGGTGACCGACGTTGGCGGCATCGACGACAAGTCGTTCAACGCCTCGGCCTGGAAGGGTCTGCAGGAGGCCAAGGCCGCCAACGACAACATCGACATCAAGTACGTCGCGTCGAAGGCCGAGGCCGACTACGAGCCGAACCTGACGCAGTTCGTCAACCAGAAGTGCGACTTCATCCTGGCGGTCGGTGGCCTGATGGGCGACGCCACCTCAAAGATCGCCAAGGCGAACCCGAACCAGCAGTTCGGCATCGTCGACGCCAACCCGGGTGACGCCAACGTCTACCCGATGCAGTTCGACACCGCCCAGGCCGCCTTCCAGGCCGGTTACCTGGCTGCGGGGATGACCAAGAGCGGCAAGGTGGGCACCTACGGCGCCGTGCCGATCCCGCCGGTGACCATCTTCATGGACGGCTTCGTCGACGGCGTGAAGCACTACAACACCGCCAAGGGCAAGAACGTCCAGGCGCTGGGTTGGAACAAGGAGACCCAGAAGGGCTCCTTCTCCAACGCCTTCGACAAGCAGGACGAGGGCAAGAAGGTCTCCGACGCGCTGGTCGCCCAGGGCGCGGACATCATCATGCCGGTCGCCGGCGGCTCCGGCCTCGGCACCACCGCCGCGGCCAAGGCCTCGGGCGGCAAGTACAGCACCATCTGGGTGGACGTCGACGGCTGCGAGAGCACTCCGGACTGCTCGGCGATCGTGACCACGGTCGTCAAGAACATCCCGGAGGCCGTCAAGGAGGCCGTGGTCAAGGCCGCCGGTGGCGAGAAGCTGGAGGCCAAGCCGGGCTTCGTCGGCACCCTGGCCAACAACGGTGTCTCGATCGCCCCGTACCACGACTTCGACAGCAAGGTTCCGGCCGAGCTGAAGGCCGAGGTCGACAAGATCAAGGCGGACATCGCCGCCGGCACCATCACCGTCACCTCGAAGGCCCAGCCGACCAAGTGACAACCGGCCGGCCGCTCCGGTGAGATCATCGGAGGGCCGGCGGGGGACAGGTACGAACCGATCGGCCGCTCTGGCTCTGCGGACACCCCGCGGGGTCGGAGCGGCCGATCGCGCACCACGGCGGCCGGTCCGGTCCGGCCGGTACGACGGCAGCTAGGCTGCACCATCGCTCGCACTCCAGGAGGTTGCGCTGAGACTCGAACTGCGCGGCATCACCAAGCGGTTCGGTGATCTGGTCGCCAACGATCACATCGACCTGACGGTGGAGCCTGGAGAGATTCACGCCCTCCTCGGCGAGAACGGCGCGGGCAAGTCGACCCTGATGAACGTGCTCTACGGGCTCTACCAGCCCGACGAGGGCGAGATCCTGGTCGATGGCAAGCCGCTCAAGCTGAAGGGCCCGTCCGACGCCATCGGGGCCGGGATCGGCATGGTGCACCAGCACTTCATGCTGGTGCCGGTCTTCACCGTCACCGAAAACATCATGCTCGGCGCCGAACAGATCAGGGGCGGCATCGCCGGCTTCCTGGACCGGCGGCGGGCCCGGCGCGAGGTCACCGAGGTGTCCGAGCGCTACAACCTGCGGGTCGACCCGGACGCGGTGATCGAGGACCTGCCGGTCGGCATCCAGCAACGCGTCGAGATCGTCAAGGCGCTCACCCGCGACGTCGACCTGCTCATCCTGGACGAGCCGACCGCCGTGCTCACCCCTCAGGAGACCGAGGAGTTGCTGACGGTCATGCGGTCGCTCAAGGCGGCCGGCAAGTCGATCGTCTTCATCACCCACAAGCTCGGCGAGGTCAAGGCCATCGCCGACCGGATCACCGTGATCCGACGCGGAAAGACCGTCGGCACCGCCTCGCCGGAGGCCAGCCGGGACGAGTTGGCCGCGTTGATGGTCGGGCGCAACGTCCGGCTCACAGTGGACAAGACCCCGGCCACGCCGGGCGACCCGGTGCTGGAGGTGTCCGGGCTGGTCGTCGACGACGACCGGCAGATCCGCGCTGTCGACGGCGTCGACCTGACCGTACGCGCGGGCGAGGTGCTCGGCGTGGCGGGCGTACAGGGCAACGGTCAGACCGAGCTGATCGAGGCGATCATGGGCCTGCGCCCGGCGCTCGCCGGCACGATCAGCCTGGCCGGCGACCGGATCAACGGCTGGAAGCCCAAGAAGGTGCTCCGGGCGGGCGTCGGTTACGTGCCCGAGGACCGCAGCGTGGACGGCCTGATCAAGGAGTTCAGCGTCGCGGAGAACCTGGTGCTGGACATCTACGACCGGCCGCCGTTCGGTGCCGGGCTCGCGCTGAAGCCGGACGCGATCGCCGCCTCCGCGAAGGAGCGGATCGAGCAGTTCGACGTTCGCACCTCATCGGCCGACGCGGCGGTGGGCACCCTCTCCGGCGGCAATCAGCAGAAGGTGATCGTGGCCCGGGAGCTGTCCCGGCCGCTGAAGCTCTTCATCGCCGCCCAGCCGACCCGTGGCGTCGACGTCGGGTCGATCGAGTTCATCCACAGCCAGGTCATCCGCGAACGGGACATCGGCACCGCCGTTCTGGTGGTCTCCAGCGAACTCGACGAGGTGATCGGGTTGGCTGACCGGATCGCTGTGATGTACCGCGGCCGGATCATCGGCATCGTCGGCCCGGACACCCCGCGTGAGGAGATCGGCCTGCTGATGGCCGGCATCAGCCCGGACGAGGCCCACGACGCCGTCGCAGCACCCGCCGCCGACAAGCCCGGTGCGGCGACCGCCGCCGACAAGCCCGCAGCGGCCGACGGGGGCCCGGCGAGCGATGCAGGCCCCGCGAGCGAGGACGAGGCATGACCAACCCCAACCCGCAGTCGGGCTCCCCGGACAAGGAGCCGGCGAGCGAGGCGCAGGCCGCGCAGAACGCGCTCGGCAACACCGAACGCGCCGAGGTGGCGACCGAGCCGGACCGCTCGGCGGCGAAGCCGGGCCCCGAGCCTGAGCCGAAGCCGAGTCTGGGCCGGTTCTTCCTGGACAACCTCTGGGCGGCAAACACCTTCACTGTGACCCTCTTGTCGTTGGTGCTGGCGATAGTGGTCGGCGCGGTGCTGATGATCATCTCTGATCCCGATGTCCTCTCCACCTACTCGTACATCACCTCGCGCCCGTCCGACGCGATCAACTCCAGCTGGACGCTCGTCAGCGAGGCGTACGCGAACCTGTTCAAGGGCTCGATCTTCGACCCCGAGGCGTTCTCCGGCTGGTTGGACGGCGCCAACGGCTGGCAGGCAGTGCTCGCGCCGATCTCGGAGACGCTGACCTACGCGGCGCCGCTGGTCTTCACCGGTCTGTCGGTGGCGCTGGCCTTCCGGGGCGGCCTGTTCAACATCGGCGCCCAGGGCCAGGCCACCATCGGCGTGATCATGGCGGCGCTGGCCGGCTTCCTGCTGCCGCTGCCGCCCGGCCTGCACCTGCTGGTTGCGGTGCTGGCCGGCGCGCTGGGTGGAGCGATCTGGGGTTTCATCCCCGGCATCCTCAAGGCCCGTGCCGGCGCGCACGAGGTGATCAACACGATCATGCTCAACTACGTCGCCACGTACTTCCTCACCTGGTTGATCGTGCAGAACGGCGTGCAGGACCCGAACCGCACCGACGCGATCAGCAAGGCGGTGGACACCTCCGCCCAGCTGCCCCGACTGCTCGGCGACAACCTGCGGGTGCACGCCGGCATCCTGCTCGCCGTGCTGGCCACCTGGGCGGTCGCCTGGCTGCTCAACCGCTCGACGCTCGGCTTCGAGCTGCGCGCGGTCGGCGCCAACCCGGACGCCGCCCGGACCGCCGGCATCAGCGTCACCCGGACGTACATCCTGATCATGGTCTTCGCCGGAATCCTGGCCGGCCTCGGCGGCTCGAACATGGTGCTCGGCTCCACAGCCAGCGCGTTGACCCCGCTGGTGGTCGCGCAGATCGGCTTCGACGGCATCCTGGTGGCGCTGCTCGGGCGGGTGAAGCCCTGGGGGGTGCTGCTGGCCGCGCTGCTGTTCGGTGCGCTGCAGGCCGGTGGTAACCGGATGCAGTCGTACTCCGGGATCTCGCTGGAGCTGGTGACAGTGCTCCAGGCGCTGATCGTCATCTTCATCGCCGCACCGGCCCTGGTGAAGGCGATCTTCCAGCTCCGGGCCGCGCGTGCCGCCCGGTTGCAGACGAGCCTGGCGAAGGGCTGGTAACTCATGTCCACCATGGCTGTCCCCGACATCGCGGTCGCCCCGGTCGACGAGGGCTTCTGGACCCGCAGCCGGAAGGTCGGTCTCACGCTGCTGGCGCTCGGCCTGCTGTCCGCGGTGCTCTTCGGCGCGCTCGCCACCGACCAGCAGGCCCGGTTCACGCTCAGCGACGACGCGGCCGGCGCCGCACTGGAGATCAACGGCACGATCGGGGCGATCCTGTTCGGGATCATCACGATCGCCGCCGGCGCGGCGCTGCTCGCCGGGGTGCCGAAGCGGTGGTTCCTTCCCGTGCTCGGCGTCGGGCTGGTCGCCTTCGTGCTGTCGTTCCTCTGCTGGCAGGTCTCCGCCGCGCCGGCCGGGCAGAACTTCATGCCGCTGGTCAACATCATCAGGGGCACGTTCATCCTGGCCCTGCCGCTGATCTTCGGCGCGCTCGCCGGGGTGCTCTGCGAACGGTCCGGCGTGGTCAACGTGGCCATCGAGGGCCAACTGCTGATGGGCGCGTTCAGCGGGGCCCTGTTCGGCAGCATCTCCGGCAGTGTGTGGGTGGGTCTGGTCGCCGCCGCCATCGGCGGCGCGTTCATCTCGCTGCTGCTGGCCGTCTTCGCCATCCGCTACCTGGTCGACCAGGTCGTCATGGGCATCGTGCTGAACCTGCTGGCCGTCGGCGTCACCGGCTTCCTCTACGAGCGGCTGATGCAGACCGACGCCGCGAAGTACAACAGCGCGCCCCGCTTCAGCAACTGGGAGATCCCGCTGCTGAAGGACATCCCGGTGCTCGGTCCGGCGTTGTTCCGCGGCAACATCTTCCTCTACCTCGGGCTGCTCCTGGTGCTCGTGATCCACATCGGGCTGTTCCGCACCCGGTGGGGGCTGCGGACCCGCTCGGTCGGCGAACACCCGATCGCCGCCGACACACTCGGCGTCAAGGTGCTGCGGGTCCGCTACCGCAACGTGCTGCTGGCCGGCGTGGTCGCCGGCATCGGCGGCGCGTCCTACACGCTGGCGCTCTACTCGTTCACCAAGAACATGATCGGTGGTAAGGGCTTCATCGCCCTGGCCGCGCTGATCTTCGGCCGGTGGAACCCGACCGGCGCGCTGCTCGCCGCGCTCTTCTTCGGGTTCGCCGACCAGCTCGCCACCTACCTGGGCGCGATCAGCAGCTCGATCCCCAGCCAGTTCCTGGCCATGCTGCCGTACCTGGCGACCATCCTGGCGGTCGCCGGGCTGGTCGGCCGGGTCCGGGCACCGGCCGCCGACGGCAAGCCGTACATCAAGGGCTGACGCCTGAGCCGTGCCCGGCGGGCCTCCCGCCGGGCACGCTTCGCGCCCATCCAGCCCTTCCCAGGGGTACGCCTGAACGTGGCGCACGGTGAACGCAGCTGTGCAGACAACGAAGACCACCAGTGACCGTCGGCTGGCGAGCCTCCTCCCGGCTGTTGCAGGGTCAGCCGAGCGGCCCGATCTGCTTGGCCAGGCCGACGAACGACTGCCACGTCTGCGGGTTGAAGAGAAGGACGCCGCCATCGCGGTCCTTGGTGTCGCGCACGAGCACGACGTCCGGCAGGTTGTCGGCCACCTCTACGCACGACCCGCCATTGGAGCCGGAGCGAGTTGACTTGTGCCACCTGGCACCGGTCATGTCCATGTCTGCGCCGCTTCCTTGATCAGATCGAGTGACTGCCGGCGGGAGAGGGCCTCGCCTCTGACCACCTCCCACGTCGCCTGGAGGGTAGCAAGGGCATCGGCGCTGTTGACTATCTGTGCTCGCACCTGGTGGTCAAGGTGGGCGACCACCGAGCCATCAGTCTGGGTAGCCAGGATGAACCCGCCCTGCAATCACGCTGCCCATGGCTCCTCATTCCCTGCTTAATCTCATCGGCATGCTTCTCGGGGTTGCCCAGCGCTGCTCACCGAAAGTGTGCGGCAAGTTATTCAGCGTGAGTGCGTATCGAAGATAGTCCGGTCCTTAGCAGCGTGTGAAGTGCGCGGTCTCGTCGAGATGCTTCCCGGCGGCGCCTCGGCACCGCGCGGTTCGGAGCCGGGACCCGAACTAAATCACCGGAGCGGGTGCGGTGGCGCGGCCGAGTTTCCGAAGGCTGCCCGTGCATCCGGCCCTGCCCACTTCTGACCTGGGCTACTTGGGCAGAATGGTGGCATGACCGACATTGACTGGGCGCGGCTGCGCGCCGCTGCCACCGACGCGATGCGGCACGCGTACGCGCCGTACTCGACGTTTCCGGTCGGCGCGGCCGCGCTGGTCGACGACGGCCGCATCGTGGTCGGCTGCAACGTGGAGAACGCCGCGTACGGGGTGACGCTGTGCGCCGAGTGCGGAGTGGTTTCCAGCCTGCACGCCACCGGCGGCGGTCGGCTCGTCGCGCTCTCCTGCGTCGACGCCACTGGTGAGCCGCTGATGCCGTGTGGTCGCTGCCGGCAGCTGCTCTGGGAACACGGCGGGCCGGAGTGCCTGATCGAGAGCAGGACCCGCCCGCTGCGGATGGCCGAGCTGCTGCCGCACGCCTTCGGCGTGGAGGACCTGGAAGCCGTCACCGGGGAGACGCCGGTGCCGGTCGTGCCGGAGCGACTGGCCGCCTGGCGGGGGCGCGGCACCGTCTTCGTGCACCCGGACATGTCCGCCGGGCAGCAGGTCTGGACCGCGTACTGGGAGCGGTCGGCCGGAGACGACGTCGGCGCCGAGACCGGGGTGCTGGAGGAGGCGCCGAGCTGGGACGAGCCGGCCGAGGCGATTACCTGGGGCCTGGCCCGGACACCACGGGTGGTGGTGGTCGACGCGACCGGCACCATCTTCTGGGCCGGCGAGGGTGAACCGCCTGCGGAGATCCCGGTGCGCTGGGCTGCTGGTTGATCCCAAGGCCGCAGCCATCACATCTCAGGGCCGTGAGCCACTGCGAGGGCTGCCCTGCCTGCTCCGCGATCTTGCACTTCCTGTCCCGACGCAAGGGGCGCATCCACCCATATCAACAACAGAAACTGCAAGATCGGCGCGGTCCTCTTGCTCGGCTCACGTTGATCTACCACGAGTCCGTTCTCCAGCAGAGGATTGACCTGCCGGCCGCAGCCCTAACGCATAACGCAACGGCGTTGTCCTGGAAGTAGTGCCCACCTCAACGCGCCAGGGGACTACTTCATGGTTCGAGCGCGACCATGAGGGCACTGCACGGCGGCGCAGCCCTGAACGCAACGACGTGAGAAGGAACCACACGGTGAGTGCTTTTACTGCTGTTGACGTTATTCGGGCCAAGCGGGACGGGGGTGTGCTGTCGGACGCGCAGATCGACTGGGTGGTCGACGCGTACACCCGGGGGGTTGTCGCCGACGAGCAGATGTCCGCGCTGGCCATGGCGATCCTGCTCAACGGCATGACCGGGCCGGAGATCGCTCGGTGGACCGCCGCGATGATCGCCAGCGGTGAGCGGTTGGACCTGTCGGCGGTACGCCGGCCGACTGTCGACAAGCACTCCACCGGCGGCGTCGGCGACAAGATCACTCTGCCGCTCACCCCCCTGGTGGCGGCGTGTGGCGCGGCAGTGCCGCAGCTGAGCGGCCGGGGTCTCGGGCACACCGGCGGCACGCTGGACAAGTTGGAGTCCATCCCGGGCTGGCGGGCCACGGTGAGCAACGACGAGTTCATCGCCCAGCTGGACGAGGTCGGTGCGGTGATCTGCGCGGCCGGTGCCGGGCTCGCCCCCGCCGACCGCAAGCTGTACGCGTTGCGCGACGTGACCGGCACCGTGGAGGCGATCCCGCTGATCGCCAGCTCGATCATGAGCAAGAAGATCGCCGAGGGTACCGGGGCGCTGGTCCTCGACGTCAAGGTCGGCTCGGGCGCCTTCATGAAGTCCGTCGACCAGGCCCGCGAGTTGGCGCGCACCATGGTCGAGCTGGGCGGTGCGCACGGGGTGCGGACGGTAGCCCTGCTCACCGACATGTCCACCCCGCTCGGTCTGGCGATCGGCAACGCGGTCGAGGTGACCGAGTCGGTCGAGGTGTTGGCCGGTGGTGGACCGGCCGACGTGGTGGAGCTGACCCTCGCACTGGCCCGGGAGATGCTCGACGCCGCCGGTCTGCCGGACGCCGATCCGGCTGCTGCGCTGCGCGACGGCCGGGCCATGGACTCCTGGCGGGCGATGATCCGGGCGCAGGGCGGTGACCCGGACGCGCCGCTGCCAACGGCTGCCGAGGTGGAGGTGGTCCGCGCCGAGCGTGACGGGTACGTCGCGGCCGTCGACGCGTACGCCATGGGGGTTGCGGCGTGGCGGCTCGGCGCGGGTCGGGCGCGCAAGGAGGACCCGGTCAGCGTGCCGGCCGGTGTGGTGTTGCACAAGCGGCCGGGTGACGAGGTGCGGGCCGGTGACCCGCTCTACGAGCTGCGCGCCGACGACGCGACGCGGATTCCGGCCGCGCTGACCGAGGCCGCAAACGCGGTGCGGATCGCGCCGACGGCCCCGGCGGCGACGTCGTTGGTCATCGAACGCATCGGCTGATCGAACCGGCGTCGCCCTGGCGTGGTGCCGGTCACCTGGGAGCGCTATTGTCGCAGGCCAAGGGGGGACAACCGGCCTTGAGCCGGCGCGAGCAGACAGGAAGATCCGCCGTGACCGTTGCTGCCCCCGACCCACGTGAGGTGCGCGAGGCGAGCCTGGACGAGCTGTCCCGGCTCGGCCTGCCGTTGCCGCCGGCCCAGTTTCCCCTCGTGTGGGAGCCGGGTGACCACATCGACCTGCGCCCGACCGCGGAGATCGAGGCGCGGATCGCGGTGCTGCACCTGATCCTGGCCCGCTGTTTCGGGATGCCCCCACAGGCGGCGATGAGCTGGCTGCTCGGCTCGCACCTGGTCGACATGGTCACCCCGCCGGAGTGGCAGTTCGTGATGGGCGGCAAGGGCGACCACCGGTCGTTCGTGCTGCACCACGACGCTCTCTTCGCGCTGGCCTGGGTACTCGGGCTGAGCAAACAGCTCGACCCGACGTTGGCCGTCGACGAGCGGCTGGTCGAGCGGCTGCCGCACATCGCCGAGGGGGAGACCTTCCCGCACTGGCGCTCCCGGATCCTCACCGCGCCGCAGCACCCGGCCGACGCGGCCGCCCTGCTCGACCTGCACTACTGCCTGGACTGGGCGTACCTGGAGACCGAGCGCAGCGGCCGGCGGGCGCCCGGCCTGGTCGACGCGAACGCGATCGGGCAGCGGCGGTGGGCGCTGGAGTGGGCCGTCATTCTGCGCGGGCCGTACCACGACGAGCCGCCCGGTTGGGAAGAGGTCGACCTCTCCACCTGAGGTCAGCGAGG
The DNA here is from genome assembly GCF_022230905.1 of Micromonospora salmantinae. Lineage (NCBI taxonomy): Bacteria > Bacillati > Actinomycetota > Actinomycetes > Micromonosporales > Micromonosporaceae > Micromonospora > Micromonospora salmantinae. Next base: position 306,322 of record NZ_JAKKFG010000043.1, read on the forward strand.
TCGCAGGACGTCGAGCCGGACCGCCACTGTGACCCGGGCCGGTTCGGGCAGCGCGGCCAGCCGGGTGGCGAGCGCGGCCGGGTCGGTGTGCCAGGCGCTGGGGCCCATCCCCACGAGGGTGGCGGCCTCCGGCCGGGTCAGCGCCAGCTCGGTCCGGTGCACGGCCGAGCTGACCGGCGTGAAGTGCCCGCCCAGGCTGGCGGCCACCCGGTCGGCCTTGTCCGGGTCCACCCGCAGCAGGTCGAGGACGTCCACCAGCTCGGCGAGGTGGTCGGTGTCGGGCGTGACCACCAGCAACACGCCGGCCGGGTCGAGCACCCGGTGGAACTCCGGGCCGTTGCGCGGGGCGAAGACGTTCAGCACCACGGCGGTCGAGGCGTCCGCGAGCGGCAGTCGCTGCCAGGTGTCGGCGAGCGCGGCGGCGGCCCGGGGATGCGCGCGGGCCGCACGGCGCAGCGCCGGCTTGGACACGTCCAGGGCCAGACCCACGGCGTCCGGCAGCGCCGCCAGCACCGCGCCGAGGTACCGGCCGGTGCCGGCGCCGGCATCCACCACCAGGGGGTACGCCTCGAGGTCGGGCGTCGCGCGGGGCCGACCGGCGGCTTCCGTCGCGGCGTCGGAGAGGGCGGCCGAGATGAGGTCGTAGTGCCCGGCGGTGAGGAAGTCCGCCCGGGCGGCGACCATCTCGGCGCTGTCGCCGGCGTGTGGGGCGCGCCCGGCGAGCAGGTTGACGTACCCCTGTCTGGCGATGTCGAAGCTGTGCCGGCGCGGGCAGCGCAGCGCGTTGGTGGTGCCGGCGGTGGCCTCGGCCAGCGGCTCGCCGCAGACCGGGCAGCGCAGCCGGTCGAGGATGCGGGGGTCCACGTCAGAGCTCCGCATCGTGGCGTGGCTGGGGCGCCCGCCCACCGAGGTGGTCGACCACCCGGTGGGTGAGCGCGCCGAGGGCGTCGACCTCCGCGGGGGTCAGCAGGTCGATCAGGTGCCGGCGGACGGCGGCCACGTGACCGGGGGCGGCGGACTCGATGGCCCGCCGACCGGCGGGGGTGAGGACGACGACCGAGCCCCGGGCGTCGTCGGCGCACTCCTCTCGGGTCACCAGGCCGCGCTGCTGCATCCGGGTCAGGTGGTGGGAGAGCCGGCTGCGCGACCAGAGCATGCGGTCTGCCAGCTCCCGCAGGCGCAGCCGCCCCTGCGGTGTCTCGGAGAGGTCGGACAGCACGTCGTAGTCGGCCTCGGAGAGGCCGGCGTCCTGGGTCAGCTCCCGGGCCAGCTCCAGGTCGAGCAGTCGACGCATCCGGCGGTAGCCGCGCCAGGCGCGGTCCTCCCGTTCGTCCAGCCACCGGGGTACGTCCATCCGTCGAGTCTAACGCTGTCGTTGACATGTCATCGACTTGGTCTTAGATTCGATGACATGTCAACCAATCCTCTCCAGCGGCGGAGCGCGCCGACCGCCGCCGCGGGCGACCGACTGTGGGAGCTGTTCGGCCAGCGCGGGCGCGGAGTGCTGGTCACCCTGCGCCGGGACGGGCGGCCCCAGCTGTCCAACCTCGACTACCTGGCCGAGCCGGGGTTGATCCGCTGCTCCACCACCGGGGACCGGGCAAAGGTGCGCAACCTGCGCCGCGACCCCCGGGCCAGCTTCCACGTGACCACGCCGGACGGCGGCGCGTACGCGGTCGCGGACGGGACCGTGACGCTCAGCGAACCGGCAGTGGCCACCACCGACGAGACGGTCGACGAACTGGTCGAGGTCTACCGCCGGATTCGCGGCGACCACCCGGACTGGGCGGACTACCGGGCCGCCATGGTCGCCGACGGGCGGCTCGTGATCCGGCTCGACGTGCACCGGGTGTACGGCTGGCGGCCGTGACGCCCCGGCCGGTCCCGTACCGGTCCGGCCAGGCCGCTGACTAGGGTCTGAGCATGGTCGCAACTATCCGGTACGAGGACATCGTCAAGGTCCCGAAGGCGCTGCTGCACGACCACCTCGACGGCGGGCTGAGGCCGGCGACGATCGTCGACCTGGCTGCCGAGGTGGGCCACGAACTGCCCACCACGGATCCGGAGGCGCTCGGACGCTGGTTCGCGGACGCGGCGGACTCCGGTTCGCTGGAGCGCTACCTCGAGACGTTCGCGCACACAGTGGCGGTCATGCAGACCGCGCCCGCGCTGCGTCGGGTGGCCCGCGAGTGCGCCCTCGACCTGGCCGCCGACGGCGTGGTCTACGCCGAGGTGCGGTTCGCCCCGGAGCAGCACCTGGAACGGGACCTCAGCCTGGACGAGGTGGTCGAGGCGGTGCTGGCCGGGTTCGCCGAGGGCACCGCCCAGGCGGTCGAGGCGGGCCTGACCATCCGGGTGGGCACTCTGCTCACCGCCATGCGGCACGCCGCCCGTTCCCAGGAGATCGCCGAGCTGGCCGTGCGGCACCGGGATGCCGGGGTGGTCGGCTTCGACATCGCCGGCGCCGAGGCGGGCTTCCCGCCCACCCGGCACCTGGACGCCTTCGAGTACCTGCAACGGGAGAACTTCCACTTCACCATCCACGCCGGCGAGGCGTTCGGTCTGCCGTCGATCTGGCAGGCGATCCAGTGGTGCGGGGCGGACCGGCTCGGCCACGGGGTGCGGATCGTCGACGACATCGCACCCGACGGCTCACTCGGCCGGCTGGCCGCGTACGTCCGGGACAAGCGAATCCCCCTGGAGCTGTGCCCCTCGTCGAACGTGCAGACCGGCGCGGTGGCCTCGATCGCGGAGCACCCGATCGGCCTGCTGCGCGACCTGCGTTTCCGGGCCACCGTCAACACCGACAACCGGTTGATGAGCGGCACCTCGATGTCGCGGGAGATGTCGCTGCTGGTGGAGACGTTCGGCTACGGCTGGAAAGAGTTGCAGTGGTTCACCATCAACGCGATGAAGAGCGCGTTCATCCCGTTCGACGAGCGGCTGCGGATCATCGACGACGTGATCAAGCCGGCGTACGCGAAGTTGATGGCCTGAGCTCAACCATGTGGGTGGCCGGCGAGCAGCCCGGCCACCCGGCGCAGCACCTCCCGGGCCCGGGCCGCCTCCGCGCCGAGGCCCATCTGCCGACGCAGCACCGCGGGCTCGGCCCGTAGCAGCGTCACCCCGCGCCGAATCAGCACCCGAGGCGCCTTGCGCTGCTCGGACAGGTCGCGGGCGAGTCGGCGCAGGAAGGTGGCCCCGCGCGGGCGGCGCAGCGCGTAAGCCCCGGCGAGCAGGCCACGGCGACGGCACTCCTCGACGATCTCGGCGGCGAAGATCCCTTCGGCCACGAAAAGTGGCGATCCGGCGACATCAAATGGCCGGGTGGCTACCCGTCGATCGGCACCGATCGCATAAACCGGCACATCGGCTCGGCCCTCGCGGGCAAGTTGGGCAATGATTTCCACCGCACTGGGGGCGTCCCAGGAGTGCGGCGATTCCCAATCCACCTGGCCGTTTCGTCTCGGCAACGTAGGGTCATCGCCGTCTTTGTAGAAGTCGTCCAAGCACAGCACCGGCAAGCCGGTTTGCTGCGCTATGTACGACTTTCCGGACCCCGATGGGCCGGCTAGTAGGACAACACGGTGCGGATGTTCCATTACCTTCAGTTACTCCGGCCAGACAGACTGCTATCAAATCGCATCAACATCTCATCACACCTTCGGTCCGGGACAACCTGGGCTTTCTTCTTGTCGACCGGCGTGATGGAATCTCGGGGGTCCGACCCGCCGGGTCGGTCGCTGGGCGTTGCCCGGGGCAACGCGTTCAAGCTGTAATCGCGAGGGCGGTGACGTGAGCAAACGGCCAAAGACGGCGGGCTCCTTCCTGTCGCGGCTGCGCCGGCCGGCCAGCCGGCTCCGGGACATGCCGATCTGGTCCAAGCTCGGTCTCATCATGATCGTGCCGACCATCGCCACGGTCGTGGTGGGCACCAGTGGTCTTATCGACCACGTGGAGACGCTCAACAATGCCAACCGAGCTGGCGACCTGGCGAATCTGTCGAGCTATTCGGGTGATCTGGTCGACAGCCTGCAGGACGAGCGGACCGCCGCCGTGCTGCTGCTGGGCGCGAACGGGACGCAGCCGACGGCGCAGTACCAGGAGGCCTACAACCGGGTGAACTCCCGGGTGGATCAGGACGCGGCCCCCTACCGGCAGCAACGGGCCGAGATCGAGGACCTGCCGAGCAGCCTCGAGGGTCTGCTCGACAGCATCGACCAGAACCTGCAGGACCTGGCGGGCGTCCGCAGCCAGGTGTTCAACGGAAAGCTCGCGCTCACCGAGACCGTGCAGGCGTACGAGGGTCTGATCAGTGACCTGCTCGCCATCCGCGACTCGTCCACGCAGCTCGCCGGTGACAACCAACTGAGCGACCGGATGCGCGCCGCCGCGGCGGTCGCCCGGGAGAAGGAGTTCCTGGCCGTACGCCGGGTCGTCGTGCACCGCGCACTGGGCGTTCAGGGCCGACAGCGCCTGACCCCGGCACTGCGCAGGGACTACGTCGCCAGTGACACCGGCCAGCAGCAGGCCCTGCAGAGCTTCAAGGCCGTCGCCACCCCGGACGACGCGAAGTTCCACGACCAGACGGTCGCGGGCGGCGACCGCCGGCAGGCACAGAACTACACCGGCTGGATCGACGGCAACACCACCGGCGACATGCGCGGTGCGCCGTTCGGCCCGGACCAGTGGGAAGCCGCCATGACGGCCAACGCCAAGCTGATCCGCACCGTCGAGCGGAAGCTCGACAGTGAAGTGGTCAACCAGGCCGACACCCTCCGCTCGGACGTCCAGCGCCAGGTCTTCCTGGAGACCGGCCTACTGCTCAGCATGCTGCTGCTGGCCATCCTCTTCGCCTACCTGGTGGCCCGCTCGATGGCCCGCTCACTCCGTGAGCTGCGGCAGGGCGCGCTCTCCGTGGCCCAGTACGGCCTGCCACAGGCGGTGGCCCGTCTGCGCGACCCGCAGGTCGTCGGGCAGCTCTCCCCGGTGCAGCTGGCCAACCAGATCGCCGAACCACTGCCGGTGCGCAGCAAGGACGAGTTCGGCCAGGTGACCGAGGCGTTCAACGCCGTCCACCTGGAAGCCGTCCGCACGGCCGCCGAGCAGGCGGCACTGCGTGCCTCCGTCGCGACCATGTTCGTCAACCTGGCCCGTCGTTCCCAGATCCTGGTCGACCGCCTCATCGGGCACCTCGACCGGCTGGAGCGCGGCGAGGAGGACCCGGACCGGCTGGCCGAGCTGTTCCAGCTCGACCACCTGGCCACCCGGATGCGCCGTAACGACGAGAACCTGCTGGTGCTCGCCGGTGCCGACTCCACCCGCGTGCAGCGTGAGCCGGCCGCCCTCATCGACGTGCTGCGCGCCGCGCAGTCCGAGGTCGAGCACTACACCCGGATCGATTTCGGTGTCATCGACCGCGACATCGAGGTCGCCGCGCACGCGGTCAACGACCTGGTGCACCTCGTCGCGGAACTGTTCGACAACGCCACCGCGTTCTCCCCGCCCGACTCGCAGGTCATGGTCGAGGCCCGGCGTGTCGGCGACCGCGCCTCGCTGTACGTCGAGGACCGCGGTATCGGCATCAGCGCCGAGCAGCTGCACGACCTCAACGAGCGGCTCGCGACGCCGCCGCAGGTCGACGTGGCCGTGTCCCGGATGATGGGCCTCGTCGTGGTCGCCCGACTGGCGTCCCGGCACGGTGTCCGGGTCGAACTCCGCCCCGGCAACGATCGCGGCACGGTCGCCGACGTGACCCTGCCCACCTCGGTGCTGGTGCCCCGGGCGCTCTCCGGTCGGGTGCAGCAGCCTCCGGCGCTGCCGGCGGCCGGCGCTCCCCAGTTCGGTGGTCCGCAGTCCGGTGGGCCCGCACCGGTGTTCGGCGCGCTGCCCGCGCTGGGCAACGGCCCTCGCCCGAGCGAGTCCGGCAACCAGGTCACCCTGGGCGGTCGCCCGTTCGACCCCGCCACGCGCAACGGTGCCGGCGCCCCGGCCAACGGTGGCGCGTACCGGTCGATGCCGGCCTGGTCCGACCTGACCGGCGCGGCCGGGACGAACGGCGGTGACGGGTTCACCCCCCGGTCGGCCAACGGCCAGGGCACCGACCCGCTGCCGCAGCGCCGGGCCGGGGACGAGACCCCGACCACCGGCCAGCAGCCGGCCATTCCGCGTCAGCTGCCGAGCAGCCCCGAGGCGCACCCGTACTCGGCGCCGCCGGTCTCCGCGCAGCCCTACTCCGGTGCGCCGGTCTCCGCCTCGCCGGCATCCGGCCAGCCGTACTCCGGGCAGCCCTACTCGGGTGCGCCGTACGGCGGCGCGCCGGTGTCCGCCGCTCCGGCCTCCGGGCAGCCGTACGCCGGTCCGCCGGTGTCCGCGGCGCCGGTCTCGGCCTCGCCGGCGTCCGGGCAGCCGTACTCGAACCAGCCGTACTCGGCGCCGCCGGCGTCCAGCCAGTCGTTCAGCGGCTTCGCGCCCCGATCCGCCCCGCCCGCGCAGGCACCCAACGCCCCGGCGCCGCCGGCCTGGCCGCCAGTGCCGGGTAGCGACCGGGACACGGCCACCCCGCCGGTGCCCGAGCGGCTCGCCGCCGCGCTGGACATGACGACGGAGTTGCCGCGGGTGCCGCGACCGGGCGAGCAGCCGGCCGCAGCCCAACCTCCGGCTCCTGCGCCGACCCCGGCTCCGCAGACTCGGCCAACGCCGCAGACTCGGCCAACGCCGCAGCAGCCGCAGGCGCAGAACCGTCAGCGGTACGCGGATGAGACGATGGAGCTGCCGATCTTCCGGGAGCTCGAGTCGGCCTGGTTCCGTACCCGTCGCCCGGGCTCCGAGGAGACCGCGGCCGGCGCCCAGCCAGCGACGAACGGCGACTCCGCGACCCAGCAGTTCGCCACGGTCGAGGCCACCGGTCGGGCAGTCCACAAGACACCACCCGGGACGACAGGTAACACACCGATGGCAGACACTCCGACGGTCGGAGGAGCGCCGCGGGACAACGGCTCCACAGCGAACGAGGGCACCCGCCCCAGCCTCGCCGAGAGCCTGCCGAACCGCCGGCCCCAACCGCAGAGCAACGGCTGGCAGACCGCTGCCGACGACGGCTGGCGTGCTGCCTCCGCGGCGGCCGGCGCGGCGCCGGTGAGCGAGACCACCACGACCGGTCTGCCGAAGCGCAAGCCGATGGCGCAGCTGGTACCCGGTGCGGTAGAGAAGCCCACCACCTCGGTCCAGCGGCGCTCCCCGGAGGCGGTTCGTGGTCTGCTCTCCGCCTACCACCGGGGCGTGCAGCGAGGGCGTAGCACCTCGGACAACCCGACCAGCCCGGAGGCGACTCCGGGAGGGCAATCCTCGCAGTCTGGCTCAGGCCCGGTGGCCGGGAGCGGGCAGAAGGAGCAAGAAGGATGACAACTACGCAGGATCTTGGTTGGCTGCTGGCCAACTTCGCCGACCGGGTGCCCGGCGTCGCGCATGCGGTCGCCGTATCGGCGGACGGCCTACTCCTCGCGTCGTCACGGGATCTGCCGCGCGACCGGGCAGACCAGCTCGCCGCGATCTCGTCGGGTCTGGTCAGCCTGACCCAGGGGGCAGCACGCTGCTTCGAGGGAGGCGCGGTGTTGCAGACCGTCGTGGAGATGGACAATGGCTTCCTGTTCCTGATGTCCATCTCGGACGGCTCGTCCTTCGCCGTGCTGGCAGCTCGCAGCTCCGACGTGGGCCAGGTTGGCTACGAGATGGCGCTGCTGGTCGACCGGGTGGGCGACGCACTGACCCCGCAGCCGCGCGCGGCTGCGGGCATGCTGGGCTGACGTCTAGCCGATCGTGAGGTCGGCACGACTGCAACAACGACAACGACGGGTTTCACCGGTGGGAGCCGGTAACGGGTGCGAAGGAGGTGAGCGGCGAGATGGCCGATCGTGACGAACCGACCGGAGCGTTGGTCCGTCCATACGCCGTGACCCGTGGTCGCACCCGTCCCCGGCTCGACATCGCGCTGGAGGCGCTCGTCGAGACGACGGTGCGCGGCCGTACCGCTGCCAATGGCAACGGTGGTGGCCGCGAACACCAGTACATCGCCGCGCTGTGTGACGGTCGCGTGCAATCGCTCGCGGAGATCGCGGCGCGGATGCAGCTCCCGCTCGGTGTGGCCCGGGTGCTCATCGCCGACATGGCGACGGACGGCCTGGTCGCGGTCCACGAGCCGACCATTTTGGACGACTCCGACGACGCGGTGGGCACTGAACTGCTGGAGAGGGTGCTGAGTGGACTTCGCAGGCTCTGACATGTCGCACCGCCCGCCGAACCCGAGCGGCCGCGTGACGTCGGCGAAGATCGTTATCGCCGGTGGATTCGGCGTCGGTAAGACGACGCTGGTCGGCTCGGTCTCGGAGATCACGCCGCTGACCACCGAGGCCATCATGACCTCCGCTGGCGTGGGCGTCGACGACACCCGGCAGGTGCCGGGCAAGACGACGACCACGGTGGCCATGGACTTCGGCCGGATCTCGATCGACCGTGACCTGATCCTGTACCTGTTCGGTACGCCGGGTCAGACCCGTTTCTGGTTCATGTGGGACGAACTGGTGCGGGGTGCGATCGGTGCGGTCGTGCTGGTGGACACTCGCCGGCTGGCCGACTGCTTCGCGGCGATCGACTTCTTCGAGCACCGACGCCTGCCGTACCTGGTGGCGATCAACTGCTTCGACGGGATGCAGTACCACGACCCGCAGGACGTCCGGGACGCCTTGGCGATCTCGAGCGACGTGCCGGTGGTGGCCTGTGACGCCCGTAACCGGGAGTCGACGAAGCACGTGCTGATCTCGCTGGTCGAGTACGTGCTCACCATGCGCCGTACGCGCGCCGTCGCCCCGGCCTGATCGCGGCGCTGCACGCCCCGGTGGTGGCTCCGGCCGCCACCGGGCGCTGCCAGCCGCCCCGGTGAGTCCCACCGCGCTGGCTCGTCGCCTGGACGAGTCGGCGCGCCGCCAAGCCGCCTCCTGGTGACCTGGAAGCTGTCCGCTCCTGTCCGGGGCACAAGCTCACCCACGGTCCTCACGAGGCGGCTTCTGCGTACCCGGGGAACCGCCCTGCTGACGCGGGAGCGCCCCCAGCCAGCCGGCTGGCTGGGGGCGCTCCCGCGTGTGCTGACGGATCAGGACTGGTAGCCCGCCGAGCGGTACTCGTACTCCCGGTCG
>NZ_JAKKFG010000044.1:0-278236 GCF_022230905.1 Micromonospora salmantinae
ATCGCGCTGCGCGGCACCAGCGCCGGAGAGCAGTGGGCCCGACTGGACCGGGCGGCGCTCACCCTGGCCGGGATGGCTCCCCGGCTCACCGGGCTGGCCGAGCCCGCGGTGCTGGAGGCCGCCGCCGCCGACCGGTCGCTGCGCGACCTGGCCGCGCGGGTGGCCGGTGTCGAACGCGCGCTGCGGTTGGCCCCTGCCGACGCCCGGCCGCCGCTGGCCGAGGCGCACGCCGCGCTGACCGCTCAACTGGAGGGCGGGGTGGCCGCGTACGAACGGCTGGTGGTCGCCGCCGCCGGCTACCTGGCCGAGGACTCCCGACCGGAGACCGCCCACCCGGCCGCCGACCGGCTCACCGAGGCGACCGACCTGCTGCACGGGGTCGCCGGGGCGCTTGCCGAGCTGCGGGCCGTCGGCACCCCGCTGCGCGCGCCGACGCGCTGACGGCGCCCGCCGCGAGACACCGCGCCGACGGCGCACGTACCGCGACACCGCGCCGACGGCGCACGTACCGCGACACCGCGCCGACGGCGCACGTACCGCGACACCGCGCCGACGGCGCACGCGCCGCGACGGCGCGCGGAGCCTGGGCCGGTCACTGTGGTGTCGTCACCAGGATCGGGGCGGTGTACGGCGAGGTGCCCACGACGTTGAACGACCGGATCCGGTAGTGGTACGTCATGCCCCGGGCCAACCCCGTGTTGGTGAAGCCGCGGCCGGTGACAGTGAAGGTGGCCGTCTCCTGCTCGAAGGCCGGGTCGAGTGCCCGCTGCACGATGAACCCGGACCCCGGGCCGCCGGGTGTGCTCGCCTCCCAGGCCAGGATCACCGTCGCGGTGTCCGGCCCCGGTGCGCTGGCGGTGGCGCTCACCCCGTTGGGGGTTCCCGGCGCGGGTGGCGAGGTCACGGTGGCGACAGTCGACCACGCCGAGGCGGAGCCCAGGTAGGTGGTCCGCACCCGGTAGTAGTACGTGGTGTCCGGTGCCACCGTCGCGTCCAGGTGGTTGTCGCCGACCCCGATCGCCGTGGTGCCCGGACCGCTGGTGAACGTCGGGTTGGTGGCCCGCTGCACGTCGATGCCGGTGGCGAACGAGCGGTTCGTCCAGCGCAGCGCCACGCGCAGCGGGGCGGCCGGCGGGAGCGTCGCGACCAGACCGCTCGGCGCGGCCAGGTGCACCGAGGCGGGTACCCCGTTCGACCAGGACGAGTAGCTGACCGCGTTCTCGGCCCGGATCCGGTAGTGGTAGGTCACCCCCGGGGTGACTGTCGCGTCGGTGTAGCGGGAGGCGGCGGCCGCGACGGTGATCGTGGTGACCTCGCCGCCGAATGTCGCGTCGGTGGCCCGTTGGAGCAGGTGGCTGGTGGCGGGCGGTCGTCCGCCGTTGCTGGTCCAGGCCAGCGCGATCGCGGGTAGCGCGGTGGCCGAGCCGGGCACCGGTGTGGCCGTCAGCCCGGTCGGCGCCTTCGGCGCCACGCGCAGCACCAGCGGCCGGCTCATCCCGGCGTCGCGGTGGCCGGCGAGCTGACTGTGCCAGCGGTACTCCCAGCCCAGGTTGACCAGTTGGTTGACCACAGTGGCCGGTCGCCCGTCGATCGGACTGACCGGCGTCGACCCGGTCCGCGCTCCGGCCGGCCGACAGGGGTCGAGCAGCCGGACGCTGTCGCCCAGCTTGAACGGCAGCGCCGGCGCGACCGGGCGCAGCGCCACCACCACGTCCTCCCGGGGGTTGACCCGGACGACCCCCTTCCAGCCCAGCTCGGTGCCGTGCGGGAGTCGCAGCGTGCCGTCCCAGCCAACCCGGTTGATCACCTGCACGTCGCAGCCGGCGATGTGCAACGGCTCGGTCTGTCGGACGTTGCCCCTGATCCGCCAGAGCTGCGTGCCGTCGGTGGGGGAGCCCACCGGCACGGCGGGGTCGGTGGCGAAGAGCACCTCGGTGACCGGGTCGGTAGCACCGAGTGGCAGCGTCGTCGGGTTGAGCGGCCCGGCGTGTGGGTGCCCGACGCCGAGCCGGCCCGCCGACCGGCCGTGGTCCGGCTCGAAGATCTGCTGTGCGGCCTTGACCGCGATCGGCACTGTCACCGGGCCGGTGCCGGCCGTCGGCGTGAACGTCACAGTGGTGGCGTGCACCGGCACCGTCGTCTGCGCCGGGGTCCGGGTGCCGAACGCCGGGTCGTACGCCGGCTGCGGGACGATCGGCGGGCGCTGGCTGGCCGCGTACGCCAGGGGCAGCCGTTCGCGCAGCCGGCTCAGGTCGTACGGCGACTCGGGCGTCCCGGTGACCCGGAACTGGAGCACGGTGCGGGTGTTCGGGCCGTACCCCGGTTCGGTCCGGGGCGGGCCACCCTCGGCGCTGCGGTCCGGGGCGTCGGTGTGCTGGTCGTAGCGAGTGTCGAAGCCGGGCAGCGGGGCTGGAGCGTCGTTGTAGAGGATCAGCGTGCTGCCCGGCGGCAGGGCGGAGAAGTCGACGAGCACGTCGGCCCGTTCGCCCGGGGCGAGCAGCACTGTGTGTCCGTCGACGTTCAGCACTGTCGGGTCCAGCCGGTCGTAGCGGTAGCCGATCGGCTGGTTCGGCAGCACCACCGGTGCCGGCAGGAGGCCGGCCTCGTTGCCGATCTGGATGAACTCCGGGCCGGCGGCGCGCGGGTCCGGCACACCGCCGTCGCGTCCGTCGGTCGGCCACCCGGCCGGACGGTCCGCCGCCCGCGCGGCGGGCACCATCGGCACCTCACCGGCGTCGGGGTCGGCGAGCGCACCGTCGGCAGTCCACATCGCCGCGTCGGAGCAGGCGCGGTAGAGCTGGAGGTTGAGGCTGCGGTCCAGGCAGGCGTTGAGGATCCGGAACCGGTACGCGCGTGGCCGCACCTCCAGGTACGGGTAGGCGACGCCGTTGACGACCGGGGTGTCGCCGTACGCCTCGGGGACGGCCGACGGGTGCGGTACGCCGGGGCTCAGCGGCGGCTCGTCCGGCGCGTCGACCGGGTCGTGGTACGGGTTCGGCACCCAGCCGTCGGCGTGGGCGTCGTCCGGGGTGGGGTTGCGGGACCAGGGCCCGTAGTCCCACCGGCCGGTGGGGTTGCGTCCGCCGGAGGAGTACGGGTTCTGCCGGGGTTGGTAGACGTGCGGGTGCCAGAGGCTGCCGCGGGCGCCCCATCGTTCCCGGTCCCAGGTCGGGTCCTCGGCGGCGAGTTGGGTGTCGTCCGGAACGAACGTCTTGTCCTCGATCACCAACGGCACCTGGTCGGCCGGCAGCACCCCGTCGGCGACGAGTTGGTCCTCGGCCGGGTCGGTGAGCAGGTAGAGCGCGAGCTGTCCGCCGTAGACGGTGAGCCGGGCCAGACCGAGGGTGTTGTCGTGGAACCACAGCAGCCGGGCGCTCTGCTCGTTCGGGAAGTAGAGCGTGGTGGCGCCGACCCCGGGCTCCGGCATGTCCGGCACGTGGGTCAGGCCGGGCCCGGTCGGGTACGGGGTGATCTCCCCGGCCGGGGTTATCCACTGCCCCGGGTTGCCCGCGCTGGTCCAGCCGGTCTGCGCCCCGGCCAGGTGCAGCACGGCCCGGTTCTGCGGGTACGGCGCCGGTCCGTCCAGTGGGCCAGGGCCGGCCCCCTCGATGGTGTCGTCGACCGGCAGGAACAGCTCGCCGGACCGACCGGTGGGGAGTTGGTTGATGAACTTCACCCGGACCGGTCGACCCCGACGGGCGCGGATCATCGGCCCGAGGTGCCACTGCCGCTCCGGCGGCGCCACCGTGTTGTGTCCGGCCGGGTCGGTGCCCAGGTTGAGTTGCCGGTAGCCGCGCAGCCGGGTGACCGGCAGGTCCCGGTGCAGCCGCTGGGCGTACTCCTGCAGGCCGATCTCGTAGTAGTCGCAGCCCGGATAGCTGATGGTGTCCGGCACCGCCACCGGCAGGTGGCTGCCGAGGTCGCCGGGGCCCGGCCGGCCCGGGAGGGGCAGTGGGTCGACGAACTTGCGCAGCCCGGTGCCGGCCACCGCCCGTCCGTCGGGGTCCCGCGTCGGACGGGGGCTGTGGGCGAAGTTCGGCACCGGACCGAAGTAGCGGGGCACGACGGCCGGGTCCAGGCTCGACGTGACAACGGCCTCCTCGGCGGTACGCGGGGCCGGCAGGGACGCCGCCCTGTCCTCGGCGTCGGTGTCGCGGGTGGTCCGCTCGAAGAAGGTGGAGCGGAGTCTGCGGAACATCGCCATGACTCTCCCCGGTTCGGGGCGCGAGGTCCGCCACCCCGGCGTGGGGGACCTCGGCACTCTGCTGACGGTCGGTGAGCGCTCAACCGCAGCATGCGACTCCGGCGGCCGGTTAGGAATTACCCAATCGTCCGTTTCTGCCATGGCTCCCGTCTGGCGAGAGCCTGGTCAGCCGGTTGGCGACGGACCCGGACGCTCGGGCTGGCAGACCGGGCACCAGTAGGTGACCCGTTCGCCCAGCTCCTCCTTGCGGATCGCGGTGCCGCAGCGGCGGCAGGGCTGGGCGCGGCGGCCGTACACGTAACTGGTCTGCCCCCGGTGCAGTGAGCCGGTGCTGCTCTGCGTCCACCGGCCCCGGTTGGCGGCGAGCAGCCGCTGTGCGAGGGCCACCAGGCCCGGCAGGTCGGGCACCCCGCCGACCGGGGTCCACGGTGACACGCCCCGCAGGAACAGCACCTCGCACTTGTAGAGGTTGCCCACGCCGGCCAGGTTGCGCTGGTCGAGCAGCGCCTCGCCGATGCTCTGTTCCGGGTGCTCGGCGAGCCGACGGACCGCCTCGGCCGGGTCCCAGTCGGAGCCGAGCAGGTCGGGGCCGAGGTGGCCGACCAGTTGCTCCTCCTCGGCGGTCGGCACCAGGGTCAGGTCGTGCAGGTGGTAGCCGACCGCGACAGCGCCGGGGCTGCGCAGCACCACCCGGATCAGGTGCGCGGGCCGGCCGCTCCAGCGTTCCCCCGGGGCGTACGCCCGCCAGGCGCCGTCCATCCGCAGGTGGGAGTGCAGGGTCCAGTGCTCCTCGGTGGGGGCGTCGAGCCGCAGCAGCAGATGCTTGCCCCGGCTGGCCGACTCGCGGACGGTCCAGTCGGTGAGGTCAGTGGTCGCCAGCTGCGGCACCCGGAAGTCACTGCCGGTGATCCGCGCGCCGGCCAGCGCGCGGTGCAGCACGCGCGCGGTGTTCCAGACGGTGTCGCCTTCGGGCACCCTGCCATCCTCCCTCTTTCGAGCAAGATTCGCATGTGTCGCTATTTGTACTCAGGTTCCTCCTGATCTCCTGACATGCGAAGGTCAGGGGGTTCTGAGGAGAATGCCCATGACGCGACCCTGTTGTCGTATCCCATCCGTCGCCCTCATCGCCACCCTCGCCCTCCTGCTCACCGCAGCACTCCTATCCACGACCGGTCCTGCCCCGGCCGCACCCAGCGGCGCTCCGGTCACTCTCGTCGCCGCCGCGCCCGGCGACGAACGGTGGAGCGCCGACCTCACCATCGTCGACCGCGACGATGTCAACGTCCGGCGTACCGGCGCCGGCCTACGCCTGCGGGAGGCCCGGTCCAACGGGCGCGGCGCCCGCAGCCCGCACAGCGCGGTCGCCGAGGGCATGCTGCTGACCGCTCCCCGCACCCTCGCCCGGCCGGCGACCCGGGTCCGTGCCGAGATCAACGCCGCGGTTCCGGCCGGGGCGACAGTTGAGGCGCAGGTCCGCGGCTGGCGGGCCGCCGGCTGGACGGAGTGGCGGGCGGCCACCACCGGCGCGGTCTTCGACCGGCCGGTCACCCGGGTGCAGACCCGGGTGGTGCTCACCGCCCCCGACGGGGGCGCCACGGCGACGGTACGGGGCGTGCGGCTCACCGCCGACGCGAACGCCGCCGTCTCCGCCGCCACGCCCGGCCGCACCTACCGGGTGTACGCCACCCGCATCGGGCTGGTCGGTGAGCTGACCGCCAACGGCCGTACCGTGCAACCCCGGGACCACTTCGCGGCGCTGCCGTCGCGGCGAGGGCTCTCCCCGCTCAACACCGGCGACTACACAGTGCGGGTCTGCACCACCAGCGGCTCCCGCTGCGAGTACGCCCCGGTCTGGGACGTCGGGCCGTGGAACACCCGCGACGACTACTGGAACCCCTCATCGGTCCGGGAGAACTGGAAGAACCTGCCGCAGGGCCGGCCCGAGGCGCAGGCCGCGTACCAGTCCGGCTACAACGGCGGTCGGGACCAGTTCGGGCGGACCGTGCTCAACCCGGCCGGCATCGACCTTGCCGACGGCACGTTCTGGGACGGGTTGCGGCTGACCACCAACGCCTGGGTGGACGTCGCCTACCTGTGGACCGGAGGCGGGCCGCGCGGCGTGGTCGGTGACGGGCCGCTCAACATCCGCACCGGGGCCAGCACGTCGTATGCGACGCGTGGCCTCGCCGCCCGGCTGGCCCACGTGCCGATCCAGTGCTACGTCACCGGTCAGTCGGTCGCCGGCCCCTACCGGACCACCGCCCGCTGGAACCGTCTGGCCAGTGGCCAGTACGTCAGCCACGCGTACATCTCCAGCGTGTACGGCGGAAGCGTGCCGGTCTGCTGAGCCACGCTCACCCCGTCGGGCGCCCCGTCAACGTCAGGGGCGCTCGTCGGGGCGAGCCGTACGCACCATGTCCTGGTAGCGCGGGTGGCTGGCACCGTAGACGGCATAGTTGAGTCGAGCGTGCGTGAGGCTCAGGTCGCCGTTCGGGCCACCCCGGACGGCGTCGGCGTCGGCGTCGGTCTGGCCGTCGTCGGTCCAGAAACAGACGGGGCAGGTCCCCCCGCCGGTCCGGGATGCACAGCAGGGACAGCCCACAGGAACCACATGCTCACCCACCGGAGAAGCATTCCACAGTCGAACATCAGCCCGATACCCGCAGGAGGTCCCCCGGGCGGGCCGCGAGGAGGTCCGCGTCCCGCCCGCCGTTGACGGCGACAGCGACCAGACCGGCCGAATCGACGTACGCCACCAGGCCACCGGCCGGGGCGTCGCCGAAGGTCCGCCGAAGCCGTCGGTGAGGCCGTAGTCGGTGGTCAGCGAGATCCAGGGCACTGCGGACATGCCCGCAGGCCAGTGGAACCGGGGCGTGCTGGCGGATACGGGACAGTGCAGTGGCCGACCGGCCCCTCCCGCCGCCGGAGGACGTTGGGCAGACTGCCCTGGTGACAACTCGGAACCTCCCCGCAGTCGGAATCCTGCTGGTCGCCGTCGCCCTCAGCGCCGGTTGTGGCAGTGACGACGACGGCAGCCCGACCGCGCCCCCGTCCGTCTCGTCCGAGGCGGCCTCGACCGGCCTGCCGACGCCCCAAGCCGCACCCAGTGCCGACGGCGCGAGCCCGCCCTCCGCCGCCGCACAGGGCACGACGCAGCGGCGGCCGGCCAGCCCGCCGCCGGTGGTGCTGCCCAAGCGCCCGGCCAGTGCGCCCGGCGCGAAGCAGGTCGTCGACGCCTTCCGGGCCGCCGGCCTGAAGGTGCCGCGCCCGAAGGACCGCTCGGTCGACTGTGGGCCGGACGGCCTCGGCCTGGGCTGCTCCGAGCTGATGGCCACCGACGCCGTCACCGTCTACGTCTTCCCGGACGAGACCAGCGCCAGCGACATCGCGGAGACCTGGGGCGGCCAGTCGTACCGGCGTGGCGCGGTGGTGCTGAACTACCTGGAGGCGAAGACCCCGGCCGCCGACCGGCCCCGCTACGAGAAGGTCCTCGACGGCCTGGGCTGAGCACCGGCCCGTGGCGTCCACGGCCGGGGCATGTCCGTCTTCGGAGCGGTATACCTGTGAGTCATGAAGGTCAGCCGCGCAGGCGAAGGCCGCGGGGCGTGGCCCGGAAGCCGGCGGCGGTCAGCGCGTCCCGCAGTGGCGACGAGTGCACCGCCTCGCCGTCGGCGCGCTCCACCGACATCGCGCCCAACGCCCCGGAGTGGACGGCGTCGGCGAGCGCCTTGCCGGCCGCGGCGAGCGTGTCGGTGTCGTCGGTGAAGGACAGCAGCGTTCGGCCGCCGCGTTCGACGTAGAGGACGAGGTCGCCGCCGACCTGCACCACCAGGGCGCCCGCCTTGCGACCGGCCCGGTGCCCGGTCGCCGGGGTGGCACCGTCGCCGGAGTCGACCACCCGTTCCGGCCAGGGCAGCGCCGCGCCGTACGGGTTGGCCGGGTCGGTCGCGGCGAGCACTGTGGCCACCGCGCCCCGACCCCGGGCGCCGTCGGTCGGCTCGGCCAGCGCGCGCAGCCGGTCCACCGCACCGGGTACGGCGAACTGCGCCGCCCCGAGCCCTTCGACGAAGTAACCCCGGCGGGCCGCGCCGCGCTCCTCCAGCGCCGACAACACCGGGTAGACCGCCGAGAACCCGCCGACCACCTGCTCGGCCATCACCGCGCCCCGGGTGACCACCCCGTGCCGCTCCAACAGCAGGTCGGCGAGCGCGGCGGCGCGCCGGGTCGGGTCGAGGTCCCGATCCGGGAGACGTGACCAGCGGCCGGCGACCGTCGGCGGGCCACCCCGGGTCGGCAGCGCCACCCGACCGGGCCGCCGGTAACGGGTGCGGGGCGCGGACGGCCGCGAGCGGTGCGCGCCGCCGGCGCCGAGCACCGCTCGCAGCGGGGCGAGGGTGTCGTTGCTGAGGTGCCCGGCCCAGACCAGGTCCCAGATCACCCCGGTCAACGCGGCGTCGTCGGTCGAGCCGACCCGGTCGGCCAGCGGGCGGAAGAAGAGCGCCTGCCCGTCGCCGAGCGCGTCGAGCACCGCGTCGTGCAGCGGGGTACGGGTCAACGCCTCGTCGGGCGGCGGGAGCAGCAGCGGCGCGGCGTCCGCGTACGCCAGGGTGACCCAGCCGTCGCCCCCGGAGATCGCGCCCGAACCCGCCCAGAGCACCTCCCCGCTGGCACACAGCTCGTCGAGTTGGGCGGGGGAGTAGTCCGCGACCCGGGCGGGCAGCACCAACCGCTCCAGCGCGGACGCCGGCACCGCGGTGCCCTGCAACTGCTCCACGGTGGCGGCGAGCGCCTCCACACCTCGGGCGGACGAGCCGACCTGCTGCCAACGCGGCAGGAACGTCGCCAGCGCCCGGGGCGGCACCGGCTCGATCTCCCGGCGCAGCGCGGCGAGGGAGCGGCGGCGCAGCATCCGCAGCACCTCGGCGTCGCACCACTGGGCGCCGGCCGAATCCGGGGTGAACTCCCCGGAGACCACCCGCCCGGTGGCGCCGAGCCGGCGCAGCGCCTGCTCGACGACGAACACGCCCAACCCGAAGCGGGCCGCGCAGCTGGCCGCGGCGAACGGCCCGTGGGTGCGGGCGTAGCGGGCCACCAGGTCACCGAGCGGGTCGGCCACCGGGGCGAGGTACGCCTCGGCCACCCCCATCGGCAGCGCCACGCCGAGGGCGT
Organism: Micromonospora salmantinae; assembly: GCF_022230905.1. Classification (NCBI taxonomy): domain Bacteria; kingdom Bacillati; phylum Actinomycetota; class Actinomycetes; order Micromonosporales; family Micromonosporaceae; genus Micromonospora; species Micromonospora salmantinae. The sequence goes on from NZ_JAKKFG010000044.1 coordinate 9,374, forward strand.
CGCGCAGACGGGCCGCGTCCTCGACGCCCACCCAGCGCTGCTCGCCCGCGATCCGGACCCGCAGCACCCGGCGGGTGGCCTCCAGCTCGCTGAGCCACGTCTCCGGCACACCCCGCTCGGTCAACTCGGCGTCGCTCAGGTCACCGAGCACCCGCAGCAGCTCGACGACGTCCTCGGCGTCGCGGGGGCGGCGCTGCTCGGTCAGCCACCGCAGCTGCCGGTCGGTCTCGGTGAGCACCGCCGGGTCGAGCAACTCCCGCAGGTCGACCCGGCCGAGCAGCTCGCCGAGGAGCGTGGAGTCGAGGGCCAGTGCGGCGGCGCGGCGCTCGGCCAGCGGGGCGTCGCCCTCGTAGAGGAACGCGCCGACGTAGCCGAAGAGCAGCGACCGCGCGAACGGCGACGGCGCGCTGGTCTCCACCTCGACCAGCCGCACCTTGCGGGTGGCCAGGTCGCGCATCAACCCGGCCAGCGCCGGCTGGTCGAAGACGTCCTGGAGGCACTCCCGGGCAGCCTCCAGGGTGACCGGGAAGTCCGCGTACTCGCGGGCGACGTCGAGCAGTTGCGCGGCGCGTTGCCGTTGCTGCCAGAGCGGCTGGCGGCGGCGCGGGTCGCGGCGCGGTAACAGCAGGGACCGGGCGGCGCACTCCCGGAAACGGGCGGCGAAGAGGGCGGACGTGCCGACCGACTCCTCCACGAGCTGGGTGATCTCGTCGGGCTCGAAGACCACCACATCGGCGCCGGGAGGCTCGTCGGCGGTGTCCGGAAGTCGCACCACGATGCCGTCGTCGGAGGGCATCACCTGGGCGTCCACCCCGTACCGCTCGGCCAGCCGGCGGCCCACCGCGAGGGCCCACGGCCCGTTGACCCGGGCACCGAGCACGCTGTGCACGGCCAGCCGCCAGTCACCCAGCTCGTCGCGGAACCGCTCGACCACGACAGTGCGGTCGTCGGGCAACGAGCGGGTGGCCTCGCGCTGCTCGCGCAGGTAGGCCATCAGGTTGCCGGCGGCCCAGTCGTCCAGCCCGCCGTCGCGCAGCGCGGCCAGGGCCGCCTCGTCGGTCTGGCGCAGCAGGGTGCGCACCCGGGCGCCGATGGCCCGGCCCAGCTCCACCGGCCGACCCAGCTGGTCGCCCTTCCAGAACGGCATGCGCGCGGCCTGCCCCGGGGCGGGCGAGACCAGCACCCGGTCCGGAGTGATCTCCTCGATCCGCCAGGAGGAGGAGCCGAGCAGGAAGACGTCGCCGACCCGGGACTCGTAGACCATCTCCTCGTCCAGCTCGCCGACCCGGGCGGCCCGTTCGGCGCCGGCCAGGAAGACCCCGAACAGGCCCCGGTCGGGGATCGTGCCGCCACTGGTCACCGCGAGGCGTTGCGCTCCCTGGCGGCCGGTGAGCAGGTCGGTGGCCCGGTCCCAGACCAGCCGGGGGCGCAGCTCGGCGAATGCCGTGGACGGATAGCGGCCGCTGAGCATGTCGAGCACCGCGTGCAGCGCCGAGTCGGGCAGCTCGGCGAAGGGCGCGGCCCGGCGGACCAGCACGGCCAGGTCGCCGAGCGTCCACGGCTCCAGCGCCACCATCGCGACGATCTGCTGGGCCAGCACGTCCAGTGGGTTGCGCGGGTAGTGCAGCTCCTCGATGGCACCGGCGGTCATCCGCTCGGCGACCACCGCGCAGGAGAGCAGGTCACCGCGGTGCTTGGGGAAGACCACCCCCCGCGAGACCGCGCCCACCTGGTGCCCGGCCCGGCCGACGCGTTGCAGGCCGGCGGCCACGCTGGGCGGCGCCTCGATCTGCACCACCAGGTCGACCGCGCCCATGTCGATGCCCAGCTCCAGGCTGGAGGTGGCCACCACCGCCGGGAGCTGACCGGACTTGAGCGCCTCCTCGATGTGCTTGCGCTCCTCCCGGGAGACGCTGCCGTGGTGGGCGCGGGCGATCACGGGCGCCGCGCCGGTGGCCGCGCCGGACTGGGCCATCACCTCGGCCGGCGGCCGGTTGCGCAGCGGACCGGCGGGGCCACCCCACAGCTGCGCGCCGGACGCCCTGTCGTCGTCGCCCGCCGGGTCGTCGCCGGCCGGCAACCCCTCCGGTACGCCGATAGCGCCCTCGCCCGACGCGGATGCGGCGACCGCCTCGGCTGCCAGCTCGTTGAGCCGGGCGCAGAGGCGCTCGGCACTGCGCCGGGAGTTGGTGAAGACGATTGTCGAGCGGTGCTGCCCGATGAGGGTGAAGACCCGTTCCTCCACGGCCGGCCAGATCGACGCCCGGCGTGGCCCGGGGCCGCCGAGGTCGTCCTCCGGTGGTTGCTCCTGCTCGTCCAGGCGGGTCATGTCCTCCACCGGGACCTGCACGCTAACCTCGATGGTCTTCGGGGTGGCCGGCTGCACCACGTCGACCGGGCGGGCGCCGCCGAGGAACTGCGCACAGGCGTCGATCGGCCGGACGGTGGCCGAGAGGCCGATGCGCTGCGCCGGGGCGGGCAGCAGCTCGTCGAGGCGTTCGAGGGAGAGCGCGAGGTGGGCGCCGCGTTTGCTGCCGGCCACCGCGTGCACCTCGTCGACGATCACCGTCTGGACGCCGCGCAGCGAGTCGCGAGCCGCGGACGTGAGCAGTAGGAACAGCGACTCGGGCGTGGTGATGAGGATGTCCGGCGGAGTGCGGGCGAAGGCTCGTCGCTCGTCGGCGGGCGTGTCGCCGGTGCGCATGCCGACGGTGATGTCGGGCGGTGCGACGCCCAGCCGGGTGGCCGCCTGCCGGATGCCGGCCAGCGGGGCGCGCAGGTTGCGCTCCACGTCCACGGCGAGGGCCTTGAGCGGGCTGACGTAGAGCACGCGGCACCGTTGGCGGGCCTCGGCCGGTGCTGGCTCGCGGGCGAGTCGGTCCAGTGACCAGAGGAAGGCCGCGAGCGTCTTGCCCGAGCCGGTGGGTGCCACCACGAGCGCGTTGCGGCCGGCGGCGACCGATCGCCAGGCGCCGGTCTGCGCGGCGGTCGGGGCTGCGAAGGCGTTGTCGAACCAGGCGCGGGTGGCCGGGCCGAACCCGGCCAGCACCGCGCCGGCGTCTGCGTCTGCCCCGGTCACCGGTCCATCGTGCCCCGCCGGTCCGACATCCACGAGCGACCTCTCGACGGAATGGACCAGCAAGAAGCAAAAAGCGTGGAACGTGCGCTTAATACGTTAAGTCTCACTTAACTGCTTGCTTCTAAGGAGCAACATAAAGTAACTTCACTCGCAACGCGAACCGGGGTGAGGGGGTTTGATGGCCGGCGAGCAGCACACCGTCGAACCGGGCACCGACGTGCTGATTCGCAAGGTCGACAGCCACCTCGCCGCGCTCCGCGCCGGCCTGCACGGCCCCGAGCTCGAGCTCGCCGAACGCCTCGCCCACTGCCTGCGCGAGATGGTTCTCTGTACCGCCCAGGCCAGCGCCGCCGACCGGGGTCAGGTCCGCGTTGCCGTGCACTACTTCGTGCTCCGTCGCGAGAGCCGTGGCCGCCTGCTGGCGGTGCGGTCGCTGACCGCCGCCGAGCGGGTGGTCGACCGGGTCGCCCGCCAGCTCGGCCGCCTCGACCTGCTGGCCGAGCTACGCCGCGACCGGTCCACCCCCGACGACGCGCAACCCCTCAACAAAGCCCTGCTGCGCTAACGCCGCTCGGCCTCCCCTCCCGTGTTGATCAAGAGATTTGCGTCAGGAACCCGGGCGCGGGTGACGCAAACCTCTTGATCAACGGTCGGGGTCGGGGTCGGGGTCGGGGTTGGGGTCGGGGCTGGGGTTGGGGGCTGGGTTGGGGCTCTGGGGGCGAATTCTGGCAAAACCGCCCGGCGGGGGAGGAACTGGCGTCTGATCGCTGCTAGGCGCCACCGCTGCCACGGGCGTCGGCCATGTCGATCAGGAGCGCAGGTGCTGGTACTGCTCATCCTCCATCTCGTGGCGGCGCTCGCCGCGCCCCTGCTCGTCCGGTGGTGGGGTCCGCGCGCGTGCTACCCGCTGGCGCTCGCGCCGGCCGCCGCGTTCTGCTGGGCGGTGGCCCGCACCCCGGCCGTCGCCGACGGCGGGGCGGTGGTCGAGACGTACCCGTGGATCCGGCAGTTGGGCCTCGACATCGCGTTCCGGCTCACCACGCTGTCCTGGCTGATGACGCTGCTGATCGGCGGCGTCGGCGCGCTGGTGCTGGTCTACAGCGCCCGCTACTTCGGTGCCGGTTCCACCGGGCTGGCGCAGTTCGCCGCGGTCCTGGTCGCGTTCGCGGGCGCGATGCTCGTCCTGGTCTTCGCCGACGACCTGCTGCTGCTCTACGTCGGCTGGGAGCTGACCACGATCTTCTCGTACCTGCTGATCGGGCACAGCACCGAACGGCGGTCCAGCCGCTGGGCGGCGGCGCAGGCGTTGACGGTCACCACGCTGGGCGGCCTCGCCATGCTGGTCGGCTTCATCATGCTGGGCGAGCACGCCGGCACCTACCGCTGGTCGGAGATCAGCGCGCAGCCGCTGCCCGGCGGCGGGTACCTGGTGGGCGCCGTGCTGCTGATCCTGGCCGGCGCCCTGTCCAAATCGGCGGTGCTGCCGTTCAGCTCGTGGCTCCCGGTGGCGATGGCGGCGCCCACGCCGGTCAGCGCCTACCTGCACGCCGCCGCCATGGTCAAGGCCGGCGTCTACCTGGTCGGGCTGCTCGCCCCGGTGCTCGCCACGGTCGGCCCGTGGCGGCCGCTGGTGCAGATCGCCGGTGTGGCGACCATGCTGCTCGGCGGATGGGCCGCGCTGCGCCAGACCGACCTCAAGCTGCTGCTGGCGTACGGGACGGTCAGTCAGCTCGGCCTGCTGGTGGCCGTGACCGGCTCGGGCACCCCGGACGCCGCGCTGGCCGGCACCGCGATGCTGCTGGCGCACGCCCTGTTCAAGGCGGCGCTGTTCCTGGTCGTCGGCATCATCGACCACGGCGCCGGCACCCGTGACCTGCGCGAGTTGTCCGGGGTGCGGCACTGGTCCCGGCCGCTGTTCGTGGTCGCCGTGCTGGCCGCGGCGTCGATGGCCGGTGTGCCACCGCTGGTCGGCTTCGTGGCCAAGGAGGCGGTGTTCGGGGCGTTCACCGACCAGCCCGTGCTCCTCACCGGCCTGGTCGCCGGGACGGTGCTCACCGTCGCGTACAGCGCCCGCTTCCTCTGGGGCGCGTTCGCCGACCGGCCGGGTGTGGCGCCGGTCCCGCCGGGGCCGATCGCCGCGTCGTTGCTGGTCCCGCCCGCGGTGCTCGCCGGTGTCGGTCTGCTCGCCGGTCCGGCCGCGAGCGTGCTGGACGACCTGCTGCGCCCGTACGCCGATCTGCTCGGCGGGGTCGACGCGCACCTGGCGCTCTGGGCCGGGCCGACCCCGGCGCTCGGCCTGTCCGTGCTGGCGCTCGGCGGCGGCGGCCTGCTCTTCGCCGTGCGTGGGCCGCTCGCCCCGGTATTGGCCCGGTTCCGGTCACCGGTGGCGGGCAACCAGGGGTACGAGTGGGTCATCGGCCGGTTCGACCGGCTGGCCATCGACGTCACCGGCGCGACCCAGCGTGGCTCACTGCCGCAGTATCTGGGCATCATCCTGGTCACCCTGGTGCTGGTGCCCGGTGCGGCGATGCTCTCCGCCAGCCCCTGGCGGGCGCGGATTCCGCTCTGGGACAGCGCGCTGCAACCGGTGGTCGTCCTGGTGATCACGGTGGCGGCGGTGTTGGCGGTCGGTGCCCGTCGCCGGCTGACAGCGATGCTGCTGGCGGGCATGACCGGCTACGGCACGGCGATGTTGTTCGTGCTGCACGGAGCGCCCGACCTGGCGCTCACCCAGTTTCTGGTGGAAACGGCGACGATCGCCGTCTTCGTACTGGTGCTGCGTCGCCTGCCGGAGCGGTTCTCGGCCCGCCCGCTGCGCCGTACCCGCTGGGCCCGTCGGGTGATCGGGGCGGCGGCGGGGCTGGTCGCCGCCGGGTTGGCCCTCACCGCCGTCGGCGCCCGCCGGGCATCGGACATCTCGGCCGCCTTCCCCGACCTGGCGGTGGCGCACGGGTACGGCCGCAACGTGGTCAACGTGACCCTTGTCGACATTCGGGCCTGGGACACGATGGGCGAGCTGGCGGTGCTGGTGGTGGCCGCGACCGGGGTGGCCAGCCTGATCTTCGAGCGCTCTCGCACCGGACCGCGGCCGCGCCGGCCCGATTCCGAGCAGGGCGTGAGTGGACGCGGCCGGCCGGTCTGGCTGCGCGGAGGCCCCACCCTCTACGAGGAACGCCGCTCGATCGTGTTGGAGGTGGTCATCCGGCTGATCTTCCACACCGTGGTGCTGTTCTCGCTGTTCCTGCTCTTCTCCGGGCACAACGCGCCGGGCGGCGGGTTCGCCGGCGGGCTGGTGGCGGGTCTCGCCCTGGTGGTGCGCTACCTGGCCGGCGGCCGGTACGAGCTGACCGAGGCGGCCCCGATCGGCGCCGGCGCGATTCTCGGCGCCGGGCTGGCCCTGGCGGTGGGCAGTGGCGTGGTGGCGTTGCTGGTCGGCGGGTCGGTGTTGGAGAGCGCGAAGGTCGACCGAGCCCTGCCACTGGTCGGCGACGCCCATCTGGTCACGTCGCTCTTCTTCGACATCGGCGTGTACCTGGTCGTGATCGGGTTGGTGCTGGACATCCTGCGCAGCCTCGGTGCCGAGGTGGACCGGCACATCGAGGCCACCGGAACGGCCACCGGCGGGCTGGCCGTCGACAAGGGGGACCGGGCATGACGCGGAGCGGTGCGGGGCCGACGTTGGTGCTGGTGTTGGCCGTCGCGGTGCTGGTCGGGTGCGGGGTGATGCTGCTGTTGGAGCGCAGCCTGACCCGGATCCTGCTGGGCGTGGTCATGCTCGGCAACGGGGTGAACCTGTTGATCCTGTTGGGCGGGCGGTCCGGCGGGGCGCCGGTCGTCGGCACGGGCCCGGTGGAGCGGATGAGTGACCCGCTGCCGCAGGCGATGGTGTTGACCTCCATCGTGATCACCTTCGGGTTCACCGCGTTCCTGCTCGCTGTGGCGTACCGCAGCTGGTATCTCTCCGGCGACGACGAGGTGCCCGACGACCTGGAGGACCGGCAGATCATCCGCCGGGCCGGGCGCAACGAGGTCGGTGCGGCCGATCGTGGTGGGGAGGGACCGAACGGTGACCCGGAACAGGTCGATCCCGAGCCGGCCCGCCGGCGGTTACGACGCGGAGACGAGTCGTGATGCGCGCCCTGGTGCCGCTGCCGGTGGTGGTGCCGCTGCTCGGTGCGGCGCTGACCCTGCTGTTGGCCGGGAAGCCCCGAATCCAGCGCGCGACCAGCGTGCTGTGTCTGGGCGCCACGCTCACTGTGGCGGTGCTGCTGCTGGTGCAGGCGTACCGGCACGGGCCGGTGGTGGTGGCGGTCGGGGGGTGGCCGGCGCCGGTCGGCATCGTCCTGGTGGCCGATCAACTGGCCGCGCTGATGCTGGTGGTCTCCTCGGCGGTGACCCTCTGCGTGCTGCTCTACTCGATCGGCCAGGGTCGCAGCGAGACGAGCGAGAGCTCGCCGGTGTCGATCTTCCACCCGACGTATCTGGTGCTCACCGCCGGCGTCACCAACGCGTTCCTGGCGGGTGACCTGTTCAACCTCTTCGTCGGGTTCGAGATCCTGCTGGCCGCCAGTTTCGTGCTGATCACCCTGGGGGGCACCGAGACCCGCATCCGGACCGGGTCGACGTACGTGGTGGTCAGCATCCTCTCCTCGATGATCTTCCTGACGTCGGTCGGTCTGGTGTACGCCGCCACCGGCACGCTCAATCTCGCCCAGCTCGCCCAGCGCCTCGACGACCTGCCCGACGGTGTCCGACTGGCCCTGGAGCTGATGTTGCTGCTGGCCTTCGCGATCAAGGCGGCGGTCTTTCCCCTGTCGGCCTGGCTGCCGGACAGCTACCCCACCGCGCCGGCCCCGGTCACTGCCGTCTTCGCGGGTCTGCTCACCAAGGTGGGCGTCTACGCGATCATCCGTACCGAGACGTTGCTGTTTCCCGGTGGGCGTGCCCACATCCTGCTCATGGTCGTCGCCGGGCTGACCATGGTGATCGGCATCCTCGGTGCGGTGGCCCAGTCCGACCTGAAGCGACTCTTCTCGTTCACCCTGGTCAGTCACATCGGCTACATGATCTTCGGGGTGGCGTTGAGCACCGTCGCCGGCCTCTCCGGCGCGATCTTCTACGTGGTGCACCACATCACCATCCAGACCACGCTGTTCCTGGTCGCCGGACTGGTCGAGGAGCGTGCCGGCAGCACCGACCTGCGTCGTATCGGCGGTCTGGCCCGGGTGGCGCCGCTGCTGGGCGTGCTCTTCTTCATCCCGGCCATGAATCTCGCCGGAGTGCCACCGTTCTCCGGCTTCCTCGGCAAGCTCGGCCTGCTCCAGGCCGGGGTGGCGGCCGGCGGGCCGCTGCCCGGGGTGCTGGTCGCGGCCGGCACCCTGACCAGCCTGCTCACCCTGTACGTGGCGTCCCGGGTGTGGAACATCGCCTTCTGGCGCGCGCCCCGGCTGGCCACCAGCGAGCCGGTCGTCCAGTTGCCGAGGCTGATGGTGGGCGCCACAGTGGCTCTGGTCGCCATCGGGCTGGCGTTGACAGTGCTGGCCGGTCCGCTCTTCGACGTCACCGCCGACGCGGCCGAGGACCTGCGGCTGCGCACCCCGTACGTCCGTGCGGTGCTGCCGGGCGGTGTGCCGTGACCGGCTCCCCGGAGCCGGCTCCCGACACCCCCGGGCCCGCCGTGGTGGGGCGGGGCCGGCTCGGGCGCTGGCGGGACCAGGCGGTGGCACTCGGGTGGCTGGTGCTGGTCTGGAACCTGCTCTGGGGCGACATCACCTGGGCCAACCTGGTCGGTGGCCTGCTGGTCGGTGCGGCCGTGCTGGTGTTCTACCCGCTGCCGGCGGTCAGCTTCGGCGGCCGGTTGCGACCGTGGGCTCTGCTGGTGTTCGTGGGCCGGTTCGCCGTCGAGTTGGTCAGCGCGAGCCTGCACGTCGCCCGGATCGCCGTGCAGCCCGGCTACCGACCGCGTGGGGCGATCATCGCGGTCCGGTTGCGGGTGTCCACCGACCTGAACCTGGCGCTCACCGCCGAGGCGGTCTCGTTGGTGCCGGGCACGCTGGTCCTCGAGGTGGACCGGGACTCCGGAACGCTCTACCTGCACGTCCTGGACACCCATGGCCCCGGGGACCTGGACGTGGCCCGGGCCCGCACGCTCGCCGTCGAGCGGCGAATCGTCCGCACGGTCGGCTCCACCAGTGAACTGCGCCGACTCGACGTCACCTCACCCGAGAAGGGAACCCGCCCGTGACCACCTTCCTGGCCGTCGTCCTCACCGCACTGCTGTCGGTCACCGCGCTCCTCGCGCTGACTCGCCTCTACCGTGGCCCGTCGCTGGTGGACCGGGTGATCGCCGCGGACATGCTGCTCGCCACGATGGTCGGCGCGGTGGGCGCCGAGGCGGCGGTCAACCGGCACGCCACCACGCTGCCCGTGCTGGTGGTGCTCTCCCTGCTCGGCTTCGTGGGCTCGGTGTCGCTGGTCCGCTTCGCCGTCCGGGAGCAGCAGTGATCGCGACGATCGCGGACTGGATCGGCGCCGGTTGCCTGGTGGCCGGCGCCCTGCTCGCCCTGGCCGCCGGGATCGGCGTACTGCGTTTCCCGGACGCGCTGTCCCGGATGCACGCGGCCACCAAGCCGCAGGTGCTCGGGGTGCTCCTGTTGCTGCTGGGCATCGCGTTGCGGCTGCGGTCCCCGGCGGACCTGGGCATGATCCTGCTGGTGGCGGTCTTCCAGTTGGCGACCGCGCCGGTGGCTGCGCAGATGATCGGGCGAGCCGCGTACCGGTCGGGGCGGCTCGACCGGAGCCTGCTCGACGCCGATGAGCTGGCCGAACGCGGACCAGGCGGCGGGCCGGCGGGGCCGGCGTGACGACCGCCAGGCGGCGGGCCGGCGTGACAAACCGGGGCGCTCGCTGAACCGGACGTTCCGCTCCTTCGGCCCACCCCCAGCGGAGTCCCAGCCAGCGCCGATAAAATGACGGCATGATCGACTCTTCTGCCCAGGAGGGCAGCAGTAGCCAGCCGGGTCGTGCCCGGCATATCCCCGTACCGACGACCCCGGGAGCCCTGAGCGACCCGTGTTGATCGTCGTTGGTCTCCTACTGATCATCCTTCTCACTGCCGCCACCGGCTACTTCGTGGCGCAGGAGTTCGGCTACGTCGCCGTGGACCGGGGCAAGCTGCGCCAGCTTGCCGATGACGGCGATCAGGCCGCCGCCCGGGCCCTGACCGTCACCAGCCGGCTCTCCTTCATGCTCTCCGGTGCCCAACTCGGCATCACCGTCACCGCGCTGCTGGTCGGCTACGTCGCCGAGCCGTATCTGGGCGGTGGTCTCGCCGACCTGCTCGGCGTGGCCGGCGTCAGCGAGGCGGTCAGCCTGCCGCTGTCGGTGGCGTTGGCACTGGTCATCGCCACCATCGTGCAGATGGTCCTCGGTGAGCTGGCCCCGAAGAACCTGGCCATCGCCCGGGCCGTGCAACTGGCCCGGGCGCTGAGCCGCTCCACCCTGATCTACCTGGCCGTCGCCGGGCCGCTGATCCGGCTCTTCGACCGGGCCTCGGTCCGGCTGCTGCGCCGCATCGGCATCGAGCCGATCGAGGAACTGCCCAGCGGCGCCACCCCGGCGGACCTGGAACAGATCATCGCCGAGTCCCGCGAGGAGGGCAGCCTCGACGCCGAGATGTCCACGCTGCTCGACCGAGGTCTGGACTTCCGCGAACTGACCGCCGGCGAGGCCATGGTGCCGCGCGTCGACGTGCACACCGTCCGGGCGCACGAACCGGTGAGCCGGGTGGTCGAGCTGCTGGACACCGGCCACTCCCGCTTCCCGGTACGCGGTGCGGAGGGCGTCGACGACCTGCTCGGCATTGTCGGCATCGCCGACGTGCTCGGCGTACCCCCGGGGGAGCGGGCCACCACCCCGGTGAGCGCGGTGGCCGGGCCGCCGCTGCTCGTACCGGAGACGTTGCCCCTGCCCACGGTGCTCGACCGCCTGCGGGCCGGGCACCGGCAGATGGCGTGCGTGGTCGACGAGTATGGCGGATTCGCCGGCGTCATCACGCTGGAGGACATCGCCGAGGAGCTGGTCGGCCCGATCCGAGACGAGGACGACCCACCGGAGCGGGCGCCGGCCCGGCAGGACGACGGGTCCTGGGTGGTGCCGGCCCGCTGGCGGATCGACGAGGTCGCCGACAGCACCGGCATCGCCCTGCCCGAGGCCCCCGAGTACGACACCCTGTCCGGGTTGGTGATGCGGGAGCTGGGCCGGGTGCCCGAGGTCGGTGACCGATTGGAGATCAGCCTGCAACCCGAGGGGGCGGATGGCGAGGACAACGAGGCGGAGCCCCGGGCGTTGGTCGAGGTGTTGGCCGTGGACCGGCACGTGGCCGACTCGGTGCGGTTGCAGCTGACCAAACCTGAGGTGACCGCATGAGCCCCGGGATCGCGCTGTTCAGTTCGGTGATCCTGCTGGCGCTGAACGGGTTCTTCGTGGCCGCCGAGTTCGCCCTGGTGGCCAGCAAGCGCTACCGCCTGGAGCAGGCGGCGGCGAACGGTGGCCGGGCGGCACGGGCCGCGTTGGACGGCGTCCGCGAGCTGTCGCTGATGCTGGCCGGCGCGCAACTCGGCATCACGCTGTGCACCCTGGGTCTCGGTGCGCTGGCCGAGCCGGCGATCGAGCACCTGCTCAGCCCCCTGCTGCACGCGGTGGGCCTACCGGACGCGGCCAGTCACCTGATCGCCCTGGTCTTCGCCCTCGGGGTGGTGACCTTCCTGCACCTGGTGGTGGGGGAGATGGCACCGAAGTCGTGGGCGATCACCGACGCGGAGCGCTCGGCGACGCTGCTCGCGTTGCCGTTCCGCGCCTTCGCCCGGGTCTCCCGGCCGGTGCTCTCCGCGCTGAACGCCCTGGCCAACGCGATCCTGCGGCTGTTCGGCGTCAACCAGCAGGACCAGCTCGCCCAGGTGCACGGCCCGGACGAGCTGCGGATCCTGTTGGAGCAGTCCCGAGAGCACGGGCTGCTCGGTGCCGAGCAGCACCAGCTGTTGACCAGCATGCTGGAGTTGCAGGGCACGTCGGTGGCGCAGGTGATGGAACCGTTCGCCACCATGGTCACCGTCCGACGGGACGACCCGGCCGAGCGGATCGAGGAGGTCAGCCGCGACAGCGGCCGATCCCGGCTCGCGGTGCTCGACGAGGCGGGTGACGTGTGCGGGCTCGTGCACGTCCGGGAGGCGGTACGGGTGGTCACCACCGGCCGGGTCGCCACCGCCGGGGAGCTGATGACCCCCGCGTTCACGCTGCCCGCGACGTCCTCGGTCACCGAGGCGGTGGCGGCGATGCGGGCCCGGCAGTCGCAGCTCGCGTTGGTCCGCAACGGCGGTGGCCCGGCCCGGCCGATCGGCTTCGTGGCCCTGGAGGACCTCCTTGAGGAGGTCATCGGGGAGTTCGACGACGAGACCGACACGGTCCCGCGCGGGCGTCGGTTGCGCTGACCTGTCGACCCGGCCGTACCGACGAAGTACGGCCGGGTCGACGCTCCCCATGGCAGCGCCGCTCGACGCGGGCGGGCTTGAGCCGACCCCGACCGGGTAGGCGCGCCTGGTGGGGCCGCCGGGGCCCCGTCCCGGGAGGGGGCGCGCGGTGCGGCTGACGGGAGTGTCCCCGGAGTCCGGTGGCACCGGACTCTCCGTGCAGACCACGCTGCCCAACCCGAGTACCCGCCCGGGCCTGCGCCTGCCCGGGCGGGTGACAGTCGCGGCCGGCCCGGAGGACGTGCTGGTGCGGCACATCCGGCTCGGCCTCGTCACCACTGTCGAGCCGGACGACCCGGCCGCGGCCCGACGTCTCGTGCAGTTCCACCACCTGCCGATCGCCGGCCGGTTCGTCGTACCGGCCGGTCGGCGGCGGGCGGTCGACTTCGCGTTCCCGCTGCCGTGGGAGACCCCGGTGACCACCTTCGGTGGGGTGCCGCTGCTGAGCCTGCGGATGGGCCTGCGGACCGAGGTGTCGCTCGACCCCGACCTTGACCAGGGGGCCATGGTGCCGGTCTTCGTGCATCCGATCCCCACCCAGCAGCACGTGCTGGCGGCGCTGGACACGCTGGGCTTCATGATCCGCCAGTCCGGGTTGCTGGAGGGCGGGTTGCCAGGGGTGGAGCACACCCTGCCCCTGCACCAGCGCTGGGGCTACTGGGTGGGGCCGCTCTACGCCGGCCCGATCACCGAGCTGGAGGTGATCTTCGTGACCAACTCGGCGGGCCTGGAGGCGATCCTCTGGATGGATCGCCGGCTGGCGCTGGCCGGAATCACCCACCAGAGCATCAGCCGGTTCCGGATCTGGCACCAGGGCGCCGACCGGCGGGACTGGGTCGCCACAGTGGACGGCTGGATCCGCCAGGCGATCAACCGGCACGCCGCAGCGGCCGCGCACGCCGACTGGTCCGCGCAGATCGCCGGGTCGGCCCACGTCAGCCGCCACCCCGACGAGCCGATCCGACCGGGCTACGGCCTGGGCGGCACCGCCGGCGGCACCGGCGTAGGCGGCGGCGGCTCCGGCGGCGACGGCACCTGACCCCTCGGCCCCGCCCTCTCCCGCCTTCTCACCCTCGCGATCTTGCAGTTTCTGCGGCGACAAAACGGCTCAGAATGCGCGTTTCTACGACCGAAAGTGCAAGATCGCGAGGGCGGGCGGGCGGGCGGACCGAGGGGGGTCAGCTGGCGCTGGCGGTGGCTAGCTTGAGGCTGAAGGCCAGGAAGAGGGCGGCCACGGCGGTGGTGCCACCGGCTGCCAGGCGGCGGCGTTGGCGGAACTGGGCGGCCAGGAAGGTGCCCGCGAAGATCAAGGCGGTCAGGTAGAGCGCGCTGGTCACCTGAGCGATCAGCCCGAGCAGCAGGAACGACAGCGCCGGCCAGGCGTAGCCGGGGTCGACGAACTGGATGAAGAACGAGATGAAGAACAGGATCGCCTTCGGGTTCAGCAGGCTGATCACCAGCGCCTTGCGGAACGGGCTGCGCATCGCCGCCGGCTCCGCGGCGTCGATGAGCCGCGGCGTGTTCGGGTCGTTGCGGTCGCGCCAGCGCCGCACGGCGCCGAGCAGCATGGTCACCCCGACATAACCGAGGTACGCGGCACCGGCGTACTTGATCACCATGAACAGCGGCGGGTACGCGTTGAGCAGCGACGCCACCCCGGCGGCGGAGAGGAACATCAGCACCCCGTCGCCGACGAACACGCCACCGGCGGCCCGGTAGCCGACCGCGACGCCCCGCTTGGCCGCGGTCGAGAGCACGAAGAGTGAGTTCGGCCCGGGCAGCAGGATGATGGCCACGGTGCCCAGCACGTACGTCCAGATGTCGGTGATCCCCAGCACGCCCGCCATCATCACGCCACCGGTGCCGTCCGCAGAAGTCTTTCTCGCAGCCTGGCCTGTGCGTTCGGCCACTCGTCGACGGTCATCGCGTACTGCACGGTGTCCCGCCAGGAGCCGTCCGGGCGTTGCCGGTGCATCCGCAGCACCCCCTCCCGGGTCGCGCCGAGCCGTTCGATGGCCGCCTGGGAACGAACGTTGCGGATGTCGGTGTGCCAGGCGACCCGTACCGCGCCCAGGTCGTCGAAGGCCCGGCTGAGCAGCAGCAGCTTCGCCTCCGGGTTGATCCCGGTACGCCACCAGGGCCGGCCGAGGAAGGTGTGCCCGATGGCCACCGCCCGCCGCTCCGGGTCGATGTCGTAGTAGGAGGTGCTGCCCACCACCGCCCCGGTCGCCGCGCACCGCTGCACCCAGGCCACCCGCTCGCCCCGGTGCTGGGCGGCCAGGGCGGTGCCGATCACCTCGGCGGTTTCGGCGGGGGCGGTGGGCGGCGCGACGCTGAGGTGCCGCCACACCACGGGGTCCGCGGTGGCGGCGTGCAACTCGTCGGTGTGCGCCAGCTCCAGCGGCTCCAGCCGAACGTGCTCACCGTGCAGCGGCACCGGGTCGTGCCAGGGCGTGCGGGGCGTCCGCAGGTACGCCGGCAGCGGCGCGGTGACCCCGGCGTCCGGCTCGGGTGCCCCGGCGGTGAGTCGCAGTGGCAGCACGCCGGCCCAGTGCGGCAGGTGCAGGTCGGCCTCGTCGTCGCGGACCCCGCCGGTGCGGGCCCGGACGGACACCTCGCGTAGTGGCAGCGCCAGTACGGCGGTCTCGGCCAGCTCGCGATGGCTGGGCGGACGGGTGGCGGTGCTGCGTCCCGCGCCGACCTTCTCGACCAGCGCGGTGAGCATGGCGAGCTTCTCCCGCTCGTCGGTGACCAGTCGGGCGGTGCCGTGGGCGACGACCGAGCGGTAGTTGGCGCTGTGGTGGAACTGGGAACGGGCGTAGACCAGCCCGTCGAGCAGTGTCACCGCGACGCAGACCGGCAACCCGTCGTCGCCCCGGGCGGCGAGCAGCGGCCGGCTGCCGGTGGAGCCGTGCAGGTAGAGCGTGTCGCCGATGCGGACGTGCAGGGTGGGCAGCACTCGTGGCTGGCCGTCGACGATGAAGCTGAGCGCGCAGTCGTACGCCTCGTCGAGCACGGCGTGGGCGGCGGCCTGGTCGTAGCTCATCTTTTCGCGGGAGCGGTGGGGTGTGGTCCGGGCGGTGGGTGGATACATGCGCGCGCCCCTTTGTTCTAGTACAATCTCTTATTTGTGTCAGCACACTATCAGCTCACCGGTACGACAGCCGTCGAGATTTCGGCCAGCATCGAGTCGGGCATCCGTACCGGCGCCCTGTCCCCGGGGGCCGCCCTGCCGCCTGTGCGGGCACTCGCCGCCGAGTTGGGGGTCAGCCCCGCCACCGTCGCCCGCGCCTACCAGGAGCTACGCCAACGTGGTCTGCTCGCCACCGCCGGTCGGCACGGCACCCGGGTCCGCCCCCGCCCGCCGGTGGCCGCCCGCCGCTCCGCGCTGCGCCCCCCACCGTTGCCCGGCGCCCGAGACCTGTCCCGGGGTGAACCCGACCCCCGTCTGCTGCCCCCGCTGGGCCCGCACCTGGCGGCGCTCGCCACCGAGAACGGCCCGTCGGTCGGCTACTCCGATGCCGGAGTGCTGCCCGAACTGGCCGAGATGGCCCGCGCCCGGCTGCGCGTCGACGGCGTACCGGCCGGGGAGTTGACGCTCACCGGCGGTGCGCTGGACGGCATCGAGCGGTTGCTCGGCGCCCACCTGCGCCCCGGCGACGCGGTGGCGGTCGAGGACCCGGGCTGGGCCAACCTGCTCGACCTCGTCGCCGCGCTGGGCCTGCGTCCGATCGGCGTACCGGTGGACGACGAGGGGCCGCTGGTCGCCGGGGTGGCCGCGGCACTCGCCGCCGGAGCGCGGGCGCTGATCGTCACCAGCCGGGCGCAGAATCCGACCGGCGCCGCCGTCTCCGCGGCCCGCGCCGAGGCGCTGCGGACGCTGCTCGCCGGCCGACGGGACCTGCTGTTGATCGAGGACGACCACGCGGCCGAACTGGCCCGCGTACCCCTGCACCCGCTCGCTGGTGCGACAGCGAGTTGGGCCTTCCTCCGCTCGGTGAGCAAGCCCTTCGGCCCGGACCTGCGGATGGCGGTGCTGGTCGGCGACGAGACGACTGTGGCCCGGGTGAGCGGCCGTACCCGGGTCGGCGCCGGCTGGGTCTCCACAGTCCTGCAACGCCTGGTGCTCGCCCTGTGGCGGGACCCGGCGGTCACCGAGTTGGTGCAGCGGGCGGCGCAGAGCTACGAGCAGCGCCGCGACGGGCTGCTCGCCGCGCTGGCCGAGCACGGGCTGACAGCACACGGTCGCAGCGGCATCAACGTCTGGCTGCCGGTCGCGGACGAGACCAGCACGGTGACCGCGCTCCGCGACGCCGGCTGGGCGGTGGCCCCCGGCGCCCTCTACCGGATCGCCGCCCCGCCGGCCCTGCGCATCACCGTCAGCTCCCTGGACCCCGCCGACCTGGCTCCGCTGGCCGCCGCACTGGCCCAAGCCGAAAACCCACCCCCCTCCCAGGGCTTCCCCACCTGACCCCCCGCGCCTCCCGCACCCCGCCGCGCCCGCGATCTTGCAGTTTGTGTTGGCGAAATGTCGGGTCTGTGCACGTTGGTCGGGGCAGAAAGTGCAAGATCGCGGGGATTCGGGACGGCGGGGACGGGTATGCGGGCGCCCGGAGGTGGGGGACATGGCTTCTGGTGGGGCTCGTAAGGGGATCTGGATAGCGGTGGCGGTGGCGATCATCATCATCGTCATCGTGCTGATCGCGATCGCGTCCGGCGGAGACGGGGGCGGCAACGGGTACTGACGCGTTGCGGCCGGGGTGCCGGGGCGTATCCGGCGGCGAGCATCGAACGGGTATATAACAGTCGGCATGGCCGAAAGTGCTCCGGGCGCCCAGCGGTTCATTCCGCCCGACGCCGACACCATCGACGACCTGCGCACCGCCGCCGGCGGCTGCCGGGGCTGTGAGCTGTACCGGGACGCCTCGCAGACGGTCTTCGGTCGGGGCGACGAGAGCGCCCGCGTGGTGCTCGTCGGCGAGCAGCCCGGCGACATGGAGGACCAGAAGGGGCTGCCCTTCGTCGGCCCGGCCGGACGCCTGCTGCGCCGCGCCGTCGATGACGCCGGGCTGGACCCGGGTCTCCTCTTCCTCACAAATGCCGTAAAGCACTTCCGTTTTGTTCAGCGCGGCAAGCGGCGGATCCACCAGACCCCGGACCAGGTGCACATCACCGCCTGTCGCCCCTGGTTGGTCGCCGAGTTCGCCCGGCTGCGTCCGGAGATCGTGGTGGTGCTCGGCGCGACCGCCGCCAAGGCCCTGCTCGGCCCGTCCTTCCGGGTCACCCGGCAGCGGGGCGAGCTGCTGCCCTGGCCGGAGTCGGCCCAACACCCAGCGGACTTCGAACAGGTGCCGGTGGACAACGCCGGAAAGCGGGCCGACGCGCCGCAGGCTCGGCTGCTGGCCACCATCCACCCGTCCGCCGTCCTGCGGGCCGACGACCAGGACAAGGCGTACGAGGGCCTGGTCGCCGACCTCACCGTCGTCACCCGCGCCCTGCCCGGCTAGCCAGCCACCCCGCGCGACCACCAGCACCCCGGCCTCGCTCATCCGGGCACCCTGGGCGTGGGCCGCGCCGGTGGCGACCCCGTTCCGGCGAAACCCACTGCCGCCGGTCGGTGCGGGTGCGCGAGGATGAGGCACCCCTTCCGACAGGAGCGCCGATGGCGACCGACCTGACCGCGCCGCGTACCGCCGCCCGACCCGACGTCGCGTCGATCCAGCGGCGTACCCTGCGGCTGCTCTTCACCACCCAGATCATCGGCGGGATCGGCGTGACCATCGGCATCGCCGTGGGCGCGCTGCTCGCGGCACGGATCGCCGGGACCGCGGTGGCCGGTGTCGCGCAGAGCGCCGGGGTGGTCGGTGCCGCGCTGCTCGCCGTCCCGGTCACCCGGATCATGGCGCGGCACGGCCGCCGGCCGGGCCTGGTGCTGGCGTACACGGTCGGCGCCGTCGGTGGCCTGCTGGTGGTGCTGGCCGCGGCCACCCGCTGGGTGCCGCTGCTCTTCCTCGGCATGCTGCTCTTCGGCGGGGGCACCGCGGCGAACCTGCAGGCCCGCTACACGGCAGTGGACCTCGCCGAGCCGGCCCGCAGAGGGCGGCAGCTCTCCCTGATCGTCTGGGCCACCACCATCGGTGCGGTGGCCGCGCCCAACTTCGCCGCGCTGGCCGACCGCGTCACCACCGGCTGGGGGCTGCCCCCGCTGGCCGGCCCGTTCGCGTTCAGCGCGGCCGCGTTCGTGCTGGCTGCCGTCGTACTCCTCGGGTTGCTCCGGCCCGACCCGCTGCTCACGGCGCGGCGGCTCGCGGCGGCCGACGCACCGGCCGCCGATCTGCCGCCGGCCGCCGACGCGACGGCGACCGCCGTGGCGGCCGAGGCGCCGGCGGCAGGTGGCGGTGCGACGCCGGCCGCCGCGCCGGTCGAGGTGCGCGCGCCGCGCGGCGCCGGGATGCGTGCGGCCTGGTCGGTGGTACGCGGACAGCCCGCCGCCCGACTCGGCATCGCCGCCGTGGCGGTGGGTCACCTGGTGATGGTGGCGGTGATGGCGATGACTCCGGTCCGGCTCGGTGAGTCGCACGCCGACGCCGACGTGTTGCGGCTGGTCGGCATCGTGCTGAGCCTGCACATCGCCGGCATGTACGCGTTCTCCCCGGTGGTCGGTTGGCTCACCGACCGACTCGGTCGACGGGCGGTGATCCTCGGTGGGGTCGGGCTGCTGTTGGCCGCCTGCGCGGTCGCCGGCACCGCCGGGCACCACACGCCTCGGCTCTCGGTCGGTCTGGTCCTGCTCGGGTTGGGCTGGTCGGGGACGATGGTGGCCGGCTCGACCCTGCTGTCCGAGTCGGTGGCGGCCGAGGTGCGGCCGAGCGTCCAGGGGCTGTCCGATCTGATCATGGGGTTGGCCGGGGCCGGCGCCGCAGTGGTCAGCGGGTTTGTCATGCAGTTCGCCGGATATCCCGTGCTCACCCTGCTCGCGGCGGTCGCGGCGGCGCCCCTGGTGGCGCTAGCGTTGCGCCCGGTGCCGACCGGGGCACCGGACGAGGAGGGCTGATCACTGTGCGGCTGACCGACTTCTGGACGCGGCTGGACGAGGCGTTCGGGCCCGGCTACGCGGCCAGCATCGCCCGCGATCAGGTGCTGTCCCAGCTCGGCGGGCGGACCATCGAGCAGGCCCTGGCATCGGGGGAGCAGACGCACGCGGTGTGGCGGGCGGTTTGTGCCGCGTACCCCGATCGAGTGCCCGCCCGACTACGCTGAGCAGCCTTCTCGCCCATTCCGCGTGTCACTTGTCGAGTCGTACACCTGTTCGGCTACTGTCCACAGCTGGGTGCTCGTCCACAGCTCGCGGCCCGTCGGCTGGTTTTCTGTCGGACCTAGCGCCTAGCGTGTCCGCGTGACGCGAAGCTCAGCAAAGACGCCGGCGAAGGCAGGGGTGGCAAACATGGCAGCAGGGCCTGACCGGGAGAAGGCACTCGACCTTGCTCTCGCTCAGATTGACAAGCAATTCGGCAAGGGCTCGGTGATGCGGCTGGGTGACCGGCCGGTCGTCCAGACCGCAATCATTCCGACCGGCTCCATCGCGCTCGACGTGGCCCTCGGCATTGGCGGCCTGCCCCGTGGCCGGGTGGTCGAGATCTACGGCCCGGAGTCCAGTGGTAAGACCACTGTGGCGCTGCACTCGGTGGCCAGCGCCCAGCGGCTCGGCGGCATCGCCGCCTTCATCGACGCGGAGCACGCGCTCGACCCGGAGTACGCGAAGGCCCTCGGCGTCGACACCGACGCGATGCTGGTCTCGCAACCGGACACCGGCGAGCAGGCGCTGGAGATCGCGGACATGCTGATCCGCTCCGGCGCGATCGACATCATCGTGATCGACTCGGTGGCGGCCCTGGTGCCGCGCGCCGAGATCGAGGGCGAGATGGGCGACAGCCATGTGGGCCTCCAGGCCCGGCTGATGAGCCAGGCGCTCCGGAAGATCACCGGTGTGCTCAGCAACACCGGCACCACGGCGATCTTCATCAACCAGCTGCGGGAAAAGATCGGCGTCATGTTCGGCAGCCCGGAGACCACCACCGGTGGTCGGGCGCTGAAGTTCTACGCCTCGGTCCGGCTCGACGTGCGACGCATCGAGAGCCTCAAGGACGGCACCGACGTGGTCGGTAACCGCACCCGGGTCAAGGTCGTGAAGAACAAGGTCGCCGCGCCGTTCAAGCAGGCCGAGTTCGACATCATGTACGGCAAGGGCATCTCGCGTGAGGGCTCGCTGATCGACGTCGGCGTGGAGCAGGCGATCATCCGCAAGTCCGGAGCGTGGTACACGTACGACGGCGACCAGCTCGGCCAGGGCAAGGAGAAGGCCCGGGAGTTCCTGAAGGAAAACCCGGACGTGGCCGCCGAGATCGAGAAGAAGATCCTGGAGAAGCTCGGCGTCGGGGTCGGCGCGGGTGACGCCGCCGGTGGCCCGGAGCTGCCGCCGGTCGACTTCTGATCGGTCGCTGACCCATGGCAGGACGACGCGCTCGTACGGGGCGGGGCTGGGATGCCAGTCCGCCTCGTACGGGCGACGCCACCGATGCGCCCCGCCCTCGGCGAGGCCGCCGGGGTCGGTCCGAGGAGGCCGACGCCGTCGAGTCTCCGGCCCCTCCGCGCGACGAGTCGGAGGTGGCCCGCGAGATCTGCCTGCGCCAGCTAGCCGTCCGGCCCCGTACCCGGGCCGAGCTGGCCGGGGCGTTGGCCAAGCGGGGCATCTCCGAGGAGGTCTCGGCCGAGGTGCTCGACCGGTATGACGAGGTCGGCATCATCGACGACGCAGCGTTCGCCAGGGCCTGGGTGTCCAGCCGGCACGCCGGGCGCGGCCTCGCTCGCCGGGCGCTCGCCAACGAGCTGCGCCGCAAGGGCGTGGACGGCGAGGTGGCCACCGAGGCGCTGGGTGAGCTGGACGAGGAGACCGAGGCGGACACCGCCCGTGGCCTGGTGGAGCGCAAGCTGCGCACCGCTCGAGGTGAGCCGGACGCGGTCTTCCGCCGGCTGGTGGGCATGTTGGCCCGCAAGGGCTACCCGCCTGGTGTGGCCATCCGGGCGGTGAAGGACGCGCTAGCCGCGCAGAGCGCCGAGGCGGCCGAGTTCGCCGAGCAGATCGACGCCGACGCGCTCGCCGACGCCGAGGGCGAGTTGGAGCGCGACAACCGTCTGGTCGAGTGAGCGACGTGCGATGAGCGGTCCGGGCGGGGTGACCACCGCCCGCCGAGCGTGCTGGACGACCGGACTTCTGGTAGATCAACGTGGGTCGAAGGAGAAGACCGCGCCGATCTTGCAGTTTCGGTCGTCGAGATAGGCGGAATGCCCCCTTGTGTCGGGACAGAAAGCGCAAGATCGCGGAGTAGGGGCGGTTGATCATGTAGTTGTGGTGCCCGGTTTGGCCGTTTTGCAGACGCTTTGTCGCCCACCACAACTCCATGATCGGCAAGGCTGTGCCGGTCGCCGAACGGTCGTCCTCCCTAACGCGACGGCGTCGACTTCCGGGATGTAGCACGATCTTGGCGTGGCGAGCCCGACGAGGGGCCGGGTGCGGGCGGAGGGTCGCTGGTGTCACAAAGTCGGCTGAACGCCGGGGTGCCGCAGTCTCTGAACAGGCACGACATCCGTATCGGAGCCGTCGGCTCGCCGCGTTTGTCCTTCCGTGTCCGACACGACATCAGCTTTGAGTGACGCGGCAACTTCTCTCCGTTCGGGGGGTTTGATCATGAGTCCTTGACCAGAGCACCCCCGGCGACCTAGCCTCGCCATACAGGCTCACATTGCCCGACCAGCGCAGGCTAAGCGCACAACATAGATCGCGTAACAGAACAGCATCACTTTGGCCGACTCCGCGGCCTTTGGCGGCAGTTCCGGACAGGCCGGTCCGGAACGCTGCGACAACTGCACCCGGTCGCCGACGCTGCCCACGGGCACCGCCGGCGGAGAAAGCTACCCACGGCCAGCCGCTCCGGTCGGGCGTCCACAGCCGCAGGAGTGTGCCCCCGGCACGGTCGCTGCGGTCTCGACGTTAGGGGAGGCGGCCATGGCGGGGCGGCGGCACAGGTTCATCGGTAGACCCGACGGGGTCCCGGCATGAACGCGTTCGACGTCGTGCTCCTCGCGGCCGTCCTCGTCCTCGCGGTGGTGGTGATCGGGGCCGTGCTGGTCGGCGTCCGGACACTGCGCCGGATGGGCGCCGCACCGGCTCCGGAGGATCCCGCCTTCATCGCCGAGAAGGACCGCCAGGAGCAGTCCCTGGCCGCGCTGCGGACCGCGGCCGACGAGGCGAACAGCACGATCGACGTGGCGAAGTCAGCGGCCGCAGCGGCCCGTACCGAGGCGGCGGCGGCGAAGGCCGAGGCGAAGGCGGCCCGCGCCGAGGCGCGGCGGGTCCTCGACGACGCCCGGGCCGAGGCGGACACCGTTCTGGAGCGCGCCCACAAGCAGGCCGAGGCGGACGCCGAGCAGTTGCGGACGGCAGCCCGGCGCAGCGGCGAACGGGAGGTCGCGGTGCTCGCCGCCACCACCCGGGAGCAGGCCGCCGAGGTGGAACGTCGGGCAGCCCGGATGGACGAGCGGGAGCGGATGCACACCGAGGAGGTGGAGCGGTTCGCCGAGCGGGAGCGGCAGCTCACCGCCGCGAAGGCCGCCCTCGCCGCCCGGGAGGCCGCGCTCGCCCAGCGCGAGGCCGAGCTGACCGAGTCGGAGGAGCTGCGCCGCCGGGAGCTGGAGCGGGTCGCCGGGCTCACCGCTGACTCCGCGCGAATGGAGCTGGTCGACGCCATCGAGACGCAGGCCAAGCGGGAAGCGGCGTTGCTCGTGCGGGACATCGAGTCCGACGCCCGCAACACCGCCGAGCAGCGCGCTCGACACATAGTGGTGGACGCGATCCAGCGGGTCGCCAGCGAGCAGACCGCGGAGAGCGTGGTCAGCGTCCTGCACCTCCCCGGTGACGAGATGAAGGGGCGGATCATCGGCCGGGAAGGGCGCAACATCCGCGCCTTCGAGTCGGTGACCGGCGTCAACCTGATCATCGACGACACCCCCGAAGCGGTGCTGCTCTCCTGCTTCGACCCGGTCCGTCGCGAGGTGGGCCGGGTGACCCTGGAGAAGCTGGTCCTGGACGGGCGCATCCACCCGCACCGGATCGAGGAGGTCTACGACTTGGCCCGGCAGGAGGTGGAGCAGCTCTGCCTCCGCGCCGCCGAGGACGCCCTTGTCGAGGTCGGCATCACCGAGATCCACCCGGAGCTGGTGACCCTGCTCGGCCGGCTGCGCTACCGCACCTCGTACGGGCAGAACGTGCTCAAGCACCTGGTCGAGACCGCCCACATCGCCGGCATCATGGCCGCCGAGCTGCGGTTGGACGTGCCCATCATCAAGCGGTCGGCGTTCCTGCACGACATCGGCAAGGCGCTCACCCACGAGGTGGAGGGCAGCCACGCCATCATCGGCGCGGACCTGGCCCGCAAGTACGGCGAGCACGAGGACGTGGTGCACGCCATCGAGGCGCACCACAACGAGGTGCCCCCGCAGACCATCGAGGCCGTGCTCACCCAGGCTTCCGACGCCTGCTCCGGTGGTCGGCCGGGCGCGCGTCGCGAGAGCCTGGAGGCGTACGTCAAGCGGCTGGAGCGGATCGAGGAGATCGCGGCCAGCAAGCTCGGCGTGGACAAGGTCTTCGCCATGCAGGCCGGCCGGGAGATCCGGGTGATGGTCAAGCCGGACGACGTCGACGACATCGGGGCGGCAGTGCTGGCCCGTGACGTGGCCAAGCAGATCGAGGAGGAGCTGACCTACCCGGGTCAGATCCGGGTCACAGTGGTCCGCGAGTCCCGGGTCACCGAGATCGCCCGCTAGCTTCGCGCGCCCGACGGTAGAGCGGGCAAAGGGCCAGCCCGGTGTTCGGGCTGGCCCTTTGCCGTGCGAGCTGAGCGTCAGGAGCCTGTTCCGGCGCCGCCCTCGGCCTGGGACATCAGCGCTGCGGGCGGCGGGTTCTGCGCCGGGGTGTTCGCGGTCTTGCGACCCCGGGCGAGCCGTCGCTGGACGTACTGTGCGAGCTTCGACAGCGAGTAGTTCACCACGATGAAGAGAACGGCGATCACGACGTAGACCTGGATGGGATTTTCCAGTGCGCCGATGATCTGCTTACCGATGTTCAGGGTCTCCTCGTAGCTGATGATGAAACCGAGTGAGGTGTCCTTCAGGACGACCACCAGCTGGCTGATCAGCGCCGGCAGCATGATCCGGAATGCCTGCGGCAGCAGGATCATCCGGGTGGTCTGTGCCGGGGACAGCCCGATGGCGGAAGCGGCCTCCGCCTGACCTCCCGGCAGCCCCTCCATGCCCGAGCGCAGGATCTCGCCGATCACCACAGAGTTATAGACGGTGAGGCCGATGACCAGGTACCAGAGGTTGTCGAGGTAGACGCCGAACTCGGGAAAGCCGCGGGCCACAAAGAAGATGGTGAGCACGACGGGCAGGCCGCGGAACACCTCGACGCAGACGCGGGTGACCGCCGACAGCAGCCAGCTCAGCCCGCGCAGCAGGT
Organism: Micromonospora salmantinae; assembly: GCF_022230905.1. Classification (NCBI taxonomy): domain Bacteria; kingdom Bacillati; phylum Actinomycetota; class Actinomycetes; order Micromonosporales; family Micromonosporaceae; genus Micromonospora; species Micromonospora salmantinae. The sequence goes on from NZ_JAKKFG010000044.1 coordinate 34,551, forward strand.
ACGCCAGCGGCGTGGCGAGGCCGGTGAACGTGCGCTGGGACAGGCTCTTGAGCTGGATCCGCAGCACCGCGAGCAGCGTGCCGACGACCAGCGAGGCCACGATGGCCATCGCCGCCGCGATCAGGGTGTTCTTGAAGCCGAGGCCGATCCGCTCCCAGACCAGGGAGAAGTTCTCGTTGGAGGGGTCGACCAGCGGACCCCACAACTCCATCGACAACTGGCCTTTTTCGTCCAGGGGTCGGTAGATCAGGAAGTAGGCGCCGACGAGCAGGACCAACCCGGCGACGACGCTGCTGATCAGCGTGATCCGCCGCTGCCGGGGCCCGGGGACGTCGTAGAGGACGCTGGTCTGCTGACTCATCGGGCCACCGCCTGTCGCTTCTCGATCCGGTCCAGCAGGGTGCCGAGCGGCACAGTCATGATCAGATAGCCGATCGAGATGCCGAGGGCGACGGGGACGAAGGCGTAGCCCTCGGCCGAGGTGAGCTGGTCGGCGCTCTGCGACAGGTCTCCGACGACCCCGAAGAAGCCGACGAGCGCCGAGTTCTTGATCATCGCGATGATCACCGAACCGAGCGGGACGATCGAGGCCTTCCAGGACTGTGGCAGCACCACGTAGCGCAGGTTCTGCCCGAAGGTCAGGCCCAGTGACCGCGCCGCCTCCGCCTGGCCGGCGGGCACCGCGTTCACCCCGGACCGCAGCGCCTCGCAGACGAACGCCGCGGTGTAGAGCACCAGGGCGATCAGCGCGAACCGGAAGTACGGCAGGTCGGTGCCGAGCCGGGTGAACAGCGAGTCGAGCACCGGGATGCGGAGGAAGTCCGCGTTGGAGCCGAGCGCGGGCAGGCCGAACGCGGCGAAGAACATCACCACTGTCAATGGCATGTTGCGGAAGACGTTCACGTAGCCGGTGCCGAGTGCGCGGAGCGGCGGCACCGGTGAGATGCGCAGCACCGCCACGATGGCGCCCAGAACGAGGGCGCCGATCGCGGCGAGGATGCAGATCTGGAGGGTGAGCCAGAAACCACCCGCAAAGACGTCGAACTTGTCGATGAGCACGTTCACGGGTCGGTGTTCCTCCCCACCCTCCAGATCGAAGGATCAGATCAGTAGCGGTTGATGGTGGGCGCTGAACCCAGTTCCGCGCCGAACTTGCCGGCGGTGTTGTCCCAGGCCTTCTTCCAGCTGCCGTCGCCGACCGCCTTGTCCAGGGTGTCGTTGATGAAGCTGCGGAAGTCCGCGTCCTCCTTCTTCACCCCGATGCCGTACGGCTCCTTGGTGAAGTTGCTGCCGGCCAGCTTGAACGACGCCTCGTCCTTGGCGATGTAGCCGAGCAGGATCACGTTGTCAGTGGTGACGGCGTCGACCTGGCCGCTCTTGAGGGCGTCCCGGCACTTGTCGTACGTGTCGAAGGGCACCAGCTGGGTGGCGACGTCCTTGACGTACTTCTTGATCTCCTCGAACGGCGTCGAGCCGGTGACCGAGCAGACCTTCTTGGTGCCGTCCTTGAACGAGTCCGGACCGGTGATGGTGGTGTCGTCCTTCTTGACCATGATGTTCTGGCCGGCCTCGTAGTACGGGCCTGCGAAGGCGATCCGCTCCTTGCGCTTGTCGTTGATCGTGTAGGTCGCGGCGACCAGGTCGACAGTGCCGTTGACGATCACGTCCTCGCGGACCTTCGAGGGGGCCTCGACCCACTCGATCTTGTCCTCGGGGATGCCGAGCTCCTTGACGATGATCTTCGCGATCTCGACGTCGAAGCCCTCCGGCTTGCCGGAGAGGCCCTTCAGGCCGAAGCCGGGCTGGTCGAACTTGGTGCCGACCTTGATCTTCTGGGCCTTGTTCAGCTTCTCCATGGTGGTACCGGCGGTGAAGGACTTGCTGCCCGCGCCGGTGCCCTCTCCGCCGTCGTCGCCACCACAGGCGGTGAGGCCGAGCGCCAGAGCGGCGACCGCGGCGACTGCCGCAACGCGCTTGATACGCATACTCTTCTCCTTCTTCAACGGAGCCCACCGAGTACGGCGCGCTCCACTACGGACGCCTAGTGCGTGAGGATCTTGGAGAGGAAGTCTCGGGCCCGCTCGCTGCGCGGGTTCGCGAAGAACTCCGCCGGTGGGGCGTCCTCGACCAGTTGCCCGTCGGCCATGAAGATGACCCGGTTCGCCGCGTGCCGGGCGAAGCCCATCTCGTGGGTCACCACGACCATCGTCATGCCGTCGCTGGCCAGCGAGGTCATCACGTCGAGCACCTCGCCGACCATCTCCGGGTCCAGGGCGCTGGTCGGCTCGTCGAAGAGCATCGCCTTGGGCTGCATGGCCAGCGCCCGGGCGATGGCCGCCCGCTGCTGCTGGCCGCCGGAGAGCTGGGCCGGGAACTTGTCCGCCTGGTTGGCGATGCCGACCCGGTCCAGCAGGGCCAGGCCGCGCTCGCGGGCGGCGGTCGGCTTCTCCTTGCGGACCTTGATCGGGCCGAGGGTGACGTTCTCCAGGATGGTCTTGTGCGCGAAGAGGTTGAACGACTGGAAGACCATGCCCACCTCGCTGCGCAGCTTCGCGAGGGGCTTGCCCTCGGCCGGCAACGGCTGACCGTCGAAGGTGATGGTGCCCGAGTTGATCGGCTCCAGTCGGTTGATCGTGCGGCACAGCGTCGACTTGCCGGAGCCGGACGGGCCGATCACCACGACCACCTCGCCCCGACCCACCGACAGTGAGACGTCGTCCAGCACGTGCAGCGGCCCGAACCACTTGTTGACCGCGTCCAGCACGATGAGCGGTTCGCCCGTCGTCACGTCGTCCACCGTCCCCTGTCGTCTCCCGGATCGGGGTCGGTTGACCCCCGGTGCGGCCACTGTAGGCGGCCTGATGTGGCAGAACGCAACCCAGCGGGTCACGGAGCGGTAACACCGGTCACGATCGTTCTCGGGCGTCCGATTTTGGTCACCGGATGGGCGGTCACGGTGGCGATCGTGGTGCCTTGTCGCGATCATGGGTGGATGACCGAACCCGTACGGTTGACCAAGTACGCCCGCGGCGGTGGCTGCGCCTGCAAGATCCCGCCGGGCGAGCTGGAGATCATGGTGGCCGGTCTCGGGCCGGCGACCGGCACCGCCGAGTTGCTGGTCGGGTTGGACCACGGCGACGACGCGGCGGTGGTGCGCCTGGACGAGCGGACCGGCCTGGTCAGCACCGCCGACTTCTTCACCCCGGTGGTCGACGACGCGTACGACTGGGGTCGGATCGCCGCTGCCAACGCGCTCTCCGACGTGTACGCGATGGGCGGCACCCCGCTGGTGGCGCTCAACCTGCTCTGTTGGCCGCGCGACGTGCTGCCGCTGGAGTTGGCCCGTGAGGTGTTGCGCGGCGGCCAGGACGTGGCGCGGGAGGCCGGCTGTCACCTGGCCGGCGGGCACAGCGTGGACGACGACGGCCCGAAGTACGGTCTCGCGGTCACCGGCACGGTCCGGCCGGAGGAGCTGATCACCCTCGACGCCGGGCGGGCCGGGGTGCCGTTGTCGCTGACCAAGCCGCTCGGGGTGGGTGTGCTGAACACCCGGCACAAGGCGACCGGGGAGAGCTTCCCGGAGGCGGTGGCCACGATGAGCGCGCTCAATCGGGAGGCCGCCCGGGCGGCGGTCGCCGCCGGCATCCGGTGCGGCACCGACGTGACCGGGTTCGGGCTGCTCGGGCACGCCTCGAAGCTGGCCCGGGCCAGCCAGGTCACGGTGGCCATCGACGCCGCCCGGGTGCCCTATCTGGCCGGCGCGCGGGAGGCGCTGCGCGACGGGTTCGTCAGCGGCGGCAGCCGGCGCAACCTGGACTGGGTGACCCCGTGGACCGACTTCGGCGCGGCGGACGAGGCGGAGCGGCTCCTGCTTGCCGACGCGCAGACCTCCGGTGGCCTGCTGGTCGCCGGCGAGGTGCCCGGCGCTCCGGTGGTAGGGGAGCTGCTGCCCCGGGGCGAGCACCTGGTCGTCCTGCGCTGACCGGGGCGGTCGACCCGCGGGAGGACACGCGGTGGCGGTGGCGCGGATGGCGCACCATACCCGATAAACTGTCACCTTCCCGCTACTCCGAGCAATGCCGCTCAGGGAAATTTTGCCCGGAATGGTCACAGACCGGTAACTTGCCCCCGGCTGGGGTCAAATGCCCCCCACCATCGTGTGTAAGGCCCGATCCGGAGGCCGGTGGGGACGAACGCAGCGAGGAGGCGGAATGACCGAGCTGTGGAACTGGAGAATCGACGGGGCTCAACCCGTGGAGGTCTACCCGGCGCTGGCGGAGGCGCTTGGTCGGGTGGTGATGCCGCTGGCGGTGGCCGACCCGGCGCGGCTGCCGGCGTACGCGGTGGTGTGTGACGTCTGGCAGGCGCCGGGCGAGTTCGCCACGGTGGTGGACTGCTACGGGGTGCCCGAGCAGCTTCCCGAGCACGCGAGCATCGCCGCACTGGCCCGATTGCTGGGCCGCAACTGCCTGTTGCGCGACGACACGCTCGACGCGGGCCGTCACCTGCTCGTCGCTCCGGACGGCACGGTCCGTCCGGTGCACTTCGACGTGCGGGACACCGAGGACGGTGAGGTGCTCAGCAGGCTGCGGCTCTGCTCGCTGGGTGACCCGGGTTGTCGGGGCTGGTCGCAGTGCCACCGCTCGCGCTGGGCGCCCGACACTGTCGCACCGGCGCTCGCCGCGGCCTGACCCTCCCCAGGGTCAGGCCCGGCCGGGTGCTGTGCCGGTCGGCGGCGATCAGCTGGCGGCGGTGGCCGACCGGTCGGTGGTGCCCGATCCGGCGCCCCGCACCACCAGTTGGTCGAGCAGGGTGCGCGTCGCCTCGGCCACGGCGGCCACCGCGGCGTCGAAGGCGGCGGCGTTGTGCGCGGCGGGCGCCCGGAAGCCAGAGATCTTCCGGACGTACTGCAACGCTGCCGCCTCGACGTCCGCGTCGGTCACCTGCGGGGTGAACGGCTCACGCAGCGTCTTGATGCTCCGGCACATGTCAGCTCCTCCTCCGTCCACCGCCGGGTGCCACTCGCCGTGCCGGCGGTGGTACCGACGGTGACACTGGGTCGATATTTGTCTATCCTGGTCACGGACCAGAGCCGTTCGAGCCACAGCCGCCGCTCGCGCTCCCAGCGCCCCGGGCCCCCGGAGACTCATTGTGGACCATGCCCCCACCCGCCCATCCCGTCCCGACCTAGACGATCTCACCCGTAGCCTGCACGTTCCGCTGGAACGGATCGCCGTCGAGCATGCCGATCTGATCGAGGCGGTGCGCAGCCGCGTCGTCACCAACGACTCCGTGCCGTCCGGCATCGTGGCCGTCGCCGCCTTCAACTCGTCCATCTGAGTGATGGTCTGCCGGTGCGGTCCGCCCGGAGTGGGCGGATCCTGCCGGCGGATCAGCCAGTTCGTGCTGAAGGTGCACAGCCGGTGCGACCTCAGCTGCGACCACTGCTACGTCTACCAGCACGCCGACCAGACCTGGCGTGGCCGTCCGACGCGGATGCCGCCGGCCACCGTCCAGGCCGCCGCACGGCGTATCGCCGAGCACGCCCGCGAACACGAGTTGCCGGTCGTGCACGTGGTGCTGCACGGAGGTGAGCCGCTGCTGCTGGGGGCCGCCGGGTTACGGGAGGTGTTGGCCGAGCTGCGCACGGCGATCACCCCCTGGGCGCGGCTCGACCTGCGCATGCAGACCAACGGCGTGCTGCTCGACGACGAGCTGTGTCGGCTGTTCGTCGAGTACGACGTGCGGGTCGGCGTCTCCTTCGACGGCGACCGGGCCGCCAACGACCGCCACCGGGTCTTCGCCCACGGCGGCAGCAGCCACGACCTCGTCCGCCGGGCGCTGGCCCTGCTCCGACGGCCGGAGCACCGCGCCAGCTACGCCGGCATCCTCTGCACGATCGACGTCCGCAACGATCCCGACCGGGTGTACGAGGCGCTGCTGGCCGAGAGCCCGCCCCGGGTCGACCTGTTGCTGCCCCACGCCACCTGGGACCACCCGCCGGAGCGCCCCGGCCCCGAGCCCACCCCGTACGCGGACTGGCTGGGGCGGCTGCACCGGCGGTGGGTGGACGACGGGCGCCCGATGTCGATCCGGATGTTCGAGGCGCTGCGCCCGGGTGGCGGCGGCACCGAGGCGTTCGGCCTCGCGCCGGCCGACGTGCTGGTCATCGAGGCGGACGGCAGTTGGGAGCAGGTCGACTCGTTGAAGACCGCGTACCACGGCGCGGCCGGCACCGGGTTCGACGTGTTCGACCACTCGGTGGACGAGGTCGCGCGGCACCCCGGGGTCGCCGTCCGGCAGGACGGCGTAGAAGGGCTCTGCGTGACCTGCCGGGCCTGCCCGGTGGTCGACCGGTGTGGCGGCGGCCTGTACGCCCACCGCTGGCGCACCGGCTCCGGCTTCGACAACCCCTCGGTGTACTGCGCCGACCTGCTCCGCCTGATCGACACCGTGGACGCCTACCCGCCGCCCACCCCACCCGCGTCGGGCGAAGGGTCGACCACCTCGCCCGTCGACGGGTTGCTGGACGACCTGGCGACCGGGCACGGCTCGGCCTCGACGCTCGCGCTGCTCGCCGACACCCAGCTCTCCATCACCCGGGCGCTGCTGGCGGCCTGCCGGGACGGGTCGGGCACCACGGCCGCCTGGGAGTTGCTCGTCCACCTCGACCAGGTGGCGCCGGAGGCGGTGCGGGCGATCCTGGCGCACCCCTTCGTCCGGCCCGGGCTGGTGCACCGCCTCGACTCGTCGGCCCCGCCCGGCCTCGGCGCGGCAGCCGACCCACTGCCGGCCATCGCCGTCGCCGCGGCGCTGCGGGCCGGCGTCCCGGCCGCGTTGCACGTCCCGGTGCGGGCCGACAGGATCACGTTGCCCACGCTCGGCAGCCTGGTGCTGCCCGGCCTGGGGGAGAGCGCCGAGGTGACCGTCCGGCCCGGCGAGTTCCAGGTCCGGGGCGGGTCGGTCGCGCAGACGGTGCTCCTCGATCCGCTGGCGCCGCCGTCGACCGGCTGGTTTCCGACCCGTGACGTGTCGGTGCCCGGTGGCCGGTTGCTGCTTGAGGACGGTGACCCGTACCGCGACTGCTACGGCCAACCGGTGGAGTCCCGCCTGGACGGTCCGGCGGCGCGGGCGTTGGGCCGTACCCTGGCGGCGGCCTGGCGGGTGGTGCACCGGGACGTGCCGGCGCACGCGGCGGCGCTCGACGGCGGCCTGCGTGCCGTCGTTCCGTTGGCGCCCGACCCGGCGCGACCCCTGCGGAGCGCGACCGCCCGGCACGCGTTCGGCGCGGTAGCGGTCACCCCCCATGCCGATCCGGAGACGATGGCGGTGCTGCTCGTGCACGAGTGGCAGCACGCGAAGCTGGGTGCGGTGCTCGACCTGTACGACCTGGTCGAACCCGGTCAGGGCCTTCGGATCCGGGTGCCGTGGCGCCCCGACCCGCGGCCACCGGAGGGCGTCCTCCAGGGGGTGTACGCCCATCTCGCCGTCACCCAGGTCTGGCAGTCCCGGGCGGCGGCCACCGACCATCCGGACGCGTCGGCGCACGCGGCCCACTTCCTGGGGTGGACCCGGGACGGCGTCGACGCGCTGCTGGCCAGCCGGTCGCTCACCGCGACGGGTGAGCGGTTCGCCGGCCAGCTGCGCCACGCCCTGGAGGAGACCCGTGTCGGGTCCAGATGAGCACCCACCGCCCAGACTGGGTCGTCCCCGCCTCGCCGACGAGCTGCGGGCGCTGGGCGTACGCCCGGGGGTGTGCCTGCTGGTGCACTGCGGCCTGCGTCGGGTGGGCCCGCTGGAACACGGCCCGGCGACCCTCGCGGGCGCGCTGCGCGACGTCCTCGGCCCGGCCGGCACGCTGCTGGTGCCCACCCAGACCGACGGCAACTCGACCACCTCCCGGGTCCACCTGGCGGCCACCGCCGGCATGGACCGGGCGCAGCGCGAACGGTACGAGGCGGCGCTGCCGGGCTGGGACCGCCGGACCACCCCCTCCCATCGGATGGGGGCGCTCGCCGAGTACGTCCGGTGCACCCCCGGCGCCGTGCGCAGTGACCATCCGCAGACCTCGTTCGCCGCGCTCGGCCCGCGGGCCCGGCAGCTCACCGACGGCCATGACCTCACCTGTCACCTGGGGGAGCGCTCACCGGTCGGCGGCCTCTACGCGGCGGACGGGCAGATCCTGCTGCTCGGCATCGGCTACGAGGTGTGCAGCGCCCTGCACCTGGCCGAGTACCGACTGCCGGTGCCGCCGCCCGAGCGCGACTACCACTGCTTCCGGCTCGTCGACGGTCGGCGGGTCCGTCTCGACTTCCGGGCCCTCGACCTGGACGACCGGGACTTCCCGATGGTGGGCGCCGCGCTCGACGACACGCCGTTGGTGCGGCACGGTCGGGTGGGGCGGGCCGACGCCCGCCTGCTGCCGGCCCGGGCCGCTGTCGACTTCGCGACTGGTTGGTTCACCACGAACCGGTTGGCGGCGCGACGTTGACGCGGGGACTACGCTGATGATCCGGCCGCGCGGGGAGGGCGGAGGGTCAGCGGTGAGCACAGTGGACGCACCCTCCCAAGCACGCGCCCCACTCTTCTTCATCAGCTATTCGCGGGCGCCGGTCGGCCGAGCCACCGGCAAACCCGCCGAGTACGTGTCCCGTTTCTTCGAGGACCTCTCCGTCCACGTCAGCGAGCTGGTCGGCCCGGTGACCGGAGTGGACGCCGGCTTCCTGGACAGCTCCATCGCCGGCGGTGAACGCTGGAGCCCGGAGCTTCTCCAGGCCGCCGGCACCTGCCAGGTCTTCGTTCCGCTGGTCTCCAGCGCGCTGCTCGGCAGCGACTGGTGCGGCCGGGAGTGGGACGCGTTCTCCCGCCGACGGATCACCCCGCGACACCGCTCCGCCTCGATCCACGAGACAGCGATCGTGCCGGTCACCTGGTCGCCGACGAACGGCACGGCACTGCCTCGGGTGCTCCGCGACATCCAGCGCTTCACCCCGACCGCGATGCCGGATCCCGACATCGCGGTGCACTACCAGCGGGACGGGGTCTACGGCTTGCTGACCATGCAGTGGGAGAACGCGTACCGGGCGGTGGTCTGGCGGCTCGCGCAACGCATCGTGGCCATCCACCGGTCGTACCTGGTCGAACCCTGGGTGCCGGCGAGCGTGGACGAGCTGTGCAACCGGTTCGCCGAGGAGTCGGAGTGAGCCCCCCGACGGCCCGACGCCGACCGGGGGCGCGCGGGACGTACTTCTTCCTGAGCTACGCACACTCGGCGCCGCCGCCGGGCGCCCGGGCCGACGCCGACGTCTGGGTCGGCCAGTTCTTCGCCGACCTGACCGACGAGGTGCGGCGTCAGGCGCGACCGGTCGCCGGAATGCGGATCGGCTTCTTCGACCAGCACATCCCGTTGGGCGCCGACTGGAAGGCCGCCCTCGCCGAGGCGCTCGGTGACGCTGAGGTCTTCGTCCCGCTCTACTCGCCCGGCTACTTCAGTCGCCCCTGGGCGCTGGGGGAGCAGGAGTCCTTCCGGGCCCGGCTGGCCGCCGCCGGGTCGACCCGGATCACCGCCGGCCATCTCACCCCGGTGCTGTGGATCCCGTTCCCCCCGTGGGAGGCCCACCCGGAGCTGGACGGTGCCCTGGACCTGGGCCGGGACGTCCCGGAGTACGCAGCGGACGGCCTGCGCGCGTTCTGCATGCTGGCCTCCTACCGGGCCCAGTACGAGCTGATGCTGAGCCGCCTGGCGAGCCGGATCGTGCACACCGCCGAGCGCCGTCCGATGGGCCCGTCCCGGGCGCCCGGCCTGGACGAGGTGGTTCGTCCGGCGCCGACCGACCCGGACTTCGTCGTCGCCGTCCTGGCCCCGACCCGGGACCGGCTGCCGAGCGATCGCGACCCCGCCGGCTACGCGGCCAGCGGCCGGCTCTGGCGGCCGTACGGGCGCAGCCAGCAACTACCCGCCGCCGAGTACGCGGTCAGCACCGCCGAGCGGCTCGGGCTGTCGGCCCGTACCGAGGACTTCGCGCAGGCGTCCGCGCTGCTCGATCGGCGGCCGGCAGTGCTGTTGGTCGACCCGTGGATCGCGGCGGCGCCGGACGCGGCCGGCGTCCTCGCCCGGATGCTGCACGGCCTGCGGGAGTGGGTCGTTCCGCTGGTGGTCACCGACGACGACGACAGCCAGGACGCCACCCGCTGGGCCACCGAGGTGACGCAGCTGTTGCACGCCGCCGGCCTGCCCCAGGTGAAGCGGGCGTGCAACATGCCGGAGTTCGTCGACCTGATGCCCGCGCTGGTCACCGAGGCGCGCCGCCAGTTCCTCAAGTACGGCCCGGTCGTCCCCTTCGAACCACCGCCGGAGCCGGTGCCGAGCCTGCGTGACGGCCTGCCCGCCGCCGGCTCGACAGTGTCCACCGACCCCGCGTCCCCGCCTGATGATCCGGCCCCACCGCGTCCCCACGGAGAAAACCGATGAACAACGATCGCGAAGGCCAGGTCGTCACCTTCTACTCGTTCAAGGGTGGAACGGGCCGAACGATGGCGCTGGCCAACGTGGCCTGGATCCTGGCGGCCAGCGGCCGGCGGGTGCTCGTCGCCGACTGGGATCTCGAGTCGCCCGGTCTGCACCGCTTCTTCCACCCGTTCCTCGACGCCGAGGCGATCCAGGGCACCAGCGGTGTGATCGACATGATTCGCGACTACGAGTGGGAGACCACCCGGGTCAACGACCGGCCGGACCGCTGGATGGAGCAGTACGCCCGGGTCGGGCGGCACGCGTTCTCGCTGCGCTGGAACTTCCCCGACGGAGGCGGCCTCGACTTCCTCTCCGCCGGCCGGCAGAACAGCGACTACGCCGTCTCGGTGAGCGGGCTGGACTGGGACAACTTCTACAACCGGCTGGGCGGCGCGCAGTTCTTCGAGGCGCTGCGGGCGGACATGAAGCGCCAGTACGACTTCACCCTGATCGACAGCCGGACGGGGTTGAGCGACGTAGCCGACATCTGCACCCTGCACCTACCGGACACCCTGGTCGACTGTTTCACCCTCAGCGACCAGGGCATCGACGGCGCTGCCCGGGTGGCGCACTCGGTACGGGACCGGTACCGGCGGCGCGACATCCGGGTCCTGCCGGTGCCGATGCGGGTCGACCAGGCCGAGAAGGAGCGGGCCGAGGCGGGGCGCCTGCTGGCCATGCGCCGGTTCGCCGGTTTGCCGGCCGGCATGACCGAGGCGGAACGGCGGCGTTACTGGGCCGCGGTGGAGGTCCCGTACCGGCCGTTCTACGCGTACGAGGAGACCCTCGCGACGTTCGGCGACCCGCCGGGCTCACCGACGTCGCTGCTGGCCGCGTTCGAGACGTTGACCGGGATCCTCACCGACGGCGCGGTGACCGCGTTGCCGGTGATGGACGAGTCGGTGCGGGAGCGGGGCAAGGCCCGGTTCCGCCGACGCACCGAGGCTATCGACGACCAGATCGTGCTCCGGTATGCGCCGGAGGACGCCATCTGGGCCGAGTGGCTGGAGCGGGTGCTCAGCTCGGCCGGGCTGCGGGTGGTGGAGCCCACTGCCGCCGTCGGGTCCGCCGGTACGCCGGCCCCGCGCACGCTGACAGTGGTCTCGCCGGCCTACGTGGCGACCCCGTCCGGTGGTCTGCCCGACCGGGACACGAGCACCGGCTCCACGGCCCTGGCCGTGTACGTCGCCGACCTGCGCCCACTGGCCGAGTTCCCGTCCCAGAGCTCCACCAACCTGGTCAACGTGAGCGCCGCGACCGCCGTGGAGCGGGTGTTGCGGCTGGTCGGCCGGCCGGTGCCGTCGTCGGCGGACGGCCCGGCGGGTGGGAGTGCCCGTTACCCGGGCACCGAGCCGTTGATCTTCAACGCTCCCAACCGGAACGCCCGGTTCACCGGCCGGGAGGACGACCTGGCGCGGCTGCGCGCGCAGTTGCAGAGCGGGGGCAGCGCGGTGGTGCTGCCTGTCGCCCTGCAGGGCATGGGCGGCGTCGGTAAGACGCAGGTGGCTCTGGAGTACGTGCACCGGTTCAAGGCCGGGTACGACGTGGTCTGGTGGATCGTGGCGGACCCGCCGCAGTTCGTCGACACGGCCCTCGCCGACCTCGCCGGTCGCCTCGGCATCCTCGTCGGGCCGACCCTGCCCGACACGGTCCGGTCGGTGCTTCAGGTGCTCGGCCGTGGTGAGCCGTACGAGCGGTGGCTCGTCGTCTTGGACAACGCCGAAGAACTCGACCAGATCGAGCCCTTCCTGCCGCAGGGCCCCGGGCACGTCCTGCTGACCTCCCGCAACCGCGCCTGGGGTGACCGGGCGAACCCGATCCAGGTGGACGTCTTCGACCGCACCGAGAGCGTGGCGCACCTCGCCCAGCGGGTGCCCACGATCAGCGCCGAGGAGGCCGACCGGGTGGCCGAGGCGCTCGGCGACCTTCCGATCGCGGTGGCCGCGGCGGGCGCCTGGCTCGCCGACACCGGCACGTCGGTCACTGACTACCTGCGGCAGATCGAGCGGCACGGCCCCAGCGCCCTCTCCGTGGAGGCGACCTGGGACCTGTCACTGAACCGGCTGCTGGAGCAGGCACCCGCCGCCTACCGGCTGTTGCAGCTCTGTTCGGTGCTGGCCCCGGAGATCGCCCTCGAACTCATCTACAGCGACGAGATGGCGGCGGCCCTCGTGCCGTTCGACCCGTCGGTTTCCGAACGGCTGGTGCGCGGCGCCCTGGTTCAGCAGATCAACCGCCTGGCACTGCTCAAACTCGATGTCCAGGGCGGTCGGGTCCAGGTGCACCGGCTGTTGCAGGCGGTGGTCCGCGACCGGATGACCGACGACGAGATCACCGCCGCCCGACACCAGGTGCACCTGGTGCTGGCCGCGTCCCGGCCCCGTGGCGACGTGGACGACCCGACCACCTGGGCCCGGCTGCGCATGCTCTGGCCGCACCTGGAGGTCTCCGAGGCGCTGACCTGCCCGGACGAGCCGGTGTGTCAGCTGCTCATCGACCGGGTCCGTTATCTGTGGCAGCGCGGCGGTCTGGACCAGGCCGACACGTTCAGCCAGGAGGTGGACGACACCTGGAGCGCCCGGCTCGGGGACACGCACGACGAGGTCGAGGCGTCGGCGTTGGGCCGCCAACTGCTGCACCTGCGGTTCAACCGGGCGAACATCCTGCGCAGTCTGGGCCGGTTCAACGAGGCACGGGACCTGGACGAGGCGGTGCTGGCCGAGCAACGCCGGCTGCTGGGCCCGTTGCACCCGCACAGTCTGATGACCGCCGGCAGCCTCGGCGGTGACCTGCGGGCGCTCGGCCGCTACGCCGAGGCCCTGGAACGGGACCGGTCCACCTACGCCTCCTGGCTCCAGGTGTTCGGCGAGGACCACCCTCGGACGTTGAGCGCGGCCAACAACCTCGCCGTCTCGTACCGGCTGGTCGGCGACTACCGGTCGGCCCGTCGCTGGGACGACGAGGTGCACCAGCGGCGGCGGCTGGTGCTCGGCCCTACGCATCCCTACACCCTCGTCTCGGCCGTGCGGCTCGGCAGTGACCTGCGGGAAGCTGGCGAGTACGAAAGGTCGGCCACCCTGCTGCGCACCGTGTACGACACGTACTGCGAGGTGCTCGGTCCGGATGACGGCCAGAGTCTCGCCGCTCAGGTCAACCTGGCGGTTTCCCTGCGCAGCTCCGGCCGGGGCAGCGAGGCCGCGCCGATGTTCGAGACGGCCTACCGCGAACTCGACGACCGTTTCGGTTCGGACAACCCGGACACGGTGGCGTGCCGGTCGAGTCGCGCGGCGAACCTGTTGGCCGTCGGCGACGCGGCGCGGGCGCTGACCGAGATGAACGCCGTGCGGGTGGCGTTCGAGGAGTTGCTCCGGCTCGGCCCGGAGCACCCGCACGCCCTGGCGACGGTGAGCAACATCTCGGCGGCGGAGCGCGCGCTCGGGCGCAGGTCGGACGCCCTCGCGTCGGCGTCCCGGGCGGTCGGCGAGTTGCGCAAGGTGCTCGGGCCGGATCACCCGCACACCCTCGCGGCGGAGGTCAACCAGGCGGTGTGTCTCGCCGAGGAGGGTGATTGGGAGTCGGCGCGGGACCGGCTGCGGGAGACCGCCGGCCGACTGGCCGCGGTGATCGGTGCGGACCACCCCGACACGCTGCGGTGCCTCGGCGATCTCGCCCTGGTGGCGAGGCGTGCCGGCGACGGCCCGGCCACCGAGGACGTCGGTGTCGTGGCGGACCGGTTGGCCGAGGTGATCGGTCTGGAACATCCCACCGTCCAGACCCTGCGCGAACGGCGGTTCGTGGTCCGGGTGATCGACCCACACACCATCTGAGCGGGGCGTTCGGCGGGCGGCTGGCTGTCCAGGCCGACCCGCCGGTCCGGCCGGGCCGGGCGATCAAGAGCTGCGGGCCGGGCGCTCAGAGCTGCGGGCTGGTCGCGAGGTCCGGCGTGGCCAGCCAGGTCAGGGTCTGCGGCAGGATCTCCACCGCCCCGAAGTGCGCGGCGCCGGGCTGCACCTGCACCTCGGCGCGCGGAATCCGCGAGGCGAGCCAGTGTGAGTGCTCCACCGGGGAGAAGCGGTCCTGTTCGCCGTGCCAGAGCCGGACCTCCGCGCGGATGGCGCCCAGGTCGAACCCCCAGCCGCGCCGGATCGCCAGCACGTCGTCGATCCAACCCTCGGGGCCGTGTCGCAGCGCCTCGGAGTACATGTCGGTCAGCAGTCGGCGGATCGCGATGTCGTCGACGACCCGGATGTCCTCGTCGGGCAGTTGAGGGCGGAGGAAGTCCAGCAGCGTCATCGGGTCCCGGCGGGCCTCGTCCGCGCGAACCTTCAGGTTGAGCGTGAGCTCGGCGAGGTCCTCGTCGGCCTGCCCGTAGTCCTCCACGTTCGATTCCGCCATGCCCGCGTACCAGTCCAGGTCGGGCGCGCCGGCCGGGGCGAGCCCCACCAGCACGGCGGCCCGGGTGACCCGGTCCGGCAGCAGCGCGGCGCAGGCCAGGGCGTGTGGCCCGCCACCGGATCGGCCCACCACCGCGAACCTGTCGATGCCGAGGTCGTCGGCGATCGCCGCCACGTCGGCGGCGGCGTCGGCCACCCGTCGACCCTCGTGCCGGTCGGAGTCGCCGTACCCGGGTCGGTCGTAGCAGACGAGGTGTACGCCGAGGCGGTAGACGACGATGCCCCGGGGGCGAGGGCCGCTGCGGCTGCCCGGGGTGCCGTGCAGCAGGAAGACCGCCGGCCCGTCCGGCGCTCCCGAGGTCTCCACCGCGAGGTGCCGCCCGTCCGGGGTCGTGACGGTGCGCTGTGTCGCATCTTGTCGCGTCACGGTTGGCCTCCCGCGGGTCGTCATGTGCTCCCCCGTGAACGGAGCCGGCGCATGGTCGGCGCCGAGTGCAAAGCCCCCGAAATCGCCCAGAACACATCCTTGTTGTGCAGCGTACTGCCCGTCGTGGATGCCCGCCATGGGCCAGCGGGTCAATGCCGGTGGGGTGGGCCACCCGAACGGGCCGCTACCCTGGTAGCCCGAGGGGAAGGGGCACCAAGAGGGTGGCTAGGACCTACAACGTCGTGACGTACGGCTGCCAGATGAACGTGCACGATTCTGAGCGGATCTCCGGCCTGCTCGAACAGGCCGGCTACGTGCGCGCGGTGCCGACCGACGACACCCCGGACATCGTCGTCTTCAACACCTGCGCGGTACGAGAGAACGCGGACAACCGGCTCTACGGCAACCTCGGTCGACTGCGCCCGGTGAAGGACAAGCACCCCGGGATGCAGATCGCTGTCGGCGGCTGCCTCGCCCAGAAGGATCGGGGCGACATCGTCCGCAAGGCCCCCTGGGTGGACGTGGTCTTCGGCACCCACAACATCGGCGCGCTGCCGGTGCTGTTGGAGCGGGCCCGGCACAACGCCGCCGCCGAGGTGGAGATCCTGGAATCCCTCGACGTCTTCCCGTCCACGCTGCCCACCCGCCGCGAGTCCACGTACGCCGGCTGGGTGTCAATCTCGGTGGGGTGCAACAACACCTGCACGTTCTGTATCGTGCCGGCGCTGCGCGGCAAGGAGAAGGACCGGCGCCCCGGCGACATCCTTTCCGAGGTGCGCGCCCTGGTCGACGAGGGCGTGCTGGAGGTGACCCTGCTCGGGCAGAACGTCAACTCGTACGGTGTGGAGTTCGGCGACCGGTACGCGTTCGGCAAGCTGCTGCGGGCCTGCGGCGACATCGACGGGTTGGAGCGCGTGCGATTCACCAGCCCGCACCCGAAGGACTTCACCGACGACGTGATCGCCGCGATGGCCGAGACGCCGAACGTCTGCCACTCGCTGCACATGCCGTTGCAGTCCGGCTCCGACGATGTGCTGCGGGCGATGCGCCGGTCCTACCGTTCCGAGCGCTACCTGGGGATCATCGAGAAGGTCCGGGCGGCGATGCCGGACGCGGCGATCACCACCGACATCATCGTCGGCTTCCCTGGTGAGACCGAGGCCGACTTCCAGCGCACCCTGGACGTGGTCCGGGAGGCCCGGTTCTCCTCGGCCTTCACCTTCCAGTACTCGAAGCGGCCCGGCACCCCCGCCGCGACAATGGACGATCAGCTGCCCAAGCAGGTCGTGCAGGAGCGCTACGAGCGGCTGATCACATGCGTCGAGGAGATCACCTGGGCGGAGAACAAGCGCCTCGTCGGTGAGACCGTCGAGGTGCTGGTCGCTGTCGGTGAGGGCCGCAAGGACGAGCGGACCGGCCGGATGTCCGGTCGGGCCCGCGACGGTCGACTCGTGCACTTCGCGACCGAGACCGCCGACGGGGAGTCGCTGGCCGGCCGGATCCGGCCGGGGGACATCGTGCACACCACGATCACGTACGCCGCGCCGCACCACCTGAACGCCGACGGACCGCCGGTGGCGCACCGTCGCACCCGGGCCGGTGACGCGGCCGAGGCGGGTCGCTCCCCGCGTACCCCTGGGGTGTTGCTCGGTCTGCCGACGATCGGCGCACCGCCGGTCGCGCCCGCTCCCGTCGCTGGCTGCGCCACCCACTGACCGCACGGAAGGGCCCCTGGACGAGGGGCCCTTCCGCGAAAGGCCGAGTCAGACGGTGATCCGGCCGGCGCCGGCGCCCGCCGTCACGATGGACTTGACGTTGCTCGCGGTGTCCAGCTGGTAGGAGTACGGGATGCTGGCCACGCTGCCGCCGGCCTGGCCGGTGGGCGAGTTGACGAAGTGGTTGTTGCGGGCGACCAGGCTGCCGGGCCCCGAGTCTCCCTCACCGCGGTGGTACGGGTCGTCGACGTTCTCGAAGTAGTTGCCCTCGACGAGCACGCCGGCGTTCTCGGTGGACGCCACGCCGTAGCCGCCGTTGGCCCGGTAGTAGTTGTTGTACACGTGCACCGGGTTGCCGAAGCGCACCCGGGGGTTGCGCTGGTTGCTGCCGTCGAACCAGTTGTGGTGGTAGCTCACCCGCAGGTGACCGACGTCCTGGCTGGCGTTGTCGTCGCTGTGACCGAGCAGCATGGTCTTGTCGTGGCTGAAGACCCGGTTCCACGAGACGGTGACGAAGTCCGAGCCGCGCTTGATGTCGACGGCCCCGTCGTACCCGTTGCTGAAGCTGTTGTGGTCGATCCAGATGTTGGTGGCCGACTCCTGCACGTTGATCGCGTCGTCGTTCCAACCGCGGAAGGTCAGGTTGCGGATGATCACGTTGCGGTCACCGCTGACGTTGAGCCCGCAGCCGGCGATGGTCGCGCCGTAGTTGCCGAGGATGGTCTTGTTGGACCGGACCCGCAGCATGCCCGAGCAGGTGATCGTCCCGGACACCCGGATCACCGCGGCGCCTGTCGCGTTCAGCGCGCTGGTCAACGCCGAGGC
Organism: Micromonospora salmantinae; assembly: GCF_022230905.1. Taxonomy (NCBI): domain Bacteria; kingdom Bacillati; phylum Actinomycetota; class Actinomycetes; order Micromonosporales; family Micromonosporaceae; genus Micromonospora; species Micromonospora salmantinae. The sequence continues at coordinate 52,422 of NZ_JAKKFG010000044.1, forward strand.
GGTGGTGACGGTGGTGGTGGCGGCGTTGCCGCCACCGGTGGTGCCGCCGTTCTGGGTGGCCCAGCCGACAAGTGTCGACGGCGGCTGGGTGCTGGGCGGGGGAGTGCTCGACGGTGGCGGGTCGGTAGGCGGCGGGGTGGTCGGTGTGGTGCCGCCGGTGCAGGCGACGTTGTTCAGGCTGAAGCTGCTCGGGGCCGGGTTGCTGGAGCTGTTCCAACTCGCGTTGAAGCCGAACGTGGCGCTGGCGTTTGTCGCCAGGTTGCCGTTGTAGTCGACGTTTGTCGCGGAGACCTGGCTGCCGCTCTGCGAGGCGGTGGCGCCCCACGCCTGGCTGACCTGCTGACCGGCCCCGTACGACCAGCGCAGCGTCCACCCGGAGACCGGGTCGCCGAGGTTGGTGACTGTGACGTTGCCGGTGAATCCGCCCGGCCACTGGCTGGCGACCGAGTAGGCCACCTGGCAGCCGGCGGCCGCCTGGGCGGACACGGAGGTCAGCAGCCCGGCGGTGACCAGGGTGGCGGTGGCTGCGGCAGTGGTGGCGATCAGCGTCATTCGACGCCGTCCTGTGCGCATGCTGCTTCCTTTCGGTGAGGCGGACGGAGGTGTCGCGACGCCCATGCCCGTGGGCGGCGATCTCGGCCGGGACCAGTGGTCCTCGGGCCCGCCAGTGCAGGTTCGTGAAGGAAAGCGGCTCCCGCGCTCGCGCTCACCCATGGAGAGGCAAGCGCTTTCCCGATGAAAGCATAGAAGAATCTGAATGTAAATGGCCGGGACGGCCGATGCGCTGCGCACCGGCCGTCCCGGCAGCGGCGCACCGGCCGTCCCGGTGGATCAGCAGCCGGTGCCGCTGAGTTTCACAGTGCCCGGCGGGCTGGCCGTGCCGTTGGCGGTGAAGCCCACCGTGACCGATCCGCCCGCCGGCAGGGACGGAGCGTGGCTCGGAGCCGCGGCGGTGACAGTCGTACCGGACTGCGTGACGGTGGCGTTCCAGCCACTGCCCACCGTCACCCCGGACGGCCAACTCCAGGTGACCGACCACGGGTTCACCGCGCCCGAGCCGGTGTTCTTCACTGTCAACTCGCCCTGGAAGCCGCCCTGCCAGGCGTTGACCTGCCGGTAGGTGGCCGTGCAGGCGCCGGTCGGCGGGTCCGTCGGTGGGTCCGTCGGCGGTCCGCTGGTGCCGCCACCGGACGGCGCGATCAGGTACGGCTGGAGGATCGCCTGCTTGGCGGTGTTGACGTTCGTCCAATCGTCAAGCGCGATACCGCCGGTGTCACCCGAGTTCGGGTTCCACGACCAGTAGGTGAAGGACATCCCGGTCACCCCGGTCCCGGTGTAGGCCATCAGCTTCTCCAGCCACACCTTGTCCTTCGGGTCGACCAGGGTGCTGCCGAACTCGCCCATCATGATCGGGGCGATGTTCTGCTTGTAGAGGTAACCGAAGTACTTGTCCCAGATGGCCGGCATGTTCGCCGGGTAGTCCGGGGCGTCGAACCAGGTCTGCCGGTACACCGAGGTGGCGTACTCGTGCGGCGAGTAGACCAACCGGTTCGCCACGCTCAGCCGGACCGGGAACTGACCCGCCTTCGACAGGTTGCCACCCCACCAGCCGCAGTCCTCGTCGTTGCTGGTGTCGCCGTCCCAGACGTTGGAGAGGCCACCGCTCGGGCAGCTCACCCCCTCCACGAAGATCAACCAGTTGGGCTGGACGCCGAGGATGGCGTTTCCGGCCCGCTCGGCGGCGAGCCGCCAGTCCCGGGTGGTGTCGCCACAGCCCCAGCACGCGCCGGTGGCCGCCGGGTTGGTGCCCTCCGCGTGCGGCTCGTTGTGCAGGTCGGCACCGATCACCGTCGGGTTGCCCGCGTACCGCTGGGCGAGCATCTTCCAGTCGTTGATCCAGGTCGCCTCGGAAACCGTCGACGTGTACCAGAGCGGCGACTGTCCGGCCGCCGTCGGCCGGTGCCGGTCCAGGATGATCCGCATGCCCTTGCTGCCGGCGTAGTCGATCACCTTGTCCAGAATCTGCAACGGCGACAACCCGATCAGGTCCGGGTTGACGAAGTCGTTGATCCCACTGGCGGTCGCACCCGGTTTCAGCGCGTCGTTCGAGTACGGCACCCGCAACGTGTTGTAACCCAACCGGGCCATCGTGTCGAGTTGTCCCCGCCACGGGTTGTTCGACCACAGCCCGTGGAAGGTCTTGTTGTCGGTCTCCATGCCGAACCAGTTGATGCCGGTCAACCGGACTGTCGCACCGGTGCTGTCCACGATCTGGTTGCCACTGGTATGTAGATAACCCGTACCGGTGCCGGCGGCGACGGCCGGGCTGGTGCTGACGGCGGCGGCGAGGAACACGCCGGCCGCGACGGTGACGAGCGCGGTGAGCGCGCCGCCGAGAGCCTTGGGACGGAACAATGCGAGCTCCACTTCGGAGGTCCGACGCCGTCCAGGAACGACGCCGGTGGGCGGCCGTCCGCACGCCACGGTCCCGAAGGGGTACGCGGACAGCACGCGACGGCCCATGTCACCCGGACGTGGTCACTCGCGGAGGCTCACCGGCGACCCTCGACGGCGGATGCTCCGCCTTCGTCGCCCTCGCACCGGTGGCCCTACCTGGCTCCGTCGCTCATTCTGATCAGCCCAGGTCAATGCGTCAACCTGCCCGCCCGCACCGCCTCGCCCCGCCGTGGGGGCGCGCAGACGAGGGCGCGGACGCCTGAGGCCGGACAGGCGGGAGCCCCCGGTCCCGCTGGGGACCGGGGGCTCCGGACGTCGTCAGCTCAGCCGGCCTGCTCGGCGAGTTGGAGGAACTGCCGCTTGGAGGCGAGGGCCTGCTCCGCCTCCTTGATCCGGCGTGCGTCCCCGGCGCTCTGCGCCCGGGCCAGCCGGTCCTCGGCCTCCGCCACCTGCGCCCGCATCTGGGCGAGCAGCGGGTTGTCCTCCTTGGTGGTGCGGCGCCACGCCGAGTCCATCACGTCACGGACCTTGTCGTCGATGACGCGCAGTCGGCGCTCCAGCCCGGCGGCCGCCTCGCGGGGCACCCGGCCGGCCTCGTGCCACTGGGCCTGGATCTCCCGCAGCCTGGCCTGGGCGCCCTTCGGGTCGGCGTCGATGTCCAACGCCTCGGCCTCGGCGAGCAGGGCCTGCTTGCGCTCCAGGTTGCCGCGCTGCTCGTTGTCCCGTGCGGAGAAGACCTCGCTGCGCCGGCTGAAGAAGGCGTCCTGCGCACCCCGGAACCGTTCCCAGAGCTTCTGCTCGGCCTCCTTGGAGGCGCGCGGAGCGGCCTTCCACTGGGTCATCAGGTCCTTGAGCTGGTTCGCGGTGGCGGCCCAGTCGGTGGAGTCCGAGAGCTTCTCCGCTTCGGCGACCAACTCCTCCTTGGCGGTCTGTGCCTGCTTACGCTGCGAGTCCAGGGAGGCGAAGTGGGCGCCGCGGCGGCGGGTGAAGCCGTCCCGGGCGGCGGCGAACCGCTTCCACAGCTCACCGTCGGCCTTCTTGTCGACCCCGCGGATGGTCTTCCACTCGTCGAGGATCTCCTTGAGCCGGTCCCCGGCGGTCTTCCACCCGGTGGATTCGGCGGCCAGCTTCTCGGCCTCCTCGACCAGCGCGGTCTTGCGGGCCAGGGCCTCGCCGCGAGCGGCGTCCCGGGCGGCACGCGCTTCGCCGGCCTTCTCCTCGGCGAGGGTCGCCAGCTTGTCCAGGCGGGTGGCCAGCGCGTCGATGTCGCCGACCACGTTGGCCTCGGGCAGCGTGGCACGGATCCGCCGGATCGTGCTCAACGAGTGCCCGGCGTCCGCCGCACCCGACTTGAGTCGCGCTTCGGTCAGGTCCACCTCGGTCACCAGGTCGGCGAAGCGACGGGCGAAGTGTGCCAGGCCCTCCTCCGGTGCTCCCGCCTGCCAGGATCCGACCACCCGCTCTCCCTCGGTGGTCTTGACGTACACGGTGCCGTCCGCGTCCACCCGTCCGAAGGCAGTCCAGTCGCTCATGTGCCCATCCTCGTTCTCCCGGCGTCGAGGGATCGATCCCCCGTCGCCGCCACGGCGCAGCCAAGTTGCTTCCGGCATTGTCACAGGTCCGACCCGGTCCGCGTCGAGCGCCTATCGCCGACCGTGACCATACGGTGTCCTAGGGGCCTAATGACCGGATCGGCGCGGAGACGCACCGGGGATTCCCGCTACGGTGGACGGGTGCCACTGGTCGCCGCCGCCGTCTGCCCGCATCCGCCCCTGCTCGTGCCCGAGGTGGCCGGCTCGGCGGCCCCGGAGCTGGACGATCTGCGGGCGGCCTGTGACACCGCCGTACGCCGGCTGTTGGCCGCCGATCCGGACATTGTGGTGCTGGTGGGCACCGGCCCGGTGACCGGCCCGATCCGCACCCCGGCGACCGGCTCTCTCCAACCCTGGGGTGTCGACCTGGACGTGCCGTTGGTGCCCGGCCTTCCGGACCGGGGTGCGGTGCTGCCGTTGAGCCTGACCATCGGCGCGTGGTTGCTGGCCCGTCACGGCACCCGCCCGCCGGTGACGGCCGTGCAGGTGGCCGCCGACGCCGGCCCGGCCGAGCTGGCAGCGCTCGCCGACGAGGTCGGCGCCACCGGTGAACGGGTGGCGTCGCTGGTGCTCGGGGACGGGTCGGCCTGCCGGGGAGAGAAAGCACCCGGGTACGACGACGCGCGCGCCCTCCCGTACGACCAGGGGGTTGCCGCGGCGCTGGCCGACGCGGACCTGGACGCCCTGCTCGACCTCGACCCGGTGGTGTCGACGGAGCTGAAGGCCGCCGGTCGCGCGCCCTGGCAGGTGCTCGCCGGCGCGGCCCGCGCGGCCGGTGGTGGGTGGCGCGGCGAGTTGCTGCACGACTCCGCCCCCTACGGGGTGGCCTACTTCGTGGCGTCCTGGGAGCGGGTGTGACGGGCACTGTCGTCGCGGTGGTCGGCCCGACCGCGGCTGGCAAGTCCGCGCTGAGCATCGCGTTGGCGCACGCCCTGGACGGCGAGGTGGTCAACGCCGACTCGATGCAGCTCTACCGGGGCATGGACATCGGCACCGCCAAGCTGACCCTCGCCGAGCGGGACGGGGTGCCGCATCACCTGCTGGACATCTGGGAGGTCACCGAGCCGGCGAGCGTCGCGGAGTACCAGCGACTGGCCCGCGCGGCGGTGGACGACATCCTGTCCCGGGGGCGGGTGCCGCTGTTGGTCGGTGGTTCCGGGCTGTACGTGCGGGCGGTGCTGGAGCGTTTCGAGTTCCCCGGCACGGACGCGGCGCTGCGGGAGCGGCTGGAACGGGAGTTGGCAGAGGTCGGTCCGGCCCCGTTGTACGCGCGGCTGCGCGCCGCCGACCCGGTCGCCGCCGAGGGCATCCTGCCGGGCAACGGCCGGCGGATCGTGCGGGCCCTGGAGGTGATCGAGCTCACCGGCGCGCCGTTCGCCGCCTCGCTGCCGCAGCCGACGCCGTACTACCCGTCGGTGCAGCTCGGCGTCGACCTGGACACCGGCGTGCTGGACGAGCGGATCGCGCTGCGGGTCGACCGGATGTGGGCCGACGGCCTGGTGCCGGAGACCCGTGAGCTGGTCGGGCGCGGGCTGGCCGAGGGGCGGACGGCGAGTCGGGCGCTGGGCTACCAGCAGGTGCTGCGCCTGCTCGCCGGTGAGCTGACCGAGGCGCAGGCGCACGACGAGACGGTCCGGGCGACCCGGCGCTTCGTCCGCCGGCAGCGGTCGTGGTTCCGGCGCGACCCGCGGATCCACTGGCTGGACTCGACGACCCCGGACCTGATCGGGGCCGCACTGCGTCTGGTGCCGGCGGCTGCGCGATGATGGGGCTGTGGAGTTCACCAAGGGCCACGGCACCGGCAACGACTTCGTCCTCCTTCCCGACCCGGACGGTCAGCTCGACCTGACCCCGGAGCTGGTCGCGGCGCTCTGTGACCGGCGGCGGGGCATCGGCGCGGACGGCGTGCTGCGGGTGGTCCGCGCGGCCAAGCATCCGGACGGCGCGGGTCTGGCCGGCGAGGCCGAGTGGTTCATGGACTACTGGAACGCCGACGGCTCGTTCGCCGAGATGTGCGGCAACGGCGCCCGGGTCTTCGTGCGCTACCTGCTCGACACCGGGTTGGCCACGCCGGCCGGCGCGGCGCTGCCGGTGGCCACCCGGGCCGGCGTCGTGCGCGCGCTGGTCGAGGGCGACGTCGTGTCCGTCGAGATGCGCCGACCCCAGGTGTACGACAGTTCAGCCGCCACCCTCGGCGGGCTGACCCTGACCGGTGCGGTGGTGGACGTCGGCAACCCGCACCTGGTCTGCGTGCTGCCGGCCGGCGTGGAGCTGTCGGCGCTGGACCTGACCGTCGCGCCCGGGTTCGACCCGGCGGTCTTCCCGGGCGGGGTGAACGTCGAGTTCATCGTGGCGGGTGACCCGGTCGACGGCACCGACGAGCACAGCCTGATGCGGGTGTACGAGCGCGGCAGCGCCGAGACCCTGTCCTGCGGCACCGGTGCCTGCGCGGTGGGTGCCGTGGCGCTGCGCGACGCCGGCCGGGACACCGGCGTGGTCGCCGTGGACGTGCCCGGCGGCCGCCTAACGGTGACCGTCACGTCCGGCTCCTGCTGGCTCTCCGGCCCCGCCGTCCTGGTGGCCACCGGCGAACTGAACCCAACAGTGCTCCGCCCCTAACGGCCCCCCCACGCCCCACCCCCACGCCCCACCCCCACCCGTGTTGATCAAGAGGTTTGCGTCAAGTTTCGGGTACTTCCTGACGCAAACCTCTTGATCAACGGCGCGGTTGGTGGGGGTGGGTCGTTGGCGCGTTACGGGGTGGCGCTGGCGCTTGCGGCGATCTCGGGGAGGTCGGCGGGGCCGGGGTCGGCGGCCGGGAGCGGGCTCGGGTTGTGCGCGGCGGCGCGCACGGCGGCGGCGACCGCCGGGGCGACCCGGGAGTCGAAGACGCTCGGCACGATCACCGTCGGGTTGATCTTTTCTTCGCCGACCACGTCCGCGATGGCCCGGGCGGCGGCGATGGCCATCTCCTCGGTGAACTCCTCGGCGTGCGCGTCCAGCATGCCGCGGAACACCCCGGGGAACGCGAGCACGTTGTTGATCTGGTTCGGCTGGTCGGAGCGGCCGGTGGCGACCACCGCGGCGTGCTTGCGCGCCTCCCGCGGGTCGACCTCCGGGTCCGGGTTCGCGAGGGCGAAGACGATCGAGTCCTTCGCCATCTGCGCGATGTCGTCGCCGGTGAGCAGGTTCGGCGCGCTGACCCCGATGAACACGTCGGCGCCGCGGATCGCGCCGGGCAGGTCGCCGGAGTAGTTCTCCTTGTTGGTGTTCTCCGCCAGCCACTGCCACGCCGAGTTGAGCCCGGTCAGCCCGCGGTGCAGGGCGCCCTCCCGGTCGCACGCGATGATGTCGCCGACGCCCTGGCGCAGCAGCAGCTTCATGATCGCGGTGCCGGCCGCGCCGGCGCCCGAGACGACCACCCGGACGTCCTCGAGCCGCTTGCCCACCACCCGCAACGCGTTCGTCAGCGCGGCCAGCACGCAGATCGCGGTGCCGTGCTGATCGTCGTGGAAGACCGGGATGTCCAGCGCCTCGCGCAGCCGGGCCTCGATCTCGAAGCAGCGCGGCGCGGCGATGTCCTCCAGGTTGATGCCGCCGTAGGCCGGCGCGATCGCCTTGACGATCTGCACGATCTCGTCGGTGTCCTGGGTGTCCAGCACCACCGGCCAGGCGTCCACCCCGCCGAAGCGCTTGAACAGCGCGGCCTTGCCCTCCATCACCGGCAGCGAGGCGGCCGGGCCGAGGTTGCCCAGGCCGAGCACCGCCGAGCCGTCGCTGACCACAGCGACGGTGTTGCGCTTGATGGTCAGTCGCCGGGCGTCGGCCGGGTTCTCGGCGATCGCCATGCAGACCCGGGCCACCCCCGGGGTGTACGCGCGGGACAGCTCGTCGCGGTTGCGCAGCGCGACCTTCGAGGTCACCTCGATCTTGCCGCCCAGGTGCAGCAGGAACGTCCGGTCCGACACCTTGCGCACGTCCACGCCGTCCAGCGCGGTCAGCGCGTCGACCACCTGGTCGGCGTGACCGGAGTCGGCGGTGTCGCAGGTCAGGTCGACGATCACATGGGTCGGGTCCGAGTCCACCACGTCCAGCGCCGTGACGATCGCCCCGGCCTCGCCGACGGAGGTGGTGAGTCGGCCGATCGAGGAGGCGTCCGCGGTCACGGCGATCCGGATGGTGATCGAAAATCCGGCGCTGGGCATTCGGGTGATGGCCACGGGATCCCTCCGTAACGGCTGTGCGGCCGTTCGGCCGCCGCCCGCATTTCTACCGGGTTGTCGCGGCCGACCAGCATTCGCCCCCACTTTTGGCGACCTTCACCATGGGCATATAGCAGGTGCGTTCGGCGTTGTGTCATGTCAGGATTACGTTCTACTTATCAAAACGGACAGGAGAACCGCTTGCGAGACCAGGAGAGCTTTGTCCCCGTCGAGGACGAGCTCGACGACGTCACCACCGGCGAGATGGAGCTGTCGGAGCGGCAGTCCCTCCGACGCGTCCCGGGCCTGTCAACCGAGCTCACCGACGTCACCGAGGTGGAATACCGCCAGCTGCGGCTGGAGCGGGTCGTCCTGGTGGGCGTCTGGACCGAAGGCACTGTCACCGACGCGGAAAACTCGCTGACCGAGCTTGCCGCGCTGGCCGAGACCGCCGGTTCGCAGGTGCTCGAAGGGCTCATCCAACGTCGTACCCGACCCGACCCGGCCACGTACATCGGCCGCGGCAAGGTCGACGATCTTGGCGCGGTGGTGCTTTCCACCGGCGCCGACACTGTCATCTGTGACGGTGAGCTGTCCCCGTCGCAGTTGCGCAACCTGGAGCAGCGCACCAAGGTCAAGGTCGTCGACCGCACCGCGCTGATCCTCGACATCTTCGCCCAGCACGCCAAGAGCAAGGAAGGTAAGGCGCAGGTCGAGCTGGCCCAGCTCCAATACCTGCTGCCGCGACTGCGCGGTTGGGGTGAGACGCTCTCCCGGCAGACCGGTGGTTCCGGCCGGGGCGGCGGCGCCGGCGGCGGTGTGGGTGTTCGTGGTCCCGGTGAGACCAAGCTGGAGACCGACCGGCGGCGCATCCGTCACCGCATCTCCCGGCTGCGTCGCGAGATCAAGAGCATGAAGACGGTACGCGTGACCAAGCGCGCCCGGCGTTCCCGCAACGCCGTTCCCGCTGTGGCCATCGCCGGCTACACCAACGCCGGCAAGTCCAGCCTGCTCAACCGTCTGACCGGCGCGGGCGTGCTGGTGGAGAACGCGCTGTTCGCCACGCTGGACCCGACGACCCGCAAGGCCACCACCTCGGACGGGCGGCTCTACACCCTCTCCGACACGGTGGGCTTCGTCCGACACCTTCCGCACCAGATCGTCGAGGCGTTCCGCTCGACGCTGGAGGAGGTCGCGGAGGCGGATCTGGTGGTGCACGTCGTGGACGGCACCCACCCGGATCCGGAGGAGCAGGTCCGGGCGGTCCACGCGGTGCTTGCCGAGGTCAGCGCGGACCGGCTCCCCGAGCTGTTGGTGGTCAACAAGACCGACGCGGCCGACGAGGACACTCTGCTGCGGCTCAAGCGGCTCTGGCCGGACGCGATCTTCGTGTCCGCGCACTCCGGGCGGGGCATGGACGAGCTGCGCGCGGCGATCGAGGAGCGGCTGCCGAGTCCGGCCGTGGAGGTTCGGGCCGTGCTGCCGTACGACCGGGGCGACCTGGTGGCTCGGGCGCACCGCACCGGTGAGGTGCTCAGCACGTCGCACCTGCCGGAGGGCACTCTGCTGCACGTCCGAGTGGGTGCGGAGCTTGCCGCGGAGCTGATGGCCTTCGACGTGGAGCGGCAGGGGCAGGCGGCCGGCAGCCGGTCCTGAGCGGCCACGGCGTCATCCACCGGAAACGCGCGGCATGCGACACTGGCCGAATGCGCCGCGTTGTTTCCTCGGTCACGGTTGCCCTCGGCCTGCTCGGGGCAACCGTGGCGCTCGCCGGAGTCGCCGCAGCGGCTCCCGCCCCTGGGGCGTCGGGGCCGCCCGCCGCGAACCCTGGCCAGAAGCGATGCACGATCACCGACGAGCGCCTACGGGAGCTGTCCGGGCTGGTCGCCACCAAGAGTGGCTACATCGTCATCAACGACGGCACCGACGTCGCGGCGCGCAAGCGGGTGTTCTTCCTCGACAGTAAGTGCAAGATCTCGAAGGAGCCGGTCCGCTACTCGGGGCAGGGTCCGTTCGACACCGAGGATCTCGCCCTGTCCAAGGACGGCCGCACCCTCTGGATCGCCGACACCGGTGACAACCCCGACTCGAAGGAGCGCCGCAGCCGCGTCGCACTCTGGTCGATGCCGGTCACCGGCGCCAAGCAGCCGACGCTGCACCGGCTCTCCTACCCGGAGGCCAAACCGCACGACGCTGAGGCGTTGCTCATCGGCGACGACGGAAAACCGCTGATCATCACCAAGGTGACCAGCGGCAAGGCCGAGATCTACACGCCGTCGGCGGCCCTCAGGAGCGGCGACACCGACCCGGTGCCGATGCGTAAGGCCGGCGAGCTCACGCTGCCGAAGACCCAGACGGAGAACACCCTCAACACGTTCGGCCGGATCGCCATCACCGGCGCATCCCGGGCACCGGACGGCTCCCGCGTGGTCCTGCGCACGTACGCGGACGCCTTCGAGTTCGACGTGACCGGTGGCGACATCGTGGGTGCGCTCACCACCGGCAAGCCGAGGGTGACGCCGCTGGCCGACCCGTTCGGCGAGGCCATCAGCTACACCTCGGACGGAAAGTCGTTCCTCACCGTCTCCGACGCGGGCCGGTTCACCGAGGACGAGCCGGTCGACATTCTCGGCTACACCCCGTCCACGTCGACCGCCGTGCCACTGAGTGCCGAGGACGGCGCCAAACCGGCCGCGTCGAAGTCCTGGACCGACGGGCTGAGCCTGGACGACATCACGTACCTGGTCGGGGCGGTCGGGCTGATCGGCCTGCTGTTGGTCGCCGCCGGAATCTTCGGCATCGTTCGCGCCCGCCGTCGGCCGCCGACCGCTGACGCGTCCGACCCGTCGGGTCCGGACGATGAGCCGTTCGGCCCGCGCGCGGGCCGTGCCGTTGACGGGTTCCCGGCCGACGATGACCGCAGGGGTGGTGTCTACGGGGGCGCCGCCCCGGCCGGCGGCGCGGTCTACGGCGGTGGTGCGGTTCGCGGCGGTCCGGCCCCGGCGGGTGGTGCGGGTCGTGGTGGCCCGGCCCCGGCGGGTGGTGCCGTGTACGGCGGTGGCGGCCGGCCGGCCTCGGCTGACGGTGGCTACGGTGCGCCGCGACCGGACGGCGGCGGTGCTGGCGTTTACGGCGGCGGCGGTCGTCCCCCGGCTGGCGGCGGCGGTCGTCCTCCCGCCAGTGGCGGCGGTCGCCCCCCGGCTGGTGGCGGTGGTCGTCCGCAGGGTGGTGGTGGCGGTCGTCCGCAGGGCGGCGGTGGCCGTCCTGGCGGTGGCGTCTACGGCGGCGACGGCGGTCAGCCCGGTCGCGCGGAGCCGCCCCGGCGCGGCGGGCAGGAGCCCGACTACCGGGGTCAGCGGCCCGGCCGGCGACGTGACGACGACGCGCCCATCGACCCGTACGGGCAGTATCCCGGGGGCGGTCGCGGTCCCCGGGGCGACCGTTACTGATCGGCGCTGAAGCGCTCATTCGTCCTGACCGAGCGGTGCGGGTGAGCGCTGTCGGCACCCACCCGCCGATCGATCAGATCCGGCGTAGCACCGCCACGACCCGGCCCATGATGGTGGCGTCATCGCCGGGGATCGGGTCGAAGGCCGGGTTCTGCGGCATCAGCCAGACGTGCCCGTCGCGCCGCCGGTAGGTCTTCACTGTCGCCTCGCCGTCGAGCATGGCGGCCACGATCTCGCCCGAGTCGGCGGTCGGCTGCTGCCGGACCACCACCCAGTCGCCGTCGCAGATCGCCGCGTCGAGCATCGAGTCGCCCTTGACCTGGAGCATGAAGACCTCGCCCTCACCCACCAGCTCGCGGGGGAGCGGGAAGATGTCCTCCACGGCCTGCTCGGCGAGGATCGGCCCACCGGCGGCGATCCGACCGAGCATCGGCACGTATGCCGGGGTGGGCCGCTGTGCCCTGGACAGCTCGTCGTCGATCGCCTCGCTGGGGGCACGGACGTCCACCGCGCGCGGCCGGTTCGGGTCGCGGCGCAGGAAGCCCTTCTTCTCCAGCTCCTTGAGCTGGTAGGCGACGCTGGACGGCGACACCAGGCCGACCGCCTCGCCGATCTCGCGGACGCTCGGCGGGTAGCCGTGGCGCTCCACCCAGTTGCGGATGAACTCCAGGATGCGCCGTTGGCGGGCGGTCAGGTCGACCGTCACCGGGTCGGGGAAGGCGCTGACCACCGGGGTGACCGGGCGCACGGCGGGCTGACCCGTCCGGCTGCGCGCGGCGCTGCGGCGTCGGGTGGCCGGCGGGCCCGCCTCGGTGATCTGCTGCGGGCTCTTCGGCCGGCTGGCCCGGTCCTCGGTCACGTCCGTCCTCCCTGGTCGGCGCTGGGTGCCTCGTCGGCTCGTGGTGCGTGCGGTGGTGCCACGTTGTTCATGACCGTATAGGTGAGATCAGTCATTTTCAAACATCTGTACGACCTCTCACCGGCGTGTCGGGGTGAAAAAGCGCTCCCGTCGTACGGATGTTCTGATAAATGGTACGTCAGGTAGCACTGGTGTTCGATCCTGGACCATTTTCCGGCCGCGTTCGGCCGGCTGGCCGGTAACCCGGGCGGCATCGTGACGTTGGGTCTTCGGGCGCTGTGCGGTGCGTGGGTGACCGGATGGTCCGTGACGCGCCGGACACGCCGGCCAACTTGACCCGGCTTCCCCAGCGACATACGGTCGACCCCTAGATGTAGTAGTGACACGGGCGTAAGTTGCCTACAGGTTGGGTCTGACTACCGACCGCACTCCCGTAACGTCGATCACGGCGAGCGCCATCCGAGGATGGCACCGTCGCGGTGAGTCGTGCCCGGGGGTGTCCGGTGTGCTCGCAGTTGATCATTATTAGGAGGTGGGCGATGCGGTGTCCGTACTGCCGGCACGCTGACTCCCGGGTGGTCGACTCGCGGGAGGCCGACGACGGCCAGCTCATCCGACGGCGGCGGTCCTGCCCGGAGTGCGGCAAGCGGTTCACCACCGTCGAGGAGGCGGTCCTCGCTGTCGTCAAGCGCAGCGGGGTGACCGAGCCGTTCAGTCGCACGAAGATCATCGGCGGGGTGCGTAAGGCGTGCCAGGGCCGGCCGGTGGACGACGACTCACTCGCGCTGCTCGCGCAGCGGGTGGAGGAGACGGTCCGGGCCAAGGGGGCCGCCGAGATCCCCAGCCACGACGTGGGCCTGGCGATCCTGGGTCCGCTACGCGACCTGGACGAGATCGCCTACCTGCGGTTCGCCAGCGTCTACCGCTCGTTCGACTCGCTTGCCGACTTCGAGCGCGAGATCGAGACGTTGCGGGCCGCGGCGCAAGCCCGGGAGCAGGGCCGGGCCGATGCGGTCGAGGCCGCCGGCCGTACCAGCTGAGTCTTCACAGTTTTTCAAGAGATTGGGACGCGCGGTGGGTGACCGCGCAGACGAGGGGGGCGACGGCGTGACTACTAGCCGTTCACGAAGCAAGGCAGGCGCGGGGCTGAAGATCGAGCGGGTGTGGACGACCGAGGGGGTCCACCCGTACGACGAGGTCTCCTGGGAGCGCCGTGACGTCGTGATGACGAACTGGCGGGACGGCTCGATCAACTTCGAGCAGCGTGGGGTGGAGTTCCCGGAGTCGTGGAGCGTCAACGCGGCAAACATCGTGACCACCAAGTACTTCCGGGGAGCGGTGGGGACCCCGGAGCGCGAGTGGTCGCTCAGGCAGCTGATCGACCGGGTGGTCACCACCTACCGCACCGCCGGTGAGGAGTACGGCTACTTCGCCAGCCCGGCCGACGCCGAGGTGTTCGCGCACGAGCTGACCTGGATGCTGCTGAACCAGGTGTTCAGCTTCAACTCGCCGGTCTGGTTCAACGTCGGCACGCCGTCGCCGCAGCAGGTCAGCGCCTGCTTCATCCTGGCCGTCGACGACTCGATGGACTCGATCCTCGACTGGTACAAGGAGGAGGGGCTGATCTTCAAGGGCGGCTCCGGCTCCGGAGTCAACCTGTCGCGCATCCGCTCGTCCCGTGAGCTGCTCTCCTCCGGCGGCACCGCCTCCGGCCCGGTCAGCTTCATGCGCGGCGCGGACGCCTCCGCCGGCACCATCAAGTCCGGCGGCGCGACCCGCCGGGCGGCCAAGATGGTCATCATCGACGTGGACCACCCGGACATCGAGGAGTTCGTGGTCACGAAGGCGCGCGAGGAGGACAAGATCCGCGCCCTGCGTGACGCCGGGTTCGACATGGACCTCGGCGGCTCCGACATCGTCAGCGTGCAGTACCAGAACGCCAACAACTCGGTCCGGGTCTCCGACGAGTTCATGTCGGCGGTCGAGAACGGCAAGGGCTTCGACCTGCGCGGCCGGCTGGACGGCTCGGTGATCGACACCGTCGACGCCAAGAAGCTGTTCCGCACCATCTCCCAGGCCGCCTGGGAGTGCGCCGACCCGGGCCTGCAGTACGACGACACGATCAACGACTGGCACACCTGCCCGGAGACCGGGCGGATCACCGCCTCGAACCCGTGCTCGGAGTACCTGCACCTGGACAACTCCTCGTGCAACCTGGCCTCGCTCAACCTGATGAAGTTCCTCCGCGCCGACGGTGGCTTCGAGGTGGAGAAGTTCGTCAAGTCCGTCGAGTTCGTCATCACCGCGATGGACATCTCGATCTGCTTCGCGGACTTCCCGACCGAGAAGATCGGTGAGACGTCCCGCGCCTACCGGCAGCTCGGCATCGGCTACGCCAACCTGGGCGCCCTGCTGATGGCCACCGGCCTGCCGTACGACTCGGACCAGGGCCGCTCGGTCGCCGCGTCGATCACGTCCCTGATGACCGGCACCGCCTACCGCCGTTCGGCCGAGCTGGCCGGCGTCGTCGGCCCGTACGACGGCTACGCCCGTAACGCCGAGCCGCACAAGCGGGTCATGCGCAAGCACGCCGCGGCCAACGACGAGATCAAGCCGACCAGCCCGGTGGCCACCGCTATCGTCCGCGAGGCGACCAAGCAGTGGACCCAGGGCAACAAGATCGGTGACAAGAACGGTTGGCGCAACGCGCAGGCGAGCGTCCTCGCCCCGACCGGCACGATCGGCTTCATGATGGACTGCGACACGACCGGTGTGGAGCCGGACCTGGCGCTGGTCAAGTTCAAGAAGCTGGTCGGCGGCGGCTCGATGCAGATCGTCAACCAGACGGTGCCGCGCGCCCTGCGCAGCCTCGGCTACCCCGAGGAGCAGGTCGAGGCGATCGTCGAGCACATCGCCGACCACGGCCACGTGGTGGACGCCCCCGGCCTCAAGCCGGAGCACTACCCGGTCTTCGACTGCGCCATGGGCGAGCGGACGATCGCCCCGATGGGTCACGTGCGGATGATGGCGGCCATCCAGCCGTTCGTCTCCGGCGCCATCTCCAAGACGGTCAACATGCCGGAGGCGGCCACCGTCGAGGACGTCGAGAAGATCTACTTCGAGGGCTGGAAGCTCGGCCTCAAGGCGCTGGCGATCTACCGGGACAACTGCAAGGTCGGCCAGCCGCTCTCGGTGGCCAAGTCCAACAAGGCCACCGAGTCGGCCGCCGTCGAGACCGCAGCGGCCGCGCCGGCCGCGGTCGAGAAGGTCATCGAGTACCGGCCGGTGCGTAAGCGCCTGCCGAAGAAGCGCCCGTCCGAGACGGTCAGCTTCTCCGTCGGTGGCGCCGAGGGCTACCTGACCGCGTCGTCCTACCCGGACGACGGCCTCGGTGAGGTCTTCCTGAAGATGTCCAAGCAGGGCTCGACCCTGGCCGGCGTGATGGACGCCTTCTCGGTGGCCATCAGCATCGGCCTCCAGTACGGCGTGCCGCTGGAGACGTTCGTCAGCAAGTTCACCAACATGCGCTTCGAGCCGGCCGGCATGACCGACGACCCGGACGTGCGGATGGCGGCCTCGGTGATGGACTACATCTTCCGTCGCCTGGCGCTGGACTTCCTGCCCTACGAGCGTCGCGCCGAGCTGGGCATCTTCACCGCCTCGGAGCGGGCGGCGCAGCTGCGGGCCGAGGCCGACGCGGAGGCTGCCGGCGTCACCGGCGCCGAGCTCACCGCGATGGCGTCGTCCGCGCCGGTGGAGACCCCGGCCAAGCCGGAGGCTGTCGCCCAGCCGGCCCAGGAGATGGCCGACGTGGCCGCCGCCAAGCCGGCTCCGAGCGTGGGTTCCAGCACCGAACTGCTGGAGGCCGTGATCGGCAAGGCCGCCGACGCGCCGCTCTGCTTCACCTGCGGTACGAAGATGCGGCCCGCCGGTAGCTGCTACGTCTGCGAGGGCTGCGGCTCCACCAGCGGCTGCAGCTGACGTACGCGAAACGCGGCGCTGCCCCGGCTTCCCTCAAGGGAGTCGGGGCAGCGCCGTTTCCAGTTGCTCGTCATGACGGCACCCCCATGATCAAGTGATGAAACACCCTTGCGCTAGGCGCAGTGGCCATCCGTCACCTGCACCGCCTCGTCGATCAAGGAGTTGTGGTGACTGATAAAGCGCTCGGAGAACCCCAAACCAGGCACCACAACCCCATGATCGACGAGGGCGGCCCGCCTGCATGCCGCGATCTTGCACTTTCTGTCGCGGCGTAGCGGGCATTCCGCGCATCTGGGCGACGGAAACTGCAAGATCGGCGCGGGTGGGCTCGGCAGCCGAAGGTGACGGTGTTGAAAAGTAGGTCCGAGGGGTCATCTCTGACCTACTTTTCATCACTTGATCACAGTGGACCGGACGGTGCTCGGGTCAGTCGTACGACGACGGTTGTCGTCGTCGCCCCTCGGTTGGGCGTGGTGGGTGGGTGGGTGGTTGTGCTTGGCTCATTCGTCTACCTCGTCAGCGTTCGAGATCGTCGTTCCGATCAGGCGCGCGATCGGCTCAGGGAAGCCGGGGCGACGGGTGATCTGCAGTACTGGCTGACGCGACACGTTGAACAGGGGGCGCAGCTGTGTCGTTGAATCTCTACATGGGGTCGTACCTGGTCTGGGCGGCCGAGGACCTGGCCTTGGTGCCCGCCGGGCTGCTGCACCGGCGCTTCCTGGGCTGGGTCCGGTGACCTCATCCGGCGAGACGCGCAGGTAGCCGCCTCGATCACTTGATGCTGAGTAGGTGTGGACGAGCCGTTCTGACTGCTCAGCATCAAGTGATCTTGGTGATGGCGGCGGAACCGGGTTACTGGCTCGCTCGCTCGGCGGCGCGTACGGCGTTGCGGAACAGCATCGCGACGGTGGTCGGCCCGACCCCGCCGACCCGGGGCGTGATGGCGCCGGCTACCTCCGCGCACGATTCGTCCACGTCCGGCAGGAGGCGCCGGCCTTCGTAGCGGACGCCGGCGCCGATGACGACGGCGCCGGGCTTGACGTGCTCGGGCTGCACGATCCCGGGTACGCCGGCGGCGGCGACGAGGATGTCGGCGCGGCGGGTGTAGCGGCCCCAGTCCGGCACGCCGGTGTGGACGACGGTGACGGCGGCGTTGGCGGTCGGGCGCTTCTGGGCGAGCATCATCGCCAGGGGGCGGCCAAGGGTGGCGCCCCGGCCGAGGATGACGACCTCACGACCGGCGACGGGGATCTCGTAGTAGGCCAGCAGGGCTTCGATGCCGGCGGGGGTGCACGGCAGCGGGCCGGGCAGGCCGACGGCGAGACGCCCCATGTTCAGCGGATGCATGCCGTCGACGTCCTTGTCCGGGTCGATGGTCTGCAACGCCGCGTCGTAGTCCAGGTGCCCCGGAACGGGGTACTGCACGAGCAGCCCGTGTACGGCCGGGTCGCTGTTGAATCGGGCAATGGCCAGGTGCAGCTCGGCCTGGGTGGCGGTGGCCGGCAGATGCACGTGCGGGGAGGCGAACCCGAGCGCGGCGGCCTGACGCTGCTTGATGGCGATGTAACCGGCACTGGCGTCGTCGTCGCCGACGAGGATGGTGGCGAGGCTCGGGGTGATCCCGCGGCTGCGTAGGCGGGTGGCTGCGGCGGCCGTCTCGGCCAGGACGGCTTCGGCGACGGGTGCACCCGGCAGGAGCCGGGCCGTGCCCGAGGGGGTGTGCTGCTCGGCGGATTGGCTGGTCGTGGTCATGACGGTTCCTCGACGCAGGCGCCCAGGCGGTCGACGCCCGCGAGAGGCTCCCCGATGGTTCCACCATCCCCGTGCCGCCAGTCGCCGGTGGTTCGATAATGCCGCATCACCAGGGCAACTGCCCAGCGAGGGGGAGCGCGGCGGGGAGGACCCCGCCGCGCCCACGGTCCCTGACGGTCGCCGGCCGGTGGGTCAGTGCTTGCCGGTGTACCGGAAGTCGAAGTAGTCGATGTTGAAGTTCTGGTACGCGGACGCATCCATGCTGATCACGAACTCGTGGGTGCCCCGCGTCAGGTACTGCGTCTCGGGCAGCGGCTGAAGCGTGAACGCGTCGTGCGAGGTCGTGGTCCGCACGTCGACCGGGGCGGTGGTCCGGGCCCCGTCGAACGTCAGGGTGAACCGTCCCGCAGGGCTGTACGGCGATGAGACCCGGGCCGCGACCTCGTAGGTGCCGGCCTTCGGCACCTCGACGGTGTACCTCATCCACTCGCCGCCGCGGATCCAGCACACGTCGATCGCGCCGTTCTGGTCGCAGATGTCGACGCCCTCGTACTTGCGCTGCGCCCCGCCCTTGTTGTCGTCCTCGGCGTCGTGGTAACCGACGTCCTTGCCGTCGCGCGAGTACTCCTCGGCCTGAACGCGGACGGTGCCGTCCGGTAGAGCCGGCCACTGCGCCTTCGGGCCGTGTTCACGGCGGCTTGCCAGCCAGTCCAGCAGTTGGTCCTGGTTGTCGGTCTGGATGATGTCGAACCGGTGGCGTTCGACGAGCGCGCCCCAGCCGTTCGCCGGATCGATCAACGATGCCTCGTCGGTGTAGCCGGCCGCGAGGCCGTACCACATGCTGTTGACCCAGGTCCGGGCGTCCTTGCCGGCGAGCGCGACGGCGGCCGGCTGGATCTGCGCGTCGGTGAGCCGGTCGAAGACCAGCTCGTACGACGGCGGCTGGTGCCGGGTGAAGGCGCCGATGCTGGCCGCGTTGCCGTCGTCGACGACGTGGCTGTAGAGGATGTGCGAATCCCGGTCGAGGAATGTCTCCACCTCTGCCACGGGCGCCGAGCTCTTGAAGATGGCGTGGTCGAGGGTGCCGGTGGCAGCCAGCAGGTCGTACATCTGGTCCCGGACGGGCCAGCCCTTGTCCAGGTTGACCAGCGCGCGGCCCTTCACCACGGCGAGCGCCTCGGCCAGCGTCGGCACCTGCTCGTCGGTCAGCGGTGCCTGCCCGCCGCCCAGCCCGGCGCGCAGACGCAACGCCTTGATCTGCGCCAGGGTCATGCCGGAGATCTCACCGGTGCCGTTCGTCGTCCGGTTGACCGACGTGTCGTGCATGACCACGAGCTGGCCGTCGGAGGTCCGCCGCACGTCGATCTCGACGACCTGCGCGCCGTTCCTGATCGCCAGGTCGATCGCCGGTACGGAGTTCTCCGGCGCGCCCCGCCAGTAGCCGCGGTGCGCCACCACCATCACCGGAGCGTCCGGCCGGTGGTCGAGGTACTGACGTCGTACCTGCTCGATCGTCTGAGCGGGTGGCTTCGGGCGGTCACCCTCGACGCTCGCGCCCGTCGCGGTCGTCGCGTTTCCGATCGCGCCGGCCACGGCGGGCGGTACGAGGCCCACCACGACACCGGTCGCCACTGCGGCAAAGGCCCAGCTCATCCACTGTCTACGCACTGGTTCCACTCCCAGGTCCGCTGCTGCCGGCCGGATCTCAGCTGGTACGACCGTCCACTCAGCCTGGTAAACCAGGCGAGGCGACGGCTGAACGGATCATGGAATCCCCGCGAAGGATCATGGAAATCTGACCATGCACGGCCCCGGTCCTTCCGGGTCGACCGGCCGGGCCAGCTGCCCGGAGAGGTGATGGGCTCGCCCCAGGTCAGGGCTGGACGAACAGGGGGCCGTAGTTCGAACGGAAGATCTGCTCGCCGAGGCGGCGCATCACCAGGTCGCGCAGCGCGGGCGGGAGCCCGGTGGCCTTGTCGCGGCGATGGGTCTGGCTGAGCACCCACTCGGTACGCGGGCGGCGCCGCGCCTCGTACCCGCGCAGGGCTTCGGCAACGGACCCGGCGGTGGCCAACGACGACGCGAGCACGACCGCGTCCTCCAGGGCCATCGCCGCGCCCTGGGCCATGTTCGGCGAGGTGGCGTGGGCGGCGTCGCCGATCAGCAGCACCGGACCCCGGGACCAGGAGTCGAGCACGACCTCCTGGTTCGGCCCCACGTGCAGGGTGCTGTCGTCGTAGTCGAGGGCCTTGAGCATGGTGGCCACCGGCTCGGTGAACGTCGCGATCAGCTCGTCGCGCCAGCCGGGCCGGTCGGCCACCGGGCCGTCGTTGTAGTAGCAGTACGTCTGCTCGGCGCTGATCGGGATGGTCAGGAACTGCCTCCCGCGCCCCAACTGCACCGACCAGACCGGCTCGTCGTCGACGCGGGGAGCGACCCACCGGTACGCGTACTGGCCGAGGTCGCGGGCCGCCTGGCCGTCGAAGGCGAGCCGGCGGACGGTCGAGTTCACCCCGTCCGCGCCGAGCACCAGGTCGTACCGTTCGCTGCTGTCGTCGTCGAACTCGACGGCGACCTGGTCGCCCTCGGCAAGGAGCGCGACCGGTTGGCGGCCCCAGCGGATCGAGGTGTCGCCGACGC
Organism: Micromonospora salmantinae; assembly: GCF_022230905.1. Taxonomy (NCBI): domain Bacteria; kingdom Bacillati; phylum Actinomycetota; class Actinomycetes; order Micromonosporales; family Micromonosporaceae; genus Micromonospora; species Micromonospora salmantinae. The sequence goes on from NZ_JAKKFG010000044.1 coordinate 73,354, forward strand.
CGGCGAGCAGCGCCCGGTGCAGCTGCGCCCGGGGCAGCGACACGCACGGCCCGACGCCCCGCCACAGCGCGGCCACGTCGATGTCGAAGAGCCGACGCCCGCGCTGGTTGGCGCTGCGCTGCCGGGTGATCTCCACGGAGACGTCGACGACCGGCTCGGCCAGACCGAGTACGTCGAGCATCCGGGTCGCGTTGCCGGTGAGGTAGATGCCGGTGCCGGTGCCGGTGCCGGAGTCGGTCGGCCCGGCTGCCCGCTCGACCACCTCGACAGTGGCACCCCACTCGCGTAGCGCGGCCACCGTCGCCAGTCCGGCGACACCTCCACCGACAATCAGTACCCGGACACCGTCACCCCGCACGACACGTTCCTCCCCGTTGCCCCTGCCCGACCCCGCTGAGCTGCTGCTCAACGGTCCAGCCGCCGCAGCACTCTACGAGGCGGGTGAGTCAGCGCACGGGAACGGGGGCTGAACTACCGAGGAATGGGCTGCGACGATGAGGGCATGACGACCGCTGAGGCGTACGCCGAGTTCGGCAGCCGCGAGGCGCACGGGGTCTCGCCCACGTACGAGCGCCTGTCGCAGGCGGTGGCCCGCGACGACGAGCTGCTCACCCTGCTGGACGGGCTTCCGCCGGCCAAGCGGCAGCCGAATCTGCTGTTCGGCGTCGTCCGCTGGCTCGGTGGCCCGGTCGACGACCCGGCCGCGTTCCACGACTACGTGGTGACGCACTGGCCGGCCGTCGAGACCCAGATGCTCACCCGGGCCACCCAGACGAACGAGGCGGGCCGGTGCGCCGTCCTGCTGCCGGTGCTCGCCGCGCTGCCGCAGCCCCTCGCCCTGCTGGAGGTCGGTGCGTCGGCCGGGCTCTGCCTCTACCCCGACCGGTACGCGTACCGCTACGGCGACCATCAGGTCGGTTCCGGTGAGCTGGTCCTCGACTGCGCGGCCAACGGGTTGGTGCCGCCGGCAGGCGTACCCCAGGTGGCGTGGCGGGCCGGCCTGGACCTCAACCCGCTCGACGTGACCGACAGCGACGACGTGTCCTGGTTGGACGCGCTGATCTGGCCGGAGCACTCCCACCGGCGGGCCCGGCTGCGCGCCGCGGCGGCGGTCGCAGCGGCCGACCCGCCGCTGCTGGTCCGCGGAGACCTGGTGGACGACCTGCCGGCGCTGGCCGCGCGGGCGCCGTCCGACGCGACGCTGGTGGTCTTCCACACGTCGGTGCTCTATCAGGTGGCGCCCCCGCGCCGGGACGCGTTCGTCCGATTGGTCCGCGAGCTGCCGGGGCACTGGGTGGCGAACGAGGGGCCGGAGGTGCTCCGGTACGACGGGCTGCCCGCCCCGCCGAGCGACGTACTGCACAACGTCCTCGCGCTCGACGGAAAGCCGGTGGCCTGGGCCAGGGGCCACGGCCAGTCGCTGACCTGGTTCGGCTGACGCCGCCGAGCCGACCCGGCCGCCAAGCCCCAGGCCCGGTCAGCTCAACAGACCGGCTCGGGCATCCGGTGGCGCAGGGCCCGGATGAACCAGTCCACCGCCGGTGCCGTCGCATCGCCTGTCGACCAACCGTTGAGCACCGCCAACAGGTCGAGGTAGCGGTCCCGGCGGGGGTCGTTGGCCGGCACCAGCCGATCGAGCAACCGCCGACGCAGGTCGGCCTCGTCGGAGTGACAGTGCAGGCTGGCGTACCGGCTGGTGACGGCTGCGACCACCGGATCGGCGTCCGGGCTGCTCGGGTCGAGACCGGCCGCGAGGGCGGGGGCCACCGCGTCCCGGACCACCGCGACGGCGTCCGGGCGGGGCAGCCCCGGGACGTCGTGGTCGGCGGCGTGCTGCCGCACCAGCCGCCGCATCCGGGCCCGGAAATCCAGGTCCCGGCACAACTCGGCCAGCTCCAGCCAGGCTTCGATCTGCCCGGTGCTGGGGTCCTCGGGAAGCTCCGGTGTCAACGAGACGATCACACCCGGGTACGCGGGCTGGTCGCCGAGGCCGGCGAAGACGCCGTCCAGGAAGCCCGCCACCAACTGCCCGCGTTCGCGCGTGGTGAGCTGGGCCAGTCGGTGCAGCTCGTCCACCTCGGCCGGGCCCGACCCGCGCCTCGCCGCGACGGTGAGCACCGCCTGGCGCAGCCGCAGCACCCGGATCTGCACGGTCAACGCCTCGGCGTGCGCGGCGGCCACCTCGGGCAGGGGTACCTCCTGGGCCACCACCCGCCGGATGGTGGCCAGATCCAGGCCCAGGTCACGCAGCGTCCGGACCAGCTCCAACCGGGCCACGGCCGCCGGGCCGTACCGCCGGTAGCCGGCCGGGCTCCGGTCCGTCGGCGGCACGAGCCCGCTGTCGGCGTAGTACCGGATGGTCTTGACGCTCAGGCCGGTCCGTCGGGCCAGGTCGCCGATCGTGTGAAACGTCTGCCCGCTCATGCCCCCACCCTCGCGTCTCCCCCCGGTGGAGACTCAAGCCGCTGCGCTCATCGGTCAGCGGACCCGCTGGTGGCGGAGCAGGACCACCCCGTTGCCGAAGACCCGGCTCTCCACCAGCCGCAGACCGGTCGGAGTCTCGGCCTCGGGGAAGAGTCGACGGCCCCGACCGACAAGCACCGGATGGACGTAGATCCGGTACTCGTCGATCAGGTCGAACCGGGCGAACGTCGCGGCCAGGTCGGCCCCGCCGAGCGCCAGGTCGCCGCCCGGTTCGGCGGTGAGCTTGCGGACCTGCTCGACGTCGACCTCGCGCACGACTGTGGCGTTCCAGTCGGCGTGGTCGAGGGTGCGCGAGTAGACGATCTTCGGCATGTCCCGCCAGATGCGGGCGAACTCGCGCTCCGGGCCGCTGGCGGCCGGGTCCTGATCGGCGGTCGGCCAGTAGGCGGCCATCAGCTCGTGGCTGACCCGGCCGCTGAGGAACCCGCCCATCGGGGCGATCACGTCGTTGAAGTGCTGGTGCAACTCCTCGTCGACCTGGTGCCAGCCGATGTCGCCACCCGGGCCCTCGAAGAACCCGTCCAACGACAGACTCATCTGCACAACGATCTTCCGCATGGTTTCCCCTCCGTACGCGTCGACAGGTGTCGACCCCGATCGTTGTCGGACCGTACGACGAAACGACGGCTCGCCGCGACGACGCCGGGTGCATGTCGCGCAGCCAGGCAGCGGACGGCCGACCGCGAACCGTCCCTAGACTGCTGCGGTGACCGGAGAGCGACTACCCCTGGCCGACCGGCCGCTCACCGAGCCGCACCCGTCCCGGCTGCCGTCCGAACACCCCGACCGGGCCCGGATCCTCGCCGCGCACACCGCCGCGTTGGCCGCCGGTGAGGCCGGTTACCTCGACCCGGCGAGCGGACTGTTCGTGCTCAGCGCCGGTTTCCTGGCCCGCCGTGGCACGTGCTGCGGGCGCGGCTGCCGGCACTGTCCGTACGTGGATGATCCACCCTCGGGATCGGCGTGAACGAGGACTTCCGCGCGACACCGACACCCCGTACGGTGTCCGACGGACATCTGGCGGGCGCCTTCCGCCGTGGGTCGGCGAGAGGGTGGAGTGTGCGCGGTCGGATCGTGGTCGCCGGGCTGGCCGGTCTGCTGGTGAGCGGGTGCGCCGACGAGGCGGAACCGGTGGCGGTGCCGCCGCCGGTGCCGATCGCTGTGGACGTGGCGGCGGCCTCCTCGGGCGGCGCCTGCCGTCTGCTGGACTTCGCGGTGATCGAGCAGGTGGTGAAGGTCCGCTTCGACGTGGCGGCGGCCAGCGAACAGGGTGACACCCACACCTGTGTGGTCCGGGCCGCGGGCGCCACCCTGCCGGAGTTGACGCTCAGCGTGACCGAGACCACTGTCGACAAGGCCAGCTTCGGCGCGGACGTGGTGCCGGACAAGGCGGCGAAGGTCACCGGGCTGGGTCAGCAGGCGTACAAGCGGACCACCGCCGCGGCGAGCGGGCACGGGCCGGTTGCCGAGGTGGGCTGGCTGGCCGGCGACGGACGGCTGGCCACGGTGAGTTGGACCACGGCCCGTGGCAGTGAGCGTTCGGCGGTGGAGAAGCTGACCGGTGACCTGACCGCGTTGGCGAAAAAGGTGGACACCCGGGCGTTGTGACGCCCGGGTGCCCTGTTGCTCAGCCCGTTTGCTCAGTTGGCGGCGACGAAGACCCGGGAGGCGACCTCGCGGGGCAGCCGCACCCGGTCACCGGAGCGGTCGATCGACACCCCGTCGCGCTCCTGGGCCACTGTCACAGTGGCGCCCGGGTCGACACCGGCGGCGTGCAGTTGGCGCAGCACGTCGGCGTCCTTCTGCACGCTCTCGCAGATCCGGCGTACCACTACCGACCCGGAGAGGCCGGGGAAGGCCAGGTTGCGCTCGCCCTCGGCGGCCTCGGTGGTCTCCGCCGCCGGCGAACCCAGCTCCTGAAGCCCCGGGATCGGGTTGCCGTACGGGGAACGGGTCGGCCGGTTGAGCAGGTCGTAGACCCGCTTCTCCACCGCGTCGCTCATCACGTGCTCCCAGCGGCAGGCCTCCTCGTGGGCCTCCTCGTAGGGCATCCCGATGACGTTGACCAGCAGCAGTTCGGCGAGGCGGTGCTTGCGCATCACGGACACGGCGCTGCCGCGACCCAGGGCGGTGAGCGTCAGGTGCCGGTCTCCCTCGACGGTGAGCAGCCCGTCGCGCTCCATTCGGGCGACTGTCTGGCTCACAGTGGGGCCACTCTGCTGCAGCCGTTCGGCGATCCGGGCACGCAGCGGCGGCACCCCCTCTTCTTCCAATTCGAGGATGGTGCGCAGGTACATTTCGGTCGTGTCGACCAGGTCGTGAGACTTCATAAGGTCAGCGGCCCTCCGGTGCACGATGTTACCTCGGCGAACGGCTGGTGACCTTCGCCGAACCGCGTGCCGTCTACGCGAATGGTGTTGGATGGTCGCCATGTCCGGTACCCAGGAACCGTTGGTCGAGGTCGGTCGGCTCGTCGCCGAGCTCGGCCAGGTCGATCCGCCCACCCTGCTCGACGTCCGCTGGCGGCTCATCGGCCCGCCCGGACGCGACGACTACCTCGCCGGCCACCTGCCCGGGGCGGTCTTCGTCGACCTGGACACCGCGCTCTGTGGGGCGCCGGGTGCCGGCGGCCGGCACCCGTTGCCCGACCCGGCCGCGTTGCAGGCCGCGCTGCGGGCCGCCGGCGTCCGCGCCGGTCACCCGGTGGTGGTGTACGACGGCGGCGACGGCATGGCCGCCTCGCGGGCCTGGTGGACGCTGCGCTGGGCGGGTCACCGGCCGGTGCGCCTGCTGCACGGCGGCTACCCGGCCTGGGTCGCCGCCGGCCGGCCCGTCTCCACCGACGCGCCCGCCCCACCCCTCGGTGACGTCGTGGTCCGCGCCGGTGATCTCCCGGTGCTCGACGCCGGGCAGGCCGCCGCGCTGGCCGCCGCGGACGACTCCGTGCTGCTCGACGTACGGGCGGCGCCCCGCTACCGGGGCGAGGTCGAGCCGATCGACCCGGTCGCCGGGCACGTGCCGGGAGCGGCGAACCTGCCCGCCGGGGAGTACGTCGGGCCCGACGGCCGTTTCCTGGCCGCCGACGTGTTGGGTGAGCGGTTCACCGCCGCCGGGGTGACCGAGGGGCGGACCGTCGGGGCGTACTGCGGCTCGGGGGTGACCGCCGCCCAGGCGGTGCTCGCGCTGCACCTGGCCGGCCGCACGGACGCCGCGCTCTACGTCGGATCGTGGAGCAACTGGGTGGCGGACCCGGCCCGACCGGTCGCCTCCGGGTCGACACCCGGCCGCTGACCAGCGCGTGCGGTGGGCCGGCGCCGATCCTCGTGCGACGATGGCCTCATGTCCGACGACACTGTGGTGGTGTGGGACGAGTCGCTGCTCGCCTACGACATGGGTGACCATCCACTCGACCCGGTCCGGGTGGAGCTGACCATCGCGCTGGCCCGCGAGCTGGGCATCCTGGATCGGCCAGGGGTGCGGATGGTCAAGCCGGAGCCCGCCGACGATGCCCTGCTCACCCGGGTGCACGCGCCGGCCTACCTCGCCGCGGTGCGCAACGCGCCGCGCGACCCGCTCTTCGCCGGGTACGGGCTGGGCACCTCCGACAACCCGGTCTTCGAGGGGATGCACGAGTCCAGCGCGCTCATCGCCGGCGCGACGGTGACCGCAGCCGAGGCGGTCTGGCGTGGCGACGCCCGGCGGGCGGTGAACGTGGCCGGTGGGCTGCACCACGCGATGTCCGCCCGAGCCTCCGGCTTCTGCGTCTACAACGACCCCGCGGTGGCCATCGCCCGCCTGCTCGACCTGGGCGCAGAGCGGATCGCGTACGTGGACGTCGACGTGCACCACGGCGACGGGGTGCAGGACATCTTCTGGAACGACCCGCGGGTGCTGACTGTCAGCCTGCACGAGACCCCGCTGGCGCTCTTCCCGGGCACGGGTTTCCCGGACGAGACGGGTGGTCCGGGTGCGCAGGGCACCGCTGTCAACATGCCGTTGCCGCCCGGTGTCGACGACAGCGGCTGGCAGCGCGCGTTCCACGCGATCGTGCCGTCGGTGCTGCGCGCGTTCCGGCCGCAGGTGCTGGTCAGCCAGTGCGGCGCCGACGGCCACCGGCTGGATCCGCTCGCCGATCTGAACCTGACGGTGGACGGGCAGCGGGCCACCTACCTGGCGTTGCGGGCGCTCGCCGACGAGTTGTGCGACGGCCGGTGGGTCGCCACCGGCGGCGGCGGGTACGCGCTCGTCGAGGTGGTGCCCCGGGCCTGGAGTCACCTGCTGGCAGTGGCCACCGGTGACCCGATCGACCCGGCGACGCTCACCCCACCCGCATGGCGGGACCTGGTCGCCTCCCGACGTCTGGGCCGGGAGATACCGCTGCGGATGACCGACGACGCCGACCCGTCGTACGAGCCGTGGCAGCCGACCGGCGAGCCGAACGCTGTGGACCGGGCGATCGCGGCCACCCGCAAGACGGTCTTCCCGCTGCTCGGGCTCGACCCGCACGATCCACGGGACTGAGCCGGGCCGGGGGAGGGCGTTCCGGTGACGACAGTGGACCAGCCGGTCGACGTGCTGCTCAGCGACGGCAGCACCGTCCAGTTGCGACCTATCGACCCGGCCGACGCGCCGGGCATCGTGGCGATGCACAGCCGGTTCTCCGAGCGCACCCGCTACCTGCGGTACTTCTCGCCGTACCCGCGAATCCCCGAGCGGGATCTGATCCGTTTCGTCACGGTGGACCACCACGACCGGGAGGCGTTCGTGGTGCTGGCCGCCGACCAGATCGTCGCTGTCGGCCGGTACGAGCGGCTCGGCCCGCAGGCCCCCGAGGCGGAGGTGGCCTTCGTGGTGGAGGACGCCTACCAGGGGCGGGGCATCGGCTCGGTGCTGATGGAGCACCTGGCCGACGCGGCCCGCCGCAACGACATCATGAGCTTCGTCGCGGAGGTGCTGCCGGCAAACGGGACGATGCTTCGGGTCTTCGCCGACTTCGGCTACCAGGTCCAGCGCGAGTACGCCGACGGCGTGGTCCACCTGAGTTTCCCCATCGCGCCCACCGAGGCCAGCTTGGAGGTGCAGCGCGGCCGGGAGCACCGCACCGAGGCCCGCTCGATCGCCCGGCTGCTCGCCCCGCGCGGCATCGTCGTCTACGGTGCCAGCGCCACCGGCCAGGGCGTCGGCGCGGCGGTGCTCGGGCACCTGCGCGACGGCGGGTTCACCGGTGCGGTGGTGCCGGTGCATCCGAGCGCGTCGACAGTGGCGGGCCTGCCCGCGTACCCGTCGGCGGTTGATGCCGGAGCGCCGGTGGACCTGGCGGTGGTCGCGGTCCCGCCTGAGGCGGCGACCGCGGTGGTCGCCGACGCCGCCGCCGCGGGGGTGCACGGCCTGGTGGTCATCTCGGCCGGCTTCGCCGAGGCCGGCGGGGAGGGCGCGGCCACCCAGCGGGCGCTGGTCCGCGCGGCGCACGCGGCCGGGATGCGGGTCGTCGGCCCGAACTGCCTCGGCGTGGCCAACACCGACCCGACGGTACGCCTCAACGCCACCCTCGCCCCGGCGTTGCCGCCGGCCGGTCGGGTCGGCATCTTCAGTCAGTCCGGCGCGTTCGGGGTGGCGCTGCTCGCCGAGGCGGACCGGCGGGGCCTCGGGCTGTCCAGCTTCGTCTCGGCCGGCAACCGGGCCGACGTCTCCGGCAACGACCTTCTGCAGTACTGGCAGGACGACCCCGGCACAGACGTGATCATGCTCTACCTGGAGACCTTCGGGAACCCGCGCAAGTTCGCCCGGCTGGCCCGGCGGATCGGCCGCGCCAAACCGGTCGTCGCGCTCGCCTCGCCGGCCCGCCCGCCCGGGGTCGGTGACGCCGCCGGGCCGGACGAGGTGGCGGTGGCCGCGCTCTTCGCCCAGTCCGGGGTGATCCGGGTGGACACTGTGCCGGAACTGCTCGACGTGGGTGTGCTGCTGGCCAACCAGCCGCTGCCGGCCGGCGGCCGGGTCGGTGTGGTCGGCAACTCCTCGGCCCTCACCGGGCTCGCCGCGACCGCCTGCGTCGGGCACGGCCTGAGCGTGGCCGACGGTTATCCCCGCGACGTCGGGCCGAGCGCCGGCGCCGCCGAGTTCGCCGCCGCGCTCGCCGAGACGGCCGGTGACGAACGGGTGGACGCCCTTGTGGTGGTCTTCGCCCCGCCGCTACCCGGCCAGCTGACCGACGTGGACGCCGACGTGACCGCCGCGCTGCCGGCCGCCCTCGCGCTGGGCAAGCCGACAGTGGCGACGTTCCTGGTCGGGCGGCTGCCACCGGGGGTGCCGGCATACGGCGGCGTGGAGGAGGCCGTCCGCGCTCTCGCCCGCGCGCACCGGTACGCCGAGTGGCTTCGCCGCCCGCCCGGGGTGGCACCGGAGCTGCCCGACCTCGATCGGACTGCCGCGCAGGCAGCGCTCCGGGCCGACGCCACCGATCCGGGTGCGCTGCTGGCCGCGTACGGCATCGACGTGGTGGCCTCGGTGTCCGTCGACTCGGTCGACGCTGCTGTCGACGCGGCGGCGCGGCTGGGTTTCCCGGTGGCGCTCAAGGCGGCCGCCCCCGGGCTGCGGCACCGGCTCGACCTCGGCGCGGTCCGGCTGGACCTGCCCGACGAGCCGACCCTCCGCCGGGCGTACGCCGACCTGGCGGCGACCTTCGGCGCGGACGCTCTGGTCCAGCCGATGGTCCCGCCCGGCGTGGCCTGCGTGGTGGAGGTGGTGGAAGACCCCGCGTTCGGGCCGGTGGTCGGTTTCGGCCTGGGCGGGGTCGCCACCGAGCTGCTCGGCGATCGGGCCTGGCGGGCGGTGCCGCTGACCGACCGGGACGCGGCCGAACTGGTCGACGAGCCTCGGGCGGCGCCGCTGCTGCGCGGGCACCGGGGGGCCGCGCCGGTCGACCGGGCGGCCCTGGCCGATCTGCTGCTACGGGTGGGTCAGCTCGCCGACGAACAGCCCCGGGTGCGCTCGCTGACCCTCAACCCGGTGCTCGCCCGCCCGGACGGCATCTCGATCCTGCACGCGCAGGTAGGGGTGGGCGGCGTGGCCGCCCGCCCGGACACCGGCCCCCGCCGCCTGTGAGCGTGCCCGGTCAGGCGCGGCTGGAGATCTGCTGGACGCCCCAGGTGTTGCCGTCCGGGTCGGCGAAGAAGACGAAGCCCACGTTGTCCAGCGGATCCGGCACCGGCCGGGGGTTCTGACCCACCACCTGGATCTCGCTGACCTCCACACCCCGCCCGACCAGCTCCTCGTGGGCCCGCTTCAGGTCGGGTACCACCAGTTGCAGGCCCTTGAGTGAGCCGGGTGGCATCTCCGGGACGACACCCTTGCCGATCACGATCGAGCAGCCCGAGCCGGGCGGCGTCAGCTGGACGATGCGCGCGTCGTCACTGATCACCGTGTCGTGGTCCACCGTGAAGCCGAGCTGGTCGGCGTAGAACTTCTTCGCCCGGTCCACATCGGAGACCGGCACGATCACCACTTCCAGCGTCCAGTTCATCGTCGCTCTCCTCGCGTCGTCGGTCAGCGGACGGTGTCCCAGTCAAGCACCCCGACAGCACGGAAGGCCCCGGCGAACCGCCGGGGCCTTCCGTGGGAACCGGGTGCGTCAGCAGGCGTACGCCTCCAGGCGCTGGGCCCGCTCCGGGGCGCGCAGCTTCAGCAGCGTCACCTTCTCGATCTGCCGGATCCGCTCCCGGGACAGGCCGAACTCCCGACCGACCTCGTCCAGGGTGCGCTGGCGGCCGTCGTCCAGGCCGAACCGGAGGCGGATGACCGCCTGCTCCCGCTGGGACAGGGTGGAGAGCACGATGCTGACCTCGTTGCGCAGCTCGCCCTGGGCGGCGGCGTCGCCCTGCTCGGTGCGCGGGTCCACCGAGGCCACGAAGTCGCCGAGCGCGCTCTCACCGTCGTCGCCGACGGCCTGGTCCAGGCTGACCGGTTCCCGGTCGTAGGAGATCAGCTCGATGACCTGGATCTCGGGGATCTCCAGTGCGCGGGCCACCTCGGCGACAGTCGGTTCACGGCCCAGCGTCACCGCCAGTTCGCGGCGGGCCCGGACCATCCGGTTGACCTGCTCGACCATGTGCACGGGGATGCGAATGGTGCGGGCCTGGTCGGCCATGGCGCGGGTGATGGCCTGTCGGATCCACCAGGTGGCGTACGTGGAGAACTTGTAGCCCTTGGCGTAGTCGAACTTCTCCACCGCCCGGATCAGACCGAGGTTGCCCTCCTGGATCAGGTCGAGAAACGCCATGCCACGGCCGGTGTAGCGCTTGGCGATGCTGACCACCAGCCGCAGGTTCGCCTCCAACAGGTGGTCCTTGGCCGCCCGCCCCTCGGCGACGATCAGCTCCAGGTCGGCTCGCAGCTCCGCGGAGACCGGCGTGCAGGTGGCCAGCTTCTCGTCGGCGAACAGGCCGGCCTCGATACGCCGGGCTAGGTCGACCTCCTGCGCGGCGGTCAGCAGCTTCGTCCGGCCGATTCCGTTGAGGTAGGCCCGGACCAGGTCGGTGGAGATGCCGCGCTCGTCGGTGGCGTCCAGGTCGACGAGGGCCTCGGGGGTCCCGTCACTGTCGGTCGTGGTGGCCGGGCGCGTCCGGTGTTCCGTCATCTGCAGAACCATCTCTGTCTCTCCCCGTTTCCACGTCGGTGCCGTGTTCCCGGCCCAGTGGTGCCGGTGTGAACAACAGCTTGGCGGGCGGGGCGTAAAACGGGAGTGAGGCGATCGGGCACCCGACAGGAATTGCGTCGGATCGCTGGTGCGGTGTGTCGTCGGAATGTGTGGTTGCCCGCCCCGGCTACGTTGCGGACGGCCGGCCACCTCAGGTCGGCCGAAACGACAGTTGGAGGACGGTGTGGTCTTCAAGCGGCTCATGAAGGCGATGGGCGTCGGTGGTCCGTCGGTGGAGACGGTGCTGGCGAACCCGAACTGCCGCCCGGGCGGCCCGCTGGAGGGCCGCATCCAGGTGCTGGGCGGCGACCACCAGGTCGACATCGACCACGTCGCCCTCGGCCTGGTCACCCGGGTCGAGGTGGAGAGCGGCGACAACGACTACGACACCACTCAGGAGTTCCACCGCCAGCAGGTCACCGGCGCGTTCCGGCTGGAGCCGGGGCAGCGCTACGACCTTCCGTTCCGCTTCGACGTGCCGTGGGAGACACCGGTCACCGAGTTGTACGGGCAGCACCTGCACGGGATGACGATGGGCCTGCGTACCGAACTGGAGGTCGCCCGCGCTGTCGACAAGGGTGACCTGGACGCCGTGTCGGTGCACCCGCTGCCGGCGCAGGAGCGACTGCTGGACGCGCTGCTGCGGCTGGGCTTCCGGTTCGCACGCGCCGACGTGGAGCGTGGTCACATCTACGGTGTACGCCAGACGCTGCCGTTCTACCAGGAGATCGAGTTCAGCCCGGCCCCGCAGTACGCCCGCTCGATCAACCAGTTGGAGGTCACGTTCATCGCCGACGCGCAGCAGATGCAGGTGGTGCTGGAGGTCGACAAGCGCGGCGGTGTCTTCACCGAGGGCCGGGACGCCTTCGGCCGGTTCACTGTCGACCACGCCACCGCCGACCGCACCGACTGGACCGCCGAACTCGACAACTGGCTCCGCCAGTCCCTAACCCGCCGCGGCCTCTTCTCCTAACCCTCCCCACCACCCTCCTTCCGTTGATCATGAAGTTACTGCCCCGACACGCCGCTGCGGTTGGCAATAACTTCATGATCAACGAGGGAGGGGTGGGCCGGGGGCCGGGCCGGGGAGGGGAGGGGGGTGGGGCGGGGGTGGGTTAGAGGTCTAGGAGGAGGGTTTGGGGGCCTATGTTGATGCTTTCGACCAGCATGTGGGCGCGGAAGCGGCCGGTCTCCACCTTCGCTCCTCGTGCGCGTAGGGCGTCGACCACCGCTGTCACCAGTGGCTCGGCGACCTCGGCGGGGGCGGCGGCGGTCCAGCTCGGTCGGCGGCCCTTGCGGACGTCGCCGTACAGGGTGAACTGGCTGACCACCAGGATCGGCGCGCCGGTGTCGGCGGCGGACCGCTCACCGTCCAGGATGCGTACCTCGTGCACCTTGCGGGCCATCGTCTGAGCGGTCTCCGCGGTGTCGGTGTGGGTCACGCCGAGCAGCACCAGCAGGCCGTTCTCGATGGCGCCGACCACCTCGCCGTCCACCGTCACGCTGGCCCGCCCGACGGTCTGCACCACCGCCCGCATCAGGCGCTCACCGGCTCGATGAAGCCGCGCTCCACCAGGTGCGCCACGATCGGGCCGGCGGCCTCGGCCATCTCGTCGGGCTCGACGTCGTGCGCGGCGGCCAGCAGGGCGAGCTGGTCACGCAGCGGCGGCCGGCCGTCGGCGCCACCGACCAGCGCCAGCACCAGCGGGTCGATCTCCTCGGTCCAGCGCAGGCCGTGCGGCATAGCGAGGACCTGCCGGTCCACCCCCCAGCCCTCGTCGCCCATGGTGGCCTCCTGTCGGAGCTGGAGGCCCTCGGCGGCCCGGTAGCGCTCGGCGAGCAACGCCTCGGTGTCGCGTACCCGGAGAAAGTCCTGGCGGTCGAACCAGGCGGCGACCTGGTCGCCCAGCGGTGGCTGCACCCGCTGGCGCAGATCCTCCACCCGCACCACCGGGTCGGCGTGCCCGCTCCGACGCAGTGACACGATGCCGAAGCCGATGCCCTCCACCTTGTGTGCGTCGAACCAGTCCAGCCAGGCGGCCATCCGCTGCGGGTCGGCGGTCTCGCCGACGTCGGTGAGCCACAGGTCGACGTACGCCATCGGGTCGGCCACCTCGCGTTGGATCACCCAGGCGTCCAGACCGGTCCCGGCGAACCAGCCGGCCACCCGCTCGTCCCACTCCTCGCCGGCGACGTGCACCCAGTTCGCCAGGTACTGCATGGTGCCGCCCTCGGTGAGCAGGCCCGGGGCGGCGGCGGCCAGTTCGGCGCCGATCGCGTCACCGATCCGGCCGGAGTCGCGGTACACGTGCGTGGTCGTGCCCGGGCCGACCACGAACGGTGGGTTGCTCACCACCAGGTCGAACCGCCGACCGGCCACCGGGGCGACCAGGTCGCCGCGGAGCAGTTCCCACTCCTGACCGTTGAGGGCGGCGGTGGTCGCGGCGAAGCGCAGCGCCCGCTCGGAGAGGTCGGTGGCGGTCACCGACCTGGCGTGGGTGCCCAGGTGCAGGGCCTGGATGCCGGAGCCGGTGCCCAGGTCCAGTGCGGTGTCGACCGGCCGGCGCATGGTCGCGCCGATCAGGGTGTGAGTTGCCCCGCCGACGCCGAGGACGTGCTCGGCGTGCAACGGGCGACCCGGGCGGGCGCTGGCCGGCACGTCGGCGAGCACCCACCAGTCCTCGCCGTACGGCTCCAGGTCGATGCCGGCACGCAGGCCGTCGCCGTACCGCTCGACCAGCCCGCCCGCGAGGGCCTCGGCCAGGCTCAGCGGCGCCAGCGCGGCGGCCACCGCCGCCTCCGATTCGGTCTGGGCGCAGATGAACAGCCGGACCAGGGTGCCGAGCGGGTCGCCGTCCTCGGTGGCGCGCAGCGCGGCCCGATAGTCGTTGCGGGCGACCGCCGCGGTCGCCTGGGCGCCCAGCCGCTCGGCGATGCCGTGGCTGGTGAATCCGGTCCGGGTCAGTGCGCTGCGCAGCGCGTCGACACCGGCGGGGGAGAGCAGCATGTCGTGTTCGTCCACCCCGACATCCTGCCTCCCGTCGCGTCCCGGATCGCGTCACCCGACCGATTTGCAGATCGTCAGGGTGTCGAGCCGCTCCGTGTAATGAGCCGCCAACGCGTCGAATCGTGTTCGGGCCTCGTCTGCCATAACCGTGGTCCACGCCGTTCGCAGCCGCGCCACGGTCTGCGTCACCGTCTCAAAGGTCCGCTCCGGGTCCGCACCAGCTCGCTCTGCCAGGCGCCGAAAGTGGTCGCCGGTGATGGCGCTCGGCACTGTCTCAGCATTCAGGCTGAGCGCCAGCGGAGCCCAACGAAAGTTGGAATAGAGCGACAGAGAGTGGAAGTCGTAAACAGGGGCGAGGTGGGGAGTCCGTCCGTCCGCGTATCTGATCGCCCAGTTCTTCAGATGCCCGTCTGTATTGCCAACCACCAGCAGGGCAACAAGACGAGCAATGAAGTCGTGGTACCCGCCGTCCCCGGTAAGCTGCCGGATCGCTGCGGCCAAACCGTCGTACGAGGCACCCGATTCGCTGTACTTGAACTTAGGATCGACGTCCGCGATTTGGGCGAAGTCCTCCACGTGGATGCGTTCCCCGTATGCGCGGTCAAACCGTTGAATGACGTAGACGAGATCAGCCGGGCGGACTAGCCCATCGGGGAGACCTTTGACCTCGTCCGCACGCAGGAGATCCACTGCCGGAACTGGGAATCCGGCTGCTGCCAACCATCTCATGGTCAGATACTCATTGGTGGGTAGCTCACGCAGACTCTGGTCGGGCAGTTTTACGATCCACCAACCGCCCTGCCCGCTGACTGGCACGGTGAGTCGGTCAGCTGAGATCGAATACTTAAGCTGGACACCGGCCAGCGAGTGGCGTAGCGGGTGGTCGATCTGCTCCCCTGAGTCTGGGAGAAAATCGTCCTCCGGCTCGCTGTCGGCATGCACGGTTACGGCACCTGGCAGGTTGCTGCCCACTCTGAGTAGCAGGGTGAAGTCGCCCACTCTTCCGCCCCCGAGTTCACGGATGATCTGACGCCGCAAGGCGCCTTCGGGTAGCAAGTTGGCGAACCAGGGCGGCAGGCCGACGCGTGTACGTCGGACCGATCGCGGATCGTCTTCGAAGATCTGGCCAAGAACTTGATGATCGGGAGAGGAAAGGTCATCGTCGTAGATGAATTCGGAACCGCCCTGAACAAACTGGAGCTCACCGACCCGACGACCATGTAGCCGCACCTCGGCTGTCGTTCCTGCCATGTCACGCGGCCGTTCGCAGAACGTCCGCCAATGATTGCCCGTCCCGTGCGCCCCACTCGGCCATTCGATTGACGTGGCCAGTAATGATGCGGAGGCATGCCTGCGCCCGTAGTTCCAGGAACGCGGTCCAGTCGTCGTGCAGCGCGAGGGCCGCAGCATCCTCGCTGATCAGATGGCTGGCTGCGACGGTTGGCGAGGCGGCTACCAGGAGCGAGCGGGTGAGACGTTCCCCGGGGGGGAGCACAAACCGGTTAGCGATCGTGCCATGGGCCTTGTCGCCGCTCTCCGGCAGTAGGGGACGTAACGGACTGCCCTGCTCCAGCAGCCGAGTGATGTCGATGATCTCGCCGCTGTCGAGATCACGAGGCTCGGCCGCGAGGAGCCCCAGGGTGTTGAGCTTGGTCATTGCGTGGTTGAAATGCACCTTGTCCAACTCTGCGGCGAAGTCCGGGAAGGACTGCACCTGTCGCAAGACGTTTGTCGCAGCGGTCAACGCATTGGGCGCGTCCACCGACTCCACCTGATTGCGGACGTCGGCCACGCTGACTCCACGGGCGCGGGTGCCAGCGACAGCACTGCGCCAGACCCAGCGACGCAGCAACGTCGCCGGTCGACCACTCGGTGTGCCGTGCAAGCGGACGAACCGCACCAAGATCGGCAGCACGTGTGAGTAGGGCAAGAGCCTGATGTGGGGAATGCCGCATTCGCCACGTAGGAACTCGACTACCTCCCTCAGTCGTGCCGCGACCTCGCGGAGCGTTTCGGCCGGGTCGTCCTGGGGCCCGAACTCCTGCCGGAAGTCCTCTCGGAAAATATCGCCACCCCGATACGCGAGGACGCAGCGCAGGGTGAGCCGATCGTCGAGCGTTCCGAAGCCGAGCGTGGCCGGAACCTGGCCAAGGCCGTGCAGGCTGCTCAGTTCGTCGTTGACGGCACCGGTGTGTAACGCCTGGAAGACTTCTGACTTGGTGAGCCGCTTTCCGGTGGTGTTCATTCGGGTGAAGATCTCAAGTAGGGCGTTCTCGTCGGCCGAGTGAACGACGTACGTCGGAATCTGGTACTCGCGTATCGCTTTGGCCGCCTGGTCGGCGAGGGCGAGTTGTTCATCGGAGAGCCAGTCGGAGTTATCCCGCATCCAGCGGAGCAGGACCGCGGTATCCAGCAGAGAGCTGACGGGCACCCAGGACCGCGGCGGTCGTTGACGGTTGCCGATGGTGTGAAACTCGCCGGTATCGAGATCGAGATGGACCCGGAAACGTGGATCGACCGAGCGGTCGGCCCGGGTCAGAGCACCGACGAGAGACACGATGCGCTGTTGACCGTCAACAACCCAGAGAGCCGCTGCTGTCTCGGGTGCCACGACTTCGAGTGGGCCAACCTGGAGGCGTTGCGCCGGCGCTGGGCGTCGCCACAGCAGCAGGTTTCCGATCGGGAAGCCCCGCAGCAGGCTGTCAAAAAGTCGGACGATGTCGGACGCTTCCCACTTGAAGGACCGCTGGAAAGGCGGTATTCGGACCAGTCCGGTGGTGACGTCCCGGACCAGATCCTCCGGCGTGCGGTATTCGACGCGTGGCCTCTCCAGGCTCGGCACGGCCACCTC
Organism: Micromonospora salmantinae; assembly: GCF_022230905.1. NCBI lineage: Bacteria > Bacillati > Actinomycetota > Actinomycetes > Micromonosporales > Micromonosporaceae > Micromonospora > Micromonospora salmantinae. Next base: position 90,388 of record NZ_JAKKFG010000044.1, read on the forward strand.
CTTTCCAGGACCCACCGAGAGTATCGGCAACAGGTCCCTGGTCCCAGCTACGTGGCCGGTGAGACGTGGCAAAGTCAGGGTGGCATCCGCCCACCCGTGACGGGCCAGGCAGGATGGTCCGCATGACGCTCGTTCTGCCCATCGACCCGGAGGCCAACCGCCTGCTGGAGCGTAGCCCGCTGGCCCTGCTGGTCGGCATGGTTCTTGATCAACAAGTGGCGATGGAGAAGGCGTTCTCGTCGCCGTACGTGCTCCAGCAGCGGCTCGGCCATGAGCTGGACGCGGCGGAGCTGGCCGGGTACGACCCGGAGGCCCTGGTCGCGCTCTTCGCCCAGCCGCCCGCGCTGCACCGGTTCCCGAAGGCCATGGCGGCCCGGGTGCAGGAGGTCTGCCAGGTGCTGGTGGAGCGCTACGACGGGGACGCGGCGCTGCTCTGGGCCGAGGTCGCCGACGGGCCGGAGCTGCTGCGCCGGGTCTCCGCGCTGCCCGGCTTCGGCAAGCAGAAGGCGCAGATCTTCGTGGCCCTGCTCGGCAAGCGGTTCGGGGTGACCCCGCAGGACTGGCGGAAGGCGGCCGGAGACTACGGCGACCCGGGCGCGTACCGGTCGGTGGCCGACGTCACGGACGCCGATTCGCTACGTCGGGTGCGGGAGTTCAAGCAGCAGATGAAGGCGGCGGCCAAGGCGAAGACCACCGGCGGCTGACCGACCGGCCTGTTGAGGGGCGGTCTGCTCAGGCGGCGGTCGGGTGCGCCAGCGAGGCCAGCGCGCGCCGGACGTCGGCCAGCGAGACGGTCGCCGAGTCGTCCAGGTCGGCCAGGCCGGCCTCGATCCACTGGCGCATCAGCGTGGTGACCCCGATGCCCCGGGCGTCGGCGGCGGCGCGGACCCGCTCGTAGGTGTCCAGTGGCAGCCGAACCGAGCGGCTCACCATCGGTACGTCGCTGTCGGGGGTGGGCAGCTCCGCCGCCGGGCTCTCGTCGATCAGCTCGGCGATTCGCTCGCCGCCGCCGTGGAACTGCTTGGTCGCGTCGTTACGGTGCATCGTCACGGCCTCCTCATCTACCGAGATCTCCGCACGGCCTCGTCGTAGCGCTTGGACTCGACGTCGCTCAACTCGCGGGCGGAGAGAATGTCCCAGTCGTTGTCGGTGCCATCGGCCTCGGCGAGCAGCACCGCCAGCCTGCGGCCCCGACGGGCGGCGGCGTAGACCACCATCACGTCGTCACCCAGATGACGGATGACCCGTCGGGCGCTGTGCAGCGCCTCCCAGACTTCCCCGGGTGTGACGTCGTAGACCCTCAGGTTGGCCAACGCCTCGTCGGTGAAGCTGAACCTGCTGCCCACAGCGCGGAGCGTACCACGGGCGTAACACGCGGCGGGATGAGTCGAAGTTCGCTGATCACGGACCTGCGGTGACAGGATGAGGCGTAACCCCCTCGAGGAGGTCCATGGTGAAGCGTCAGGCGTACCAGCCGATTCTGATCACCGACGCCTCGCGCAGCCAGGACGATCAGCTCAACAGTCGCCAGCGCCGCTATGTCCTGATGATGGGCATTCGGGTGCTGTGCATCATCGTCGGCGCGATCCTGGTCGGTGCGAACGCCCCACTGCTCTGGCTCTGGCTGCCACTGTGCGGCCTCGGCATGGTGCTCATCCCCTGGCTGGCCGTGCTGCTGGCCAACGACCGGCCGCCGAAGGAAGAGCACCGGCTGGCCAACCGGTTCCACCCCCGCCAACAGGACGACACCCCGCCGATGAGCCTCACCGCCGAGGAGCGCCCACACAAGGTCATCGACGTCGAACCCTGACCCGCGAACGGGCCAGGGTTCGAGCAGTCGGGGCTGTGGCCGTGCGCCGGCCGCTACGCCTGTGGCCGAGCCCCGGCGGTGGAGACGGCCAGCGCGCCCAGGTCGGTGGCGCGGCCCAGTGCCGCGGTCGGGGTGGCACCGGCGAGCCACGCGGTGAGCAGACCGGCCGCGAAGGCGTCGCCAGCGCCCGTGACGTCCACCACCGCCACCCGGCTGGCCGGGGCCACGCAGACCGGCGTGGTGCGGTCCACCCAGACCGCGCCGGCCGCGCCGCGCTTCACCACCACCCGCCGAGCCGTCGCCGACAGCACCCGCCCCTGCGCCGCCGGGTCCAGCCCGCCGGCCAGCACCGTGGCCTCGTCCGCGTTGACCAGGAGCAGGTCGATGTCGCGTACCCAGCTCAGAAACGCCGCCGCGCCGACCCGCCGCAACGGCGCCGCGGAGGCCGCGTCGACGCTGATGGTGAGCCCGCGCTCGCGGGCGGCGGCCAACGCCCGCAGCCCCGCGCCGCGCGACTCCGCGTCCAACAGGGTGTACGCGGACAGGTGCAGATGCCCGGCGCCGGGCGCCGCCGCGATGGCCTGCTCGACGTGCGCGGCGCTCAGCCGCAGGTTCGCGCCGCGCTGGCTGACCATGGTGCGCTCGTCGTCGGCGGCCAACACGATGACAGTGCCGGTCGGGGCGCCCTCGACCCGCTCGACGGCACAGTCGACGCCCGCCCGTTCCAGCTCGGCCACCCGGTCCCGCCCGGCGTCGTCGTCACCGACAGCCCCGACGAGCGTGACGTCCACCCGCTGCGCGGCGACCCAGGCGGCGGTGTTGGCCGCCTGACCGCCGCCGCCGAGACTGATCGCGGCCCCGGTGTCCGAGCCGGCCGCGAGCGGCCCGGACAACACGGCGACGACGTCGGTGATCACGTCGCCGACGACGACCATCCGGGCCGGTCGGGTCATGCCGGGACGGCGGTGCCGCGGGCCACCGAGGCGACCGCGATCCGCGCGGCCAGGTCGGCGTTGCGCAGGATGATCCGCACGTTCACCGCCAGGCTGGCGCCCTCGGTTGCCGAGTGGAAGTGCGCGAGCAGGTACGGCGTGACGGCCTTTCCGGTGATCCCGTCCCGCTCCAGCAGGGCCAGGCCCTCGGTGAGAGTCCGGTCGTGCAGCTCCGGGTCGAGCTGCTCGTCGACCGGCAGCGGGTTCGCGATGAGCAGCCCGCCGGTGTGCACGGCGTGTTCGTCCCGGGCGGCGAGCACCGCGGCGACCTGCTCCGGCGAGTCCACCGACCAGTCCAGGTCGAAGCCGGCGTCGGTCAGGTAGAAGCCGGGGAACCGGCGGGTGCGGTAGCCGACCACAGCGACCCCGAGGGTCTCCAGGCGCTCCAGCGTCGCGCCCACGTCGAGGATCGACTTGACCCCGGCGCAGACCACCGCGATCGGGGTCTGCGCCAGGGTGACCAGGTCCGCCGACTCGTCGAAGGTGTGCGCGGCCTCCCGGTGCACCCCACCCAGCCCACCGGTGGCGAACACGCCGATGCCGGCGGCGGCGGCCACCGCGCTGGTCGCGGCCACCGTGGTCGCGCCGTCCGCGCCGGTCGCGGCGGCCACCGCGAGGTCGCGGACGGAGAGCTTGGTCACGCCGTCGACAGTGGCCAGCCGGGTCAGCTGGGCGTCGTCCAGGCCGACCACCAGCTCACCGGCGATCATGCCGATCGTCGCCGGAACGGCCCCGGCGTCCCGAACCGTCCGCTCGATCTCCCTGGCCACACGTAGGTTCTCCGGTCGGGGCAGACCGTGCGAGACGATGGTGCTCTCCAGTGCGACGACGGGCCGGCCGTCGCGCAGGGCAACGGCGACCTCGGTGCCGTAGCTGATGTGAAAGTCAGTCACACGGGCACCGTACGGGGTGGGGCTTCGGCCGGCCTCAAGTGGACCCAGCCGTGATGACCTGCCAAACTTGTCGGTTGGAGGTGCAGACGTGAGCACAGAGGTTCTCGAGCGTCCGGAGCTGAAGGACGCCGATACCGGTCCCGAGATGTTCCATTACGTCCGCAAGGAGAAGATCGCCGAGAGCGCCGTCATGGGCACTTTCGTCGTCGCTCTCTGCGGCGAGACCTTCCCGGTCACCAAGGCGGCCAAGCCGGGTTCGCCGGTCTGCCCCAAGTGCAAGGAGATCTACGACTCGTACCGTGAGTGAACCTCGGCCGGTGCTCCGGCCGGCGACGTAGCCTGCGGCGGTGACCACCTCCACCGCCCTGCTGCTCGCCGACCTGACCGGGGTGGCGGTGTTCGCCGCGTCCGGGGCCTCGGCGGCGGTGGCCAAGCGACTGGACCTGTTCGGCGTCGCGTTCGTCGGCTTCGTGGCCGCCCTCGGCGGTGGGATCTTCCGGGACCTGGTCATCGACGAGGTGCCGCCGCTGGCCTTCGCCGACTGGCGGTACGTGGCCACCGCCGCGATCACCGCGCTCGCCGTCTTCTGGCTGCACCCGCAACTGGCCCGACTGCGCACCACAGTGCTGGTGCTGGACGCGGCCGGCCTGGCGCTGTTCACCGTCACCGGTACGCTCAAGGCGCTCGACGCCCGGGTGCCGGCCGTCGGGGCCTGCCTGATCGGCATGCTCACCGCCATCGGCGGCGGGCTCGGCCGCGACCTGCTCACCGCCGAGATCCCGGTCGTGCTGCGCCGGGAGATCTACGCGCTGGCCGCGCTGGCCGGCTCGGTCCTGGTGGTGCTGCTGTACGTCACCGGGCAGACCGGGCCCGCGCCGCTCACCGCCGCCGCCGTCCTGGTCTTCGGGCTACGCCTGATCGCGCTGCGTCGACGCTGGTCCGCGCCGGTGGCCACGCTGCGCCCGCCCCGCGCCGACGGGGCGGATCCACGCACCGACCGGGAGTGGTGAGACGGGTCGGGCCGCCGCTCGTTCGGGTGCGGGATTGTGACCAGCGTGGCGTCGCCTGGGCCCGGCGGCCCGTGCTGGTTATGCTGAGTCGGCCTTCGCGGCAGCTTCTGCGCGGAGGCGTTTTCATGGGCGGCGGATCCTCGTGGCCCTCGCCCGGGGTCCGCCATCGTGCGGTCGGAGAGGAGCTTCGCGTGGCAGCCCGGACGCCGGTGCTCGAGACGTTCCCGGCGCTACGCGCCTGGCAGCGCAAGGCGCTGGTGGAGTACCTGCGTCGCCGTAGTGAGGACTTCACAGCGGTCGCCACGCCCGGCGCCGGCAAGACCACCTTCGCCCTGCGGATCGCGGCCGAGCTGCTCGGCGACGGCACCGTGGAGGCCGTCACCGTGGTCGCGCCGACCGAGCACCTGAAGAACCAGTGGGCCGACGCCGCGGCCCGGGTGGGCGTCCAACTCGACGCCGCCTTCCGCAACGCCGACCTGCACTCCGCTGCCGACTTCCACGGCGCGGTGGTCACCTACGCGCAGGTGGGGATGGCACCGCAGGTGCACCGGCGACGCACCATGACCCGACGCACCCTGGTCATCCTCGACGAGATCCACCACGCCGGCGACTCCCGGTCCTGGGGCGACGGGGTGAAGAACGCCTTCGAACCCGCCGTACGCCGGCTGATGCTCACCGGGACGCCGTTCCGCTCCGACGACAACCCGATCCCGTTCGTCAGCTACGAGCGGGGCGGGGACGGGCTGCTGCGCTCCCGCGCCGACTCGGTGTACGGCTACTCCGACGCGTTGCGCGACGGGGTGGTCCGGCCGGTGCTCTTCCTCGCGTACTCCGGGGAGACCCGCTGGCGTACCAACGCGGGGGAGGAGCTGGCGGCCCGGCTGGGTGAGCCGATGACCCAGGACCTGGTGGCCCAGGCATGGCGCACCGCCCTGGACCCGGCCGGCGACTGGATGCCACAGGTGCTGCGGGCCGCCGACGCCCGACTCACAGTGCTGCGCAACGCGGGCATGGCCGACGCCGGTGGTCTGATCATCGCCACCGACCAGCAGACCGCCCGCTCGTACGCCAAGCTGATCGAGCAGGTGACCGGCGAGAAGGCCGCCGTGGTGCTCTCCGACGACCAGGGCGCGTCCGCCCGGATCGCGACGTTCGCGGCGTCCGACCAGCGGTGGTTGGTAGCGGTGCGGATGGTGTCCGAGGGGGTCGACATCCCCCGACTGGCGGTCGGGGTCTACGCCACCAGCGCCAGCACGCCGCTCTACTTCGCCCAGGCGATCGGCCGGTTCGTGCGGGCCCGCCGGCCCGGGGAGACCGCGTCGGTGTTCCTGCCCAGCGTGCCGCACCTGCTCGGGTTGGCCAGCGAGATGGAGACCGAGCGCGACCACGTACTCGGTAAACCCAAGGAAGCCGACGGTTTCGACGACGACCTGTTGGAACGCGCGCAGCGCGACGACCAGGCCAGCGGGGAACTGGAGAAGCGGTTCGCGGCGCTCTCGGCCACCGCCGAGCTGGACCAGGTGATCTTCGACGGCGCGTCGTTCGGCACCGCGGCCCAGGCCGGCACCCCCGAGGAAGAGGAATACCTCGGCCTGCCCGGTCTGCTCACCGCCGACCAGGTCTCGCTGCTACTGACCAAGCGGCAGGCCGCACAGCTCGCCGCCCAACGCCGCCGTACGGCCGACGGGGCCGCTCAGCCGGCCGCTGCGGCCACGGCAGCGCCACCCGCACCCATGAGCGCCGCCCAGCGTCGCGTGGCGCTACGGCGCCAACTGAACGCTCTGGTGGCCGCCCGACACCACCGAACCGGTCAGCCGCACGGCAAGATCCATGCCGAGCTGCGCCGGCTCTGCGGCGGCCCGCCGAGCGCCCAGGCCACCATCGAGCAGCTTGAGGAACGCATCGCCACCGTGCAGACCCTCTAGACCGTCTCCGGCGGGTCGGAGGCAGCAACATCAGGGAAGTTGCTCGGATCTTTGCGCGGGGCGCGGGCGCGGGGGAGTCCAGACAGAAAGAGCTGACCGGAGGCACCCTCGGGGTGCCTCCGGTCAGCTATGTCGGTTTGCGGATCTAGTTCGCCATCAGATCGGCGCCACGCCAGCTGAAATCGGGCTCCGTCGCGAACCGCTCGGTGATCTTTACAAGATCCTCCGCGTACTTGTTCGCGTGGTGCCCGCAGAACACCAACTCGCTCCCACCCGTGAGAGTGATCCGGAGCTTCCCGGCAGCATTGCAGCGGTCGCACCGTTCATCGGCGGCTGGGGGAGCCGCCGTCACGGGCGGCGGCGTGAGGGTCGGGGTCATCGCCTTCCTCCTCTGGTCGTCACCGATGAACAATCTCTTCGGTCGTTGCTCACCTATCGTGCAACACCCTTACTAGGCACTGCCTTCCCTGTGTGCCCGCGGGGGACCGAGGTCACACCTGGAAGGGACAGTGTGCCGTGCACCAAGGGTGCCACGTCAACGATCACATTCGTGCATCCGGACGATCACCATCTGGTGTTGCACACCAGGTGGTCAAAACGACACGTTCGGTTGACGAAACCCGCTCAGTCCAGGTAATCCCGGAGGACCTGCGACCGGGACGGGTGACGCAGCTTGGACATCGTCTTGGACTCGATCTGCCGGATCCGCTCCCGGGTCACCCCGTAGACCTGGCCGATCTCGTCGAGCGTCCGCGGCTGGCCGTCGGTCAGGCCGAAGCGCAGACGTACCACACCCGCCTCACGCTCGGAGAGCGTCTGCAGCACCTGCTGGAGCTGGTCCTGCAGGAGCGAGAACGAGACCGCGTCGACCGCGACCACGGCCTCGGAATCCTCGATGAAGTCGCCGAGCTGGCTGTCGCCCTCGTCGCCGATGGTCTGGTCCAGTGAGATGGGCTCCCGAGCGTACTGCTGGATCTCCAGCACCTTCTCGGGTGTGATGTCCATCTCCTTGGCCAGCTCCTCCGGAGTGGGCTCGCGGCCCAGGTCCTGGAGCAGCTCACGCTGTATGCGGCCGAGCTTGTTGATGACCTCGACCATGTGCACCGGGATGCGGATGGTGCGGGCCTGGTCGGCCATGGCGCGGGTGATGGCCTGTCGGATCCACCAGGTGGCGTACGTGGAGAACTTGTAGCCCTTGGTGTAGTCGAACTTCTCCACGGCCCGGATCAGACCGAGGTTGCCCTCCTGGATCAGGTCGAGGAACGCCATGCCACGGCCGGTGTAGCGCTTGGCCAGCGACACCACCAGTCGGAGGTTCGCCTCCAGGAGGTGGTTCTTGGCCCGCTCGCCGTCGCGGGAGATCCAGCCCAGGTCACGGACCATCTCCCGGACGAGCTTCTCCTCGCCCTCGTCGGCAGCACGCAGCCGCTCGGCGGCGTAGAGCCCGGCCTCGATCCGCTTGGCCAGCTCCACCTCCTGCTCGGCGTTGAGCAGCGGAACCTTGCCGATCTGCTTCAGGTACGCCCGGACGGAGTCGGCGGAGGCGGTCAGCTCGGCGTCGCGTCGCGCCTGCTTGAGGGCCTCGGACTCCTCGTCGTCCCACTCGAAGTCGTTGTCGGTCGCCGAGGCGGCGGCGTCGGTCTCGGCGGCCTGGGCCAGCTCGGCCGGCTCCTCGACCACCACGTCCTCGATCGCGGCGGCCAGCTCCTCCGGGTCGATCTCGCCCTCGGCGCCCTCGCCCTTGGTCTTGCCGCCAGCCTTGGTCGGCTTGGCCCCGGCAGCCGCGGCCACCGTCGCCTTGGTGGCTCGGGTCGACTTGGTCGCCTTCGCCGGCGTCGCCGTGGCGGCCTCGGCGCCGGTGCCGGTCGCCTTGCGAGCGGCCACCTTGCGCGGGGCCGACGTCGCCGGGGCGTCGTCGCCGGCGGGCGCCTGCTTCGGGGCCGGCGCGGCGGCCTTCTTGGTGGTCTTGGCGGTGGTGGCCCGGGACGCTGGCGTGGTCGAGCGGGCCGCGGCGACGCGGCGGCGGGTGCTCGCCGAGCCGTCCACCACGACGGTCACTCCGGCCTCGGAGAGCGCCCGCAGGATCTTCTTGGCCTGGGCCGGAGTCACCTCGGCGGACTCGACGGTGCGCGCGAGCTGAGCCGACGTGAGCTGACCACCGGCGCTCTGCGCGTGGGCGATCAGGGTGTCGGTGAGCGAGCGAACGTCGGCGCCGGGCTGGCGGGGTTCTGTCACGAATGACCTTCCGGAGGCGAAGAGCGGGCACGGCGGGTTCGTCCAGCGCAGCGAGGGTTACCGTGCCGGGCGATGTGGTTGAGGGACCCTCGTGTCACGGTCCGGCCGGTGGTCGGCGGTCCGTGCCGCGTGGGCAGGGGTGAATTGTAACGCCGTCTGCGGCGATCATCCTGCTCCGCACCGCGTACCGCCGGTGGGGACCGTCGGTGGGGCGGAGATATGGGCTTCGCGCTAATGATAGCCGCGTGGCCGGCGAAGGGCTTCCGTCGTCGAGGCCGGTGGCGCGCCGAACGTGTCCGAACTGCCGTTTGAGCAGGCAGTACGAGGTCAACATGGCGATTGCGAGGGTGCGCGTGTGGATCACCGAGGTCGCTGTCGGTCCGGCCGGTGGCGTCCCCACCAGGTCGCGGTTGGGCAACGGTTGTGAGCCGAGCATGGACGGGGCGGTAAGCACTTAAGCGACATTACCAACCGAAAGGGGCATATTGGCGGAGGTCGGCCGCTCAAGTCGCCAGGGCGGTGCGGGCGCGCCGACCTCGCAGCAAATCCCAGGCGCCAAAGATCCTGCTCTGGTGCCGTCGTGCGGCGTCGGGAACGATGATCTTCGGTAGTTTCACCCACCCACATGCGCCCGGAGTGCGGAAAGAGGCGAATCATGACCAACTCGGCCACGACACCGTCGGAGCTGCTGACCATCGCGGTGGAGGTGGCTCGGGACGCGGCGGACACCGCGTACCGGATGCGCGCCGAGGGGGTCGTCGTCGCCGCCACCAAGAGCACCGTCACCGACGTGGTCACCGCCGCCGACCGGGCGGTCGAGCGACAGATCCTCGACGCGTTGGCCGCGCTGCGCCCGGACGACTCGGTGCTGGGCGAGGAGTACGGCGAGGGAGCTTCCGGCGCGACGCGCAGCGGTGTGCGCTGGATCGTCGACCCGATCGACGGCACTGTGAACTACCTGTACGGACTGCCGCACTCAGCGGTCTCGCTGGCCGCCGAGGTGGACGGGGTGGTGGTTGCCGGCGTGGTGCGCAACGTGAACACCGGAGAGCAATGGACCGCCACAGCCGGCGGTGGGGCCTGGCGCGACGGTGTCCGGCTGCGTTGCTCCGGCGAGGTCGATCTGGGGCAGGCGCTGGTCGGCACCGGCTTCGGCTACGACGCCGGCCGTCGGGCGCACCAGGCGCAGGTGGTGGCCGGGCTGATCGCACACGTACGCGACATCCGCCGGCTCGGCGCCGCGGCGCTGGACCTCTGCCTGGTCGCCGAGGGGCGGCTCGACGCGTACTTCGAGAAGGGTCTTGCGGCCTGGGACCTGGCGGCTGGCGGGCTGGTGGCCGCCGAGGCGGGGGTTCGGGTCGCCGGCCTGGCCGGTCGACCGCCAGGGCCGGACCTGGTGGTCGCGGCCCCGCCCGCGCTCTTCGCGCCGCTGCACGACCGGTTGGCCGCGCTGGACGCCGCCGGCGGTCCCTGACCGGCGGACCAGGTCGGCCGGCTCTGAGCGACCGGCTCCGGCCTCTTGAGTGGCCGGCTCCAACCGGTGGGGCCAGGTCGGTGCCGGTCGCCGACCGGGCGCTGAGGCGGGTCGGTTACGCAGTCACTTGGCGGGTGGGGACGGGCAGGAGCCCTTGGGAGCCTCCGGCGGACCCGAGTCGCCGAGTGACTGGTTGACCTCGGTCGTGGTGGCGAGCTGCTGGAAGTTGTTGCCCAGTACGACGTCCACGGTGTCGTCGGTGCGCTTCGGGTCGTAGCCCGGGGTGGCGTTGTTGAGGAAGTACGCCTGGAGCAGGTGCGCGGACCCGACGCCCTTCGGACCGTACCGCAGCACCGCGACGCTGTTGATCTTCTTCTCGTTCCCGGTCTTCTTGACCTGGAACTGTCGATTGCTGAACTCGTCGGCGACGGTGTGCGCGAGACCGGGCTGATCCGTGGCGTTGAACACGTTGATCTTGACGTCTTTGCGCTCGCGCAGGGTCAGATCCGCCAGCGGCCAGCCCTCGGGGCAACCCGCCGCGGTACCCACGTTGCCCTGGCTGTCGCGGACCACGGCCACGACGACGAAGACCAGGGCGATGATCGCCAGCAGGCCGACGACGACGAGTGCTCGCACGCGCGCAAAACTCATCAGGGCACTCCCCGGACCTCAGTGGGTGGTGGCGGCCAGGAACGATCGCTCAGGCCGCCGGCCGTCGAATACGCCGCTGAGGTTAACGGTTGTCCGGCCGTCGCGTGGAAACAGCCCGACATGCCGGCGCGCCGACCGCGAACCGGGTACTACTACCCCTATCTTCGTGTCGCCTGAATCACATTGGGAACAACTTCGCGTGCGGGGGCGTACATCTCAGCCGCAAGGGCGGTATACATGCCTCGCCCAAGGGGGGGTAAGGTTCCGCGCTCGCAGGGGAGTCGCCCCGGCGAGCTCGACCCGTTCGGTCCTCGGGTCGGGTGCCCGACACAAGTGGTGGCCGGCCAGCGGAACCGAAACAGCGTCGTCCGGCGTTACAACCGGAAGCGACAACATCGATATGGGAGAGTGAAACCGATGGCCACCGACTACGACGCCCCGCGTCGCGACGAGGTCGACCTCGGCGAGGACAGCCTGGAAGAGCTCAAGGCACGGCGCGTCGACTCACAGTCGGGCGCGGTGGACGTCGACGAGGCCGAGGTGGCCGAGAGCTTTGAGCTGCCCGGTGCCGATCTGGCCGACGAGGAGCTCACGGTCAAGGTGCTTCCGATGCAGCAGGACGAGTTCCGGTGCGCCCGCTGCTTCCTGGTCCACCACCGTAGCCAGCTGGCGGTCGAGCGTAACGGCGAGCTGATCTGCCGCGAGTGCGTCTGACAACCACAACAACACCGGCGGCGGCCTCCTGAACGGGGTCGCCGCTGCCGGTGTAGGCATGCGGCAGCGGTGGGTACCTGCTTGACTCGTAGCGGGTAGCCACAGCACCGGGAGGTCCGATGAGCGATCGAGGCGGCACCACCGATGGCGGCACGGACGGCCTTGGTGCCACCGGTGGCACGGACGACCTCGGTGCCACCGTCGCGGCGTTGACCGCGGACGACATCGCGCCGGCCCGACGCCGCCAACTGCTGACCCGGATGGTCGGGCAGGCCCGTGCGCGGGGCATCTCCGACCTGTTCAAGCCCCGTGCCGCCGTGCGATGGATGGTCGACGCCGTCGCCGAGATCGCCCCGCACGTGCCGGTACGGGACCTGGACACGCTGCGCCAGCACTTCCCCGGCCTGGACGACGCCGCCCTGGCCGACCGGCTCATCCGCAACGCGTCGAGGACCACCGCCGCGATCGGCGCGGCCGGTGGGGGCGTCGCCGCCGTCGAGTGGACGGTGGCTCCGACCCTGCTCTCCGCGCCGGTGCTGCTCGCCGCCGAGACCGTGGCCGTGGTGGCGGTGGAGCTGAAACTCGTCGGCGAGCTGCACGAGATCCACGGCGTGGCACTACCGGCCGCCGGCAGCCAACGGGCGGTCGCGCTGGTGCACTCCTGGGCCACTCAACGCGGTGTCAACCCGATGGTGCCCGGCGTGGGAGTGGGAGCGGTGCTCGGCACCGCCGCCCGCAAGGAGTTGCGCGACATGCTGCTGAGGCGCTTCGGTCGCAACCTCACCACACTCGGGCCGTTCCTGACCGGCGCGGCGGTGGCCAGCTTCCTCAACCGCCGGGCCACCCAGCAGATGGCCGACCAACTCCAGGTCGACCTGCGCCGGCGGGGCATCGCCCGGCCCGCGCCACCGGCGGCCCTCCCGGGCCCGCCGACCGGCACCTGAGCGGGCCCTCGCCGGTGGGTCAGCCCGGCTCGCCGGCCGTCGGGTGGGTGGCCGCCAGGGCGTCCCGTGCGGTCAGCACCGCCTCGGCCAGCTCGACCGGGTGGCGGGTGCTCACCACCCAGAACGGGGTCGGATCCGCGGGATCGTCGAGGATCACCTGCACCGCGCCGCCGATCCACGGTCGCTGCACCACGAAGGCGAGCGGGTCCGCGCCGACGCCGAGCACCTCACGTCGGCCGGCCACGTCCAGCGGCACCACGTCGGCCACGAAACGGACCGGCAGGCGGGCGTCGTCCACCCGCAGCTCGGCGTCGGCCACCCCGATCCGGATCCGGCCCAGCCACCACAGCCCGACCGCGGTGAGCGGCACCAGCACGGCGAACGGCAGCCAGGTGCGGACGCCGGAGGCGCCCATCCAGATCTCGACGGCCAGCAACGCGGCGGCCACCAGCCCGGCCAGCCACAGCCACCAGGGCAGATCCAGCCGCTCGGTGTACGCCGAGCGGGCGGCGGCCGGCGGCTGATCGGCGGACGGGGAGGGCGACATGCTCACTCCTGCGAGGGTACGGCGCACGGCGGCTCGACGAACCGGCAGGATGGCAGGGTCACCCCGCGAACCGGACGGAAGAGGGGACCCGTGACCGACGTCGTACCCGTGCCTGTGCAACTGCTCGACCCGGAGCTGCCGTTGCCCACGTACGCCCATCCCGGCGACGCCGGGGCCGACCTGGTGGCGGCCGCGGACGTGGAGCTGCCACCCGGCGGCCGGGCCCTGGTGCCCACCGGCGTGGCCATCGCGCTGCCGGAGGGGTACGTGGGACTGGTCCATCCCCGCTCCGGTCTGGCGGCCAGGCTCGGCGTGACGGTGCTCAACGCGCCCGGTACGGTCGACGCCGGCTACCGGGGTGAGATCCTGGTCAACCTGATCAATCATGATCGGGAGGTGCCGGCGAAGATCTCCCGCGGCGATCGGATCGCGCAGCTCGTGGTCCAGCAGGTAGCGCGGGCGCGGTTCGAGCCGGTGGTCGAGCTGCCCGCGTCCCGGCGCGGGACCGGTGGGCACGGGTCCACCGGTGGGCACGCCGGGCTGGTGCCGTCGCCGACGGGCCAGGACCGGGTCGAGCGGCGGCCGAGCGAGCCGGGCCGCGGGCAGACGGAAGAGGTGGCAGGGTGAGTGTGAACAGCGGAGGGCAGGCGCAGTGATCTTCTCCCGAAAGCGGGCCGATGCGGAGCGGCAGACCCGTGACGAGCGGGCTACCCAGGTCCCGGACCAGGGTGATGCGACGCCGAGGCTGGAGCGCGGCCCGTACGACATCTCCGAGAGCTACGACGACGTGCAGCGACTCGACCTGGGCAGCCTGCACATCCCGGCGATCGCCGACGTCGAGGTGCGGGTGCAGGCCGACCCGCAGGGTGTGGTCCAGCAGGTGGTGCTGGTGCACGGTGACAACGCGCTCCAGTTGGGTGTCTTCGCCGCCCCCCGCTCCGAGGGGATCTGGGACGAGGTGCGCGAGGAGATCCGGCAGTCGCTGCTCCGCGACGGCGCGAGCGCGCAGGAGGTCGCCGGCGAGTACGGCCCGGAGCTGCACGCCCAGGTGAACACCCCGGACGGCGTGACGAACCTGCGGTTCGTCGGAATCGACGGGCCGCGTTGGATGGTCCGGGGCGTGTTCCAGGGCCCGGTGGCCACCGATCCGGCGATGGCCGGATCGCTCGTCGAGTGCCTGGACGGCCTGGTGGTCGACCGTGGGCAGGAGGCGAAGCCCGTCCGCGAGCCGCTGCCGCTGCGGCTGCCCCGGGAGGTCGCCGACCAGGCCGAGGCCGAGGCGGGCGACGCCGCCGCCGCGCCGCGTCAGGTCTGACCCGCGCGCACCGGCCCGCCGGAACCAGCCCCGTCGGCGTACGCTGGCGGCACGGTTCCGGCGCCGCCGGGGCCGGCCGGGGACGGCGAGCGTGGAGAGGGTGACGCGGAGGTCATGACGACCGACGAGGGCCGGGTGTCGCTGCGGCGCATCCTGCAGAGGTTCACCGCCAGCGAGGCCGAGATCGACGCGCAGGAGCTGCGTCGGGAGAGCGCCGAGTGCGGCGGGATCCCCGCCCAGCAGTGCTCCCGGGGCCAGCTGGTCTCGGTCGCCGGCCGGCTGCGCACTGTGGTCTACACGCCGCGCACCAATCTGCCCACCCTCGAGGCCGACCTGTACGACGGCAGTGACGTGGTGACCCTGGTCTGGCTGGGTCGGCGGCACATCGCCGGGATCGAGCCGGGCCGGCATCTGACCGCCCGCGGCCGGGTGGCGGTGCGGGACGACCGCAAGGTCATCTACAACCCCTACTACGAGCTGGACTCGCCCAAGTGACGGCACTGCGGACGGAAGGCCAGCGATGACGACGGGACAGGACCGGGCGGCACAGCCGGATACCGACCCTCAGGACGAGGAGCCGCTGCCGACGATCGCCGAGCAGATGGCCGACCAGCTCGGCGGCTGGCGCGGGCTGGTCGAGTCGAGCATCCCGGTCGTGGTGTTCGTCGTCGCCAACATCATCGGCGAGCTGCGGCCGGCGGTGATCGCGTCGATCGCGGTCGCCGTGCTGATCGCGGGGCTGCGGCTGGCCCAGCGTCGACCGATCCGGCACGCCGTCAACGGGCTGTTCGGCGTCGGCGTCGGCGCGGCCATCGCGTGGCGCACCGGCGATGAGCGCGACTTCTACCTTCCCGGCATCCTCTACGGCATCGGCTACGGCATCGCCCTGCTGATCTCGGCCGCGATCCGCCAGCCGCTGGTGGGCTGGATCTGGTCGGTGTTGGTGGCCAAGGGCCGCTCGGAGTGGCGGTCCGACCCGAAGCTGGTGCGCACCTTCACCCAGCTGACAGTGCTCTGGGGCGTGGTCTGGCTGGCCAAGGTGGGCGTGCAGGCCGGGCTCTACCTGGCCCACCAGGACACCGCCCTGGGCGTGGCCCGGCTGGCGCTGGGCTACCCGCCGTACGCGCTGCTGTTGCTGATCACGGTCTGGACGGTGCGCCGGGTCACCCGGGAGTCGCCGCCGGCCCCGCTGCCCAGCGCCTGAGCGAGGCCGGGCGACCCGGACCGCTCAGCGCGCCCGTCGGGGGTCAGCGTGAGCTGCGGGTCCGTTCGACGCTGTCCGGCCCGAGGATCACCTGGCGGACCTGGTCCTCCACCTCGGCGGTGCAGACGAAGATCAGCTCGTCGCCGGCCTCGATCGGGTCGTCCGGGCTGGGCACCAGGACCCGCTTGCCGCGCAGGATCGCCACCAGGGCGGAGTCGCGGGGCAGCGGCACGGCGTGGATCGGTTGACCGACGTAGGGGGCGGTCGGCGGCAGGGTGATCTCGACGAGGTTCGCCTCGCCCTGTCGGAAGGTCATCAGCCGGACCAGGTCGCCGACGGTGACCGCCTCCTCGACGAGCGCGGCCATCACCCGCGGCTTGCTCACCGCGACGTCCACGCCCCACTGCTCGGTGAACAGCCACTCGTTCTCGGCCCGGTTGACCCGGGCGACCACCCGGGGCACCGCGAACTCGGTCTTGGCCAGCAGCGACAGCACCAGGTTGGTCTTGTCGTCGCCGGTCGCCGCGACCACCACGTCACAGCCGGCGATGTTGGCCTCCTCCAGGCTGCTCAGCTCGCACGCGTCGGCCAGCACCCAGTCGGCGGCCGGCACCCGGTCCGGGCGCAGCATCTTGGGTTGGCGCTCGATGAGCATCACCTGGTGGCCGTTGTCGATCAACTCCTGGGCGATCGAGCGGCCCACGTTGCCCGCGCCCGCGATGGCGACCCGCATGGCTCAGTGCCCTCCTTCCGGCGGCGTCGCCGCCACCGACGTGACCGCCGCCACGATGTCATCGCTGACCAGCATGAACACCTGGTCGCCCTCCTGTATGACGGTGGAGCCGGTGGGCAGCGTGCCGATGCCGAAGCGGATCAGGTAGGCCACCCGCGCCCCGGTCGCGTCCTCCAGCGTCCGCACCGGTCGGCCGATCCAGTCCTTGTGTACGGGCACCTCGACGATCGACACCGTGCTCGTGGGGTCGCGGAAGATCTCCACGTTGCCCTCCGGCACCAGGTGTCGCAGCATCCGGTCCGCCGTCCACCGCACGGTGGCCACGGTGGGGATGCCCAGCCGCTCGTAGACCTGCGCCCGGCGCTGGTCGTAGATGCGGGCGGCGACCCGGGACACGCCGAACGTCTCGCGGGCCAGCCGGGCCGAGATGATGTTGGAGTTGTCGCCGCTCGACACCGCCGCGAAGGCGTCCGCGCGCTCGATGCCGGCCTGTCTGAGCACCTCGCCGTCGAAACCGGCCCCGGTCACCGTGATCCCGGCGAAGTCGGGGCCGAGCCGGCGGAAGGCGTCGGCGTCCTGGTCGATCACCGCCACCGAGTGCCCTCGGGACTCCAGGCTGTGGGCGAGGGTCGACCCGACCCGACCACATCCCATGATCACGACGTGCACGCTGTCCCTCCCAAGGTGCGTACCACTTCCGCTGCCGGTGACCTTCGAGTGCGAGCCTGCCACGTCCCGGTCGCTAGCGGGGACCGACCGTACCCCGCCGTCGCGAGCAGCGGTGATCGCCCACCCCCGCGCCCCCGCCGTGGTGGTCGTACTCTTGGCGTTCGTGGCCAGTCCCACCTCGCTGCTGAAGCGGCTTCTTCTCGGTCGACCGTTCCGGTCCGACCGGCTCCAGCACACCCTCCTGCCGAAGCGCATCGCGCTGCCCGTGTTCGCCTCCGACGCGCTGTCCAGCGTCGCGTACGCGCCCGACGAGATCCTGCTGACCCTCTCCATCGCCGGTGCGTCCGCGTACTTCTTCTCGCCGTGGATCGCGCTCGCCGTGGTCGTGGTCATGCTCACCGTGGTGGCGAGCTACCGGCAGAACGTGCACGCCTACCCGTCCGGTGGTGGCGACTACGAGGTGGCCACTGTCAACCTGGGGCCGAAGTTCGGCGTCGGGGTGGCCAGCGCGTTGCTGGTCGACTACGTGCTCACGGTGGCGGTGTCGGTCTCCTCCGGGGTGGCCAACCTGGGCTCCGTGGTGCCGTTCGTGGCCACCCACAAGGTCCTGATCGCGGTGAGCGCGGTGGTCCTGCTCACCGCTGTCAACCTGCGCGGGCTGCGCGAGTCGGGCACGGCGTTCGCCATCCCCACCTACGGCTTCGTGATCGTGATGCTCGGGATGCTGCTCACCGGGCTGTTCCGGGTCTTCGTGCTGGGCGACGAACTGCGCGCGCCGAGCGCCGACCTGGTGATCCAGGCCGAGCACAGCGTGACCGGTTTCGCGCTCGTCTTCCTGCTGCTGCGGACGTTCAGCTCGGGCGCCGCCGCGCTCACCGGCGTGGAGGCGATCTCCAACGGGGTGCCGGCGTTCAAGGCGCCGAAGAGCCGCAACGCCGCCACCACCCTGCTGCTGCTCGGCACCATCTCGGTGAGCATGCTGATCGGGATCATCTGGCTGGCCCGGCTCACCCACCTGCAGTTCGTCGAGGATCCGAACCTCCAGATCGTCTCCGGCCCCGAGGGGTACGTGCAGAAGACGGTCACCACCCAGCTCGGCGAGACGGTCTTCGGTTCCGGATCGATCCTGCTCTACGTGCTGGCCGGGGTGACCGCCCTGATCCTCTTCCTGGCCGCGAACACCGCGTTCAACGGTTTCCCGGTGCTCGGCTCGATCCTGGCCCAGGACCGCTACCTGCCCCGCCAGTTCCACACCCGGGGCGACCGGCTGGCCTTCTCCAACGGCATCACCTTCCTCGCCCTCTTCGCGATCGTGCTGATCGTCGGCTTCCAGGCCGAGGTGACGAAGCTGATCCAGCTCTACATCGTCGGGGTCTTCGTCTCGTTCACCGTCTCCCAGGCCGGCATGATCCGGCACTGGAACCGGCACCTGCGCACCGAGCGGGACCCGGAGGCGCGCCGCCGGATGGTCCGCTCCCGGGCGATCAACACCTTCGGCATGGGCCTGACCGGCACGGTGCTGGTGATCGTCCTGATCACCAAGTTCCTGCTCGGCGCCTGGATCGCGATCGCCGCGATGGCGGTGATCTACGCGCTGATGTTGGCGATCCGCCGGCACTACGACCGGATCGCCGTCGAGTTGACCCCGCCGGACGAGGGTCGGGCCGTGCTGCCCGCCCGCAACCACGCCATCGTGCTGGTCAGCAAGCTGCACCAGCCGACGCTGCGGGCCATCGCCTACGCCCGCGCCACCCGACCGGACACGCTCACCGCGGTGACCGTCAACGTTGACGAGAAGGACACCCGGGACCTGCAGGCCGACTGGGAGCGACGGGAGATGGCAATCCCGCTCACCGTGATCGACTCGCCGTACCGGGAGATCACCCGCCCGATCCTGGACTTCGTCGCCTCCACCCGTCGCAAGTCGCCCCGGGACGTGGTCACCGTGTTCATCCCGGAGTACGTGGTCGGCCGGTGGTGGGAGAACCTGCTGCACAACCAGAGCGCCCTGCGACTCAAGGGCCGGCTGCTCTTCGAACCGGGGGTGATGGTGGTCAGCGTGCCGTGGCAGCTCGCGTCGACGGCGAGCAAGAACCTGGACCGGCTGGACGCCACGCTGTCCCGGACCCCGGCGCGTGGGCCACGCAGCGCCGTGCCACCGCTGGTCGCCGCCCCGCCGGTGGCCGCCGCGCCGCCCGGCGAGGGCGGGCCCGAGAACAGCGAAACGATGAGGAACACACGTGACTGAGCCGGGCGGTCCGCGGACCGCGACACCCAGGACGCCGTCGGCGTCGACCTCGTCGACGTTCGAGCGGGGGCTGGCCGAGACCGACCGGGTCGAGCTGACCGTCGACGCGGTCGCCCCCGGTGGGCACTGTGTCGCCCGGGTGGACGGGCAGGTGGTCTTCGTCCGGCACGCGCTGCCCGGTGAACGGGTCATCGCCGAGGTCACCGAGGTGCACCGCGGGTTCGTCCGGGCCGATGCGGTGACAGTGCTGAAGCCCTCAGCGGACCGGGTCGAGCCGCCCTGCCCGTACGCGAAGCCGGGTGCCTGCGGGGGCTGCGACCTCCAGCACGTCGCACCGGCCGCGCAGCTGGCCTGGAAGACCGCCGTGATCCGCGAGCAACTGGTCCGCCTCGGTGGGCTGACCGACGTCGAGCTGGACCGGCTCGGCGTCCAGGTCGAGGCGTTGCCCGGTGGGCTGCTCGGCTGGCGCTCCCGGGTCCGCTACGCGGTCGACGCCGCCGACCGGGCCGGCCTGCTCAAGCACCGCTCACACGAGGTGGTGCCGATCGACCGCTGCCGGATCGCCCACCCGGCCATCCAGCAGCTGCCGGTGCTCACCCCCACCGGTGCGCGCTGGCCGGCCGCCGAGGCCGTGGAGACCGTCGCCAGCACCGGCGGGGACGTGACCGTCACGGAGATCCGCGACGGGGTGCCCGCCCCGGTCAGTGGCCCGACCGAGGTCCGCGAGGTCGCCGCCGGACGGGACTGGACGCTGCCCGCGTCCGCGTTCTGGCAGGTGCACCCGGCCGCCGCAGACACCCTCTCCACGGCCGTGTTCGAGTTGCTGGACCCGCAGCCGGGCGAGGTCGCCTGGGACCTCTACGGCGGCGCTGGGCTGTTCGCCGCCGGGCTGGCCGCACGGGTCGGCGCGACCGGCCGGGTGACAGTGGTCGAAGCGGCGGCGCAGGGTGTCGCCGCCGCCCGGGAGAACCTCGCCGACCTGCCCAGCGTCGAGGTGGTGTCGGCCCGGGTGGAGACCGCGCTGGCCCGCCGACGAATCACCGGCCCGGTCGACGTGGTGGTGCTCGACCCGCCGCGCTCCGGGGCCGGCGCCCCGGTGGTCCGCGCGCTGGCAGCCGCCGGCCCGCGGGCGGTCGCGTACGTGGCCTGTGACCCGGCCGCCTTCGCCCGGGACGTGCGTACCTTCGCCGACCTCGGTTGGCGGCTGGCGGCGCTACGGGGCTTCGACCTCTTCCCGATGACGCAGCACGTCGAGCAGGTCGGGCTGCTGCTTCCCCCGGACGGGCGGTAGAACACCCCGCGTCGGCGCCTGACCGGGTGCTCAGCCGCCCACTCCCCGCCCGGCCCGGGTGCGTGGGGCTCGGGCCGAGCTGCGGAGTACCGGGGGGCCGATAGACTCTCCGGTCATGAGTGTTGAAGAGGACACGGCCAACCACGGCCGGCTGCTGGGGACGGTTCGCGGTCCGCAGGACGTCAAGCGGATGTCCGGCGAGGAACTGGACGTCCTCGCCGCCGAGATCCGGGACTTCCTGATCACCAAGGTCTCCCGTACCGGCGGGCACGTCGGGCCCAACCTCGGTGTGGTCGAGCTGACGCTCGCCATGCATCGCGTCTTCGACTCCCCCCGGGACCGGCTCCTGTTCGACACCGGCCACCAGGCGTACGTACACAAGATCCTTACCGGGCGTCAGGCCGGCTTCGACAAGCTCCGCCAGCGCGGTGGCCTCTCCGGCTACCCCAGTCAGGCGGAGAGCGAGCACGACCTCATCGAGAACTCGCACGCTTCCACAGCGCTGTCCTACGCCGACGGCCTCGCCAAGGCGTACGCCCTGCGTGGTGAGGCGCGCAGCGTCGTCGCCGTGGTCGGCGACGGCGCGCTGACCGGCGGCATGTGCTGGGAGGCGCTGAACAACATCGCCACCGCCGGCAACTCCCTCGTGATCGTGGTCAACGACAACGGCCGGTCCTACTCGCCGACCATCGGCGGGCTGGCCGACCACCTCTCCTCGCTGCGGCTCAACCCCGGCTACGAGAAGGTCCTCGACACCGTCAAGGACGCCCTCGGCTCCACGCCGCTGGTCGGCAAGCCGATGTACGAGGTGCTGCACGCGGTCAAGAAGGGCATCAAGGACGCGGTCGCCCCGCAGGCCATGTTCGAGGACCTCGGCATCAAGTACGTGGGCCCGGTGGACGGGCACGACGTGGTCGCGGTCGAGTCGGCGCTGCGCGCGGCCAAGAACTTCGGCGGCCCGGTCATCGTGCACGCCGTCACCCGCAAGGGCTACGGCTACCGTCCCGCCGAGGAGGACGAGGCCGACTGCCTGCACGGCCCGAGCAGCGCCTTCGACGTCGAGACCGGCGCGCTGCTGGCCGCGCCGTCGGTGAAGTGGACGCACGTCTTCGCCGACGAGCTGCTGGCCATCGCCGACGAGCGCCCGGACGTGGTGGGCATCACCGCCGCCATGGCCGAGCCGACCGGCATCGCCAAGCTGGCCCGCAAGTACCCCGAGCGGGTGTACGACGTGGGCATCGCCGAGCAGCACGCGGCCACCTCGGCGGCCGGGTTGGCGCTCGGTGGCCTGCACCCGGTGGTCGCGGTCTACGCCACCTTCCTCAACCGCGCCTTCGACCAGGTCCTGCTGGACGTGGCGATGCACAAGCTGCCGGTGACCTTCGTGCTGGACCGGGCGGGCATCACCGGCCCGGACGGGCCCAGCCACTACGGCATCTGGGACATGTCGGTCTTCGGGGTGGTGCCGGGGCTGCGGATCGCCGCTCCCCGCGACGCCGCCACCCTGCGGGAGGAGCTGCGCGAGGCGGTGGCCGTCGACAACGGCCCGACAGTGGTGCGGTTCCCGACCGGTGCGGTCGCCGCGGACCTGCCGGCGCTGCGCCGGGTCGGCACTGTCGACGTGCTGGCCGAGTCCGCCCGTACCGACGTGCTGCTCGTCGCCGTCGGCTCCTTCGGCCAGTTGGGCATGGAGGTGGCCGCGCGGGTCGCCGAGCAGGGGTACGGCGTCACCGTCGTCGACCCCCGCTGGGTGCGTCCGGTCCCGGCGGAGCTGGTCGACCTGGCCGCCCGCCACCGGCTCGTGGTCAGCGTCGAGGACGGCGTCCGGGTCGGCGGGGTGGGCGACGCGCTCGCCCAGGCGATGCGCGACGCCGACGTCCGGGTGCCGCTCAAGGACCTGGGTGTGCCGGCCGACTGGCACCCGCACGGCACCCGCGCGCAGATCCTCGCCGACCTGGGTCTGACCGCTCAGGACGTGGCCCGCAACGTCACCGGTTGGATCTCCGGCCTTGATGCCACCCCGGACCGCCTCACCCCCAGCGACGCGGCGGCACAGAACTGACGAGAACGAACAACGGCGGGCGTCCCTCGGGGCGCCCGCCGTCTGCGTACCCCATCGCCGCGTCGCGGTCTAGCCGCGACGCGCCCTCGCCCCGCCTCCGCCGATCTTGCACTTTCGATTGGCGTTATGCACCTTGCGCGCTGATCTGTCGGCACAGAAAGTGCAAGATCGAGCAGGCGGGGAGTGGCGGGCGGGGCGGGGTGGGGTGGTTAGCGGGGGGAGATTGAGCGGTAGTGGGTCTTGTCGGTGTTGGCGAGGCTGTAGGTCTGGGAGCGGGACGGGGTCGGGATGACCGCCAGGCCGGGACGGTCGACCAGCAGGGGAGTGCCCGGCGGGACGGACAGGGAGCTGTCCCGGGTGGCCCGCCAGCTCAGCACCACCAGCGGCTGACCGGGCACCGGCAGTTGGTACGCCTGCAAGGGGGTGGCCCGGTCGGCGGGTGAGACGACGGGCGCGCTCCCGTCGGCCGGTCGATAGATCACCGCCGTCATCGCGCCGGCGTCGGTGTCCCAGCTGAGCTGCTGCAACTCGGCCGGCTCGCCGCCGCCGAGGGCGACTTCGCCGAGCGATCGCACGGTGAGCTTCGCCATCGGCCAGGATGTCGGCACCGAGCGTGGGGCGTCCCGGTCCCCGATCCGGCGCGGGATGCTGCCGAAGGGGCCCCGATCGCCGGACAGCACGCAGGTGTCCAGGCCGGTGAGCGCCCGCCGGCCCGTGCCGGACTCGTCGCGGACCAACGGGTAGCGCGGGTCGACGGTGCCGGTGCCCAGGTCGATCAGCCGGTCGGCGGCCCGCCCACGGGGGAGGGACTCCGTGGTCCGCAGGGTCGCCGTCACGCCGACGGCCGTGCAGGACGGCACGTCGACCGGTGCGCTGAGACCATCCGCGATGGTCAACGTCCGGTCCTGTGGCCCGAGGAGACTCTGCACCCGGGCCGAGACCAGGTAACGCCGGCCGCCGGCCGTCTGCACCGGCAGCACGTCGGAGTAGACGAGATAACCCGGATCGGTGTACTCGGTGGCGCGGGTCACCGCGTACCTGTCGCCCTCGCGAGTCAGTTGCAGCAGCCAGGACGCGCTCTCGCCGGGCACGTCGGCGGCCACCAGCGCCACCGGGGCGCCGTCGACCCGACCGGAGAAGAGGATGCCCGACGAGGGCAGGTGCGCGCGGTCGTCGGCCGGCGACCGCCAGCCCCGGACCGCCGCGGTGACCGCCGCCGTCGCCGTCGCGTCCCCGGAGAGGTCCCCCCGGGGCGGCCACACGGCGAGGGTGCCGTCCAGGCTGTCGTACCCGACCCGGAGGTCCTGCGGCTTCCGCTCGGCTACCGGACCGCAGGCCGTGCCAGCCAGCAGCGCGCTCAGCAGGACGGGAAGCGCCCTGCCGTACCGACGGCCTGGAGTCACCTGGCCCGCCCCCGATCGCCTCACCGTCGCTGTGGGAAAGCGCCATAGTACGAGATGTCCGATGCGGCGCCTCAGTTGGCCGGCACCCGAAGCACCATAGTGGACAGCACCGGGGGTTTAGGGTGTTTTGGTTGCTCCGGTAGACTCCGCCGACTGTGACGCCTGCCGAGTCCCGCGCCCTGCCCGCGCCGCACCCGGAGGCGGTAGCCGACTCCGCCGAGCTGGTGAGCTACCGCACACCGGCCGGCCTCTTCGCCGGCCCGCCCGCGCTGGCCGCCCCCACCACAGCGCCGGCCGAGCCCGAAGCGCCGGCCGCCCCCACCACGGCGCCGGTTGAGCCCGAAACGCCGGTCGAGCCTGGAGCGCCGGCCGAGAGCGCGGTGCCGACACGGGCGCGGTGGCGTCGGTGGACCCGGCGTCGGCAGCACCTGGCGGTGGGTGGCCTGTTCCTGCTCGCCGCACTCTGGGTGACCAGCCGGATCTGGCTGGACCCGTCCGGTCGGGTGGCCTCGCTCTACACCGGTGACCCGGCGCAGGTGCAGTTCTTCCTCGCCCACTCGGTACGCGTGGTGCTGCACGGCGAGTACCCGTTCTACACCGAGCAGTTCAACTACCCGGACGGCGTCAACCTGATGGCCAACACGGCCGTGTTGGCGCTGGGCATCCCGATGGTCCCGGTGACGCTGCTCTTCGGGCCGGCGGTCTCCTTCGTGGTGCTGGTCACGCTCGGTCTCGCCGGCACCGCCATGGCCTGGTACCTGATGCTCTCCCGCCACCTGGTGCGTACCCCGCTCGCGGCGGCGGTCGGCGGCTGGTTCTGCGGGTTCTCGCCCGCGATGCTCTCGCACGCCAGCTGGCACCCGAACATCATCAGCCAGTTCCTGCTGCCGTTCATCGTGTGGCGGGTGCTGGTGCTCACCCGCTCCGGAAGACCGGTGCGGGACGGGGCCCTGCTCGCCCTGCTGGTCACCGCGCAGGCGTTCATCAACGAGGAGATCCTGCTCTTCACGGCGCTGGCCTGCGGCGTCTTCCTGCTGGCGGTGCTGGTCCAGGAGCCGGCCCGGTGGTGGGCGGCGTGGCGACCCCTGGGCGTCGGCGTGTTGACCTGCGCGCTGCTGGCGGGGGCGCTGCTGGCGTACCCGCTCTACGTGCAGTTCGCCGGGCCGATGGCGTACCACGGGCTCAGCGACGCGGTGAAGGACTACGGCAACGACATCGCCGCCTTCTTCGCCCCCGGCTCGCCCACCCTCGGCGGCAACCAGCGAGCCAACATCAACCTGGCGCCGAACTACTCCGAGGAGAACGCCTTCTTCGGCTGGAGCCTGTCGATGCTGGCCATCGGCATCGTGGTCTGGCTGCGCCGCGAGTTGATCGTTCGGGCGCTCGCGGTGACCGGCGTGTTCTTCGCCGTGCTCTCCCTCGGCGAGCGGGTCTCCTGGTGGGACCGCGAGCTGATCACCGGGCCGTGGCAGTGGTTGGTCCACCTGCCGCTGCTGGACGCTGTGGTGCCGACCCGGTTCGGGCTCATCACCAGCGTGGTGATCGGCCTGCTGCTGGCGCTCGCCGTCGAGCGGGCCTGGGCGCTGCGGCCGGCCGACCGCCGTACCGTCCACGTGCTCACCGCCGCGGGCCTGGCCTTCGCACTACTGCCGATCGCACCGATGCCGCTGCGGATGGTCTCCCGGCCCCCGGTGCCGGACTTCATCACGGCGGACCGGTGGCGGGCGTACGTCGGGCCGGACCAGACGCTGGTGCCGATCCCGGTGCCCAGCATGGGCAACACGCACGGCATGCGCTGGGCGGCGGCCACCAACCTCGACTTCAAGATCCCCGGCGGTTACTTCCTCGCGCCCCGCAACGGAAACACCGGTGACCCGGGCCGGTTCGGCGGTCGTCCCAGCGGGGTGGGTCAGATGCTGGAGGAGGTGGCGACCACCGGCCGTACGCCCAAGCTGGACGACCGGCAGCGTCGGCGCTTCGCCGACGAGCTGCGGCACTGGCGGGCGGCGATCCTGGTGCTGCCGGTGCGGCAGCAGAACGCCGAGCCACTGCGACGTACGGTCGAGGAGCTGGTCGGCCCGGGCCGCCAGGAGTTGGACGTCTGGGTCTGGGACGTCCGGACGCTCACCGACCGTTCGGTCTGATGACCACCGGGACGACGTCCCCGAACATTTCGCCCCCGGTGACGGTCGGCGCGTTCCGGGCGGCCTGGCTGCGGGACGCGCTGGTGGTGGCCGGCTATCTGGGCCTCGCCGTGCTGGTGACCAGCGGGCAGTGGGGTCACCCGTGGCGGCTGTTCCACCAGGCGGGTGACCAGATCCTCTTCGAGTGGATGCTGGCCCACGCGGCGCATGCAGTGGTCGAGGGGGAGAACCCGCTCTTCAGCACGGGGTTGAACGCGCCCGACGGGGTCAACCTGATGGCGAACACCTCGGTGCTCGGCCTGGGTGTCCCGCTCACCCCGGTCACCCTGCTCTTCGGCTCGCAGGTGGCGTTCTGCGTGGCGGTCGTCGGCTGCCTCGCCGGGACCGCCGTCGCCTGGTACGTGCTGCTGCGCCGCCGGCTGGTCGGCACCCGGGCCCCGGCCGCGGTGGGTGGGCTGATCTGTGGCTTCGCCCCTGGCATGATCGCTCAGGCCGGCGCCCACCTGCACATCGCCGCCCAGTTCCTGGTGCCCGCGATCCTCGCCCTGGTGTTCCGGCCCGCCTCGGAGACGACGCGACACAGCGTGTGGCGGCCCGGCGTCGGCCTGGGGCTGCTGCTCGTCTGGCAGGTCTTCATCGGCGAGGAGGTGCTGGTCTTCCTGGTGCTCGCGGCCGGCGTCTTCGCGCTGGGTTACGCGCTCGCCGACCGGGTGGCCGCACGGCGGCTGGCGCCGGCCCTGTTCGGTCGGCTCGCGGTGGCGGCCGGCGTGGCGGCGGTGCCGTTGGCGTACCCGCTGTGGTTCCAGTTCCACGGCCCGCAGCACTACACCGGGATGGCGTTCGCCACCCAGGGCTTCCAACTGGACGTCGCCTCGTTCACCGCGTCGGCCCGGCAGACCGTGCTGGGTGACGACTGGCTGCCGGGGTTGCTCTCGCCGAATCCGACCGAGGAGAACTCGTTCTTCGGCCCGGGCCTGCTGGTGCTCGCCGTGGTGATCGTGATCTGGCAGTGGCGACGACCGCTGGTCCGGGCACTGGCCGCCTGCGGCGTGGTCTTCGCCCTGCTCTCGCTCGGCCACGAGCTGCGGGTGGACGGTGAGGCCACCGGCATTCCGGGGCCGTACCGGCTGGTCGGCGGGCTGCCGTTGCTCGATCTCGCGGTGCCGGCCCGGTTCGCGCTGATCTGCGTACCGGTGCTGGGTGTGCTGGTGGCGCTGTCCCTGGACCGGGTCCGGGCCGCGCGCGCGCCGAACGCGGCGCCGGGCCTACCGGTGCGGCTGCTGTGGGCCGGCGCGGTCGCCGCCGCGTTGCTGCCCCTGTTCCCGACGCCGATCCGCGTGGTGCCGGTCGCGCCGGTGCCGGCGTTTCTCGCCGCCGGTGGCTGGCGTCCACTGGTGCCGCCCGGTCGGACGGTGGTCGCGGTGCCCCCGGTCACCGGTGCCGCGCGCAGCCCGGTGATGCTCTGGACCGCCCGTACCGGTCTGGGGTTCGCCGCGCCGGGCGGTTACTTCATCGGCCCCAGCGGCCCGGACGACCCGGCGGCCCGCTGGGGCGCGCCGGACCGGCCCACGTCGGTGCTGCTGCGGCAGGTGGCCGAGACCGGCGCGGTGCCGGTGCTGACCGACGCCGACCGCCGCCAGGCCGTCGAGGACCTGCGGCACTGGCGTGCCGCGGTGGTCGTACTCGGGCAGGTGGAGCACGGTGACCCGGTCCGCCGGACCGTCGACGACCTGCTCGGCCCGGGCCGACCGGTCGACGGCGGCTGGTTGTGGGACGTCCGGGACCACGTCGGCTAACTAACTCACCAGGGCGCGCACGTCCCAGACCCAGACGTCGTCGACCCGCTGCGGTGGCCCGAGCAGGGCGGTGACCAGATCACGGAGCACCGCCTCGCGGGGGTGCGCCCCGAGCACCACCACCGACGCCCGCCAGAACCGCAGGTCCTCGACGGCCTGCCGGCGGTTCTCGTCGGTCAGCACCGGAACCGTGCCGCTGTCCATGGTGGAGTAGATGAGGGAGCTGGTCGGCCGGTTCGGCGCACCGAAGACCCCCTCACCCAGCTCGTTCGGGCCGATGAAGTAGCCGCCCGGAACGGGGAACTCCTGCCCGGTCAGCGCACTCCAGCGCAGCGTCGGCAGACCGTGCACGTTGCTCGGGATCGGCACCGGCACCAGGGTTCGACCCGCCGGCACATACGGCCGCCAGCCGCCAGCGGTGATGAAGTGCGGCGGTGGGTCGATCTGCTGGGCGGGCAGCGGGCGGGGGAAGAGCGGCAGCACGGCGAGGGCGACCGCCGCGTACCCCACCGGGCGCAGCCACCGACGGCGCGTGGCGGCCGGCACGGCCGGCTCGTCGTCGGACGTCGCCGGGGTCGCCTCGGCGACCCGCTGGGCCGGCACCCGTGGCCGGTCGGCCACCGGGCGCCCCTGGCGGTGCGCGGCGTCCCAGGTCAACGCGAGCAGTACGCCCACAGCGGCGGCGACCACCAGCGTCAACCGGGTCGGCATCATCATCTCGACCAGCGGCAGGTCGTCCGACACGTACGACCACGGGCCGCGCACACCGGTCTCCACGCCGTTGAAGCGCACGAACGGCCCGATCGCGGCGACACTGAACACCACGATGAGCACCGCGGCGATCCGGGCGGCCAGCGAGCGGCGTACGAGCAGCACCAGAGCCACCACCGAGAGCAGCACCAGCGGCCAACCGAACCAGGTGTTCTGCTCGGTCAGACCGATCGTCTTCTCCACGGCCGGGTCACCGGCCCAGGTGTCGCGGGCGAAGGTGACGAAGGCGACCAGGTCCTCGCCCCAGTTGTGGAACACGCCGCCCTGCAGGCCCCGGTAGGACTGCGGGCCGTTGAACTGGAACCAGATCGGGTACGCGGTGAGCACCAGGGCCAGTCCGCCGGCCACGCCGAGCCCGGCCAGGAACGTGCCGGCGGCGGCCCGGGTGGCCCGCGGCCGCTGCACGGCGTACGCCAGCACGATGACCAGGCAGGCCAGCGCGGTGAGCAGCAGCATCTCCTCGTTGATGAAGATCTGGTACGCCACCAGCGCGCCGAGCACGAGCCCGTTGCGGCGCCACCGGCCCGGCTCACCCAGGGTCAGCACCCGCACCACGATCAGCGGGAGCAGGAAGTTGGAGACGAAGTTCGGTTGGCCGTTGGCGTGGTGGATGATTCCCGGCGCGAAGCCGAGGAACGCGCCGCCGACGAACGCCGCCGCCCGGGAGCGCACCAGGTGACGGGAGAGCATCCAGTAGCCGGTGCCGGCGGTCGCCGCCAGCGCCGCGCCCAGGTAGAGCGCGTACATCACCTGGGGGCCGAGCAGCATGGTCAGCGGGGCCAGCGGCAGGGTCACCCCGAGCAGTGAGGTGTTGGCCATCATGTTCACCCCGTCCGGGGCGTTCTGACGGGCCGTGAACAGCGGGTTCTCCAGGTGCCGCACCGAGTACTCGCCGTGCGCGAACAGCCACTCGAACCAACTGTGATCGGTGGGCAGGTGCGAGGAGACCCGGCCGTTGACGTCACCCCAGTAGTTGAGGCAGACGAAGACGCCCAGCAGCACATAGGCTCCGAGGGCCAACAGGTCGGCTCGGGCCGGACGGCGTCGAGGCCGCCGTGTCGACTCGGCCTCGGCCGGGTCGGCGTCGGTAACGGGTTTCAGCGAAGGGTCTACCACCGGCACAGCCACGACGCGCCATCGTACAGGCGGGGTTCCGTCACGTTTGCCGGGCCGGTGCGCTGACGGTCGGTTTGCCGGACGGTGACCCGTCGGCCAGCCTTACCTGGTGACGGAAGGACGGTCGTTTGTCGATCATCGAGCTGGGCGAGATTCGCGACGAGCCCGCGTCGGCGCCCCCGGTTCACCGCCCGCGCGCCGTCGGTCGCCCGCTGCGCAGCGCGACTGTGCTGTTTCTCAGCCTGGTGGTGCTGGCCGGTGCCGCGCCGACGACGCAGCGAACGGTGAGCGTGGTGCCGGCGTCGCGGACGGCCACCGCGTACCTGGCCGGGGACGGCGTCTTCGTCGTCGATCCGCCGACACCCGACCGGGACCGGTACCTGACCGCGTACGCCCGACCGGCGCCGAGGTGCGGCGGCGGTGGCAGGCGCCGCTGGCCCGCACCGGTGACTACCTCGACGTCCGGGTCGAGCAGGGGTTGGTGTTGGCGATGGCTGTCAACGCCCCCAACCGGCTGTTCCAGACCACCGCCTTCGACATCGCGACGGGCCGGCAACGCTGGCAGCATCCCGGTGCTCCCCAGCCGACAACCGGCGGTGGCCTGCTGGTGACCAATGGTCGGGAGGACGGGTCGGGCGCGATGAGCGGGGTTGAACCCGACACCGGCCTGGTGCTCTGGTCGGCGCCGATCCCGCCGGCCGCCAGCCCCACCTTCCATCTCACGCCCGAGGGGCAGGTCGACCGGTTCGTGCTCCTGCAACCGACCGGCGAGGTGCAGGTGTACGACGCCGGCACCGGCCAACTGCTGCGCAGCATCGACACGCTGCCCGGTGACCGGTCGGCGTACCAGCGGGTGCAGGTCGTCGACGACCTGCTGCTGCTCGTCCCGCCGGGCAGCACCCGGCTGGTGAGCTTCGGGCTGGCCGAGTTGGAGCCACTGTGGACGGCGGAGGTGACGCTGGTGTCGCATGTGCTCGAATGCGGCGGTCTGCTCTGCGCGGTACCGCAGACCGGCGGCCTCCAGGTGCTCGACCCGGCCACCGGCGCCGTGCGGTGGTCGGAACCGGGCCAGGACGTCCTGGCCGACGTCCGGTACGGTCGGCTGCTGATGGCCCGGCCCGGCCAGGGGTACGCGGTGCGGGACGCGGCCACCGGGCAGGAACGGACCGAACTGGGCGCGTGGAGTCTGATGCCGGTGCTGCGCCCGGACGACCCGCTGGTCGGTGTGCGGCGCGGTGACGACGGTCGGATGGTCGTCGCCGAGCTGGACCTGGTGGCCGGCCGAACGCGGATCGTCGACGTGCTGCCGGGCATCGCCGGGAGTTGCCAGGCGTCCCTGCCGGTTCTGCTCTGCCAGCGCCTCGACGGCACTACCGCTCTGTGGAGGTTGACGCGGTGACCGACTCGGTGATTGACCTCGGCGAGCTGCGGGACGCCCCGGACCCGGAGTCGACGCCCCGCCCACCTCGCGGCCACGGTCGCCCGCTGCGCTGCGCGCTGGTCGTGGTGCTCGCGCTGGTCACGCTCGCCGCCTCCGCCGTCGTACCGCCCCGGCCGGCCCCGTTGACGCTGCCGGGCCGGCCCGGGTCGGATGTCATGGTCGATGGTGACCTTCTCCTGGTCATGGAGCCGGCCATCACCGAAGCGCGGCAGGCGCGGCTGGCCGCGTATCGGCTGCCCGGCGTCGAGCCGGTCTGGCAGGTGACGCTGCCGGCGGAAGCTCGGTACTGGGGGATGATTCCGCTGGCCGGGATGCTGCTGGCCACCGGGTACGAGATCGGCCCGGAGGGTCGGGAGACACTCACCGTCGCACTGGACCGGGCGACCGGGGTGTACCGGTGGCAGCAGCCGGGTGCCGTCTCCAAGCTGACCGACGGCAATCTGCTGCTGCGCAACGGCGGCGAGACCGTACCGTCCAGTCTGCGCGCTGTGGATCCGTGCTGCGGCACAGTGCGCTGGGAGCTGTCCGGCCTCAGCCCCGACATGAGGGTGCGGGACACCGGGCACGGGGTGGACCGGGTGGTGCTCAACCAGTCGGACGGGCCGGTCGAGGTACGCGACGCGATCACCGGTGCGGTGCTGGCCCGCGCCGACCTGCGCCCACCCGACGGCGGTCGGATCGGACTGGACCTGACCAAGGACCTGCTGCTGTCCATCGACAGAGGCTCGGGCACTGTCACCGCGTACGAGCTGGACCAGCTCAAGCCCCGCTGGACCCGCGCCAGGGTGCACATCGACTTCGCGCTGGACTGTGGCCCCGTCCTGTGTCTGCGCACCGGCAACAACGAACTACAGGCGCTCGACCCGGCGACCGGCGAGGTGCGCTGGCGCAGCAGCCAGTGGGGGTGGGCCTGGCCGGCCGACGGCCGGCTGTTGGCCAACCTCAGCGGTGTCGGTCCGTCGGAGCAGTACGTAGTGCTCGATGCGCTGACCGGCCAGCAACTGGCCGACCTGGGCCGGTGGGAGCTGTACCAACTCGGTGTCGGCGGCCGGCTGGTCGGCATACGCAGGCATCCCGACGGAGGGGTGCTCGTCGGCGAGCTGGACATCGCCGCCGGGAAGGTGCACATCCTGGACGCGCTGCCCGATGTCACAGGGGGGTGTCAGGCGGTCACCGGTTACCTGGTCTGCACTGCCACCACCACCGGCTCGTACCAGCTCTGGAAACTGACCGACTGATCACCAGTTCGGCTGGGCGGGCGGCGGGGGCAGCGGCACCGACGCGGGTCGCAGCACGTACGCCACCCCGCCGCTGCCGCGTTGCCAGACCGCCTCGAACCGCTGTCGGGGCACTGTGCGACGGACCGCGTCGTCGTCCGGGGCGTACGGGTCGTTGAGCACCGGGTCGCCGTCGGCGGTGAAGCCGACCAGCACCATCAGGTGTCCTCCGGTGTCGTACCCGAGCCCCGGCACCTCGTCGGCCCGGAACGCGGCGGAAACGATCAGGGGGATGCCTGCGGCGACGAACGCCTCCGCCTCGACCAGCGACCGCAGCCGGGTGACGAACGCCTCCACCCCGTGCAGACCGGCGTACGCGGTGTTGAACGGCCAGTTGCCGGCCCCGGCGTACGCGTGGTCGTAGCAGTGCCGGGCGGCGTGTACCACCACCGGACGCGGGCCGGACGGCTCCACCCAGGCGTAGCGGTCCGGCGTCGGCTCGGCGCCCCAGTAGGCGAGCACCATCGAGGTGCAGGTGGGGCTGCACCAGGAGTCCCCGCCACCGCCCCACTGCGGGTACTGGCCGGCGTGCAGCCGCTGCGAGTAGCGGGGCACGTCCAGCACCCGGCCCCGGGCGGCGGACGAGACGGGCTCCGCCGCGTACCAGTGGTCGGCCGTCGTGGGGCCGGTGGCGACCGCGCCGATGCTGCGCAGCACCGGGCCGCTCGGGCTGCCGGCGGGCCGACACAAGGTCACCCGCGTCTGCCAACCGGTGACCGTCGCTCCGGTCACGATCAGGGTGTCGGTGTCGACCCGGGCGCCACTGTCACGCTGTCCGGGCAGCGAGGTGCGCCGTACCGTGTGGTCGTCGGCGGCCCAGCGGGCCAGCCGGTACCAGTCGGTGCTGGGCGCGTCGTCGTGCCAGCCGCGCAGGTCGACCTCGATCCAGCAGCCGTCCGGGGTGTCGGCCGTCCAGGACGGCACCACCTCGGCGACGGCGAAGCCGACAGGCACCGGCGGCGACGTCCAGGTGCCCCGTTCGGCGACGCCGTCGAGGACGAGCCCTCGACCGTCGGCGAGCAGGCCGTCGCCGTCGCCGCTGCCGCTGGTCGTGTCGGCCGGCAGGTGGAAACCCCGGTAGGCGATGTCTCGCCGGGTGGGTGGTGCCGCAGTGGTCATGCCAGGTCCGTCCGTCGCTCGATACCGCCGGCCAGCATCGCGTACGCCGTGGTGGCCCGCAACGCCGGCCGGCGCGGACGGCGAGGGACGATGGTTGCCGGCCGGCACTAGGTTGTCGGTGGTCAGCAGCGAGGAGGCCGGGATGCGGGTACTGGTGGTCGAGGACGAGCGCAACCTCGCCGACGCGATCGCACGGGGGTTGCGCAAGCGGGGGATGGCGGTCGACGTGGCGTACGACGGCGACGCCGGCCACGAGGCGGCGTTCATCACCCGGTACGACGTGGTGGTGCTCGACCGCGACCTGCCGGGTGTGCATGGCGACCAGATCTGCGCCGACCTGGCGGCCTCCGGCGCGTTGACCCGGGTGCTGATGCTCACCGCCAGTGGCACCGTGGCCGATCGGGTGGAGGGGTTGCAGCTCGGCGCGGACGACTACCTGCCCAAACCGTTCGCCTTTGACGAGCTGGTCGCCCGGGTGCAGGCGCTGGGCCGGCGGGCCACCCCGGCCGCGCCGCCGGTGCTGGAACTGGCCGACCTGGTGCTCGACCCGGCCCGCCGGGTGGCCACCCGCGCCGGGGTGCCGGTGGACCTCACCAACAAGGAGTTCGGGGTGCTCTGCGAGCTGCTCAAGGCGCGTGGCGCGGTGGTCTCCAGTGAGGAGCTGCTGGAACGGGTCTGGGACGCGAACACCGACCCGTTCACCACCATCGTCCGGGTCACTGTGATGACGCTCCGCAAGAAGCTCGGCGACCCGCCGTTGATCGAGACGGTGGTCGGGGCGGGCTACCGCACCGCCGAGGTGAGCGCATGAGCCGGCGGCTGCGACCCACCCTGCGGCTGCGGCTGACACTGCTCAACGGGGTGCTGCTGATCGGGGCCGGAGCGATCCTGGTGTTGCTGGCCTGGCTGCTGGTCCGCGACGCGTTGCGCCCCACCGACGAGTTGGTGCCCGGCACGATCGTGCTGCTCTCCGACGGCCGGCAGATGGACGCCGCCCAGTGGCAGCGGCAGTTGGTCGACGCCGCCTCGGGGGAGCTGCTGGCCAAGGGCCTGGTCGCGCTGCTGGCGATCAGCGTGGTCGGGGTGGCCGGCGCGTACGCGGTGGCCGGTCGGGCGCTGCGCCCTCTGCACCAGGTCACGGCGACCGCCCAGCGGCTCGGTGAGGCGACCCTGGACCAGCGGATCGGTTACTCGGGTGCCGACGACGAGGTGGCCGAGCTGGCCAAGACGTTCGACGCCATGCTGGACCGGATCGCGTCCGCCTTCGAGGCCCAGAAGCGTTTCGTGGCGAACGCCTCGCACGAGCTGCGTACCCCGCTCGCCGTGATGCGGACGGAGATCGACGTGACGCTCAGCGACGACGACGCGGACACCGCCGAGTACCGCCGGATGGCGACAGTGGTCCGCGACGCCTCCGAGCGGGCCAACGGCCTGGTGGACGCGCTGCTGGTGCTGGCCCGCAGCGAGGCGCAGGCGGGGCGGCAGCTGGGCCGGCGTACCGAGTGTGACCTCGCCGCGGGCACCGCCAACGCGCTGTCGGCGATGCGCCGCGAGGTGGAACGGATCGGCCTGCGGGTGCAGACGTCGCTGGAGTCCGCGCCGGTCGTCGGTGACCCGGGGCTGCTCGACCGGCTGGCCGGAAACCTGATCGAGAACGCGGTCCGCTACAACCACCTGCACGGTCGACTCTGGGTGCGTACCGGGACCGACGGTGACCGGTCCTGGCTGGTGGTGGGGAACACCGGCTTCGAGGTGGACCAGGCCGACGTGCCGGGGCTGTTCGAGCCGTTCCGCCGTGGTGGCCGGGAACGCACCGGAGCCCGTGGCTCCGGCCTCGGGTTGTCCATCGTCCGGGCGGTCTGCGCCGCGCACGGCGGCAGCGTACGGGTGGTCGCGCAGCCCGGCGGCGGCCTGGAGGTGACTGTCACCCTGCCGTCGTCGGACGCCCCGGTGGTCAACGGCGCGGTGCCCAGCCCCGGCTGAACGGGGTTGCGGAGGAGGCTCGGCCGATGGCAAGATCGCCGCGTCAGCCCAAGAAGCGAAGGGGGGTGCGTCGATGTCCGCCAATCATGACTCCGCGCCCCGGGTCTGCGCCGGCTGACTCCCGGAAGCGGAGCGTCCCATCCCGCACGGAGGGAACACCCGTGTATCCACGGATCCGCAACATCAGTTTTGACTGTCACGACACGTACGCCCTGGCCGGCTTCTGGTCGGCGGTGCTCGGCTACGCCCGGCTCCCGGAGGACCTTCCGAGTGACCCGGAAGCTGCCCTGCTGCCGCCGGACGGTGCCACTCCGAACATGTTCTTCCAAGCGGTGCCGGAGGACAAGGTGACCAAGAACCGGCTCCACATCTGCCTGGAACCGGTCGACCGGACCCGCGACGAGGAAATCGAGCGGGTTCTCGGCCTCGGGGCCACCATGATCACCGACCAGCGGCGCACCGACGGGACGGGCTGGGCGGTTCTGGCCGACCCGGAGGGGAACGAGTTCTGCGTGGTCCGCAGCGCCGGGGAGCGGGTCGACACGACTGTGGAGGACCAAGCATGAGTTCGACGATCCACAACATCAGCATCGACTGTCACGACACGTACGCCCTGGCCGGCTTCTGGGCGCAGGTCTTCGACTGCCCACGGCAGCCCGACGACTTCCCCGGCGACCCGGAGGCGATGCTCCTGCCGCCGGGTGGCCCGGAGGTGCTGTTCATCGCGGTGCCCGAGGGCAAGACGGTGAAGAACCGGCTGCACCTGGACCTGCAACCCGCTGACCGTACCCGGGCCGAGGAGGTCGAGCGGCTGCTCGGCATCGGCGCGACGCTCGTCGCCGACCACGTCGGCCCGACCGGTGGTGGTTGGGTGGTGCTCGCCGACCCGGAGGGCAACGAGTTCTGCGTGCTCGGCAACGCCGCCGAGCGGGCGGCCGCCGCAGCGGCGCGGGCCGCGGCAGCGGTAGCCGAACCGGCCTGACCGTCGACGTACGGCACCGGGCACCGGCCACCTTCGCGTGGCCGGTGCCCGGTGCCGCGCTGCCGGGGCGGAACCTGGCCGCGAGATTCAGGCCGTGGCCGGGCCGTGCCGTGGCGCGGGTGACTAGACGAAGGCCGTCGCGCCCTCGTACTCCGCCACCGGGGCGGCGCCGACATGCTCGTACTCGAGCAGGAGCAGGCCCTTCGCCGTCGCTTCGTGATGAACCAGCCGGAGGCCGACGGATGCGTTCGGATGGTCGAGCAGCCGCCGCCCGGAACCGGCCACGGTGGGGGCCACGACGAGTCGGAGTGTGTCGACGAGGCCGGCTGACAACAGAGCCTTGCCAAGTCGTGCGCTGCCGTGGATCTGGAGCTCCCGTCCTGGCTGTGCCTTGAGCTCCCCGACGGTGTGGATCGGGTCGCCGTGGAGCACCGTCGTCGGGTGCCAGCTACCTTCCGCCAGGGTGTTGGTCACGACGTACTTCGGTAGTGAGTTCATCCGTTCGGTGAACGGATCGTCCGGGTCGGTGATCCGCGGCCAGTCGCGAGCGAACGCCTCGTAGGTCCGCCGTCCGAGCAGCAGACCGTCGGCGAGACCCAACCAGTCAGAGGTCCGGCGGACGAAGACCTCGTCCAGGTAGGGCACGAGCCAGCCGCCCCGGGTGAAGTCGCCGCTGGTGTCCTCGGTCGGCGAGCCGGGCCCCTGGCTGACGCCGTCGAGAGTGACGAACTCGGTAAGGACGATCTTCACAGCGCCCCCTGGCTCTCGGCGAGCCCGGCGAGTTGTTCGGTGACCGAGCCCCAGCCGTCCGCGAAGCCGATCTTCTCGTGAAGGTCACGAGCGGCGGGATCACCGTGGCGGACGATGATCCGGTAGTCCGTGCCGTCCGGATGGTCCTTCATGGTGATCTCCGCGGTCATCGGGACCGGGGTTGGGTGTGCAGGCCGCCAGGCGCTGTCGATCACGTTGGTAAACACGATCCGTTCCAGGTCGTCGACGACGAGGAAGCACGCGTCGAGGTGCGGGACGAACTCCACCCCGTCCTCGCTCAGCCGGGTCACTAGCGCCCCACCGGGCCGGACGTCCAAACGATCGACGCGGCACAGGGCCGGTGCCGGTATCCACCACTTCTCGAAGCGGGACGGGTCGGTCCAGGCGCTCCACACGGCGGCGCGAGGGGCGCGGATGACCCGCGCCATGGTCAGGTCCAGGTCGGGATTCATTGCTGGTTCTCCTGCTGATCGGTGACGAGGCGTTCCAGGCGATCCGTGCGCTCTTCCCAGATCCGGCGCTGCTCCGCGAGCCAGTCGTCGACGACGGCGAGGCGCTCGCGGTTGAGCACGCAGGTGCGCACCCGGCCGGACTTGGTCGTGTGGATCAGTCCGTTCGATTCGAGCGTCTGCACGTGCTTCATGAACGAGGGAAGGGTCATCGGAAATTCGCGGGCGAGGTCGCCGACGCTCGTCGGACCGTGGCCGAGGCGTCGGATGACCCAGCGCCGGGTCGGGTCAGCGAGGGCGACGAACACGCCGTCGAGCTGCGCCGAATACTGTGCCATAAGGCTAAGTGTTACCCCGGGGTGACACTTAGCGCAAGGGCAAAGTATTTGCGGGCCTCAGGGGGTGGCTGCCGTAGCGACGGCGGCTGGTCCGACGCGCCTCAGGACAGCAGCGGGGCCCCGGCCACCCGAGGGTGGCCGGGGCCCCGGTCGCGTACGGATCAGGACTGCTGCTCGACCTGGCCCCGGATCGTGATGAACTCGGCCTTCGCCTGGTCGGCGGACTTGAAGTACATCACCACCATGCCAAGGCTGCCCCGGTCGGCCCAGACGCAGATGCCCAGCGGCACGGTATCGGCCTTGCCGTCGCCGCAGCGCGCCTCACCGCCGAGCGGGCCGGCGTCGACGGCCGTCATCTTGTCCACAGTCAGCTGCTTGGACAGCCCGTCCACATAGGCGTCGAGCTCCTTCTTCGGGTCCGACAGCAGCCCGGACACGCCCGCGATCATGACGAGGTCCTGCTTGGTCGGGTCGCCGTAGAAGGCGGCGACCGTGCTGGTCTCGTTCCCCGCCGCCGTCTTCATCCCGGCGACCGCCTGCTCGGCGGCCGTCAGGAGTTCCGGGTTGGTGAGCTTCGGCCGGTCGGCGAGGGTGGCCGGCGCGACCACCCGGGTCTTGCTGGCGTCCACCACGGCACCCACGTCGTCCTTGACGACGAGCCAGGTGATCGCCGCGCCGCCGACGCAGAGCACCAGCACCACGGCCAACACGATCAGCACGATCTTGCCGACGTTCGACTTCTTCGCCGGCGGAGGGCCGCCGGCCAGGTTCGGGTCACCGTACGGCTGACCCGGTTGCGCGGGCGGGAAACCCGGCTGCGCGGGCGGGAAGCCAGGCTGCGCGGGCGGGAAACCACCGGGCTGCTGCGGCTGTCCCTGCTGCTGCGGCGGCGGCCAACCGCCAGGCTGCTGGCCCGGCTGCTGCGACGGGTCGGGGGAATCGTGCGGCGGGCCGTAGGGATTGGCCGGCGGCTGGGACATCAGTCAGCTCCAAGATGGGTGTGCAAAACGCGTGATCCTAACCCGGTGCGGAGCCCGCCGTTGTCCCTGCGGCGAGCCCCACCCGGCGATCGACCGATCACAAACGGTCGCGGTGGCCGGCCCGTCCACGAGGGACGGCCCGACCACCGCGACGGTGGTACTGCGCTTTTCTCAGGCCGGCAGGCTCGCCGCGCCGCGCGGCAGGAACCGCTGACCGGTGACCCGCTCGGAGGTGCCGGTCCGGTCCAGGTACGGCGTGACGCCGCCCAGGTGGAACGGCCAGCCGGCGCCCAGGATCATGCACAGGTCGATGTCCTGTGCCTCGGCGACCACACCCTCGTCCAGCATCAGCCGGATCTCCTGCGCGAGCGCGTCGAGGGCGTTCTGGCGTACCTGCTCGGCGGTCAGCGGCTGGTCACCGACCACGAGCAGCTTGGCGACCTCCTCGTTGACCTGGTCGTCGACCACGAGCGGCTGGCCCGAGTCGGCGATCCGCCTGAGGTTCTCGCTGACGGAGAACCGGTCCGGGTACACGGCGTGCAGGGTGCCGCCCACGTGGTACGCGACGGCCGGCCCGACCAACTGGAGCAGGGCGAGCGGACGCATCGGCAGGCCCAGTGGGTCCAGTGCGCTGTTCGCCACGTCCAGCGGAGTACCCGCGTCGACGGCGGCGAAGACGGTGCCCAGGAAGCGGGTGAGCAGCCGGTTCACCACGAACGCCGGAGCGTCCTTGACCAGCACGCTCGACTTCTTGAGCTGCTTGCCCACGGCGAACGCGGTCGCCAGGGTGACGTCGTCGGTGCGCTCGCCCCGGACGATCTCCAGCAGCGGCAGCACCGCCACCGGGTTGAAGAAGTGGAAGCCGACCACCCGCTCCGGGTGCTCCAACTCGGCGGCCATCTCGGTGATCGACAGCGAGCTGGTGTTGGTGGCGAGCACCGCCTCCGGAGAGACGATCTTCTCCAACTCGGCCCAGACCTGCTTCTTGACGCCCAGGTCCTCGAAGACTGCCTCGATGACGAAGTCCGCGTCGGCGAAGGCGCTCTTGTCGACAGTGCCGCTGACCAGGCCGTACAGCTTGGCGGCGGTGCCCTTGTCCATCCGGCCCTTGGTGACGGCCTTCTCGATCTGGGTGTGCACGTAGCCGACGCCCTTGTCCACCCGGGACTGGTCGAGGTCGGTCATCACCACCGGCACCTGGAGGCGGCGGGCGAACAGCAGCGCCAGCTGGCTGGCCATCAGGCCCGCGCCGACGATGCCGACCTTGGTGATCGTGCGAGCCAGGCCCTTGTCCGGTGCGCCGGCCGGGCGCTTGGCCCGCCGCTGCACCAGGTCGAACGCGTACAGGCCGCTGCGCAGCTCCTCGGAGAAGACCAGGTCCGCGAGGGCCTCGTCCTCGGCGGCGGTGCCGGCGGCGAAGTCGCCGTCCTTCGCCGTCTCCAGCAGGTCGAGCGCCTTGTACGCGGCCGGGACCGCGCCGTGCAGCCGCTGGTTCAGCGTCTCGCGGGCGAAGTAGAGCACGCCCGCCCACATGTCCTTGTCGACCTCGGGTCGGGTCACTGTGACCTGACCCCGGACCACGCCGGCAGCCCACTCCAGGGACCGCTCCAGGAAGTCCGCCGGCTCCAGCAGGATGTCCGCGATGCCCAGCTCGGCCGCCTGCTTCGGCTTGAGCATCTTGTTCTGCATCAGCGGGTTCTGGATGATCACCTGGGTCGCGGCGGGGATGCCGATCAGGTTCGGCAGCAGCTGGGTGCCGCCCCAGCCGGGCACCAGACCGAGGGAGACCTCAGGCAGCGCGAGGGCCGCCGCACCGCCGGAGAGCGTCCGGTAGTGGCAGTGCAGCGCCAGCTCCAGGCCACCGCCCATCGCCGCGCCGTTGACGAACGCGAAGGTGGGGACGCTGCTGTCCTTGAGCCGGGCGAAGACCCGGTGGCCGAGCCGGCCGATCTCCAGCGCCTGCGCGCGGTCGGCGAGCTGCGGCAGACCCACGATGTCCGCGCCCACACAGAAGATGTACGGCTTGCCGGTGACCGCGATGAACGCCGGGTCGGCGGCGAGCGCGGCGGTGATCGCCTCGTCCAGACTGGCCAACCCACCCGGGCCGAAGGTGTTCGGCTTGGTGTGGTCGAAGCCGTTGTCCAGCGTGATCAGGGCGGCGGGCCGGTCCAGCCCCGGCACGTTCACCTGGCGCAGCAGCGCCCGGGTGACGACCTCGTTCGGTGCCTTCACTTGTTGCCACCCTCCCAGTGCGGGTTCTCCCAGATGACCGTGCCGCCCATGCCGATGCCGATGCACATCGCCGTGAGGCCGTACCGGACCTCGGGGTGCTCGGCGAACTGGCGGGCCAGCTGCGTCATCAGCCGTACGCCGGAGGAGGCCAGCGGGTGACCGATGGCGATCGCACCGCCCCACGGGTTGACCCGCGCGTCGTCGTCGGCGATGCCGAAGTGGTCGAGGAAGGCGAGCACCTGCACGGCGAACGCCTCGTTCAGCTCGAACAGGCCGATGTCGTCGATGCTGAGCCCGGCGAGGCGCAGCGCCTTCTCCGTCGACGGGATCGGGCCGACGCCCATCACCTCCGGCTCGACTCCGACGAAGCCGAACGACACCAGCCGCATGGCGACCGGCAGGCCCAGCTCGCGGGCGGTGGCCTCGTCGGCCAGCAGACTCGCTGTGGCGCCGTCGTTCAGGCCGGCCGCGTTACCCGCGGTGACCTTGCCGTGCGGGCGGAACGGGGTCTT
Source organism: Micromonospora salmantinae (assembly GCF_022230905.1). NCBI lineage: Bacteria > Bacillati > Actinomycetota > Actinomycetes > Micromonosporales > Micromonosporaceae > Micromonospora > Micromonospora salmantinae. The sequence continues at coordinate 132,419 of NZ_JAKKFG010000044.1, forward strand.
CAGGGTGGACAGCTTCTCCAGCGAGGTGTCCCGCGGGGCCTCGTCCACAGTGGCCAGACCCCACCCGCCCTCCGCGTCGCGGATCGACATCGGCACCAGGTCGTCCTGGAGCTTGCCGTTGGCGTACGCCTTGGCGGTCTTCTGCTGCGAGGCGAGCGCGAACGCGTCGGTGCGTGCCTTGGTGATGTGCGGGACCAGGTCGTGCAGGTTCTCCGCGGTGGAGCCCATCACCAGCGCGGACGGGTCGACCAGCTTCTCCGCGATGATGCGCGGGTTGGGGTCGACGCCCTCACCCATCGGGTGGCGGCCCATGTGCTCGACGCCACCGGCGATGGCGATGTCGTACGCGCCCATGGCGATGCCGCTGGCCACCGTGGTGACCGCGGTCATCGCCCCCGCGCACATCCGGTCGATGGCGAAGCCGGGAACGGTCTTGGGCAGCCCGGCCAGCAGGGCGGCGGTGCGGCCGATGGTGAGGCCCTGGTCGCCGATCTGGGTGGTGGCCGCGATGGCGACCTCCTCGACCCGCTCCGGGGGCAGCTGCGGGTTGCGACGCAGCAGTTCCCGGATGCAGCGGATCACCAGGTCGTCGGCGCGGGTGTTGGCGTACATGCCACCCGCCTTGCCGAACGGGGTACGGACGCCGTCGACGAAGACGACGTCGCGAACTTCACGGGGCACTTGAGCCTCCTATTCGACCGTGATTCGGCCTTCGCGCCGGGCGGCACGTCGGACCGAACAAGGGTCGCCGACACGGGCACGTTCCCTCGGATGCTACTCGCCAGTAACCAACCCCGTCCCCACCCCCGCCTGTGGCCCACCCCACACCCGCCTACGGTCGATCATGAAGTTATTGCCGAGACACGCCGGTGCGTGCGGCAATAACTTCATGATCAACAGCGGGAGGGGTGAATCAGGAGGGGGGTGGGGTTTTTGGGGTCAGGGCTTCGGTGAGGTCGGGGGTGAGGAGGCCGATCTGCCACTCGCGGGCGTTGAGGCCACGCAGGGTCTCCGCCACCGACTCCTCGGTGATCTCCTCGGGCGGGGTCCAGGCCAGCCGGCGGACCGAATCCGGAGTGATCAGGTTTTCCGGCGGAAGGTTGTGCTCGCCGGCGATGCGGATCACGACCTCCCGGCAGCGGGCCAGCCGACCGGCCGCCACCGGGTCCCGCTCGGCCCATCGGTGCGGCGGGGGCGGGCCCTCCACTGCCGGCGAAACCGGCAGCGAATCCTCCGGCAGCTGCCGCGCGTCGTCGAGCGCGGCGAGCCAGGTGCGGGCCAGTCGACGGACCGACCGACCACCGAAACCGGGCAGGGTCAGCAGGGTCTTCTCGTCCTTCGGGTCCAACTCGGCCGCGGCGATGATCGCCGAGTCGGGCAGCACCCGACCCGGAGCGGCGTCCCGCCGGGAAGCGATCTGGTCCCGGGCATACCACATCGAGCGGACCCGGGCCTGCGCCCGCGCCCCCCGCAGCCGGTGGATGCCCGAGGTACGCCGCCACGGCTCCGCCCGAACCCGGGGCGGGCGTGCCCCGGTGCGGACCAGCGCGGCGAACTCCTCCGCGGCCCAGGCCGACTTGCCCTGCCGGGTCAACTCGGCGTCGAGCGCGTCGCGCAGGTCGGTGAGCAGCTCCACGTCGAGGGCGGCGTACGTCAACCACGACTCGGGCAGCGGTCGGCTCGACCAGTCGGCCGCCGAGTGGTGCTTCTCCAGGGTGAACCCGAGCAGCTGCTCGGTGAGCGCGGCCAGCCCGACGCGTTCGAAGCCGGCCAGCCGAGCCGCCAGCTCGGTGTCGAACAAGCGGCGTGGACGCAACCCCACCTCCGCCAGGCAGGGCAGATCCTGGCTGGCCGCGTGGAGGACCCACTCGGCCTCACCGATCACCGCGTCCAGCGCGCTGAGGTCGGGCAGGGGCAGCGGGTCGATCAGTGCCGTGCCCGCACCGGCCCGGCGCAGTTGCACCAGGTACGCGCGTTGGCTGTAGCGGTAGCCGGAAGCCCGTTCGGCGTCCAGGGCGACCGGGCCGGTGCCCGCCGCGAAGCGGGCCACGACCTCGGCAAGCTCGGCCGGGGCGGCCACCGGATCGGGGGTGCCGTCACGCGGGGCGATCAGCGGAACGGGCCCACCGTCGGCCGGGTCGGCCCCCTCGCCCGCCGGCTGCGGCTGGGCCGACGGCGGGTGCTGGGGTGCGTTTCCCGGAAGTTCTTCGGTGGGCCGACGGCGCAGGGGTGGTTCGTCGGTCACCTGCCAACCCTAGTGCGCGCGGAGATCCGGCGGGTGCAGCCGGTCCGGCGTGTGTCGATCAGGTGTCCGCAAAGTGTCCTCCCGAGGGCCGAACGTCAGGCTGCGCCGGCCGGGCGGCGGTCGGAGAGGGCGGTGACGCCGGGTGGGGGGAGGCCGGCGGTCGAGGCGAGCAACGCGCACCAGCCGAGCAGGTGTGGGGTCAGGTCGTCGTCGATCGGCGTCCAGGACGCACGGATCTCGATGTCACCGATTGTCGGTGGCCCGGCGAGATCGCCGAACCGGGTCGACATGGTCTGCGTCACCGTTCCGCCGATCGCCCGGTGGCCGGCGTCCTGGGCGTCCAACGCGTCGGTCAGCCACGTCCAGCCGACCCCGGGCAGCAGCGGGTCGGCGGCCAGATCGACCTCCAACTCGGCGGTCACGTAGGTGACCAGCCGCAGGGTGCCCTGCCACGCCTCGTGCCCGACCGGGTTGTGCAGCAGGATCAGTCGGCCGGTCGCCACCTCGTCGTCGTCGCGCAGCACCGTCGCGGCGAGCGCGAACGCGTACGGGGCCAGCCGCTGGGGGGCGCCGACCTCCTCCAGGGTGATCTCCGGCCGCGGGGCGGCCGACCGCAGCCCGGCGACCGCGCGGGCGAACGTCTCCGGGAGCGCGATCGGGGGGGCCATGTCGGCAGCCTATGCCGCCGTCCGTCGCCCGCTTCGACGGCGCGCCGACGCTCACGAAGGGCACCGGGGCGTAAGGAACGGTGCCCTTCCTCTCACCCCCACCCGGTTGGGGGTGGCGGGCGTGGCACGATTGCGGCGATGACCACGGACACCACGGGCACTGTCGCCCGAGACGGAGATTCCCGCCCCGGCGGACCGGCCGACTCGCCCTTCATCAGGGCCTGCCGACGTCGGCCCGTCCCGCACACCCCGGTCTGGTTCATGCGCCAGGCCGGCCGTTCCCTCCCGGAGTACCGGGAGATCCGGGCGAGCGTGCCGATGCTGGAGTCCTGCCGCCGCCCGGATCTGGTCACCGAGATCACCCTCCAGCCGGTGCGCCGGCACGGCGTGGACGCGGCGATCCTGTTCAGCGACATCGTGGTGCCCGTCGCCGCGGCCGGGATCGACCTGGACATCGTGCCGGGCACCGGCCCGGTGGTGGCCGAGCCGATCCGCACCGCCGCCGACGTGGAACGGATCCGCCAGATCACCCGCGACGACGTCTCGTACGTGGACGAGGCCGTCCGGCAGTTGGTGGTCGAGCTGGGCGACACCCCGCTGATCGGTTTCGCCGGCGCGCCGTTCACGCTGGCCAGCTACCTGGTCGAGGGCGGGCCGTCGCGCACCCACGCGAAGACCAAGGCCCTGATGTACGGCGACCCGGAGCTGTGGCACGCGCTCTGCGCCCGGCTGGCCGAGGTGACCTTGGCCTTCCTGCGGGTGCAGATCGAGGCCGGCGTCTCCGCCGTGCAACTGTTCGACTCGTGGGCCGGCGCGCTCTCCGAGGCCGACTACCGCCGTTTCGTGTTGCCGCACTCGACAGCAGTGCTGAGTGGGCTGGTCGACGACCGCTCCGGGTCGGGGCGCGGCGACGGACGCGCCGAGCCGGAGCCGTCGCATGCCGGGGTGCCCCGGATCCACTTCGGGGTGGGCACCGCCGAGCTGCTCGGCGCGATGGGCGAGGCCGGGGCCGACGTGGTCGGCGTCGACTGGCGTACGCCACTGGACGTGGCCACCGGCCGGATCGGCGCGGACAAGGCGGTGCAGGGCAACCTGGACCCGTGCGTGCTGCTCGCCCCGTGGCCGGTCGTCGAGGCCGAGGTGCGCCGCATCCTGGAGCAGGGCCGGGCGGCTCCCGGGCACGTGTTCAACCTCGGCCACGGGGTGCTGCCGGAGACCGACCCGGAGGTGCTGACCCGGGTGGTCGCGCTGGTGCACGAGCTGTCCAGCCGCCGAGCCGACCAGGGCTGACCGGGAATGCGGCGGCCCTGGCGGGTGGCGGTGGTCGGCGGCGGGATCGCCGGTCTGGCCGCCGCGGTCCGCCTGCGTGACCGAGCGCCGGCCGGCACCGAGATCACTGTGTACGAGCAGTCCGGCGTGCTGGGCGGGAAGCTGCGCACCGGGGAGCTGGCTGGTCAGCCGGTCGAGTTCGGCGCGGAGTCGTTCCTGATGCGCGACCCGACCGGCGCCGAGAGCGCGGCGGTGGCGTTGGCCCGCCGGCTCGGATTGGCCGAGAAGATCGTGCACCCCACTGTGGGGCAGGCCGCGCTGGTCATCGACGGAGGGCTGCGCCCCATCCCGGGCGGCACCCTGGTGGGCGTACCCGGGGATCTGGATCGGGTGGCCACTGTCGCCCGCCCGGCCGCGGACGCCGACACCGACGGTGGTCGGCCGCTGGTCGGGCCGGACGCGGACGTCTCGGTGGGCGCGCTGGTCCGGTCCCGCTTCGGCAACGAGGTGGTCGAGCGGCTGGTCGACCCGATGCTGGGCGGCGTGTACGCGGGCCGCGCCGACGATCTCTCACTGGTCACGACGATGCCGGCGCTGGCCCGCACGGCCCGGGTGGAGCACACCCTGGTCGGCGCGGTCCGGGCCGCGCAGGCCGCCGCGCCGCGTGCGCCCGGCGCCCCGGTCTTCGGCACCCTCGTCGGTGGGCTCAGCACCCTGGTCGAGGCGGCCGTGACGGCCAGCGGCGCGACGGTATGGCGGGACGCCGCAGTGCGCGAGTTGACAGCGACCGACACGGGTTGGCGGCTCACCGTCGGCCCGACCCGTGACCCTGACGACGGCTCCAGGTCGCGGCGCGGCGGCAGACGCGCCGAGCTGGAGTCGTCGATGGTGGACGTGGACGCCGTGGTGCTGGCGGTGCCGGCGCGACCGGCGGCGCGTCTGCTCGCCGGCCCCGCGCCGGCGGTGGCGGCGGGCGTCGGCGCGCTGGACTACGCGAGCGTCGCGCTGGTCACCATGGCGTTGCCGCACCCGCGACTGCCCGAGCTGTCCGGCTTCCTGGTGCCGAGCACCGAGGGCCTGCTGATCAAGGCGGCGACCTTCTTCACCACCAAGTGGGGGCACCTGCGCCGGCCGGACGGGTTGGCGCTGGTGCGCGCCTCGGTGGGCAGGTACGGCGAGGAGACGCACCTTCAGCGCCCCGACGCGGACCTGGCGGCCACCGTGCACCGGGAGTTGTCGGCGGTGCTCGGCACCCCGCTGCCCGCCCCGGTCGACGGGCACGTGCAGCGGTGGGGCGGTGCGCTGCCGCAGTACGCGCCGGGGCACGCAGACCGGCTCGACGCCGCGCGGACGGCGCTGCGGGCCGCGCACCCCACACTGGTCCTCGCCGGCGCCGGCTACGACGGCGTCGGCATCCCGGTCTGCGTCCGTTCCGGCGAGACGGCGGCCGAAGAGATCATCACAGCACTGGGAGGATCGGCGAGATGACCGAGCAGACCAACGCGGCCCGGTTGCGGGAGCTGAACGACAGCATCCGCTACACCATGTGGTCGGTGTTCCGGGCCAGCTCCCCGCTGCCGTCGCTGCGGGACAACGTCACCGGCGAGGTGGTGTCCCTCTTCGACGAGCTGGCCGGCAAGGACGTGGTGGTCCGGGGCGTGTACGACGTCTCCGGGCTGCGCGCCGACGCGGACGTGATGATCTGGTGGCACTCCGCGTCCCCCGACGCGCTCCAGGACGCTTACCTGCGGTTCCGCCGCACCACCCTGGGGCGGGCGCTGACCCCGGTGTGGTCGCAGATGGCGCTGCACCGGCCGGCGGAGTTCAACAAGAGCCACATCCCGGCGTTCCTGGCCGGTGAGGAGGCTCGCCCCTACATCTGTGTGTACCCGTTCGTCCGCTCCTACGAGTGGTACCTGCTGCCCGACGCCGAGCGGCGCGAGATGCTGGCCGAGCACGGCAAGATGGCCCGCGGCTACCCGGACGTGCGGGCCAACACTGTCGCCTCGTTCGCGCTCGGCGACTACGAGTGGATGCTCGCCTTCGAGGCCGACGAACTGCACCGGATCGTCGACCTGATGCGGGACCTGCGCGCCTCCGGCGCCCGCCGGCACGTCCGCGAAGAGGTCCCGTTCTACACCGGCCGCCGCCGTTCGGTGGCCGAGATCGTCAACTGCCTGGTCTGACCCCCGCCGGCCGGCGCCGCACCCCCGCCCGGGTGCGGCGCCGGACGGGGATCAACTGGTCGTCGTACAGGAGACCAGCGGAACCGGGTTGCTGCCGTTCCACGAGCCGAGGAAACCGAACGTGGTGCTCGCTCCGGCGGCAAGGGTGCCGTTGTTGTTGGTGTTACGTGCGGTGACCAGCGTGCCGTTGGTGCTGACCGTCGCGTTCCACGACGAGGTGACCCGCTGGCCGTTGCCGTAGTTCCAGCTCACCGACCAGCCCTGGGTGGGTGAGCCACCTGCGGTCACCTTCACGTCGGCCTGGAAGCCGCCGGACCACTGACCGGTCACCTGGTACGTAGCCGTGCAGGCACCGGCCGGCGGCGGGGTGGTCGGCGGGGGAGTGGTGGGCGGCGGGGTCGTCGGCGGGGGATCGGTGGGTGGGGTGGTCGACCCGCCGCCGAAGTCGACGTCGCTGCACAGGTAGTACGACTGGTCCAGGTGGCTGGCCTGCCAGACGGTGTAGACGATGTGCCGTCCGGTGCGGCCCGGCGCGCTCACCGGGATCTGGATCGAGACACCACTGGGGTCCGGGCTCCACTGGGAGGCGGGGGTGTTGCCGATCTGTCCCGCCAACTCCAGGTTGCCCCAGCCGAGTGGTTGGGTGGCGGCGTTGAAGCCCTGCTTGGTCACGTACACCCGGATGTAGTCGGCGCCGTGACGGGCCTGGTCGACGAAGCGGAGCCGGAAGTTGTTCGACACCGCTGTGGTCTTCCAGGCGCCGATGGTGTCCAGCGCGTTGTAGCGCGGGCTCTGGGTGCGTCCGCCGCTGCAGAGTTGGCCGTCGGGGACGGCGGCCTGGTGGTTGCCTCCCACACCCTCGCGGTACAGGCCGTTCCAGTTCCACATGGCGGCGGGGTCGGCCTGCCAGGCCTGCCAGCACATCGGGTCCTCGGTGGCCATCCGCGGGTTCTGGAAGTCGCTGCCCCAGCGTTGCCAGCAGCCGTAGTTACGCGAGGCCGGGTCGACGACCGAACCGTGCGCAGAGGCGGGATCGGCCCGCATGGTGGTCACTGCGGTCGTCAAAAGGAGCGTGGTGGTCGCCACGATGGCGAACAGCCAGAGCACGCGTCGTGATCGGGTGAGAGTGGACATGGAGCCCCCGGGGGGATGAGGTCGGACGTCGACACCCGGATCGCCGGGAGTGCCCACTCCCGTGCCTGATCGCTGGCTCCCGCGATGGCTCTACCCGGGCACGATGCCAGTTCGATCGTCAGCCGTCAATGGCTTTGCGCCGCATCGGGGTGTGCGGGATGCCGTCCTCGACGTACTCGGGGCCGCTGACCGTGAAGCCGTGCCGGGTGTAGAACGCGACCAGGTGCGACTGGGCGTCCAGCACGCACGGCCGGTTGCCCACCACCTCGAGCGCCGCTGTCATCAGCCGGCCGGCGTGTCCGCCGCCGCGCGCCGTCGGGGCCACCACGACCCGACCGATCCGGGCGACACCGTCCGGGTCGGCCAGAATCCGCAGGTACGCCAGCGGCGCGCCGCCGTCGGTGAGCCAGACGTGCCGGGTGCCCGGCTCGACGTCCCGCCCGTCCAGCTCCGGGTACGGGCAGTTCTGTTCCACCACGAACACGTCGATGCGCAGTTTGAGCAGGTCGTGGAGGGTGCGGGCGTTCAGGTCGGCGAAGGAGGCCGTCCGGAGTTCGGTGGTCTGCTGGGGCATCCACCGATGGTAGGTCGGGCGGGTTCACCTGGGGTTCGCCCGGTCGGGTGCGAGGTAGGTGGCGGCGGCCGGGCGGGCGCGGTCAGGCCGGGCGGGCGCCGACGGCGTCGCGGATCTCGGCGCCCACCGCGCCCTCGACAGCGCGGGCGCAGTGCGCGCAGCAGAAGAAGCGGCCGTTGACCTCGACGCCGTGCCCGACGATCTTGACCTGGCAGTGCTCGCAGATCGGTGCCATGCGCTGGATCGCGCACTCGAACGAGTCGAAGGTGTGCACGTCGCCGCTGACGGTGTGCACCTCGAACGCCATCCAGTAGTCGTTGCCGCAGACCTCGCAGGTTGCCACCGAAAACCCTCCGTTATGTGGACAAGTGCTTACAGAATCCCTCAGATGGCCTCGACGTGGGAGCGGAACGTCGATGTCTGGCCACGGTGGCGGCGTGTCGGCGTCGGCGTGTTGCCCGTTATGCCTGGTGAACCGCCGCAACCCCCGGAGGATCACCGTGATCAAGCGCAACAGGCTCTTCGGCAACCAGACCCGGGTCACCTTCTGTCTGCCCCGCGACGTCCCGCCCGGCCCGGTGAGCGTCGTCGGCTCCTTCAACGGCTGGCAGCCGGGTCGACACGAGTTGGTGGCCCGTCGCGACGGCACCAGGACGGTGACAGTGAAGCTGCCGCCGGGGGAGTACCGGTTCCGGTACCTCGGCGCCGGCGGCGTCTGGTTGGACGACGAGTCGGCCGACCAGGTCGACGACCGGGGCAGCCTGCTCCGGCTCTGAGAAGAAAACTGCCGCCATCGATGGATTTATCGATGAGAGTCTTTACTGTTAACAATGTTTAAATTACCTTGGGGGCACCTCACCGGACCTGGAGAAGGAGCTGCCCCCATGCGTCGAAGAATCACCGTCCCGCTGGTGGCGGCGGGCGCCGTCGCCGCCACCCTCACCGTCGCCGCCCCCGCGCAGGCGCACGGCTACGTCTCCGCCCCACCGAGCCGGCAGGCGCTCTGCGCGCAGGGCCGGGTGCCCGACTGCGGGCAGATCAAGTACGAGCCGCAGAGCGTCGAAGGGCCCAAGGGCCTGCGCAGCTGCAACGCCGGAATCGCCCAGTTCGCCGTCCTCAACGACGACGGTCGGGGCTGGCCGGCCACCTCGGTGGGCAGCTCGCTGACCTTCACCTGGGTGAACACCGCCCGGCACGCCACCAGCAACTGGGAGTACTGGATCGGCAACACCCGGGTCGGCGTTGTCAACGGCAACGGCCAGCAGCCGGGCGCCACCGTGTCGCACAACGTCAATCTCGGCGGCTTCTCCGGCCGGCAGAAGATCCTCGCGGTGTGGAACATCTCCGACACGGCGAACGCCTTCTACTCCTGCGTCGACGTGCAGATCGGCGGCGGAGGGTCGAACCCGACGCCCACCCCCACCACCTCACCCACCCCACGGCCCACCCCGACCACCACGCCGACCACTCCGCCCGCGCCGGGCGGCAGTTGGACGACGGGCCGGGCGTACCAGGTCGGCGACCAGGTCACCTACGGCGGAGCGACGTACCGGTGCCGGCAGGCACACACCGCGATCCCGGGCTGGGAGCCGCCGAACGTGCCGGCGCTCTGGCTCCAGGTCTGACCGCACGGGTGCGGCCTCCTGGTCGCACCCGTGTCGCCGCCCTCGCGTGAACGGAGCAACCGGCATGTCCCGCCGTACCCCGCTGGCGTCCCTCGTTGCGGCCCTGCTGCTCACCGGAGCCTGCGCCGGACCGCCCACGTCGACCCCGTCGGCCCTGCCGCAGCCGGCCCCCGCGTCCCCGGCCGGCTCGGCGGCGGCCGGGGACGCGGCGGCCGGCTCCGGGGGCGTCGGGTCCGCGACCGAGGCGGACGCGATGAGCGGGATCGACGTGGTGTTCCTGAGCACCATGGTCGGGCACAGCGAACGCACCCTGCAGATCGTCCGGCTGGCCCGGGACCGGGTGCGCGACGACGCGCTGCGCACCCTGGCCGCCGCCGTCGAGGCGACCGAGGCCGACGAACTGGCCGCCATGCGCGGCTGGTTGCCCACGACCGGGCCGGGTGCCAGCGCGGCCGCACACCACGACGGGCACGGCGACGACGCCGCGCTCGACAGGCTGCGGACCGCGCCGGACGCGGACGTCGACCGAGTGCTGCGCGACGTGCTCGCCGACCACCAGCGATCGGCCGCCGACCTGGCCCGATCCCACGTCGGCGTCGGCCGCAACGAGCGGGTCCGCGACCTGGCCCGGCGGATCGAACAGTCCCGGACCGCCGAGGTCGAGTTGCTCAGGGGTACGGGTACGCCCTGAGCACTGTCACGCGGTCACGCGGGTCAGCGGGGTTCCAGCTTGATGGAGACCGAGTTGACGCAGTGCCGGGTGTCCTTGGGCGTGAAGCCCTCGCCGTGGAAGACGTGCCCGAGGTGACTGTCGCAGCGGGCGCAGCGGATCTCCGTACGGGCCATGCCGAGGGTGCGGTCCTCGATTTCCTTGACCCGGCCCGGGATGGCGTCGTCGAAGCTCGGCCAGCCGCAGTGCGAGTCGAATTTCGTGTCGCTGGAGAACAGCTCCAGCCCGCAGGCGCGACAGTGGTAGACCCCCTGGGTCTTCGTGTCCACGTACTCGCCCGTCCACGGGCGTTCGGTGCCGGCCTCCCGTAGAACGTGGAACTCCTCGGGGGTCAGTCGGACCCGCCACTCTTCGTCGGTACGGGGCAGCTCGTTGTCGTCAAGACTCACCCGTCAACGGTACGTCGAACGTCGGGGGCGTGGCATAAGGTCGCGGGATGGGTGGCACCAAGGCTGCGGCCGCAGAGGTCGAGGTGGCCGGGCACACCGTCCGGCTGAGCAGTCCGGATCGGGTGATCTTCCCGCAGCGGGGGTTCACCAAGGCGGACGTCTTCCACTACTACCTCGCGGTCGGCGACGGGATCATGCGCGCCCTGCGGGACCGACCGACCACCCTGCAACGCTTCCCCGAGGGCGTCGAAGGCGAGGCGTTCTTCCAGAAGCGGGTGCCCACCCGGGGGGTGCCGCCCTGGGTGACGACCGCGCAGATCACCTTCCCGAGCGGTCGGAACGCGGCCGAGCTCTGCCCGACCGATCTGGCGCACGTGGCCTGGGCGGCGCAGATGGGCACCATCGTCTTCCACCCGTGGCCCGTGCGGGCCGCCGACGTCGACCGCCCCGACGAGCTGCGCATCGACCTGGACCCGCAGCCCGGCACCGACTTCGCCGACGCCGCGCGGGCCGCCGGCGAGGTCCGCGCGCTCCTCGACGAGCTGGGCGCGACCGGCTGGCCGAAGACCTCCGGCGGCCGGGGTGTGCACGTCTACCTGCGCATCCAACCCCGCTGGACGTTCACCGAGGTGCGCCGGGCCACCATCGCGCTGGCCCGGGAGGTGGAGCGCCGCAACCCCGACCTGGTCACCACCGCCTGGTGGAAGGAGGAGCGCGGCCGCCGGGTCTTCGTCGACTTCAACCAGATGGCGCGGGACCGCACCATCGCCTGCGCGTACTCGCTGCGGGCCAACGCGCGGGCCACCGTCTCGACCCCGGTCACCTGGGACGAGCTACCCGACGTCGACCCGGACGACTTCGACCTGCGCACCGTGCCGGCCCGGCTCGCCGAGCGAGGTGATCCGCACGCCGGCATCGACGACGCACCGTGGGACATCACCCCGCTGTTGGAGTGGGCCGAGCGGGACGCCGCCGCCGGCCAGGGCGACCTGCCGTACCCGCCGGACCACCCGAAGATGCCCGGCGAACCCAAGCGGGTGCAGCCGAGCCGAGCCAAGCGCACCCCTGGCGACGAGAGCGCCTGAGCGCCGAGCCATCTGTGCTCGCCGAGCATCACAGGCACGACCCCGGGTCCACCGCCGTGCCGATGATCGCGAACAGCATTCGGCGGAACGTGTCGACGCGTCGGTCTGGCCCGGGCCGACCAGCGGAGCCGCGGTGTCGGCGCCAGCGGTTAGCCTGCCGTCATGGCGAGCACCGAGCTGGATGAGTTGATCGTCGCGGACGCCGACGCCCTGCGCGCGTGGTTGTCGGCCAACCACGCCACGTCGCCCGGCGTCTGGCTCGCCCTGACCAGGAAGGGTGGCACGGTCACGACGCTGACCTGGCAACAGGCGGTCGACGAGGGTCTGTGCGTCGGCTGGATCGACGGGCAGGCGCGCAAGCGGGATGAGGAGTCGTCCTGGATCCGGTTCACCCCGCGTCGGCCCCGCAGTTCCTGGTCCCAGCGCAACGTCGGGCACGTGGCCCGGCTGGAGGAGCAGGGGCGGATGTTGCCGGCCGGCCGTGCCGCCGTGGACGCCGCGAAGGCGGACGGGCGGTGGGCGGCCGCCTACGCCCCGCCGTCGGAGGCGGAGGTGCCGGCCGACCTGCTCGCCGCCATCGCCGCCGAGCCCGCCGCCCAGGCCATGCTCGACGTGCTCACCAAGGCCAACCGGTTCGCTCTCATCCATCGCCTCAATGCCGTCAAGCGGGCGGAGACCCGCGAGCGCAAGATCGGCGAATTCGTCGCCATGCTGGCCCGTCACGAGACGTTCCATCCCCAGAAGGCAAGGCCGGCACCCGGGCCGACGTCGTCGTGAGCGGGCGCCAACGTCCCGGTGACCGATTGACTTTCGATAGCTAACGAGCGAAACTCGATGCATGGTTACGGAGCATCGAGCGGTTGCCGCTCTCAGAGTTTTCCTCGTGGTGCTGTTCGGGGTCCTGGTCCTGTTTCAGACCTTCTCCCTGCCCGGACAGTTCGCCCACATGGCCGCGGAATCGCCGCAGGACGCCTACCTCCGGTGGCCGGCCACCGTCGTGGCGGTGTTCTGGGTGCTGTGCGTCCAGGTCGTCATCGTCGCGACCTGGAAGTTGCTCAGCCTGGTCAAGAGTGACCGCATCTTCACCGAAGCGTCCCTGAGGTGGGTGGACGCGATCGTGTGGGCCATCGCCGCCGCGTGGGTGGTGCTCGTGGGTGTCTTCCTCTACGTGGGGTTCAACGCGGACGACCCGGGGCTGCCGCTGTTGCTGTTCCTGCTGACGGTGGGAGTCAGCGTGCTGGGGCTCCTCATGGTGGTGATGCGGGCGCTGTTGCGGCAGGCCACCACCCTGCGGACCGACATGGAAGCGGTGATCTGATGCCCATCGTCGTCCGCATCGACGTGGAGTTGGCCAAGCGCAAGATGAGCGTCGGCGAGTTCGCCGAGCGCGTCGGGCTCACCCCCGCCAACGTGGCGGTGCTGAAGAACGGCCGCGCCAAGGCGGTCCGCTTCAGCACCCTCGAAGCGATGTGCCGAGTGCTCGACTGCCAACCCGGAGACCTGCTGGAGTGGGTCGAGGAGGAAACCCCATGAAGTACGTCCTGACCGTCGTCGCCGTTCTCGTGGTCGCCCTCGGCGTCGCCGGAATCGTGCACGGGGAGGCCGACGACTCGCCGGGCCTTCAACTCCTGGGCGTCGTGCTCGTACTCGGCGCTGTGGTGTTCGGCATCCGCAACCTCCGCGGCGGGAGTTAGCCGCCCAGGCGCGCTGGCCGGCCCGAGCTGACCCCTCCCGTAATAACGATCATGTAACGGGCGCGAACCTTTCCCGGTAGGTGGCCTGTCTTGATGGTCGTCGGCCCGCCAGGGCCAGGGGAGGCGTCGGATGAAGCTGGTGTGGAGGCGGGCCCGCGAGGCGCGAGGGTTGCTGGTCGCGGCGGTGATCGCTGCCCTCGTCGCCGTCGCGTTGGTCACTGGGCTGTCCGACTACAACCGTCGGGCGGTGGACGCCGGGCAGCGCGCACTGGTCGCCGCCTCGCCCGCCGAGGAGCGCGGCCTTCTGGTCAGTGGTTCGGGTGGGCGGGACGCGGCCGAGTTCGCAACCCGGGACAAGGCGGTCCGAGCCGAGTTCGCCACCGGGCTCGGCGGCGTCCCGGTCAGTGTCACCGCCGCCCGCTACGGCACCGGCCGGGAACTGACCGGCGACCTCGGGCAGATCCCGCGTACGGCCGACGAACCGGTCTTCGCGAACCTCGCCACGTTCACCGACCTCGCCAGCCACGCGGAGCTGACCAGCGGAGCCTGGCCCGCCCCCGGAGCGAACCCCGTCCAGGTGAGCCTGCCCGAGCGGGTCGCCGGCACCCTCGGCCTGACCGTCGGCGAACGCGTCCCGGTGCGCGACCGGGCCACCGAACGACGCGGGGAACTGGTGCTCGCCGGCACCTGGCGGCCCCGCGACCCGGCGGACGCGTACTGGCTGCTGGCCCCCGGCGTGGGGACGGGCAGCGCCGGTTCCGGCACCTCGTACGGGCCGTTCACGCTCGACCCGGCCGACTTCGCGGCCACCTTCCCGGGCTCGGTGTCGGCGTCCTGGCTGGCCCAACCGGACCTCGGCGCCGTCGACACCGCCGACCTGCCCGCCGTTCGGAAAGCCCTCACCGAGGCGGTCACGGCCGTGCCCGAGGCCGCCCAACTGGGCAGCTCCGGGCAGACGGCGACCAAGATGCCGCAGTTGCTGGACCGCATCGGCCGCGCCGACCTGGTGGGTCGCTCGTCGCTGGCCACCCCGCTGCTGCTCATCCTGGTGCTCGCCGGGTACGCGCTGGTGCTGGTCGCCGCGCTGCTGCACGAGGACCGCCGCCCACAGACCGCGCTGCTGCGCGCCCGCGGCGCCGCCCGTCGGCAGTTGGCCGGCCTGGCCGCCCGTGAGGCGACCCTGGTGGTCGCCCCGGCCGCCGTGCTCGGTCCACTGATCGCCGGTGAGGCGCTGCGGTACATCCGACCCGGCGGGTCGGGTGACCTCTACACCGCCGGAGGCAACACCACACTGGTCTGGGCGGCGGCAGCGGCCACCGCGGCCGGCTGCCTCGTCGCCATGGTCCTTCCGACGCTGCGTGGCGCCGGGACGTACGTCGCCGACATGGCGGCCCGATCCCGGCCGAACCGGGCCGCGAGCGTCCAACGTGCCAGCGTCGACCTGGTGCTCGTGGCGCTCGCCGTGCTCGCCTGGGTGCAGCTACGCCGGTACGCCTCCCCGCTGGCCGGCTCGGGTGGTCAGCTCGGGCTCGACCCGCTGCTGGTCGCCGCCCCGACGCTCGGCGTGCTGGCCGGTGCCGTACTGGCGTTGCGGGTGCTCCCGCCGCTCACCCGGTTCGCGGAGCGGTTCGTCGACCGACGTCCCTGGACCGCCACCATGTTCGGCATGTGGCAGGCCGGCCGGCGTCCCCACGCCGGCCCGGTGCTGCTGCTCGCCCTCGCCGTCGGCGGCAGCACCCTGGCCTGGTCGCTGATCAGCACCGGCGAGCGGTCCCAGGTCGAGCAGGCCGGCCACACTGTCGGCGCCGACCTCCGGGTGACCGAACGGACCGGAGGCGCCCCCCCGAACCGGGCCGGTGAACTCGCCGCGCTGCCGAGCGTGGACCGGGTACTGCCGGCGTGGCGCGACGAGATCCGGGTCGGACGGGAGAACCTGCCGGCGACCGTGATCGGTGTCGACCCGGCCAGCGCCCCGGGCGTCGTCCGGCTCGCCGACCGCCTCGGCGACGGATCGGCGTCGGAGCAGTACCAGCGCATGATCGATGAGCGCGGGGCCCCCGCCGGTGTCGAACTGCCCGCCGGGGCGCGTGAGATCACCGGCACGGTCCGTACCCCGGTGAGCAACGCCGCCCGGTCGCTGAAGGTCGCGGTGACGCTGCTGGTCACCACCCCCGACGGGCTTGCCCTGCGGCTGCCGGCGGCCAACGCCGACGGTGACGGCCGGGCCACCCGGTTCTCCGTACAACTGCCCGACCTGGGCGGTGCGCGACTGCGGCTGGCCGGGTTCGAAGCCGACGGCGGGCTGGCGGCCGGCAACGCCTACCGACTCCAGTTGGACGGGTTGGCGGTGGTCAACGGCGACGGCACGACCCGACCCGCCGAGCTGAGCGGCGGCTGGGCGCTGACGGCCCCCGGCGTGAACTCCACGCCGGTGCAGACCACCGGGGCCGGGTTCGCAGCGGTCCACGCCGTGGAGGTGATTCCCGGCGGGCAGTTCGCGTACCAGCCGCCCACCCGGTTCGCTGTCGTGGCGGGCGGAGACAACAAGCCCGTACCGGTGTTGATGACCTCCGGGGTCCGCAACGCGCTGAGCCTGCGCGTCGGCGACACCGTCGACCTGACCCTGTCCGGGGCGACGCTGCCGGTGCACCTGGTCGGCGAGCTGGACGCCGTGCCGGCCACCACCGGCGAAGGCGTCCTGCTGGACCTGCCGGCCGCTGTCGACGCGATGATCCGGAGCAGCGGCGCGGTGCGACCCGTACCGGAATGGTGGGTCGGCGCCGCCGACGCGAACGCCGCCGCCCAGGCTGTCAGCGCGCTCCCGGGCGTCACAGTGCTCAACCGGGAGGCGGCCATCGAGGCGGCCGCCGACGACCCGTATTGGCGCGGCTCGCGTACCGGCATGCTGGCCGCCGCGCTCGGCGCGGTGCTGCTCGCCCTCGTCGGCCTGATGGTGGACGTGTGGGCCACCGCCCGGCGTCGGCTCGGCGAGTTCGCGGTCCTGCACACCCTCGGCGCCACGCCCCGGCTGATGGCCCGGGCGCTGCTGGCCGAACAGACGTTCCTCGCCGGCATCGGCGTGGGCGTCGGGCTGTTACTCGGCACCGCGGTCGGCGCGACGATGGCCCCACTGGTCATCCTCACCCCGGCCGCCGGCCGGCCGACACCCCCGGCGGCGTTCGTGCTGCCCTGGGTGCCGATCGGTCTGACCGCTGTCGGTCTGCTGCTGGCGGCGCTCGCCTTCAGCGCGTTCATCGCCACCGGCATCCGTCAGCGGGTGGCGGCGGTACAGCTGCGAATCGGGGGAGAACGATGAGCGTCGGGGCGGCCGTCCGGCGGGTCCGGGCGTACGGGGGGCAGTTCCTGCTGCTGGCGGTGCTGACCCTGGTGGTCACGCTGCTGATCAGTGGAGTGCCCCGGCTGGTCAACCGGCTCGCCGAACAGGGGCTGCGAGCACAACTCAACAGCGAGCCGGCCGCCCGCCGGGACATCTCGTACACCACCAGCCTTGAGCCCGCGACGTCGCGGCGGACGGCGATGGGCGACGCCGCCGAACGGTTCGACGCCCTGGCCGCGGAGATGCCGCCGCCGGTGCGAACGGCTGTGACCGAGCGGTGGTACAGCGTCGAGACCGCCGAGGCCCGCGTGGTCGGACCGGACCTGGCGGCCCGCAACCTGCTGGTCGACATGGGCCTGCGGGCCATGCCCGACATACAGGGCGCCAGCACCCTCGTCGAGGGGGCGTGGCCGAGCGAGACCTACGTTCCCGACCGGCCGATCGAGGTGGCGCTCGACGTCGACGTGGCCCGCAAGCTCAACCTGCGCGCCGGCAGCCAACTGCGCATCGGCAATACCGATGACAAGGGCAGACTCATCAACGGTGTGCCGCTGGTGGTGACCGGGCTGTTCCGCCCCGTCGACCGCGCCAACGGCATCTGGGACGGGCTCCCACAGCTGCTGCGGATCATCGAACCGCAGGGTGACGGCCAGCCGTTCGTCATCGTCGGCGTCGTCGCGCAGTCGCCCCTCAACAAGCGGGCCGCGGAGGGCTGGCCGATCCAGTCCAACTGGCGGTACCGACTGGGCGTCGACCGGATCGACGCCCGCGAGCTGGACAAGATGATCGACGGCCTTCAGGTGATGCAGCGCAACCAGCCGGCGGGGATCACCCTGACCCAGGGCGCCGACGTTCCGTTGCGCGCGTTCGCCGCCCAGATGGACGCCGTCCGGACCCTGCTCGCGGTGATCGCGGCTGGCGTCCTGGCCACCCTGGCGGGGCTCATCGTGCTCGCGGCCAGCCTCGCCATCAGACGACGTCGCTCGGAGTTCGCGCTGTTGCGCGCCCGGGGCGGCGGGGCCACCGCCGGCGCCCGGCGTAGCCTCGCCGAGTCGGTACTGGTGGTGCCGGTCGCCGCCGTGCTGGGCTGGTGGCTGGGCACCCTGTTCCCCGGTGCCCCGGACCCGACCACGCCGTACGTCGTCGGCGTGACCGTGCTGGTCACGCTGGCACTGCCGTTGGCGACGCTGGCCGTACCGGCCGGCGGAGCGGGGCGCCGGGACCTGATCCGGGTGCGGCCGTCGGCCCGTCGGCTCACCGTCGAGGTCTCCCTGCTGCTCCTGGCCGGGCTCGCCGCGGTGCTGCTGCGTCGGCGTGGCCTGACCCTCGGCGAGGTGGACCCGCTGCTCGTGTCGGTGCCGGTGCTCCTCGCGGTCGCGGCGGCGGTGCTGGCGCTGCGCGCGTACCCCTGGCCGTTGTTGCTGGTCAGCCGGCTTGCCGCGCGGACCCGGGGCAGCGTGGCCTTCCTCGGCACGGCCCGCGCCGGCCGCGCGGCGGTCGCCGCCCCGCTGGTCGTGGTGGTGCTGGCGATCGGCACCGCGGCGTTCTGCGCGGTCGTGGCCGCCGGCGTCGACGCGAGCCGGGAACGGGCCGCCGCGCAAATCGTGCCCGCCGACGCGGTGATCCGCGGGGAGCGCTTCGCACCCGACACCATCGACGAGCTGGGCCGTCTGCCGGGGGTCCGGGCCGTCACCCGGGTGTTGTACGAGGACGATGAGCGGTTGGCGTCCGACGCTGTCGGCACCGACGCCTTCATCGGGCAGACGGACGTGCTGCTGGTCGACGGCCCGGGGTTGGACAAGGTGGCCCGCGATTCCCAGGTGGACCTGTCGATTCCGGCCGCGCTGCGCACCGCCGGGCCCGGCCCGTTGCCGCTGCCGGCGATCGTCTCACCGGCGGTCGCCGCCGACCTGGCCAAGGCCGGGCTGGACGACTCCGCCTTCATCTCCGTGCAGGGCCAGCGGTACGAGTTCCGGGTGGCCGGCACGGAGGACGGTTTCCCGATGCTGGCGGCGAACGCCAGCCGGTTCGTGATCCTGCCCTGGCAGGCCCTGCCGACGCGTACCACCACACCCGTGCCGACCAGCCTGCTGATCGCCGGGGACTCGCTGGACGCCGAGGCGCTGCGCGTCGCCGGCGACCAGGGGCAGGAGCGCTACCAGCGGGACGGCACTGTCACCGGTCGGGAACGGATCATCGGGGTCACCGTCGACACCCGGGCGGACGTCCGCCGGGATCTCGGCGAGGGCGGGGCGAACGGGGTGCTGGCCTTCGGATTCGTGGCCGGCGCCGCCGGGGGCACAGTGCTCGGGCTGTTGGCCATCGCGTTCACCGTGTTGGCCGGCGCGCGGGCCCGGGGCCAGGTGCTGTCCCGGCTGCGCACCCTCGGCCTGTCCCGCCGGCAGTGGCGAGGGCTGCTGCTGGTCGAGTTGACCCCGCTGGTCGCGGTGTCGGTGCTGACCGGCGCGCTGGTCGGTGCGGTGCTGCCCCTGCTGCTCAACCCGGTGCTCGGCCTGTCCGCGTTCACCAGTGGCGTGCCGGTCCGGGTGGCTTTCGAGCCCAGCCTGGTCGCCGCGGTGCTCGCGCTCGGGGCGGTCGCCCTCGGCTTCGCGGTCGCCGTCGAAGCCCTGAACAACCGCCGGTTGCGCCTCGGAGAGGTGCTTCGGCTCGGAGAGGAGAGCTGAGATGACCGCTACCGCCCAGACTCCACTGGTGCCTGACCTGGCCGCCCTGCAACAGCGGGCAGCGCAACGCGCCGCCGAGCGGGCCGGCGGGCAGGACCGCCTACGCGGGCACATCGTCTGCGACGGCCTGGTGCGCATCTTCAAGACCGAGGGGGTGGAGGTGGTCGCCCTGCAGGGGCTCGACCTGGTCATCGACCGGGGTGAGCTGGTGGCGATCGTCGGTGCCTCCGGTTCGGGCAAGTCGACCCTGCTCAACATCCTCTCCGGCCTGGACACCCCGACCGCCGGGATCGCCCGGGTGGCCGACTACGACCTGCTCTCGCTCTCCGCGAAGCGACGGCTGAGCTACCGCCGGCAGTTGGTCGGGTTCGTCTGGCAGCAGACCGGCCGCAACCTGCTGCCGTACCTCAGCGCGCTGGAGAACGTCGAGCTGCCGATGCAGTTGGCCGGCAAGCGCAGCGGCAAGGCCCGCCGGGAGCGGGCCCGGGAACTGCTCGACCTGGTCGGTGTGGGCTACTGCGCAGACCGGCGCCCGGGGCAGCTCAGCGGCGGCGAACAGCAACGGGTCGCGGTGGCGGTGGCGGTGGCCAACGACCCGGAGGTGCTCTTCGCCGACGAGCCGACCGGTGAGCTGGACGAGGCGACCGGCGCGGAGGTCTTCGCGGCGCTGCGCACCATCAACGCGGAACTGGGCGTGACCATCGTGGTCGTCACCCACGACCACGCCGTGGCCACACAGGTCCGCCGGACCGTCGCGATCCGCGACGGCCGGACCGCCTCCGAGGTACGCCGGACCGCGCGGATCGACGCGGACGGCAACACCGAACTGGTCAGCGAGGAGTACGCGGTGCTGGACCGCAACGGTCGGATGCAGCTGCCCGCCGCGTTCGTCGACGCGCTCTCGCTGAAGGAGCGGGTCCGGCTCGACCTGGAGCCGGACCATGTGCAGGTACGGCCCGGCAACCGGGCCTCGGACGAGCGGGGGGCGCGGGCATGAGCCGGCAGAACATGGTGGTGACCGGCGCGGCCGGCTTCGGCGGTGCACCCTCGGTGCACCCCGACGAGGTGGTCCGGGTCAGTGGGGTCAGCCGGACCTTCGGTCGTGGTGAGCACGCCGTGCACGCCGTGCGGGACGTGTCGTTCACTGCCAACCGGGGCGAGTTGGTCGCCATCCGAGGTCGGTCCGGGGCCGGCAAGACCACTCTGCTGAACCTGATCGGCGGGCTGGACCGGCCGGACACCGGCCAGGTGGTGGTGGCCGGGCACGAGGTCACCTCGGCCGGGGAGGCGGAGCTGCTGCGGCTGCGCCGGGGCACCGTCGGGTTCGTGTTCCAGACCTTCGGGCTGGTGCCGATCCTCTCCGCCGCCGAGAACGTGGGCGTGCCGTTGCGGCTGGCGCAGGTGCCGGCCGCGCAGCGGGAGGAGCGCGTGGCGGTGCTGCTGGAACTGGTCGGCCTGGGCGGGCACGCCGCGCAGCGCCCGTACGAGCTTTCCGGTGGCCAGCAGCAGCGGGTCGCGGTGGCCCGTGCGTTGGCCAACGAGCCGGACCTGCTCATCGCCGACGAACCAACCGGTCAGCTCGACTCGGAGACCGGCCGATCCATCATGGACCTGCTGCGCGCGGTGGTGCACGCCCGCGGCATGACGGCCCTGGTGGCCACGCACGACCCGGCCCTGATCGACCTCGCCGACCGGGTGCTCGTCCTGCGCGACGGCCGCCTGGTCGACGGCTGACCCCGCCGGAGGGCGGGCTGTCGACGGTGCCCCGCGACGGCCGGAGCCTACAACTGTGACGTAGGGCGCCGGCTCCCTTCGGGACGCTGGGCGGCCGATGGCGGTCCGCGCTCGCTTTGGAGCTGATGTCGTGAACGAATCGCCGGACGGGTGACTCGTCTGCGACATCAGCTCCAAAGCGTCCGTCCAGCAGTAGCGGAGGCCGCCCGAGACGTCAGCGCCGCTGGTCAGAGTGCGAGCTTCATGCCCTCGTGGCTGGCCGTGAAGCCAAGGCCCAGGTAGAAGCGGTGCGCGTCCTCGCGGGTCTTGTCGGTGGTGAGCTGCACCAGCGCGCAGCCACGCTGGCGAGCCTGGTCGATGACCCAGGTCATCAGCTCCCGGCCCAGCCCCTGACCACGCTGGTCGGAGCGGACCCGGACCGACTCGATCAGGGACCGTTCGGCGCCGTGCCGACCGAGGCCGGGGATGTAGGTGATCTGCAGGCAGCCGACCATCACGCCATCCTGCTCGGCCACGATGAGCTGGTTGCGCGGATCGGCGCTGATGTCCGCGAACGCCCTCTCGTAGGCCTCGTCGACCTCGGTGAAGTCGCGGGCCTTGCCCAGGACGTCGTCGGCGAGCAGGGCGATGACGGCGGGCAGGTCAGCCCGGACCGCCTCCCGGTAGGTCACGTCGCTCATGCCGGTGATCCTGGCACAGCGAAACCGGCGAATGGGCCTGTGCCGGTTGCGGGCAGCGGGCAGCATGGGGCGGCATGGAGCTAGTGCTACTGCCATTCCGCTGGGTGTACCAGGCGTTGGTGTGGTTCGCCAACTCGCCCCGCACGCTGATCACCTCGTACCTGTTGATGATCGTGGTCGCCGGGGTCATCTACGGGGAGGTCGAGCAGCGCAGCCCGGCCGACGCCGTCTGGTGGGCTGTGGTGACCGCCTCCACCGTCGGATACGGCGACATCTCGCCGACCACCTGGGCGGGCCGCACACTGGCCGCGCTGCTCATCTCGACAATGGTGCTGCTGGTCATCCCGCTGATCACCGCGCACTTCGCGAGCCGGCTCATCGTCGACGACAACGCCTTCGAGCATGAGGAGCAGGAGCAGCTCAAGGCCGACGTGCGCCGGATGCGGGCGCTGCTGGAGGAGTTGGCCGCCCGGCAGGGGATCGATCTGCCCCCACTGCCGCCGACCCAGCCGGTCAGCGGGCCGGGCAGCGCTGCCCCTCCGGTGGCACCGTCAGGTCGATCAGGTACGCGTCGACGGCGTTGGTGATGCAGGACGTCTGTGGGTAGGCGGTGTGTCCCTCGCCCTCCCAGGTGAGCACCCGACCGACACCCAGCATCGAGGCGAGCCGCGGGGTCTGCTCGTACGGTGTCGCCGGGTCGCCGGTGGTGCCTACCACCACGATCGGCGGTGCGCCGTTCGCCTTCCCGGTCGGGTACGGGTCACGCCCGCCCGGCCATTCGACGCAGCTCAGCATGCCGACCGCCAACGCCGGCCCGAACAGCGGGTATTTTCCGCGCCACTCGGACTGCAACCGTCGGATCTGCTCCCGGCTCGGCTTCTCCGTCTCGTCGGCGCAGTTGATGGCCAGGTTGGCGTCGAACAGGTTCGAGTAGTGGCCGTCGTCCTCCCGGCCGGCGTACGCGTCGGCGAGTCGGAACACGTCCTTCGGGTCGCCCTCGGCAAGCTTGTCGATCGCCTGGGCCAGCTCCTGCCAGCCGGATTCGGTGTAGAGCGAGGAGATGACGGCGTAGAACACCCAGCCGGCGGTGGCCTCCCGCCCGTCGTCGCCGCGTACCGGGGAGACCTTGGCCTTGTCGATGGCCGAGGTGACTGCGGCGCGGGCGTCCGGGGCGATCGGGCAGCGGCCGGCGTTCGCCGCGCACCAGCGGGTGAAGTTGGTGAAGGCCCGTTCGAAGCCGCGGGCCTGGCTCTCCGAGCCCTCGACCAGCCGCTGCTGCGGGTCGACAGCGCCGTCGAGCACCAGCGCCCGCACCCGCTGGGGGTAGAGCTGGGCGTACGTGGCGCCGAGCAGGGTGCCGTACGAGTAGCCCAGGTAGGTGAGCTTGTCGTCGCCCACGGCGGCGCGTACCGCGTCCATGTCGCGGGCGGCCTGCTCGGTGCCGTACAGCGGCAACTGGTCGCCGTAGCGGTCGCCGCAGCCGCGCCCGATCCGCTGGCTCAGGCCGACGAAGCCGTCGAATGCCGACTGGCTCGTCGGGTCCGGGTCGAAACCGAAGCTGGCGTCCAGGTCGGCGTCGGAGATGCACTTGACCGGGCTGGACCGGGAGACCCCGCGCGGGTCGAAGCCGACGATGTCGAAGCGCTCGGTGATCGAGGCGGGCAGCCCGCCGAACTGGGAGCCGAAGGAGAGGTAGACGGCGGTGTCGACACCGGAACCGCCCGGACCGCCCGGGTTGATCACCAAGGAGCCCACCCGGTCGCGCTGCTTGGTGGACCGGGCGCGCAGCAGGGCGATCTCGAAGGTCTGCCCGGCGCCCGGGCCGGCGCTCGCCCCGCCGCCGGTGCCCCAGTCACGGGGCACCGCGATCCGGGTGCACTCGTAGCGCATGTTCGGTGCGCTCCGCCCGACCAACTCGTCGGGCACCTCCGGGCAGGGCCGCCAGTTCGGTGAGCTGCCGGTCGGGGCGGCCGCGCCCTCCACCTCGGTGCGCGGCGCGAACGCCGGCAGCGTGCAACCGGCGGTGAGCAGCGCGGCGACGACGAAGGCGGCCAGAGTGCGACGGACCCGGCGGCTGGACGCCATCCGAGGCTGGTCGGCGGTGCGGGTCACGTGGTCCTCCGGAATCGGGTCGACGGCCAGGCTACGCCGAGCCGGTGGCGGCTCGGTCCACGGTGGCCGCCGGGTCGCCGCGCAACACCTGGTCCACGTCGAAGCGGATCGGCCGGTCGAGCTGGTCGTAGCGGCAGGATCGGGGGTCGCGGTCCGGGCGCCACCGAACGAACTGCGCGGTGTGCCGGAACCGCTCGCCCTCCATGGCGTCGTAGCCCACCTCGACCACCAACTCGGGGCGCACCGGCTCCCACTCCAGGTTCTTCGTGCCGGTCCACCGGCTGACCCCACCGGGGATGCGTTGGCCACGCTCGTGGTCGCCGTGCACCCACGGATGCTCGCCGCCGGTGTCCCGATAGGGCGCCAACTCGTCGAGCAACTCGGCGCGGCGGGTCATGCTGAACGACGCGCTCACGCCGACGTGGTGCAGGACCCCGGCGTCGTCGTACAGGCCGAGCAGCAGCGAGCCCACCACCGGGCCGGACTTGTGCCAGCGGAAGCCGGCCACCACCGCGTCCGCGGTGCGGGCATGCTTGACCTTGAACATCAGTCGCTTGCCCGGCTCGTACGGCAGGTCGGCCGGCTTGACGATCAAACCGTCCAGCCCGGCGCCCTCGAAGACGTCGAACCAGCGCCGCGCGGTGTCCGGGTCGGTGGTGACCTGGGTGACGTGCACCGGCGGGCGCACCCCGGCCAGCGCCTCGACCAGCCGCTCCCGGCGGCGCGGGTAGGGCTGGTCGAGCAGGGCCTCGTCACCGATCGCCAGCAGATCGAACGCGACGAAGTCGGCCGGGGTGGTCTCGGCCAGCATCTTCACCCGGGACGCGGCCGGGTGGACGCGCTGGGCCAGCAGCTCGAAATCCAGCCGGGGCTGGCCGCTCGGCCCGTCGCGTCGAATCACGATCAACTCCCCGTCGACAGCGCAGCGCTCCGGCAACTGCCGGCGGGCCTGCTCGACCACCTCGGGGAAGTAGCGGGTCATCGACTTGCCGCCCCGGCTGGCCAACTCGACCTCGTCGCCGTCGCGGAACACGATGCACCGGAACCCGTCCCACTTGGGCTCGTAGGTCACCCCGGGCGTGGTGGGCAGCTTGGGAACGCTCTTGGCCAGCATCGGCTCGACCGGAGGGTTGATCGGCAGGTCCACGCCGACCAGTCAATCAGACGGTGCCGACAGTCGTGAGGCAGATCACCGTGGATGGCGGGGCGGCGTGTCCCCCTCCGCGTCGCTCGTCCCCACCGGGCGAATCGAACAACCCCAGGTCAGCGCTACTTTCGCGAGGTGTCCGAGTGGGTCTGTGACTGCTGCGGGCGGTGGCGGGTGAGCGTCGAGCTGATCCGGGGCCGCTACCGCTTCCGGCTGACCCGCCGCTACCCGGAGCGGTTCGGCGGCGGCCGGAACGTGCTCGGCGAGGTCGGCTCGGTGCCCGAGCTGGAGGAGCTGTTGCGTCGGCGTACCCCGCTCACCCTGGCCGACCTGCGCGAGGCCGCCTGATCGGCGCGGGCGGCGTCGTGCGGCCGGGAACTACCGGGTGTCGGGCCCGGGTGCCTCCACTGAGGAGAGACGGACGGCGCTGAACGCCGGTGTCACAATGCTCCCGGCGGCCTCGTCTGCACCCGTGGCGGTGCCGAGCGGCGCCGCGGGGGAGGGGACACCATGCGGTTCGAGGCCGATACCGAGATCGCCGCGGATGCCGAGCAGGTCTGGGCGGTGCTTGTCGATGTGCCCCGCTGGCCCGAGTGGACGGACTCGGCGACCCGGGCCGAGCGGGGGGAGCCGGGGCCGCTGACCGTCGGCGCTACCGCACGACTGACCCAGCCGAAGCTGCGGCCGGCGGTCTGGCGGGTCACCGAGCTGACCGAGCGGCGGGAGTTCGTCTGGGTCTCCGACGCGCCGGGTGTGCGGACCACCGCAGAGCACCGGCTGCTGCCGCTGCCCGACGGGCGTACCCGCGTCGAGTTGGCCTTCAGCCAGTCCGGCCCGCTGGCCGGCCTGATCGGCTGGCTGTACGGCGGACGGTTCCGCCGCTATGTGCGGATGGAGGCCGACGGGCTCAGGCGTCGCTGCGAGCGGGGCTGACCGCGCCGGTCGTACCCTGACCCGTGTCCGGTCGAGGTCGAGGGGGCAACGGTGGCCGAGCTGACGTACCCGGAGGTGGGGTCGACCCGGCAGGGGCCGCTGCCCGGCGGGTACCACCACCTGCGCCACCGGTATCCGTTGCCCGGCGGCTGCTTCGAGACCGCCGCCGACGCGGTGCTGAGCTGGCGGCTGCACCGCGCCGCCGGCGTCCGGATCCGCACCGACGCGCCGAGAGCCACCGCCGGTGTGCTGGTGACCTCCGGCCTCGGTGTCGGCCCGGCCCGCGTCTGGGGGCCGTGCCAGGTGGTCTGGAGTGCGGACTCGCCCACGCTCGCCGGTTTCGGCTACGGCACCCTGCCCGGGCACCCGGAGCGGGGCGAGGAGGCGTTCGAGGTCGTCCGTGACGACAGCGGCGCGGTCTGGTTCGAGGTCCGCGCGTTCAGCCTGCCGGACCGCTGGTTCACCCGCGTCGGAGGCCCGGCGGTCCGGGCCGTGCAGCACACGTACGCCTGGTGGCTCGGCCGCACCCTGCGTCGGCTCTGTGCGGGTCGCTGAACACCTGGCGCCGGAGCGACTCAGAACCGGGCGAACGAGCGGATCGGGGCGCGCGGGCCGTACTTCGGTGCCCGGATGCCGGCCGCCTCCAGCAGCAGACACACCCGGCCCCGGTGGCCTCGGAACGGCTCCAGCAGGGCCATCATCCGGCCGTCGTCGCCCCTCGGTTCGCCGGCGAGCGCCCAGGCCACGGTGTTCGGGATGTGGTAGTCGCCCACGCTGACCGCGTCCGGGTCGCCGTACGCGATCCGGACCACCTCGGCGGCCGTCCACGGCCCGATGCCGGGGATCGCGGTCAGCCGGCGGGTGGCGTCGGCGGCGTCGGTGCTGCGCTCCAGGCGGTCGGCGAGCGCCGCGGCGCGACGGAGCGTGTCGGCTCGGCGCTGCTCGACCCCGAACGGGTGGAACACCCAGTACGGGGCTGCGGCGACGGTGGCTGCCTCGGGCGGCAGGAGCAGCGGCTGTAACGGGCCGGGAGCCGGCTCCCGGAAGTGCCGCACCATCGCCGAGTACGCCCGGTAGGCCTCCTTGCCGGTGACCTTCTGCTCGAAGACCGCGCGCAGCAGTCGGGGGAAGACCTCCCCGGTGGCGGGCATCCGGAGGCCCCGGTGCTCCCGGGCCAGCCGGGCGACCAGCGGGTGCGCCGCGGCCAGTTCGGTGAAGCCGGTCAGGTCGTCGCGCAGCCCGGCGATCGCGTCGGCGCGGGCGAGGACGTGCTCCGCGCCGGGGCCGTACCCCTCCGCGAGCAACTCGCCGCCAGTCGGTCGCAGCGCGAGCGTGGCCGGACCGTCCGGGGTGCGGGTGGCCCACCAGAAGGTGCCGGCCGCCACCCGGGCGCACGGATCGTACGGGCTGAAGGTGAGCGCGCGGACCGAGGCGGACAGCCGGTAGCCGACCGGCGGGTGCAGCACCCTGGTCGCGGCGGGTTCGGTAGCGGTCACCCCGCCACTCTGCCAGGTCACCGTGGGGGCTGGCGACCGCCGTACCGGTCCGGCCTGGGAACCCACCCCGGACACGACGGTGGCCGGTCGCGCCCTCCCCGGCGACGACCGACCACCGTGCCCTCGTGGGCGACCAGGCTCAGTACGAGTAGCCCGCGCCGCCGGCGTCGTTCGAGCCGCTGTCCGCCGGCGGTGCGACCGCCTTCGGCGTACCCTTGGGCAGGCAGCTCAGGTTCTTCTTGCCGTCCGGCTGGACCACGAACCAGGTGCCACCGACGGCCTGGCCCTTCCACTGGCCGGGCTTCTTGTCACCGATGTAGCGGTAGACCGGCCAGCCAGCGATGGTGAGCTGACGGGTGCCGTCCTGCCGGGTCACGCTGCCGACCTTGTCGTCCGAGACGCCGGTGAGCTCCGGGTTGCCGTCGGTCAGTGCCGGGGGCCACACCTCGGCGCACTTGTCGACGCAGTTCGACGACGGCGGGTCGGCGGTGTCCTTGTCGAACCGGTACAGGATCCAGCCGTCCTGGTCGGTGACCACCTTGCCCATCCGGGCGACACTCTTACCGACCAACTTCTCCGTCAGGTCGACGTCCGCGGGCGGGGCGTCGGCGGCGGGCGCCTCCGCGGAAGCCGATGCCTCAGGTTCAACCGTCGCGGTGGGCTCGGCCGCGGCGACGGCGACCGGCTCGGCCGCGCTCGAGTTCGCCCCGTCGTAACCCGCGGGAGCGCAGGCCGTTAGTGCGACCATCGCGCTCGCGACGATGACGGTCCGCTTCATCTGTGCCACGTGCCCTCCTCATTCTTGACAGTTCACCCATAGGTACGGCGGGCAGGCTGTCAAGGTTGAAGTAGTAACAGTGGTCAATTTCACGTAAACCGATTGAACCGTTTCCGGCCGCCATGCGTACGCCCCCGCGAGGGATCCTGCGCCCAACGACAGATCGGCGCCGGTCATTGTCACAATGACCGGCGCCGATGCGGTAGGCACTCTTACATGGGTACGGTGACCAGCGGACTCGCCACGCCGTTGGCATCCACCGACTGCACCTGGAGCTGCTTGATGTCCTTCGGTAGAGCCGACGTCGAGGCGCTCAGCTCAAGACCCTGCGGCCGGGTGTTGGTGCCATAGCCGCCCTCCGGCACCGACCAGGTCGAGATGACCTCGGTGGTGGCGTTCTTGCGTACCACCACCAGTCGGCAGATACGTGGGCCGGGCAGCTTCCGCAGGCTGAAATTGATCCGGGTGCCATAGTCCTTGGTCACCAGGAACATGGTGGTCTGCACACCGGTGGTCGGGTCGGTCGCCTCGACCTGGTCGCCCTCCACCTCGGTGCCGCCCACACCCGGGCCGCTCGGCGCGGCCGTCGGCACGCTCGTCGGCGGGTCGTTCGGCGCGCTCGGCGTCGACTCGGCAAGCACCCCCGGCGCTTGCCCGTTGCCGGTCACGCTGACGAAGCCGTACCCGGTCAGACCGCCGAAGATCACCACCGCGGCGGCCGTCGCGAGCATGTGACGAAACCGGGTACGCCGCCGGTCGGCCCGGACCGCGCCGAGCGTCCGGTCCAGCAGGGCCGGGTCGGTCGCCGTCTGCTCCAGCGCCATCATCGTCTCGCCGTCGATGTCGGACAGCAGCCCGACCACCGGCACCATCGTCTCCAACTCGGCCGCGCACGCCCAGCAGGTGGCGAGATGCTCCTCGAACCGCTCAGTGTCCTGCTCGTCGAGCACACCGAGCGCGTACGCCGCGACGTCCATGTGGTCCGGCCGGCTCATTCTGTCACCCCCCGCTCCTGCAGAGCCGTGCGCAGCGCGCGCAGCGCGTAGTAGACCCTCGACTTGGCGGTGCCGAGCGGCAGGCCCAACTCCTCGGCGGCCTCCGGCACCGTCCGCCCCCGGAAGTACGTCGAGATCAGAATCTCCCGGTGCGACTGACTGAGCGTCCGCAGCGCGTCCGCCACCGTCATGGTCCGCAGCACCCGGTCGGTGCTGTCCGCCTCGGCGAACGCGGTGAGGTCCCGGTCGTACGTCTCCGGCGGCCGGGCCTCCTGGCTGCGGTGCTCGTCGATGGCGATGCGGCGGGCCACAGTGACCAGCCACGGCCGCAGCGAACCCTGCCCCTGGGTGCCCAGACGGTGCGCGTTGCGCCAGGCCCGCAGCAGCGTCTCCTGGACGATGTCCTCCGCGCGCTGCCGGTCCCCCCCGGTGAGGCGCATGACGAACATCAGCAACGGGCCGGCGTGCTCGGCATAGAGCTGACGGATCAACTGGTCGGAGTGGCTGGCCTCGGTCGTCGTCGCCTGATGGCGCCCGGGCGCCGGTCGCGGCGTCACCGGACCATTCTGGCGAGGCGTCGCCCGCGCGTCGACCCCCCGGGCAGACGAGGTTGACCGTGACGAGGGTCGCGCCGACAACCAGTCAGCGCGTACCGCGTCGCCATGCCAACCGGCCGCCACCGCGTGCATGCAGACCTCCGGGATGTCCGTGACCAACGCCGGCCCACGAGGTGGGCCGCCCGGTGGTACGCAGCGCCGACCCCAGCGGATCAACGAACGACGAAAAAACTTCCCCGCCGCTGTCGAGTGGACGGTCAGCGGCGAACCGAGAACAGCCCCGGCGGTGGCGGATCGGAGCCGGTCGCGTCGGCGTCCCGCACCACCTGCGCGCCACCGACGAAACGGTCCAGGTCGTCGCCGGCCACCACCCGGCCGGGGAACCAGTCGCCGGCAGCGCGTCTGGTCAGCTCCGGCACCGGTGGTGTGGACCGCCCGGCGACCAGCACCAGATTGCCGTACCGGCGCCCCCGCAGCACCGCCGCGTCCCCGACCAGACAGGCCTGCGGCAGCACCGAACGGACAGTGGCTACCTGCCCACGGGCGTGCCGCAGCGGCGGACCGTCGGCCAGGTTCGCCAGGTACCAACCGCCGGGGCGAAGCACCCGGGCCACCTCGGCCGCGTACTCCACCGACGTGAGGTGGGCCGGCGTACGCGCACCGGCGAACACGTCGGCGACTACCACGTCGTAGCTGGCCTCCCGGGTGGACGCCAGCACCGCCCGGGCGTCCTCCACCCGTACCCGCAAACGGGCGTCGGACGGCCACGGCAGCGCCCGTCGAACCAGTTCCACCAGCGCACCGTCCACCTCGGACACCCGCTGGGTAGACAGGGGTCGGGTGGCGGAGACGTACCGGGGCAGGGTCAGCGCGCCGCCACCCAGATGCAGCACCCGCAGCGGCGCACCGGCCGGTGCGATCAGATCCACGGCGGCGGCCAACCGTCGCACGTACTCGAACTCGAGGTGAGTGGGGTCATTCAGGTCGACGTGCGACTGCGGCGCGCCGTCCAGCAGCAGCGTCCACGAGCCGGCCCGGTCCGGATCCGGCACCAACTCCGCCAGCCCGGTGTCCACCTGCTCGACCACCCGGTCACCCGCCCGTTTACGCCCCACCGGAACCAGTATCCGCGCTCATCGGGCGGCGCGGGCCGCGGCGGTCAACGCACGGTGCAGCAGCCGGGAGTCGCCGAGCAGGGCCCGCAGTCGGCGCTCCAGGCCGGCGATCGGGATCAGGTTCTGCGGGGCCCGCGGATCCTTGTACGGGGTGGAAGCGAAGCGGGGCAGGGTCACCAGGGACAGGTCGGCCAGCTCGATCGCCGCCTCGACGGGCAGGTCGGCGGAGCACTCCACCCGAACGACGCCCGCCCACGGCGCGCCGATCGCCACCGGAAGCCGCAAATACCACGACCAACCACCCCAGGCGGTGCCGAGCCGGAACACCGGGGACCGCTCACCCGACGCCATACCCGTCACCACAGCGGTCAGCCGGGCATCCAGGTACTGACTGTGCTGCGTCTTGATGTAGCCCAGGGTGCGCGGCAACTGCCGACGACTGCGCAGCGGGCCGTCCACCACCAACAGGTCACCGTCGACCCGGGCGGCGTCGGACACCGCCACCTCCAACGCGGTCAGCGGGCCCTGCACGGCGGCCGGCAACTTCGCCAGCTCACCGGTGCCACCCACCCGGTGCACCGGGTAACGGATCGCTCCCGCCACCACGTCCTGCGCCGACGGGCTCGCCGTGAACAGGCCCCGACCGACCCGGGTGCCCGCCAACTGCGCCGCACCCCGCCCCAGGTCACACCGGACGACCCCGGCCGCGTACGAGGCGGCCAATCCGGGGAACGACAGGCCGTCGGTCTCCGCCGTCCAGATGCTCGCGTCGATGCGGCGAACCCCGTCGACAAGCAACACCACGTCGGGCGCCCGCACCCCGGGGCGTACCCCGATCGCCCGCCAGTCCACGGCGGGCACCTCCACGTCCGCGTCGACCTGCGCGCTGCTCGGCGCGGCCGGCCCGGCGGCGGACGCCTCGAACGACGCCCCGTACGCCGGATCCCACGAATCCACGAAGAACGCGGCGTCACTCACCGGCCGGACCGTCCCATCCGCGCTGCACCCCTCGCGCTCACCGGGCTGGCCCTTCGTTCGCGACTGCGGGGCTCCGCTGCGCTGCACTCCTCGCGCTCACCGGCCCGTCCGCTCCACGCGCGCGGACCGGGCATCCTTGCGCACCTCGAAGCGGACCGGGATCCGCTCGGCCAACGCCGGCACGTGGGTGACCACGCCGACCATCCGATCGCCCCGGGCCGCCAGGTTCTCCAGGGTCGCCGCCACCGTGTCCAGGGTGGCGGCGTCGAGCGTGCCGAAACCCTCGTCCAGGACGATCGACTCCAGGCTCGCCGCCGTGGTGGACATCCCCGCCAACTGCTCGGAGAGCGCCAACGCCAGCGCCAGCGACGCCTGGAACGTCTCACCCCCGGACAGGGTGCGCACGCCGCGACGCAGCCCCGCGTCATGGTGGTCGACCACCACGAACTCGCCCTTGTCGTGCACCAGCTCGTACTGCCCGGAGGACAACTCGCGCAGGATCCCCGACGCGCCGTCGACCAACAGGTCCAGCGCCTCGGCCAGCAACCACCGCTCGAAGTTGTTGGCCCGCAGGTGCCCGGCGAGCGCGCGCGCCACCTGCGCCTCCCGCTCGTGCCCCGCCCGCTGCTCGCGCAACGTCCCGGCCTGCTCGCGACGCTCGTGCAGCCGACGCCGGTCGGCGTCGGCCCGCTCCACCGCCACCGTCGCCGCGTGCACCGGGTCGTCCCCGACCGGCACGTCGGCGGCGGCGAAGATGCCCGTGATGGCCCGCTGCACGCCGTCGGCCACCGACTCGGCCTGCGCCACGGCGGCGGCCCGACCGGCCCGCTCGGCGCGGCGGCGGTCCGCCTCGGTGGTCGCCCACTCGGTCAGCGCCGCCCACGCGGCAGCCACGTCGTCCCGATCGGTCGCCGGTGGGCCGAACCGGGCCAACCCGTCCCGGGCGGTGTCAAAGGCCCGCCACGCCGCCCGCAGCCGCTCCTCGGCGGCGTCCACAGCGGCCCGGGCCTGCCGAGCGGCCTCGCGGCCGGCCCGGACCGCTGTCGCCGCCTCCTCCAACGCGCGTCGCAGCCGGGCGTGCTCCGCCAACTCCCGGCGCAAGACGGCCGGCTCGGCCGCACCGGAGAGCTGCCCGTTCAGCTCGGCCAGCCGGGCCTCCATCTGCTCCTGCCGGGCGCGCGCCTGCACCAGCAGCCGCTCCAGCTCCCGCGCCGCCGTGTCCCGCTCCTGCACCGTCGCCTGCGCGGCCTTTGTCGCGGCCCGCGCGGCCTTGCCCGCCGCCGTCGCGGCGGCCACCGCCGAATCGGCCGGCACCGCCGGCACCACGGCCACCGGCTGCTCACACACCGGGCACGCGGCACCGGCATGCAGGTGTACCCGCAGACTCACCGCCAGGTCGGTGGCCTTCGCCTCCTCGTGCGCCCGGAAGGCCGCCTCCAGCTCGACGTCGGCCCGCTCGGCGACCACCCGCGCGGCGGCCAACGCCGCCACCGCGGCCGCGTGCTCGTCACTCGCCGCGCGTACCGTCGCCCGGACCGTGTCGGCCTCGCCGGACAGCCGATCCCGATCGTCGTACGCCCGCAGTTGCAGTCGCAGCGCGCTCTCGTCACCGGCGGCGGCCAGCTCGCCGCGCAGCTTGTCCTCCCGCTCCTCGGCCAGCGACACCCCCGCCGCAGCCGCCTCGGCGTCGGCCCGCGCCGCCGCGACCGCGCGAGCGACAGCGGTCACCCCAGCCGGCGCGCGCACCCCGGTCAGCACTGTCAGCTCGTCGTCCAGCGCGGTCAGCGCCGCCGCGGCCTCCCGTGCGGTGACCCGGGCCGCAGCCAGCTCCGGCACCGCCTCGGCCACCGCGGCCGCCAGCTCGGCCATCCGCTCCACCCGGGCGTCGGCCTCGGCCAACGCCTCGTCGTCCACGCCGGTCAACCCGGCGAGCACCTGATCGACCGCCTCCAGCCGGGCCTCCGCCTGCGCGGCGCGCGCCGTCGCCTTCTTCTGCACGTCCTCGTAGACGCCGAGGCCGAGCAGGTTGACCAGGATCTGTTGCCGAGTCGCCGGCTTGGCGTGCAGGAAGTCGGCGAACTGCCCCTGTGGCAGCACCACACAGCTGGTGAACTGCTCGTACGGCAGCCCGACCGCCTCCAGCACCGCCTGCTCCATCTCGGCGGGGGTGCCGGCCACCACCTCGCCGAGGTCGTCCGGGCTCAACCCGGTGTCCAGTTTGGTCACGTCGAAGCCGGCCGGCATCAGCTGCAACCCGGCGTTCGCGGTCTTCACGTTGCCCCGGCCGTCCCGGCGGACCACCCGGGTCGCCACGTAGCGGGCGCCGCCGGACTCGAAGACCAACCGCACCCGCGCCTCGGTCGCCGACGGCGCGAGCGCGTTCGCCAACCCCCGGGCGCCACCCCAGCGGGGCACCATGCCGTAGAGGGCGAAGCAGATCGCGTCCAGCACCGTCGACTTGCCCGAACCGGTCGGGCCGATCAGCGCGAAGAAGTCGGCGTCGGTGAAGTCGACTGTGGTCTCGTCCCGGAAGACCGTGAACCCGGCCATGTCCAACCGCATCGGACGCATCAGTGCTCGACCTCCTCGAAAAGCTCGTCGAAGAGCTCCCGGACACCCTCGTCGGCGTGGCCCCGGCTGTCCAGGTAGTCGGCGAACAACTCCCGGGGCGAACGCCCCGAGCGCTGGGCGATGCGCGCGCCGCTGCCCGGGGCGGCCAACAGCTCCGGGTCGATCCGGATCTCCAGGGCCCGGGGGAGCAGCTCCTGGATCTCCTCGCGCAGGCCGGCGCGGGGTTGCTCCCGCACGTACACCCGCAACCACGCGTCCGGTGCCTCGATCTCGGCGAGCTGGGCCAGGGTGCCCCGCACCGTCCGCAGCGCGCTCGCCGCCGTCACCGGCACCTCCCGCACCCGGGCGGCGGTGCTGGCCGTCACCTCGACCATCGTCACCGAGGGGATGTTCTCCTGCTCACCGAAGTCCACAGCGAGCGGACTGCCGCTGTACCGCACCGGGCAGGGGCCCGCGACCCGCTGCGCCCGGTGCAGGTGACCCAGCGCCACGTAGTGCGCGGTGGCCGGAAAGACGGTGGCCGGAACGGCGTAGCCCAACACGGTGTGCGCGTCGCGCTCGCCACCACCGGTGGCCGCACCGGTCACCGTCAGGTGCGCGGTGACCAGGTGCACCCGGTCCGGTTCGGTGAAACCCTCGGTCAGTCGCCCCAGCACCCGGCCCAGGTGGTCGGCGTACGTCTGGTTGGTCTCCGCGGCGGTCAGCTCGTACATCTCCAACGCGCGCACCGCGTACCGCTGGGACAGGAACGGCAACGCGGCCAGCCGCCACCGCTCGCCACCGGCGGTGGTGCCGTCGATGACGTGCTCGTCCGGATTTTCCCGCACCCCGCCGCGCAGGGTGATGCCGGCGGCGTCGGCCCACGGGCGCAGCGCGTCCAGCGCCGGGCCGTTGTCGTGGTTGCCCCCGATCGCCACCACGTCCGCGCCGGTCCGCCGCAGCGCCGTCAACGCCCTGGTGACCAGGCGGGTCGCCTCCGAGCTGGGCGCGGCGGTGTCGTAGAGGTCACCGGCGACGATCACCAGATCCGGCTGTTCGGCACGGGCGATCTCGATCACCCCGGCCAGCACGGCCTTGTGCTCGTCGGCCCGGGACTGCCCCTTGAGCACCTTTCCCACGTGCCAGTCGGAGGTGTGCAGGATCTTCATCGCTGTGCCGGCCCCTAGCTAGAACGGGATGTCGTCGTCGGTGCCGCCGCCGGAGCCCACCACGGCGAACGGGTCGGCGGACTGGGTGATCGAGCGCAGCGTCTCCGATGGTGCCCGGCCCGCCTCGGAGACCCGGGTGGCCCAGGCCGGGAACGGGAACTCCAGGCAGAGCGGCACCGGGATGTCCGGCTGGTTGACGAACATGGTGCCCGGCTTGGCCAGCAACGCCCGCTGACGCTGCGCGGGCGGGAGGAAGCCGTACTCCGGGCGGGACGCCTCGGCCGGGTCGAGCCGGCCGACCACCCGGATCGCCGAGTTGGTGACGATCCGCCGCTCCACCTCGCTCGCCGTCTGCTGCGCGCCGATCAGGATCACCCCGAGCGAACGGCCCCGTTCGGCGATGTCCAGCAGGACCTCCTTGATCGGCGAGGAGCCCTCCCGGGGGGCGTACTTGTTGAGCTCGTCGAGGACGACGAAGAGCAGCGGCTTGGCGGTGCCGGACTTCTCCTTGCGCTCGAACTCGCTCTTGAGCGTCACACCGACCACGAACCGCTGCGCGCGGTCCGGAAGGTTGTGCAGGTCGACCACGGTGACCTGGGCCGACTCGCTCGTGTTGATCGAGTGGGGGCGGCGGGTGGCGAGGTCGCCGCGGATCAGCCGGGCCAGGTCCTTCTTGCTGCCGATCAACCGCCGGGCGAACGCGTTGACGGTGCCCAGCCCCACCGCGCTGCCCGCCCAGTCGGAGCGGGTCTCGTCGTCGTTGAGCTGATCGACGATGTGGTCGACCAGATCGCCGTAGGAGCCGAGCCGGACCCCGTCGATGCTCACCCCGCCGTCGGCGGGCTGGGCGTAACGGGCCAGGTGCGCGGCCACCGAGTGGACCACCATCGTGTACTGCTGGCGCTCGTCGTCGGCGTCGGCGAAGACGTACGGCAGCAGGCGGTCGGTGCAGAACTCGCTCAGCGTCCAGTAGAAGCTGTCGACGCCGGTGAGCCGGCTGCTCACATCCGGCGTGCCGGCCGAGTCGCCGGGGCGCGGCGGGGCGTACACCCGCACGTCGGGGAACGCGCCGGCGCTCAACCCGAGCTTCGCGTACGCCGCGCGGGTGGGCTCGTCGAGGCGGGTGTTGGGGTGGTCCAGGAAGAGCAGATCCTCACCCTTGACGTTGAAGATCAGCGCCTTGGCGTTGACCGCGTCGCCGCCCAGCACGCCGGAGCGGAACACCGAGTAGAGCAGGAACGTGGCGAAGCTGGTCTTGGTGGCCACCCCGGAGATGCCGGAGATGGAGACGTGCGCACCCCGACTGCCGTCGAGGAAGTCGGCGTTGAGGTAGACCGGGACCCCGTCGCGACCCATCCCCATCGGGATGCGCCGCTCCATCCGGTCGAAGTGCAGCGCGCGGGCCCGGGCGTCCCCCTCGGCCCGGTGCACCACCGCGCCCGGGGTCGGCGGCACGTACAGCTCGGGATCGACCCGGGTGGTGGTCACCTCGGCCGCCTCCTGCACCTGCGCGGGCAGCGTGCCGTCGGCGATGGCGAACACGTCGGAGTCGAACTGGGCACCCTCGTGCCGAGCGCGGACCTGGGTGACCACCCCGGCGATCGTCACCGGCTCCCGGTCCGGCAGCTCCCGTCGCGTGACCACCACGTCGTCGAGCTGGAGGTAACTGCCGGGCGCCACGGCCGTCCAGAACTGCAACGGGGTGGCGTCGGCGGTGCCCAGCACCCGCCCGACCACCTCGCCCGGGCTGTCGAGCTCGGCGTCGGTCATCGGGCGGCTCGGGTCGGTCGGGCATCACGGTCGGCGCGCATGCCCTGCATCCTGCCCGAGGAGTACGACAGGTCGCCACGCGACGCGGCGGACGACACCATGCGCCGTCACACTCACGACGGTGGGTGTGCGATCGGGCGACGGCGGGTCACGGACGGGCGTGGCGGAGCAGGAGGACGCCGTCCTCGGCGGCGAGCACGTGGCGCAGTGGCAGGTGCCGGGGAGGTGCGGCGTCTCCCGCGGTGATCCGGCCGGGGCCGGGCCCGGCCAGTAGCGGCGAGACGGTGAGGCACAGCTCGTCCACCAGGTCGGCGGCGGTGAGTGCGCCGAACAGGTGTGGGCCGCCCTCGCAGAGCAGTTGGGTGAGCCCGCGGCGGTGCAGCTCGGCGAGGCCGGCGGCCAGGTCGACCCGCTCGGCGCCGCAGCGCAGCACGTCGGCGACGTCGGTCAGCCCGGGCGGCGGATCGGCGGCGCTGTGGGTGAGCACCACCGGGCGGGTCGGCGCGTCGGCGAAGGCGGCCTGTGCCGGATCCAGGTCGAGCGAACCGGAGACGACCACCAGCGTCGGGTACTCGGTCAGCCCGTTCTCGCGACGCCAGGCGCGGCGGCGCTCGTTGAGCCGGACCGCCCGGTACCCCTCGTGGCGGAGTGTGCCGGCGGCCACGACCAGGGCGTCGCAGGTCATCCGCAGGAGGCCGAACACCCGCTTGTCCGGTTCGCCGGAGAGCCCGGCCGAGTAGCCGTCCACGGTGACCGCGCCGTCCAGGCTGGTCACGAAGTTCATCCGCAGTCGGGGCTCGTCGGCGCGGCCGTAGAGGGCGGTCAGCGCGGCGTCGTCAAGCGGCTGTGTCGACGGCTCGGGCCAGAGCCGTCGGATCGGAATTCCGACGGTCATTCGCCGGCCGGACCGGTGACCGGAGGGGTGGGTTCGGCGGTACGGTGCTGGCAGTCGCACCAGTTCCGGCCCGGGCAGTCGTCGTGTCGCCGGGCCCGGCACGCTCGGCAGATCATGCTGGCAGCCTAAGCCGCGGGAGGACAGGACAGCATGTCGCGTCAGATCTTCCAGCTGAAGATGTCCCTCGCCGGGACCCGCCCGCCGGTGTGGCGCCGGGTGCTCGTGCCGGCCGGCTACACGCTGGACCGGCTGCACCGGGTGGTGCAGCACGCGATGGGTTGGCGGGACTGCCACCTGCACTCTTTCGAGATCGACGCGATGCAGTACGGCGAGCCGGACCCGGACGGGGAGTTGGCGTTGCACGACGAGCTGGACGTGCGGCTCGACGCGGTGCTCGGCAAGGGCAGCCGGTTCTCCTACACGTACGACTTCGGCGACTGGTGGGAACACGACCTGGTCGTGGAGGACGCGTTGACCGCCGACCCCGACGAGCGGTATCCGGTCTGCCTGACCGGCGAGCGGGCCTGCCCGCCGGAGGGTGTCGGCGGGCCGTTGGGCTACCAGGCGCTCCTGGAAGCCCTGGACGACCAGGACGCCACGGCCGACCCCGCCAGTTCCCGCCACGCGATGCTGCGCGACTGGGCGGGTTCGACCTTCGACCCGTCCCGATTCGACCCCACCCGCGCAACCACCCTCCTGCGCCGCTTCTGCTGACCGCCCCCGCCCGGCCCTCCGGGGCCGGGTGTTGTTGATCAAGAAGTTTGCGTCAGCGGCGCCACCTTTCCTGACCGAAACCTCTTGATCACCGAGGTAGGGCGGGGGGTGTGGTTGGGGTGGGTGCGGTGGGAGTGGTCAGCGGTAACGATCTGGGAACGCTCCCAACGCCCTATTGACACTCCCGTTACCCGCCGGCAATCTCATGGGAGCGCTCCCGGAGGTGGTGTGTGTCACTCACGGACCCCGGCCCGGCGCGATGAGCACCCCCCACCACACACATCAGCCTCACCACCGGAAAGAGGGGTCAGCGAATGAGTGTCACCACGCGGCGTACCCGCCTGGCGGCCGCTGCCCTGGCCGCGATCACCGCGGTCAGCGGTCTCGCAGCCTGCGGCAACGACGACGACAAGCCGGCGGCCGGCGAGAAGCCGGCCAAGCTGGTCGTCGACACCTTCGGCGAGATGGGCTACGACGAGCTCGTCAAGCAGTACGAGAAGGACACCGGCATCAAGGTCGAGCTGCGCAAGACCGCGCAGCTCGGTGAGTACCGGCCGAAGCTGGTCCGCTACCTGGCCACCGGCAAGGGCGCGGCGGACGTCACCGCCCTGGAAGAGGGCATCCTCAACGAGTTCAAGCCCAACGCGCGCAACTGGGCCGACCTCACTCCGCTGGTCGCCGACCACTCGAAGGAATTCCTGCCCTGGAAGTGGGAGCTGGGCAAGGCGCCGGACGGCCGGCTGATCGGCCTGCCGACCGACGTCGGCAGCCTCGCCGTCTGCTACCGCAAGGACCTGTTCCAGGCGGCCGGCCTGCCCGCCGAGCGCGACCAGGTGTCGGCGCTCTGGCCGGACTGGAAGGGCTTCCACGACGCCGGTCTGAAGTACAAGCAGGGCAGCGGCGGCAAGGCGTTCATCGACTCGATCACCGCCGTCTCCAACGGGGTGCTCTTCCAGGGCAACGGTGACCTGTTCTACGACAAGGAAGACAACATCATCGCGGACACCAGCCCCGCGGTGAAGAACGCCTGGGACACCGCCACCTCGATGGCGGACATCTCCGCCAAGGCGTCCACCTGGTCGCCGGAGTGGTCGGGTGGCTTCAAGCAGGGCACCTTCGCGGCGACCTTCTGCCCGTCCTGGATGCTC
Organism: Micromonospora salmantinae; assembly: GCF_022230905.1. NCBI lineage: Bacteria > Bacillati > Actinomycetota > Actinomycetes > Micromonosporales > Micromonosporaceae > Micromonospora > Micromonospora salmantinae. The sequence goes on from NZ_JAKKFG010000044.1 coordinate 172,810, forward strand.
GGCATCGTGTCGGACAACTCCGGTCCGGCCAACAAGGGCAAGTGGGATGTCGCGTCCGTGCCGGGCGGCGGCGGTAACTGGGGCGGCTCGTGGCTCGCGGTTCCGGCGCAGAGCAAGTACCCGAGCGAGGCGGCGAAGCTCGCCGAGTACCTGACCAACGCGAGGAGCCAGGTCGAGGCCTTCAAGCTCAAGGGCCCGCTGCCCACCAACCTGGAGGCGCTGAAGAACGACGCCTTCCTCAGCTACACCAACGAGTACTTCAGCAACGCGCCGACCGGCAAGATCTTCGGGGAGAGCGTCGCCAAGATCCAGCCGATCCACCTGGGCCCGAAGCACCAGGCGGTTAAGGAGAACGCGCTCGAGCCGGCCCTGCGGGCGTTCGAGAACGGGCAGGCCGACAAGGCCAAGGCCTGGGAGCAGTTCACGAAGGACGCCAAGACTCAGGGTGCCTTCTGAGTGATTCCCTGCCGGTGGCGTTCGGGGCTTCCCGGACGCCACCGGCCGGTCCCCTCCGCGTAGCGCCCTGCGCGAGGGCCCCCGGGCCTCGCCGGAAAAGGAAACTCGCATGAGCCTGTCGGCCACGACGGCACGGCCGTCGCCAGCAGCACCGCCTTCTCCCGACGTCGACCGCCGACGTCGACGGGGAAGGTTACTCAACCGCCTCGATGTCAAGTACTCGCCGTACCTCTACATCGCCCCGTTCTTCCTGATCTTCGGCTTATTCGGGCTGTACCCGATGCTGCGTACTGCCTGGATGTCGCTGCACGACTGGGACATGATCGGCGAGCACACGTTCATCGGCTTCGACAACTACACCCGGCTGGTGTCCGACGAGTACTTCTGGAACGCGCTGGTCAACACGTTCGGCATCTTCGCCCTGTCGACCATCCCGCAGTTGTTGCTCGCCCTCTTCCTGGCGAACCTGCTCAACCGGACCCTCCTGCGCGCCAAGACCTTCTTCCGGATGGCCATCTTCATGCCGAACGTGGTGTCGGTGGCCGCGGTCGCGATCGTCTTCGGGATGTTGTTCCAGCGGGAGTTCGGCCTGTTCAACTGGCTGCTCAGCTTCGTCGGTGTCGACCCGGTCGACTGGGACGGGCACCGGTGGAGCTCCTGGACGGCCATCTCTTCCATGGTCAACTGGCGGTGGACCGGGTACAACACCCTGATCCTGCTCGCCGGCATGCAGGCGATCCCGAAGGACCTCTACGAGGCCGCGGAGATCGATGGCGCCAGCCCGTGGCGACAGTTCTGGCAGATCACCCTGCCCATGCTCAAGCCCACCTTCATCTTCGTGGTCATCCTGTCCACGATCGGCGGCATGCAGCTCTTCACCGAGCCCCTGCTCTTCGGCAACGGCAACATCATCGGCGGCAACCAGCGGGAGTTCCAGACGCTGGCCATGTACATGTACGAGATGGGCATCGTGAACCTGAACACCGCCGGCTACGGAGCAGCGGTTGCCTGGGCGATCTTCATGATCATCATCGTGGTGTCGCTGTTCAACTTCCTACTCGTCCGCCGCTCGGCGAAGTGAGGAGAGATCGATGATCTCGGCTTCCCAGCGTCTGTGGCGCACCAGCCCGCTGACCTACCTGGCGCTCGTCCTGGCGGCGCTGCTGTCGATCTACCCGTTCTACTACATGCTGGTGATCGGCAGTCGCAGCCTGGACAACATCAACGACGTGCCGCCGCCGCTGACCCCCGGTGGCGCGTTCGGTGACAACTTCGGGCGGGTGCTCGACAACGACGCCGCCAACTTCCTCACCGGCATGATGAACTCGATCATCGTCTCCTCGGTGGTCACCGTGTCGGTGGTGCTCACCGGTTCACTGGCGGGGTTCGCCTTCGCCAAGCTGAAGTTCCGGGGCAGCAACGCCCTCCTGCTGGCGATCATCGTCACCATGATGATCCCGACCCAGATGGGCCTCATCCCGCTCTGGTCCATGATGCAGGACCTGGGATGGTACGACACCCTCTACGCGGTCACCGTGCCGTTCCTGGTCAGCGCCTTCGGCGTGTTCATGATGCGGCAGTACGCCAGCCAGGCCATCTCCGACGAGCTGATCGAGGCCGGCCGCGTCGACGGGGCGAGCACGTTCCGGATCTACTGGAGCATCGTGCTGCCCGCGCTACGTCCCGCCGCCGGCGTGCTCGGTCTGCTGACCTTCATGGAGACCTGGAACTCGTTCATCTGGCCGTACGCCATCCTCACCCCGGAGAACCCGACCCTCCAGGTCTCGCTCTCCTTCCTCTCGTACGCCTACTACACCGACTACTCCCAGGTGTTCGCCGCCACGGCGATCGGCACCATCCCCCTGGTAATCGTCTTTCTCGTGTTCGGCCGCCAGATCATCGGCGGGATCATGGAAGGTGCCGTCAAGTCGTGAGCAACCCCGCCAGCCCACCCGCCGTCGACGTCCTCGACGAGCGCCCCGGGCTGACCTTTCCACCCGGATTTCTCTGGGGGGCCGCGACGGCGGCGTACCAGATCGAGGGGGCGGCGGCCGTGGACGGCCGCGCCCCGTCGATCTGGGACACCTTCAGCCACACCGAGGGTCGGGTCGTCGCCGGGCACACCGGGGACGTCGCGTGCGACCACTACCACCGCCTCGGCGACGACGTCGCGCTGATGGCCGAGCTGGGCCTGAAGTCGTACCGTTTCTCGGTCTCCTGGTCCCGGGTGCAGCCCACCGGCACCGGCGCGGCCAACCCGGGCGGCCTGGACTTCTACCGGCGACTGGTGGACGAGCTGCTGGCCAACGGCATCGAGCCGTGGCTCACCCTCTACCACTGGGACCTGCCGCAGCCGTTGGAAGACGCCGGCGGCTGGCCGGCGCGGGACACCGCCGCCCGGTTCGCCGACTACACGACGCTGGTGGCCGACGCGCTCGGTGACCGGGTGCGCTACTGGACCACGCTGAACGAGCCGTGGTGCTCGGCGTTCCTCGGCTACGGCTCCGGCGTGCACGCCCCCGGCCGCACCGACGGAGCGGACGCGGTGCGTGCCGGACACCACCTGATGCTCGGTCACGGCCTGGCCGTGCAGGCACTGCGGGCCGCCCGCCCGGCCGCCGAGGTGGGCGTGACCGTCAACCTCTACCCGGTCGACCCGGCCAGTGACAGTCCCGCCGACTCCGACGCCGCCCGGCGGATCGACGGCTTGGCCAACCGGTTCTTCCTGGATCCGCTATTGCGCGGGTCGTACCCGGAGGACCTGGTGGCCGACCTCAGCACGGTGACCGACTTCGAGCACGTGCGCGACGGCGACCTGGCGACCATCTCCACGCCGCTGGACCTGGTCGGGGTCAACTACTACAGCCGCCACGTGGTCGCCGCGCCGGTCGAGGGCGTGGCGGCCGACCCGGCCCCCTCGTGCTGGCCGGGCAGCGAGGACGTCCGGTTCGTCACCCGTGGCGTTCCGGTCACCGACATGGGCTGGGAGATCGACGCCCCGGGTCTGACCGAGACGCTGCGTCGGGTGAACGGCTACACCGACCTGCCCCTGTACGTCACCGAAAACGGTTCCGCGTTCGTCGACTCGGTGGTCGACGGGCAGGTCGACGACGTCGACCGGCTGGCCTACTTCGACGCCCACCTGCGCGCCGCCCACGAGGCGATCGACGCCGGAGTGCCTCTGCGGGGATACTTTGCCTGGTCGCTGATGGATAATTTCGAATGGGCCTGGGGTTACACCAAGCGGTTCGGCATGATCCACGTCGACTACGACAGCCAGGTTCGCACCCCCAAGTCCAGCGCCAAGTGGTACGCCTCGGTGATCCGGCGCAACGGTCTGGCCGCACAATAGGCTCGGGCCAGCCATCAGGACGGCCCCGGCGTCCACCTCTCGCAGGTGGCGCCGGGTCCGCCCGCCGTCGGAGGAGCAGACGATGACAACGCAGCGCACCCGGTCGCTCGGGCGCCCGACCCTCGACGCGGTCGCGGCGCGTGCCGGCGTCGGTCGGGGCACGGTCTCCCGCGTGGTCAACGGCTCGCCCCAGGTCAGCCCGGAGGCCCGGGCCGCGGTCCAACAGGCCATCGCAGAGCTGGGGTACGTGCCGAACCGGGCCGCCCGTGCGCTCGTCACCCAGCGGACCGACTCCGTCGCGCTGGTGGTGTCCGAATCCGGCGAGCGGGTCTTCACCGAGCCGTTCTTCGCCAGCATCGTGCGGGGGATCAGCTCCGGGCTGCTGGAGACGCCGATGCAGCTCTGGCTGGCCATGGCCCAGTCGCCGGTGGAACGGGAGCGGGTCGAGCACCACCTCACCAACCAGCACGTCGACGGCGTACTGCTGCTGTCGTTGCACGACTCCGACCCGCTGCCGACGTTGCTGGAGGAGCGCGGCCTGCCGGCCGTGCTCGGCGGTCGGCCCGCCCGGATGCTGCAACCCGGCGCCCAACCGGCCTGGTTTGTCGACGTGGACAACGTTGGCGGGGCCCGGCAGGCGGTGGAGTACCTGGCCCGGCAGGGGCGGCGGCGCATCGCCACCATCGCCGGAACGCAGGACATGGGCGTCGGCCTGGCCCGGCTGACCGGCTACACCGAGGCGGTCAAGGCCACCGGGGCCGGCGTCAACCCCGACCTGATCGCGTACGGCGACTTCAGCGAGGGCAGCGGCGCGGCCGCCATGCGTCGCCTGCTGGACGCCTGTCCGGACCTGGACGCGGTCTTCGTCGCCTCCGACCTCATGGCGTTCGGTGCGCTGCGTACCCTGCGCGAGGCCGGCCGGCGGGTGCCGCAGGACGTCGCGGTGATCGGCTTCGACGACGCGACGATCGCCCTGCGGGCGGAGCCGCCGTTGACCACTGTGTTCCAGCCGGTGGAGGAGATGGGCCGGCAGATGGCCCGCCTGCTGGTGGCCCGGATCCGTGGCGAGGAGCTACCCGCCTCCCACATCCTCCTGGACACCCAACTGGTCCACCGAGCCTCCGCCTAACCCACCACCACCCCCACACGGGAAGGGGGTTACGGGGTCCAGCGGCGGAGTTCGCGCTTGGCCAGGGAGTTGCGGTGCACCTCGTCGGGGCCGTCGGCGAGGCGCAGGGTGCGGGTTTGCGCCCAGAGGGCGGCCAGTGGCGTGTCCTGGCTGACACCGGCGCCGCCGTAGGCCTGGATGGCCTTGTCGATCACCCACTCCGCCATGGCCGGCGTGCCGATCTTGATGGCCTGGATCTCGGTGTGCGCGCCCTTGTTACCGACGGTGTCCATCAGCCAGGCCGTCTTGAGCACCAGCAGCCGGGCCTGCTCGATGCGGACCCGGGACTCGGCGATCCACTCCCGGACCACGCCCTGCTCGGCCAGCGGTCGGCCGAACGCGATCCGTTCGTTGGCGCGGCGGCAGAGCAGCTCCAATGCCCGCTCAGCCATTCCGATCAATCGCATGCAGTGGTGGATCCGGCCGGGCCCCAGCCGGGCCTGGGCGATGGCGAAGCCGGTGCCCTCGGCGCCGATCAGGTTCTCCGCTGGCACCCGGACCTCGGTGAAGTCGATCTCGGCGTGCCCGCCGTGAGAACCGTCGGTGTAGCCGAAGACGGTCATGCCCCGGCGCACTGTCACCCCGGGGGTGTCCCGGGGGACCAGCACCATGCTCTGCTGGCGGTGCCGGTCGGCGGCGGGGTCGGTCTTGCCCATCACGATGAAGATCTCGCAGCGCGGGTCCATGGCCCCGGACGACCACCACTTCCGTCCGTTGATCACGTACTCGTCGCCGTCGCGGGTGATCCGGGTGGCGATGTTCGTGGCGTCGGAGGACGCGACGTCGGGCTCGGTCATGCAGAACGCCGAGCGGATCTCACCCTCCAGCAGCGGCATCAGCCAGCGCTTCTGCTGCGCCTCCGAACCGAACTCGGCCAGCAGCTCCATGTTGCCGGTGTCCGGTGCCGCGCAGTTGACCGCCTCCGGCGCGAGGTGCGGGCTGCGCCCGGTCAGCTCGGCCAGGGGAGCGTACTGGAGGTTGGTCAGACCGGCGCCGTAGCGCGGGTCGGGCAGGAAGAGGTTCCACAGGCCGCGCTTGCGGGCCTCCGCCTTCAGCTCGGCCAACACCGGGGTACGCGACCACGGGTCCCCGGTGGCCACCTGCTCGGCGTGCACGGCCTCGGCCGGGTAGACGTGCTCGGTCAGGAACCGGGTCACCTCGGCGCGCAGTTCCTCGGTCCGGCTGTCGTATGAGAAGTCCATCACCGCTCCCTGGCGGCGGTCAGCCCGTGCGCGACCAGCGGTGCCACCATCTCGCCGATCCGGTCGAAGCCCTCGCCGAGCGTCTGCCCGAGCGTGTGGCGGTAGTGGATGCCCTCGCAGATGACAGCGAGCTTGAAGCAGCCCAGCGCCACGTGCCAGTGCAGCGGCCCGACGTCGACATCGCTGCGACCGGCGTACCTGTCGATCAGCTCGCCGCCGGTGGGAAAGCCGGCGCGCGGGCCGAGCCCGTCGGCGACGGGGTTGCCCGCGGCGGTGTCGCTGCCACCGAGCACGTCCCAGTACGTCAGTAGTAGCCCCAGGTCGGCGAGGGGGTCGCCGAGGGTGGCCATCTCCCAGTCGAGCACCGCGTGCACGGCGACCGGGTCGGCCGAGGCGAGGAGGTTGTCCAGTCGGTAGTCGCCGTGCACGATCCGGCCGGCGTTCGCGCCCTCCGGGGCGGTCGCCGCGAGCAGGTCACGCAGCTCGTCGATGCCGGGCAGCGGGCGGCTGCGGGAGCGGTCGAGCTGCCCGGCCCAGCGGCGGACCTGCCGGGCGAGGTAGCCCTCGGGGCGGCCGAAGTCAGCCAACCCGACGCTGGACGGGTCGACACTGTGCAGCGCGGCGAGCGTGTCCATCATCGCCATGGCGAGGGCCCGGCGACGCTCGTCGCCCAGCGGGTCGGTCTGCGCGCGGGTGCGGAACACCTCGCCGGGCATCCGCTCCATGAGGTAGAACGGCGCGCCGATCACCTCGGGGTCGGTGCAGAGCAGCAGCGCGCCCGGGACCGGCACCTCGGTCGGCGCCAGCGCCGAGATGACCCGGAACTCGCGTGCCATGTCGTGCGCGGTCGCCAGCACGTGCCCCAGCGGTGGGCGGCGCAGCACCACCTCGCGGTCGCCGAGGCGCAGCAGGTAGGTGAGGTTGGACTTGCCGCCCGCGATCAGCTGGGCGCGCAGCGGCCCGACGGCCAGCTCGGGTCGGTGCGTTGCCAGATGGTCGGCGAGACGGTCCAGGGCCAGCCCCGCCGGGGAGACGGAATCGGCCCTCGGCCGTGACGCGTCGACGGCCGGATCGCTCATCCGACTAGTTGATGGCAGCCCGCTCACGTTGTCAAGGTCAGAATTTCCGCTCGGGACATGCCCCTGCAACAGGGACGAAATGGTCAACTACCAGGCTGGGGTCAGCCTGCCGGCCGCTCTTTTTGCCGGCCCGCCGAGCGGAGGGACAGACATGTTGCTGCGAGTTCGGGTCACCCTGCCGGACCGTCCGGGCACCCTCGGTCAGGTCGCCCGCACCTTGGGCGTCTCCGGGGCGGACATCGTCCAGGTGGTGGTCCTCGAACGGCTCGGCGGGCGTGCCGTGGACGACTTCACTGTCGTCTGGCCGGGCGCGGCGCGGGTGGAGCGGCTGCTGGCTGGCCTCGCGGCGATCCCCGGAGTGCGGGTGGACGGTGTGTGGCGGGCGATCGGCGCGCCCACCACCACCGGCCAGGACGCGGAGCTGTTGGCCCAGGTCGCGGCCAACCCGGCCGACGGGTTGGCCACCCTGGTCGACGCGGTGCCGGGGCTGCTGGCCGCCGACTGGGCCGTGGCCGCCGTGGTGCCGGTCGACTGGGCCTCGCGGAGCGGGGGCGGTGGGGCGACAGTGGGGCACGCGAGCTGGCGTGCCCCCGTACCCCCGCGGTTGCCGGAGGTGACCCCGCTGCGCGGCCGGTCGATGACCACGCCCGACGGCACCCACCACGCGATCGCGCCGTTCGGCCGGGCGGGCCTGGTGCTGGTGGTGGCCCGTGAACGCAGCGAGACCCTCTCCGCCGCGGCGTTCCACAGCACCGAGGTGGATCGGCTCACCCAGCTCGTCCGCGCCTGCGCGGTGATCCTCGGTGACCGACTCGATCTCGTCGGCGCGCCGCCGGTGGTCGCCGGCCCCTGAGCGACCCGAGGAGTTCCCGGGCCGACACCGCCGGGCAACCGGGCGGCAACAGGCGGGGATGAGGCTCTTACCGGGGAAGGGAGCCAACCATGACGTTGTGGCGGATCCGAGCGACTGTGGACGACCGACCGGGTTACCTGTCGGTGCTCACGGCGAGCCTCGCGCTGCGTGGGGTCAACATCCTCACCGTGCAGGTGCAGCCCACCGAGCAGGGCGCGGTGGACGATTTCCTGGTCGACGCGCCGGACGCGCTCGACGAGGCCGAGCTGATCGCCGCGGTCGAGCGTGGTCGGGGCCGGGACTGCTGGGTGGCGCGCAGTGAGGCGCGTGGTCTGGCCGACCAGCCCACCCGGGTGCTCGGGCTGGCCAACCGGCTGGTGCGTGACCCGGACGCGACGGGCGAGGCGTTGCGGACCCTGCTCGCCGCCGACGTCGTCAGTTGGCGACCGGCGTCGGTGGGCGGCGAGCGGGGGATCACCGGGGCCGCCATGCTGTTGGCCGACCCGGCGGGCGGTTCGTTCGCGCTGCGCCGGGCCGCGCCCGACTTCACCCCGGCGGAGTACGCGCGGGCGCAGGCCCTTGTCGAGCTGGCCGCCACAGTGGCGCGCCGGGCCGCCGAACAGGTCACAGTGGTGCTGCCCGACGGCGCGGAGGTGGCCGTCCGGCCGGCCAGCGCCCACGATCTGTCCGGCGTGGCGGAGCTGCACGAGGCGTGCTCACCCCGTACTCGGCAGCGGCGTTACCTGGGCGGCGCGGCGCTGCCGCAGCCGGCCCGCCTGCGTCGACTGCTGGAGCCGAGCCGAGGGCTGACGCTGATCGCCAGCACCACCGGCGCCGACGGCACTGCCGAGTCGGTGGTCGCCATGGCGAACCTGCTCGGCGAGGGCGACGAGGCCGAGGTGGCGCTGCTGGTGCGAGACGACTGGCAGCGGCGCGGGCTCGGCTCGGCGTTGCTGCGCCGGGTGGTCCAGCACGCCGACCGGTCCGGGTACGCGGCGCTGGTGTTGCACGTGCAGGCCACCAACGACCCGATGCTGCGTACGCTGCACCGGCTGGGCAGGCCCGCCGCGACGGAGCGCGACGGTGGGCTGCTCACCCTCACCGTCCCGCTCGCTGTCGCCGCGCCGGCGGACCGGAAGGCCGCGTTCGTCACGCCGGGCGTCTAGGGCCCGACGAGGGCCCCTTGTGCGCGCCAGCGTCCACAAGGGGGACTCTCCCGTTGCGGTGCTCAGGTGGTGGGGTAGCTGTTGTAGTCGGGGAAGTTGCCGTAGAGCCGCCTGTCGCCACCGACGGTGACTGCCTGCACCAGCAGGTCGCCGCCGACGAACGCGCCCTTCCAGGAGGCGCCCCGGCCGCCGAACGGTTCGTCCCGGTCACCGCGTGAGCGTGGTTTGTTGATGCCCACCTTGAACGCCTGAAGGTCCACGGCGAGCTTGCCGGCCTCGTCGGTGTCGTCGGAGGCCAGCGACGCCACCAGCGCACCGTTGGAGGCGTTCATGGCGGCCAGCAGCTCGTCGGTGGTGTCCACCACGACGATCGTGTCGACCGGACCGAACGGCTCGGCGTGCATCAGCCGGGACCGTCCGGGCGGGGCGAGCAGCACCGACGGTGCCACGTACGCCGAGGTGTCCTGCCCGGGCAGGAACGGCGCGCCGGTGAGCTTGCCCCGGTGCAGTGGGATCGCGCCGCCGCGGACCGCCTCGTCGACGGTGCGGCGTAGCTCGTCGGCCTTGGCGGCGCTGATCAGCGGACCGAAGTCCAGCTCGGGCAGCGGGTCACCGGTGGCCCAGTCGTCGCCGACGGCGAGCGGGTGACCGAAGCGGACCGAGCGGACGACCGGCAGGTACATGTCGAGGAATTCGTCGACCAGGTCGCGTTGCACCACGAACCGGGGGTACGCGGTGCAGCGCTGCTTGCCGTACTCGAAGCCCTTCCTGAGGTGCGTGGCGAGTAGGTCCCACTGGGAGAAGTTCCAGATGCCCCAGGCGTTGAGACCTTCCTGCTCGATGAAGTGCCGCTTGTCGCTGTCGAGCAGCGCGGCGGCCACCTTGCCGCCGTTGGACCGACCGCCGACGAACGCCACAGCGCCGATCTCGGGTGCCCGGACCAGCACCTCGGACAGCTCCCCGCCGCTGCCGGAGACGAGTGTGGCGGGCAGCCCGGCCCGGCGCATCAGCGCGTGCGCGACGGTCAGGCACACCGCGCCGCCCTGGGACGGAGTCTTGGCGATGACCGCGTTGCCGGCCAGGAGCTGCACCAGCTCGGCGTGCACCAGCACGCTCATCGGGTAGTTCCACGACGCGATGTTGCTGACCGGGCCGGGCAGCGGCTCGCGGCCGTCGGCGAGCATCCGGTCGATCTCGCCCGCGTACCAGCGGACGCCGTCGAGCGCCCGGTCCACGTCGGCGCAGGCCAGCCGCCACGGCTTGCCGATCTCCCACACCAGCAGCAGGGCGAGCAGGTCGCGGTGGGCGGTGAGCGAGTCCAGGGCCTCGGCGACCCGGGCCTTGCGGTCGGCCAGCGGGGTCTGGGCCCAGGCCCGGTGCGCGGCGGCGGCGTGGGCGACCGCGGCGCGCGCGGTGGTCGCGTCGACCCGGGGCAGGTTGATGAGGACGGTGTTGTCCACCGGGGTGCGGACCGGGGTGGGCTGGCCGACCGCCCGCCATTCGCCCTCGACCAGGTTGTGCAGTGTGGTGACGCCGTCTACCTCGGCGCCGAACGCCTCCGGGGTGGCGGCCACCGCGCGGGCCAGGATGTCGGTCCAGGCGGTGTCGTCGGCGAGTCGTGGTGCCATCGCTTCTCCTCAGGGTTGACCAGGGAGCGGCGGCGTCGACGGCACCGCTGGTGAGCGGTACTGTCTCGCGCTTGGTAGTGGGTCAGCAACAGTACGTTCGTCTGGCTGGCCGCCGGAGCGCTCGAACACCGCGACAGTCTTCGCGGAGGCTCCCGTCGTGAGCTGCGCAAACGGCGAGCACTAATCGAAGTGCGTCGATGGTGTGAAATGGTCCGCACTGGTTACTCGCGAGTACGGAAGCGGCGTCGCACGCACCGGCCCCGGTTGGCAGGCTTCCCAACCAGCGACCCGCCCATTACATTGTCGGTTATCCATGGGAGCGCTTCCATGACCCGTGGTCACACCGCCACCCCGCTGTCGCCGGTGGCCGTGCCGCCCGTACGCCGTCCCGCGTCGGTGCGACCGCCGGCGGCGCCTCCGACAGGAGTCCGCCATGCGCCACCTGACCCGGCCGTTCAGCGGCCAGCCCGGCCGGTCGCCGGCCGCCGACCAGCCCTGGCCGCGGCGGCTGCTGGCCCTCGGCGTCGCGCTGCTCACCGGCGCGTCCCTCGCGGTGACCGCGCCACCGTCCGGGCCCGCCGCTGCCGCGCCGGCGGCGACCTACAACTACGCCGAGGCGTTGCAGAAGTCGCTGCTCTTCTACGAGGCGCAGCAGTCCGGTCGACTGCCCGACTGGAACCGGGTCTCCTGGCGCGGAGACAGCGCCCTCACCGACGGCGCCAGCGCGGGTGTGGACCTCACCGGCGGCTGGTACGACGCCGGCGACCACGTCAAGTTCGGTTTCCCGATGGCGTTCAGCGCCACGATGCTCGCCTGGGGCGCTGTCGAGTACCGCAGCGGCTACACCTCCTCCGGGCAACTGCCGCACCTGCTCAACAACCTGCGCTTCGTCAACGACTACTTCATCAAGGCACACCCGTCGGCAAACGTCCTCTACGGACAGGTCGGCAAGGGCGACGACGACCACAAGTGGTGGGGTCCGGCCGAGGTGATGCCGATGGCGCGGCCCGCGTACAAGATCGATGCGAGCTGTGGCGGCGCGGACCTGGCGGGGGAGACGGCGGCCGCGATGGCCGCCTCCTCGATGGTGTTCCGGCCCACCGACGCCGCCTACGCGGACAAGCTGCTCGGGCACGCCCGGCAGCTTTACACGTTCGCCGACACGGTGCGGAAGGCCTACCACGAGTGCATCACCGACGCCACCAGCTTCTACCGCTCGTGGAGCGGCTGGCAGGACGAGCTGGTCTGGGCCGCGATCTGGCTGCACCGGGCCACCGGCGAGGCCAGCTACCTGACCAAGGCCGAGAGTGAGTACGACAAGCTCGGCACGGAGAACCAGTCCACCACCCGCTCCTACAAGTGGACCATCGCCTGGGACAACAAGCAGTTCGGCGCGTACGTGCTGCTGGCCAACCTGACCGGCAAGCAGAAGTACGTCGACGACGCCAACCGGTGGCTGGACTACTGGACCGTCGGCGTGAACGGGCAGCGGGTTCCGTATTCGCCGGGCGGGATGGCGGTGCTCGACTCCTGGGGCGCGCTGCGCTACGCCGCGAACACCTCCTTCGCCGCGCTGGTCTACAGCGACAAGACCACCGACACCACCCGCAAGGCGCGCTACCACGACTTCGCCGTCCGGCAGATCAACTACGCGCTCGGCGACAACCCCCGTAACTCCAGCTACGTCATCGGGTTCGGCGCCAACGCACCGAAGAACCCGCACCACCGCACCGCACACGGCTCCTGGTGGGACAGCCAGACCGTGCCGGTGGAGACCCGGCACACCCTCTACGGCGCGCTGGTCGGCGGCCCGTCCTCGGCCAACGACGCGTACAGCGACAGCCGCTCGGACTACGTGATGAACGAGGTGGCCACCGACTACAACGCCGGCTTCACGTCCGCGCTGGTTCGGCTGACCTCCGAGTACGGCGGCACGCCGCTGGCGAACTTCCCGGTCGCCGAGACGCCGGACATCGACGAGCTGACAGTCGAGACCACTGTTACGCAGGCCGAACCTCGGGCCACCGGGCTCAAGGTGATGGTCTACAACAAGTCCGCGTTCCCGGCCCGCGCGCTGACCGACGGCCGGTTCCGGTACTACTTCCGGCCCGACGGCACCGGCCCGGTGCAGGTCACCGCCGGCTACACCCAGGGCTGCCCGTCCCCGACCACCGCCAAGCAGTTCAGCGGCGACATCTGGTACGTCGAGGTGGACTGCGCCGGGCACACCATCGCCCCGGCGGGTCAGTCGCAGCACCGGATGGAGGTCCAGTTCAAGATCGGTGTGCCGGAGGGCGGCACCTGGGACCCGACAAACGACCCGTCGTACCAGGCCACCGCCGGGCCCAACCGGAAGGTCCCGCTCTACTCCGGCGCCACCCGCGTCTGGGGTGAGGAGCCGGGCCCGGTCGTACCGGACACCACCAAGCCGACCGTCCCCGGCACCCCGGTGGCGTCCAACCTCGGCCCCCGCACCGTCACCCTGACCTGGGCGCCGTCCACTGACAGCGGCGGCAGCGGCCTCGCCGGGTACGACGTCCGCGAGTTCATGGTCGGTAACGACGTGGTGGCGACCCGACGGGTCACCGAAAACTCGATCACCATCACCACGCTGCTGCCGGAGCGGACGTTCGAGTACACCATCGTGGCTCGCGACGGCGCGGGCAACGAGTCGGCCGCCTCGCCGAAGCTCAGCGTGACCACGCCACCGACCGGCACCGCCGACACCACAGCGCCGAGCACCCCCGGCACGCCGGTCGCCTCGGCCGTCACCGCCACCGGGCTCACACTGGCCTGGACCCCGTCGACCGACAACGTGGGCGTCGCCGGTTACCAGGTCTACCGCGAGGCCGGCGCCACCGACGCGCTGGTCGGCTCGCCGACCGGCACCACCCAGGCGGTGTCCGGATTGACCGCCTCGACCGCGTACCAGTTCTACGTGGTGGCCGTGGACGCGGCGGGCAACACCTCTGCGGCGTCCACGCCGGTCGCGGTGACCACAGCAGCCCCGCCGGTCGGCGGCACCTGCACTGTGGGGTACGCCACCACCGACTGGGGCAGCGGCTTCACCGCCAACGTGTCGATCACCAACACCGGCACCACCGCGATCAACGGTTGGACCCTGCGGTTCAGCTTCCCCGGTGGGCAGAGCGTCAGCCAGGGCTGGTCGGCGACGATCAGCCAGAGCGGCGCGGCGGTCACCGCCACGAACCTGTCCTACAACGGCACGATCGCCCCGGGCGCGTCGGTGAGCTTCGGCTTCAACGGCACGTACAGCGGCGCCAACCCGAAACCGACAGCCTTCACCGTCAACAACACCCAGTGCGCCATCGCCTGACCGACACCGCGACGAGATCTTGGACAGTTACCGCTGGCGGGCGGTAACTGTCCAAGGTCTGCGGCGCCCGGCCCTCGCGGGCGGACTCGGGTGGGATAGGTCGGCGGAATTCCGGGCAAGCCAACACCGTGCGGGAGTTGCTGACCGTCGGGCACGGCGGCGCCGATCGGGGCCGGCTGGGAGAGTTGCTGACCGGAGCCGGGATCGCCCAGGTGGTGGACGTGCGGCGATACCCAGCCAGCCGCACCAACCCGGACGTCCGCCGCGAGGAACTCGAACGGTGGCTGCCCGAGTGGGGCGTCGACTACCGCTGGGAGCCGCGGCTCGGCGGACGACGCCACGTCCCCGCCGGGGAGCCGGAGCCGGACACCTGGTGGACGGTCGCGGCGTTCCGCGCGTACGCCGCCCACACGCGGACGGCCGAGTTCGACGACGCGCTCGCCGAGGTGCTCGCCGGGGTGGACCGTCGGACCACCGCGATCATGTGCAGCGAGAGCGTGTGGTGGCGCTGCCACCGGCGGTTGATCGCCGACGTCGCGACGCTGGGCGGCGGAGTCCCCGTGGCGCACCTGATGCCGGACGGCCGCATCAGCCCGCACCGGCCGGCCGAGGGCGCCCGCCGACTGCCCGACGGCCACCTGCTGTGGGACGCCTGAGTCACTCCACCAGGTCGTCGGCGAGCAGGTCCATCAACAGGCCGTCGTGCCAGCGGCCGTCCGCGCCACGCTCGTAGCGGCGCAGCACCCCCACCGGGCGGAAACCAACCTTCGCGTACGCCCGGATGGCGGCGCTGTTCGCCGCGGCCGGGTCGATGGTGAAGCGGTGGTGGCCGTACTCGTCGATCAGGTGTCGGGCCAGGGTGCGGATGGCGTCACCGCCGAGGCCGGCGCCGCGCTCCTCCGGGTCGAGGAAGACGTCCAGGCTGGCGTGCCGGTAGTCCGGGTCCGCCTCGGCGTACCACTGGATCGCGCCGATCACCCGGCCGTCGTGCTCGATCGCGTACACGTGCAGGTCGTCGTCGGCGAGGTCGGCGCGCACGGAGTCGGCCAGGTCGTCGCCGCCCCGCCACCACCTGCGTACCTCCGGGTCGGCCCGGATCGCCGCGAGGGCCGGCACGTCCGCGACCGTCGCCGGTCGTAGTGTCACCGCCCGCCCCCGCAGCACCGGCTCAGCCCCGGATCTCGCCGTGCTCGACGCAGACCGCCGCCCAGCCCACCGGCAGCACCTGCACCTTCATCCGGCGACGGCAGCGGGGGCAGAACCGGGGCGGCTCCAACTGACGGGCCGACGCGCAGGCCGGATGGGCGGTGGCCGTCGCCGACTCACCGCACCGGTCACACCACAGCTCCGTCGTCGTCATTGTCGTCACAGCGTGGCGGACAGCGCCTTGACCGGCATCTTCAACTCGTCCAGCAGCTCCAGGTCTGCCGTCGCCGGTCGACCCAGCGTGGTCAGGTAGTTGCCGACGATCACCGCGTTGATGCCGCCGAGCAGACCGTCACGGGTGCCGAGGTCGCCGAGGGTGATCTCGCGACCACCGGCGTACCGCAGGATGGTGCGCGGCATGGCCAGCCGGAACGCGGCGATGGCCCGCAGTGCGTCCTTGCCCTCCACCACTGGACGGTCACCGAGCGGAGTACCGGGACGCGGGTTGAGGAAGTTGAGCGGCACCTCGTGCGGGTTCAGCTCGGCGAGCTGCGCGGCGAACTCGGCCCGATGCTCGACGGTCTCGCCGAGGCCGAGGATGCCACCGCAGCACACCTCCATGCCGGAGTCGCGCACCATCCGCAGCGTCTCCCAGCGCTCCTCCCACGAGTGCGTGGTGACCACGTTGGGGAAGTACGACTTACAGGTCTCCAGATTGTGGTTGTAGCGGTGCACGCCCATGTCGACCAGGTCGTCGACCTGCTCCTTGCTGAGCATGCCCAGCGACGCGGCGACCTGGATGTCGACAGCCGCCTTGATGGCGGCGACGCCCTCGCGCATCTGCTTCATCAGCCGGGCGTCCGGACCGCGGACCGCGGCGACGATGCAGAACTCGGTCGCCCCGGTCGCGGCGGTCTGCTTCGCCGCCTCGACCAGCGACGGGATGTCCAGCCAGACCGAGCGCACCGGCGAGGTGAACAGGCCCGACTGCGAGCAGAAGTGGCAGTCTTCCGGGCAGCCGCCGGTCTTGAGCGAGACGATCCCCTCGACCTCGACCTCCGGGCCGCACCAGCGCATCCGCACGTCGTGAGCGAGCTGGAGGGCGGCGGGCAGGTGCTCGTCGGGCAGGCTCAGCACGGCGAGGATGCCGGCCTGATCGAGGCCGACACCGTCACCCAGGACCTGGGTCCGGGCCTGGTCGAGGATCTCTGACATGGCTCGTACCCTACTAGGCCTGCGCGAGAGCCCCCGGTCGAGCCGAGACGGAGTCCAGGCGGCGGTCCGGCAAGGCGGATGTTCGTCTGGATACCGGTGTTGTATCCAGACGAACATCCAACGCGGCCGGTCGTTGTCTGGGTCCGTCGTAGGCCGGCCGGGGACTCTCGCACAGGCCTGGGGCCGCCCGATCAGCCGGAATGCCCTGGCGGCCCGGTCGGCACTCGCACCGAGTGGAATCGTCGGGCTGGTGCCGGCGGGTGGTAATTTCGCCCGGCGGGTGTCGGGCTGACCGGCACGCACAGCGGGGGAGGGTGACGGTGGCGGACTGGCTGGCGGCGCTCGACCGCCGCGCGGAGCTGCGGGCGAAGGCCGGGCTCACCAGGCGACTGCATCCGCGTCCGGCCGACGATCAGATGACCGATCTGGCCGGCAACGACTACCTCGGCCTGGCCACCCACCCGGACGTCATCGCCGCGGCCACGGCGGCCCTGTCGGCGTACGGGCTGGGGGCTACCGGGTCGCGACTGGTCCGGGGCTCCACCGACGCGCACCGGGCGCTGGAGGAGGATCTGGCCCGCTGGCTGGGCACCGATGGCGCCCTGGTCTTCTCGTCCGGCTATCTGGCCAACCTCGGCGCGCTGCGGGCGCTCGTCCAACCTCGGACGCTGCTCGTCTCCGACGCGCACAACCACGCGTCGCTGATCGACGGCTGCCGCATCTCGGGTGCCGAGACGGTGGTCACCCCGCACGCCGACGTCGACGCGGTGGCCGCCGCGCTCGCCGCCGCTCCCGGCCGCCCGGCGGTGGTGGTGACCGAGTCGGTCTTCTCGGTCGACGGTGACCTCGCCCCGCTGGCTCGGCTGCACGCCGTGGCCCGCCGTCACGGCGCGCTGCTGCTGGTCGACGACGCGCACGCGCTGGGCCTGACCGGCCCGGCCGGCGCGGGCGCGGTGGCGGCCACCGCGCTGGCCGGCGAGCCGGACGTGGTGGTCACCGCCACCCTGTCCAAGGCGCTCGGTGGCGCGGGTGGCGTTGTCGCCGGCCCGGCCGAGTTCGTCCGGCATCTGGTCGAGACCGGGCGCACGTTCATCTTCGACACGGCACTGCCGCCGGCGGTCGCCGCCGGTGTGCACGCGGCGCTGCGGCTCGCCCAGGCCGGCGACGACCTGCGCGCCGAACTCTCCGACCGGGTGGGACTGGCGGTCGGTCGGCTGCGGGCGGCCGGGCTGACCGTCTCCGCCCCGGACGCGGCGGTGATCTCGGTGACCGCCCCGGGGCCGGAGGCGGCGACCGCGTGGGCCGCGGACTGCCGGGACCGGGGCGTCGCGGTGGGCTGTTTCCGGCCACCATCCACCCCGGACAGCCGCTCCCGCCTGCGCCTCACGGTCAGCGCGGGGGTGCCCCGGGCGGAGTTCGAGCGGGCGCTGGACGTCATAGTGGACACCGCGCCGTGAGCGCCAGGAGTGAGCGGGGTTTGCGAGCCCCGCAGTCGCGAACCGAGGTGGCGCCGTGACCGGGTGGGCGGGGTCGGTGCTCGTTACCGGGACGGACACCGAGGTCGGCAAGACGGTGGTGACCGCGGCGATCGCGGCCGCCGCGCAGGCCGCCGGGCTGCGGGTGGCGGTGATCAAACCCGGTCAGACCGGTACGGCCGGCGGTGAGCCCGGCGATGTGGACGCGGTGAATCGGCTGGCTGCGCCGCTGACCGGTCGGACCCTGGCCAGCTACCCGGATCCGCTCGCCCCGTTGGCCGCCGCGCGGGTGGCCGACCTGCCGCCGTTGGAGTTGTACGCGGCGGTGGACGCCGTCCGCGCGGAGGCCGACAAGCACGACCTCGTGTTGATCGAGGGCGCGGGCGGGTTGCTGGTTCCGATGGGGCTGCGACCGTCGGGGGAGCCGTGGACGATGGCCGATCTGGCGGTGTCGCTCGGCGCGCCAGCGGTGGTGGTCGCCCGCGCCGGGTTGGGCACGCTCAACCACACGGCGTTGACCCTGGAGGCGTTGGACCGTAGGGCGGTGCCGGCCGGTGTGGTGATCGGAGCCTGGCCGGCCCGGCCGGAGTTGGTGCACTGGACCAACCTCACCGACCTGGTACCGAATCTGCTCGGCGCGCTGCCGGACGGCGCCGGCGCGATGGACCCGGGCGTGTTCCGGCGGTCCGCGCCGGGTTGGCTCACCCCGGCCCTGCACGGCGTGCTTGACGACTGGCGGGTCTGGGCCGAGGAGAGCGGCTGAACACCTGACTTTCGTCGGTGTCCGCGCAGGTCGGGCGTGGGTAGCCTGACCGCCGTGCGGATCCTCGACTCCCCGCCGCCGGCTTGGCTGCACCGGCGGCGTCGCCTGCTGCTGGACGTGCTGCTCTGGGCGGTGGTGGCCGCCCCGGTCGGCTACGCCGAGGCCAGCCCGCCCTATACGCGGTACACGTTTCCGCTGTTGGTCGGCAAGCTGCTGCTGCTCGGTGTGGCGGTGGTGGCGAGTCGACGTCAACCGTTGGTCGCCCTGGTGCTGGCGGTGCTCGGGTCGTTGGTCGACGGCAACTTCGTGTTCGCCATTCCGGTCTTCAGCTATCTCGCCGGGCGGCGCAGCGCCACAGTGGGTCCGGCGATCATGGTCTTCGTGCTGATCACGGCCGGTGGCACGGCGCTCAACCTGGGGTTGCTCGGCGCCGGCGCGGCAACCTGGTTCCTACTCGCCTCGGTGCTGCTCTTCGCCGCCGTGTTCCCCTGGTTGGTCGGCCGGTACCGGCGCCAGCAGCAGGAGTTGACCGACGCCGGTCGCCGGCACGTCGACGCGCTGACCCGCGAGCAGCGGGGTGCCGCCGAGCGGATCCGACTGCGTGAGCGGGCCCGGATCGCCGGGGAGATGCACGACTCGCTCGGTCACGACCTCAGCCTGATCGCGTTGCGCGCCGCAGCCCTGGAGGTCGCCGCCGACCTGGACGACAGGCACCGGGCCGCGGCGGGGGAGTTGCGGGCCAGCGTCTCCGCCGCCACCGAGCGACTGCACGAGATCATCGGGGTGCTCCGCGAGGAGGCTGGCGCGTCGCTGCGTCCGAGCGGCGAGACCGTGGCCGACCTGGTCGACGGTGCCCGGGAGGCCGGCATGGCGGTACGGCTGGACGCCGCCCCGGCGGTCGCGGACCTACCGGCGATGACCGGTCACGCGGCGCACCGGATCGTCCGGGAGGCGCTGACCAACGCCGCCCGGTACGCGCCGGGCGCCCCGGTCGACGTACGCCTCACCCGCGACGGTGACCGGGTCGAGGTGACAGTCGTCAACGAGGCTCCGCCGGCCGGGCCGCTGCCCGCTCCGCCCTCGCAGGGCAGTGGGCTGCTCGCCCTCGCCGAGCGGGTCCGCCTCGCCGGCGGGACGCTCGACGCCGGCCACCGGGCCGACGGCGGGTTCGCCGTACGGGCGGTGTTGCCGGCCACCGCGGCGGCGTCCGAGGCGATCGGGTCGGCGGCCGAGGCCGGGCTTGCGTCCTGGTCCGACGAGCGCCCGGGTCCGGCGGAGCGGCCGGTGGACGCCGAGCGGCGGCTGCACGACGCCCGGCGGCGGGTTCGGCGCAGCCTGCTGGTGGCGCTCGTCGCCCCGGTCGGTTTCGCCCTGGTGCTCTCGTTCGTCTACTACCCGGTGGCGACCGCCGGGACGGTGCTGGACCGGGCCACCTTCGACCAGATGCGCGTCGGCGCGGCCCGGTCCGAGCTGGTCGGGCTGCCCCGGCGGCAGTTGGATCGCCAGACACCGGTCGACCGGGCCGGCTGCGAGTACTACACCGACGGCAACTTCCCCCTCGCGGCGCCGACCTGGCGACTCTGTTTCACCGATGGCCGGCTGGTCAGCAAGGAGTGGATCGCGTAGTGGACACCGACACGACCGGGGCACCGCCGATCCGGGTGGTGCTGGCCGACGACGAGGCGATGGTCCGGGCCGGCGTCCGGGCCATCCTCGCCAGCGATCCCGGCATCGAGGTGGTCGCCGAGGCCGGCGACGGGCACGCGGCGGTGGAGCTGGTCCGGGCCCACCGACCCCGGGTCGCGTTGCTGGACATCCGGATGCCGCGGCTGGACGGGCTGGCCGCCGCCGCCGAGATCCGCCGGGTCGTGCCGGACACCGCGACGATCATGCTGACCACCTTCGGCGAGGACGACCACGTGGCCCGGGCGCTCGGGCACGGCGCCAGCGGGTTCCTGCTCAAGGCCGGCGACCCACGTGAGCTGATCGCGGGCGTGCACGCCGTCGCCGACGGTGGTGCGTACCTGTCGCCGAGGGTGGCCCGCCGGGTGATCGAGCTGGGGGCTGGCCGGCTGGCCCGCCGACCCGCCGCCCGGGACCGGACGGCCGGGCTGACCGAGCGGGAACGGGAGGTGCTGGCCCTGGTCGGGGCGGGCCTCTCCAACGCCGAGATCGCCCGCCGGCTGCACCTCGTGGAGGGCACCGTGAAGAGCTACCTGACCAGCATCTTCACCCGGCTGGACGTACGTAACCGGGTGCAGGCGGCGATCCTCGCGTACGAGGCGGGGCTGGTCGACGGCTGAGCGGGGGCCGGTCGGCCTCCGCCCAGCTCGCCGGCCCTACGCGTCGCGGCGGCGCAGTGCGGCCCGGCCCAGCAGCAGCGCGGCGGCGGCCCACCCGGCGAGCAGGAGCAGCCCGACCACGCTCGGGTACGGCTCGGTGTCGCCGGCCAGGAAGTGCCCGCCGGCCACGCCGGGGAACACGTCGGCGATCCGGTTCAGCACGTCGATGTCCGGCTCCTGAAGGGAGAGCGGCACGATCATCAGGGTGGCGAGGAGCACGGTGAGGGTGAGCACCGCGCTGCGCAACGCGGCGCCGAGGCCCAGGGCGAGCACGCCGACCAGCGCCAGGTAGGTCGCCACCGCCACGATGTCGCCGATCGTGTCGGCGGCCGGGGCGCTGCCCCACTCGCCGAGCACCGGTCGGGCCACCAGGGTGCCGACGCCGCCGAGCACCAGCCCGAGGACGAAGGTGACCGCCCCTGCGACCGCGGCCTTGGACAGCAGCACCCGACCGCGCGACGGGGTGCACTGCAACGTGGTCCGGATGGTGCCACTGGTGAACTCGGCGGTGATCGCGAGCAGGCCCAGCGCCAGCACCACGTACTGGGTCAGCTCGACCGAGTCGATCAGCACGCTGCCGACGGTGACGATCCCCCGGTCGTCGGTCGGGTCGTCGTTGGTGTTGTCGTTGGCGACGTAGATGGCCAGTTGGCCGGCGCTCGCGAACATCACCAGCAGCCCGGCCAGTGCCGTCCACCAGGTGCTCCGCACCGAGGAGAGCTTGGTCCACTCGGCGGCCACCGCCCCCCGGAAGGCGGCCGGCGCACCTGCGGCCGGCGTGCTGGCGGGGCGGGTGCCCGCGTCGGTCTGCGTGCTCATCGTTGCCCACCCTCGGTCGGACCGCCGGCGTACTCGACGCTGTCGGCGGTCAGCTCCATGAACGCCTGCTCCAGCGACGCGGCGTGCGCGCTCAGCTCGTGCAGTCGTACTCCCAGTTCGTGGGCCAGGTCGCCGACCTGGTCGGCGGTGACGCCGGTGACGGTCAGCTCGTTGCGGTCGGCGGTCTCGACGCTCGCCCCGGCGGCGGTGAGGCGCGCGGCGAGCGCGGCCAGCCCGTCCGGGTGTGGGCTGCGGACCCGGACCGCTACCGTGCTGCGGGCGATCACCTCGCCGATCGGCGCGTCGGCGAGCAGTCGTCCCCGGCCGATCACCACGAGCTGGTCGGCGGTGAGCTGCATCTCGCTCATCAGGTGGCTGGAGACGAAGACCGTCCGTCCCTCGTCGGCCAGTGAGCGCGTCAGCTGCCGCACCCAGCGCACCCCGTCCGGGTCGAGGCCGTTCACCGGCTCGTCGAACATCAGCACCGGCGGGTCACCGAGCAGCGCCCCGGCGATGCCGAGTCGTTGGCCCATGCCGAGGGAGAGGGCCCGGCCGGGCTTGCCGGCGGCCCGTCCGTCCAGCCCGACGGTGTCCAGCACCTCGTCGACCCGGCGGGCGGGGATGCCGTTGCTGTGCGCCATGGCGCGCAGGTGCGCCCGGCCGGACCGGGCCGGGTGGATGGCCCGGGCGTCGAGCAGCGCGCCCACCTCGTGCAGCGGCCGGCGCAGCTCCCGGTACGCGCGCCCGCCCACCAGGGCCTGCCCGGCGGTGGGTCGGTCCAACCCGAGGATCATCCGCATGGTGGTGGACTTGCCGGCGCCGTTCGGGCCGAGGAAGCCGGTGACCCGGCCGGGCGCGATGTCGACTGTCAACGCGTCGACCGCGACTGTCGGCCCGAACCGTTTCGTCAACCCACGTAGTGTGATCATGCGCTGACGCTAGGCGAGCGACCTGCCACCCCACCGCGCCCGAACGGCACCACCCACCCCTGACTTTCGTCAGGTCGGCGACGGGCCGATCACCGTACGTACTGCTCCAGCAGTGCCGGGGTGAGCCCGGCCCGGTGGATCGCCCTCAACGCCGCGAGCAGGTCGTCCATCAGCGCCGGTCGAAAGTGCATCAGCAGCACGTCGCCGGGTTGGACCACCTTCTCCGGGGTCTGGTAGCGCACCTTCCCCTCGTGGACGGTCTCGGTCCAGTGGAAGACCGCCTTCGCGCCGCAGTCGTGCGCGGCCCGCAGCGTGGTGCTGTCATGTTCGCCGAACGGTGGGCGGAACAGGGTGGGTCGCTTGCCGAACAGCTCCTCCAGCTTGTCGGCGGCACCGCAGATCTCCTGCTTCTGGTAGTCGTACGACCGGCCGGCCAGCGAGTTGTGCCTGATGGTGTGGTTCTCCACGACCCCGCCCACCGCCTCGATCTGCCGGAAGTAGTCGGTGTGCTCCGCCGCCGCCGGCGAGTTGAGGAACATGGTCACCGGGATACGCGCCTCCCAGATGAAGTCGATCACTTCCGGCGGGCGGGCCAGCCCACCGTCGTCGATGGTGATGAAGGCGACCTTCTGGTCGGTCGGCAGGCGATGCCAGAACGCCGCCGAACCGGTAGCGGGCAGCGTCACCGGTTGCGGCTGCGGTGCCTCGGGAAACGTCGGCACCTGGGACACGTACCAGGCCAGGCTCTTGAACGCGGGTTTCGCGGTCGGGGACGGCGAGGCCGAGGGGGTCGGCGCCGAGGCGGACGGAGTCGGCTGGGCCGCGGTGACCTGCCGAGCGTGCGCCGGGTGACCGGGACCGACCGTGCAGGCAGTCAACGTCAGCAGGACCAGAAGCGTTACGACGGCAGGGATCCGACGGGTGGGGATGGCTGACACGCCCGGAAACATACCGAGCGGATGTCAGGATCCGGTCAGCCCGGTGACCCCGGGCGAGCGGCGGACCACGAACGCGTCCGGCATCCGGAAGGTGAGATTGTCCGGGCACCAGGGCGGACGGAGCACCGTCACCCCGTCCAGCAGCGGCGCGGCCTCGGCCACCACCACGGCCGCCTCCATCCGGGCCAGCACGTCCCCGACGCAGCGGTGCGCCCCCGCCCCGAACGCCAGGTGCCGGCGTGATCCACGCTGACCCGGACGGAACTCGTCGGGCGACTCCACCACCGCCGGGTCCCGACCGGCGCGGCCCAGCCACAGCACGAGGCTGCTGCCCGCCGGCACCCGCGTGCCGCCCAGGGTGCTCTCCGTCGTCGCCACCCGCCGCCAGGTGACGATCGGTGGTTCCAGCCGCAACCCCTCCTCCACCACGTCGGCCACCGCGACCTCGCCGCTGCGTAGGCCGGCCCGGACCACTGGCTCGTTCGCCAGCCGGTGCAGGAGCAGGGTGAGGAACTGCGAGGTGGTCTCCTGCCCGGCGACCAACAGGAAGAAGAGCGCGCCGACCACCACGTCCGGCGGGTGCCCGGCCGCGCGCAGCTCAGCGGCCAGACCGCCACCGACGGCCGCGAAGTCCCGCAGTACCCGGTGGAACCGGCCCACCTCGGCGGCGAGCGCCACCTGCCGGTCGGCGTCCAGCGGTGCCCAGAACAACTCCAGCGCGGCGCGGGCGAACTCCTTGACCGCGCCGACCGGCGCGTCCGGCAACTCGACCAGCCGGGCCAGCACCAGCAGCGGCAGGTCGGCGGCGAGGTCCGCGTACAGGTCGACCGGTTCGCCGGCGTCGAGCGCGGCGCCGATCCGGGCGACCCGGTCCCGGACCAGCGCGGTGAGCCACTGCCGCTGGGCGGCCACCCGGGCGGGGTGCAACGCCTGCGCGACGATCGCCCGGATCTGCGGATGGCTGACACCCGAGTTGTTCGCCAGGGTCGGCGGCAACCGGAACCGGTGCCCGGCGAGCACCCGCAGCGCGGTCACCGGCATCGGCGTCACCGCGTCCAGCGCGTTGTCCGGCCGGTAGGTCACCGGGTCGGCGAGGACCTGGCGGACCAGCGGGTGCCGGGTCACGACCAGGTGGGTGCCGCCGACGTGGTCCGGCACCCGGGCCACGTCCGGCCATGCGGCGTCGGCCACCTGCGCCCAGCTGCGGAACAGCACCCGGACACGCTAGCCGGAGGCCCTCGGCAGCCCGGCCCGCAGCCGCCAGACGGTGGTGCGCTTCACCCGCACACTCTCCAGCGCCTCCGGCACCGGCACGTCGTACCCGGCCACCTCGTCGAAGCGGTCCCGGGGCAGGAACGCCCGGCCGGGGTCACCGACCAGCGCCGGCGCGCCGGCTCGGGCGGCGCGCAGCAGGAACCGCAGCACCCGGCGGGCCATCGCGTCGCTGTAGAAGACGTCTCCGGCGAGCACCACCTCGGCGTCCCCGGCGTCGCCGTCGAGGATGTCGCCGAACTCGGCGTCGACGCGTACCCCGTTGGCCTCCGCGTTGAGGGCGACCGCCGCCACCGCCAGCTCGTCCACCTCGACGGCCCGCACGGACGCCGCGCCGGCGCGGGCGGCGGCGATGGCGACCAGGCCGGAGCCGGAGGCGAGGTCGAGCACCCGCCGGCCGGCGACCAGCTCCGGGTGGTCGGTGACGTGACGGGCGAGGGCCTGCCCGCCGGCCCAGGCGAACGCCCAGAACGGCGGCGGCCGGTCGCTGGAGAACTCGCCCTCGGTCAGCTCCCACAGGCCGATCGGCTCGTCCGCCTGGTGCAGCAGCACCTCGGGAACGAAGGGGACCGGGGCCAGCCGGGCGTGCAGCCGGACGAACGTGCTGGAGAGCTCGGACACGGTGCGATTCTCCCAGCGGCCCGACTCCCGGCGTGTCGCGGGGGAGCGGTGACCGGTTCACCACGGTCGGTGAAAAGCCACCCCGTCCTTGCCGTCCGGTGCGAACACACCCGTCTGGTCGGCGCGGTGCCCCGCTTCTAGCGTTGCGGGGTGGAGGCGACCGAACGGAGGACGGCGGTGGTGACGGTGTGGCGGTATGCGCTGAGGGCAGGGGTGGTGCTGGCCTGTCTGAGCGGGGTGGAGCTGGCGGTGGCCGCCCCGGCACAGGCGGCCTTCACCACCGAGATGAGCGGTTTGCCGGGACGGTTCACCGCCGGTGAGCAGGTGCGGACGATCTCCGCGGTGGTCTCCCAGACCGACCGGCGCGCCAGGTGCGCGAAGGTGCGCTGGTCGATGGTGCTCACCGTGCAGGGGGGCCTCCGGCTCGACCAGGTGAAGATGGACCGGGTGGAGGAGACCGGCGACTTTCCGCTGGAGATCCGTACCGAGGGTGACGTGGCCCGGTTGACCGACCGGCAGCTCGACCCGGGCACGCTCTGCCCGGGCCGCACTGTCACGGCCCGCTACCGGGTGGCCTTCGACGAGGACGTCACCCAGGGGCGGGTCACCCTCGCCGCCGAGGCGTACGACGCCAACCTGCGCCTGTTGGCCCGGCAGACCGCCACCCGCTCGGTGGTGGGGGTGGGCGGTGCCCCGACCAGCAAGCCGAAGCCGACGGCGACCCCGCCGGAGCCCACCGAATCCGCGAGCGCTCCGGCCGAGGGCGAGAGTACGGCGACGGAGGAGCCGGTCGCGGAGCAGGCCGCCGACGCCGCGCCACCGGCGGCCAACCGCCCGGTCTCGCAGTCCGGCGCGTTCGGCGTGGTGCAGGTCGCCTTCCTGCTCGGCGGTCTGCTGCTCTTCCTCGGGGTGGGGCTGCTGCTGCGGCTGCGACACCTGACCCGGGCCGTGGCCGGGGACGCCGACGAGGCCGACGACCCCCCGGTGGACCGGCGCTGGGAGCGCCCGGCCGTCGCCGACCCCTGGCGTCGGGCGCACCGCTGATCGAGCACGGTGGGGCCGGCGGACATCCGCCGGCCCCACCGTGTCACTTCGAGAACGCCTGGAACTCGGCGATCCTGACCTGGCTCCGGGCCGGGCTGGCAGTCGCGCAGTCCGTCGTCGTGGCCGGGTCGTCGTCCTGCTCGCCCGCGTAGTTCGGGCCGCCGGTGCACTGGCTCGCCAGCACCTCGAGGCGCAGGTGGGTGGCGAGGGTGGTGGGTACCGCGAACGTCCGGAGGTTGATGTCGCGGCTGTACGCCCGGTACGCCCCGCCGGGGAACGCGTCCCCCGCGCTGGTGTAGATGCGTTGCCAACGCGTCGGATCCGTGCAGTCGGTGGTCGTCGCGTTGCAGGCGGACACCGCGAACGAGCGCAGGGCACTGAGCGCGTTCTGGGCGCCGGTGTCGGCGTCACCGGTGATCGCCGGGCGCAGCATCGCGCTGACGTTCACCCGCTTGACCGTCTGCGGGGCGTCGCCCGGCAGCGCCACGGTGAGCTGCCGGCCGGCGACCCCGTCCAGGCTGGCCCAGTTCGTCGCCTCGGTGTCGTCGACGACCCGGTCCAGGTTGACCCCGTCGCCGGTGACTGTGGCGCCGGACGCGGTGGAGGCGAGGTTGCGGCTCATTCGCAGGTCGACGTACCCGTCCTGACCGGACTTGGCGACCACGCTGAGCCGCTGGTGTCCGAACCCGGGGGCCACGGCGAGCAGGTCGTACGTGCCGGCCACCATCTCCACCGTGTCCGGGATCGGCGTCGCCGGGTCGGTGTCGGCCACCGGCACGGCCCGCGCCTCGTACGCGCCGACGTACACGCGGACAGGTGCTTCGGCGCTGTCCCCGCGCGGACGCAGGGTGAGCGTCGCGTTGCCACCGCGCGGCGAGGCGAAACTCGGCGTCGGGTCGGTGTCGCCGGCACCGTTGGTGGCGGCGTCCCGGCCCATCCCGGAGCGCGCGAACTCGGCCCAGATGAGGTCCTGGTTCGCGCCGCCGAAGCGGAGCAGGTCGGCGGTGAGCATGTTGTCGCGCATGTCGAGCATGCTGACCTGGCTGGCGGCCTGGAGCAGGAACGAGTCGAAGACCAGCTGTGACCAGCGCCGGTTGCCCGGGCACTGATCTGCCGCGACCTTGCCCAGCGCGCAGTCGAGCTGCCGTTGCGGGGTGCCGAGGCCGTACCGCTTCACCAGGGCGGAGCGGACCCGGAAGTTGGTGGCGCCCCAGATCTCCCCGTCGGCGTGCACCGCCGGGCCGGCGGTGTTGTAGCCGATGTCGGAGTAGTTGAGCGGGCTGCGGCTCAGGTCGTAGTTGCGGATGCCGCTGACCAGGTTGCCGGTGACGTAGCCGCCGGTGATGAAGGGCGTCTCGCCGGGCGCGCGCAGCCCGTGCTGGTAGAGGTACTCGGCGGCGAGCAGGTCGCCCCAGGACTCACCCATCGCCCCGCCCTGGTGGCCGCTGATCCCGCTGTCCGGGCCGGCGATCATCCGGTTGGTGATCGCGTGGGTGTACTCGTGACCGATCACCGTCATGTCGTAGTCGCCGTCCACGCACGGCGGGTACGGCCCGCCCGCCTGCGGCTGCCACAGGTACATGTTTGTGGTCGGCGGCAGCCCGTCGCGCGGGGTGCCCTGGTTGGCGTTGTTCCGGTTGCCGCTCAGCGCGCCCTGCTGGGCGCGGCCCTGCTCGGCGTCACCGCCCAGCCCGGACGGGGTGAGGTTGACCGCCTGGAGGTTCCACGCCGACTCGGTGAAGCCCAGCTGGTACGACCAGTCGTGCATCCGGCTGTGCATGGCGAAGAGGTTGGCGATCGACGCGTCCGCGTCGTTGCGCTGGGTCGAGGTGAACACGCTCGGGTTGCACTTGGCCTGGTGCCACTGGTCGGTGAAGGGGTACTCGTAGCGGCGTTCCGGGCTGGTGGGGGCCGGCACGACCGGGGTGTTCGCACCCCAGGACAGCACCGTGTTGGCCGAGTTGCCGCGCGAGGTGAAGGTCGGCGTGCCGGTGGCTGCGTCGACGTCCCACGGTTGGCCGGTGGCCGGGTCACGCCAGGCGGCCTGGCAGCCGGGGGCCGGGTCGCCGCACCAGCGCACCCGGGGGTCCTGCCCGGGGCCGAGGTCGCGGGGCGGGGTGGCCGGGAAGACCGCCCAGCTCGGATTGTCGGAGTCGAAGTCGACGAGGTCCTCGCGGACCAGCACCTGCCCGGTGCTGCCGTCCACATAGCTGGTGAAGGCGGCCGGGTGCTCGGTGTCCGCGCCGATCATGGTCACCTCGTAGGCGGCCCGTGGCCCGTCCAGCGGTGTGGGCACTGCCACCGACCGGATGGTGTGGCTGGCCACCGTGTCGGCGGTCAGCTTGGCGTCGGCGAGCGCGGCGGCGTACGCCTGCTCGGGGGTGCGGGTCGCCGGCGCTGGTGTGCCGGTGTTGCGGGCCAGTGAGGAGCTGACCGAGAGCACCGCGCCGTCGGCGACCGCGAGGGTGACGAGGCCGTCCGGCCCGGCGGGCAGGTCCCCGAAGCGTTGCCTCAGGGTGACCACTGTGCCGCTGCCGATCGGCCGGACCAGCACCCGTTCCATGCTGTCCACCGTCGCGGCGTCCATGCCGAACAGGTAGCGGTTGGCGGCCAGGTAGGCGCGGGCGGCGGCCTCCGGGTCGGCGGGCAGCCCGCTGGCGAGCGGAGTACGACCGGGGCCGAGCGCCTGCGGGGTGCCGAGCCGGTTCCACCGGACGTCGGGGTCCACGGCGCGGGCCAGGCCGCGTTGGCGGGCGTCGGGTGCCGCCGTACCGGTGCGGTTGTCGGCGTCGGCGGGCGTGTGTCCCTCGGCGAACGGCCCGGACCGGCGCTCGGTGGACGCCGCGCCGCCGGTGGGGGCCGCGGTGCTCACGCCGGTGGGGAGCAGCGCGGCGACCGTCGCCGTCGTCGCCAGGATGGCGATGAGCCGGCGTCGACGCCGGCTCATCGGGGGTGACCACTCCGGTTGTGGCACGGGACCTCCTCGTGGGAGCGAGATGGTCGGCCAGTCGCCGACCACAGATGCGCGGTGACGCATGCGCATCTGTGGATATCAGTCTCCCGAGGTCACGGCAAGGTCCCGAGCCGCTGTCGCACCAACAGATCGAGATCTGCTCAGTCGCTCGGCGCCCAGTCGGGGTCGCGGCCGAACGCGGCCAGCAGGTGGTCCTGCTCGTCGGCGTCGTCGGGCACCCGTACGCCGGTGTGGACGAGCTTGTTGCGCCGGTAGGCGTCGATCTGGCCGGCGAACCACTGGGCGGCGGCGTGCACCGCGTCCGGGTCGAGCCGGGGCTGTGCGCCGATCGCCACCGCCACGTCCCAGCTGTGCACGAGGTGCTCGGCGAGGAGTTGCTGGAGGTACTCGGTGGCCGGGGTGTCGCCGCCGGAGAGGTGCACTGTGCGATCGATCGTGCCGGGGTGGGTGGCGGCGATCTCGGCCTGCGCGGCGGCCTCCCGGGCCGTCGCGATCGGGTCGGCGCCGAGTTGGTCACCGTCGAGCCGGTCGCCGACCTCGTCGATGGTCCGGCCGGCGAGCAGCGGAACGCTCCACCGGTCCTCGGTCACCACATGGTTGACGAGCGTGCGGACGTCCCAGTCCGAGCAGGGTGTCGGGTCGGACCACTGGCCGGGCTCGATCTGATCCACCCGGTCGATGAATTCGGCCAGGCTCCGGCGGTACGCCTCCAGGAGGTCCATGCTGCCGATTGTTCCGGTCGACGAGGCGGACTGAGCCCGTTTTGCCCGGCCCGGTGCGGGGGGATCGGTGCTGGCTGCCCAGCTCAGTCCAGGTCGGCCGGGTCCAGGCCGAGCTCTCGGGAGGTGACCAGCCGGACCCACTCGCCGAACTGGCGGCGGGAGATCACCCGGTCGTGCACGGCGAGTTGGACGGCGAGGCCGTCCATCACCGCGCTGATCCGCCAGGCGGCCCCGTCGGGGTCGGCGCACTGGAAGGTGCCGTCGGCCACCCCGGCGGTGATCACGGCGGCCAGGTCCTGTCGCCAGCGCAGGTCGAGCCGCCGGGAGACCTTCTCCAACTCGGGGGTACGCAGCGACTCGGACCAGCCGTCGATCCACATGGACCAGGAGGTCGCCCGCCCGGCCGGGGTGTAGAGCTTGAGGATCCGGCGGAGCTTGGTCAGCGGTGTGGCCGAGGAGCGGGTCACCGCGTCCAGGCGGGCCAGATCCTGCTCGACCGCGTACGCGAAGGCCTGCGCGAGCAGCCGCTCCTTGGTGGCGAAGTGGTAGAAGACCAACGCCTGACTCACGCCCGCGGCATTCGCCACGTCCGCCGTCCGGGTGTTGGCCAGACCGCGCTCCACGATCACGTCGCAGGCGGTGCGCAGCAGGGCATCCAGGCGGATCTCGGCCGCACGTCTCGTCACGACCGTTACCGTAGCCCATCCGACCGAACACGAACAGTTACCACCACGCGCCGATTCACGCGGTGACAGTCGGAAGCCGGACACTTCTTTCGGGTGTCGTCGGTCGTTCCACGGAGAGTGTTCGTCGAGGTCCGCTGCCCGGTGTCGGGTAGTGGAGACGTCGACGGTCGGGCATGCGACGCGATGATGACGATCATTGCCGAGGAATGTCTGAGGGTGACGGTCAGTGCTGGATCCCGGCACCGGGCCAGCCACCTAGGAAGCCGGCCGAGAGTGACTCCGCTCCAGCCCCGGCCACCCGGGACGCGCCGAGGCGACCCCGAGTTGGCAGTCAAACACCCACTCGGCTAAAGTTCTCATCCGTCACCCGGGAACGTCCGGGGGCGTGCGGACGTAGCGCAGCTGGTAGCGCATCACCTTGCCAAGGTGAGGGTCGCGGGTTCGAATCCCGTCGTCCGCTCGGAGCTGCCGCCACGTATGACGGGGGCAACCTCGGTGGGGTGGCCGAGAGGCGAGGCAACGGCCTGCAAAGCCGTGTACGCGGGTTCAAATCCCGTCCCCACCTCGGCAACAAGCACGGGCGATTGGCGCAGTGGGAGCGCGCTTCCTTGACACGGAAGAGGTCACTGGTTCAAACCCAGTATCGCCCACCAGAGGAGAACGGCTCGTCACCGGAAGACCCGGTGACGAGCCGTTTCGCTTGTGGCGCCACGTCATCAGTCGACGCTGAGCCGGTAGCCGATGCCTCGCACGGTGTGCACACACAGGGCGTCGTCGACGGCGTGCAGTTTGCGCCGTAACCGCTTCACGGCCGAGTGCAGGATCGACGTGTCGCCGAGGAACGCGCAGCCCCAGACCGATTCGAAGAGCCGCTGGTACGTCCAGACTCCGACCGGTGCGGTGGCGAGTTGGGTGAGCAGGTTGCGCTCGAGTCGGGTCAGGGCCAGCGGTTCTTTGCGCCACGTCACCCGATGGTCGAGCGGGTCGATGGTGAGGTCACCGAGGTTGATCTGGCCGGCCACGCCGACGGCTGGAGCGGCTGGGGCTGGAGCGGGGGCGGACGCCGTGGTGGGGCTGGGGAGCCGTCCCGGTCCGCTGATGACCGGCCCGCCGATCATCGCCTGCAGCTCCGCGAGGTCGGTGCAGATGACCAGGGTGCCCAGTCCGTCCAGGCGTCGGACCATCCGTTCGCGCACCGACACGTCGGCGGTCACGCAGAACACGAGGGACACATCGTCGATCACTGTCGTACCTCCCCAGGCGCCAGTAAAAGACAACGCTGTCCGAACCCTGTAGTCAATGGTTTCCGGCGGACAGCCACCCCCGTGATCCACTCGGGCTCGCCGGGTAGCGCGCTCGCTCTCAGAAGGTCAACAGGCGGAACTCGCCCACCGGCCGGAAACCGAGGCCGCGGTAGACCGACTCGCCGACGGCCGACGAGGTGAGGGCGGCGGTGCGGGCGCCCCGCTCGCCAGCCAGATGGAGCGCGGCCCTGGTCATGGCCGCGCCGATGCCCCTGCGGCGCTGCTCCGGCTGGGTGCCGACGAAGTAGAGGGTGACCAGACCGTGGCTGATCCAGGCGACGGCCGTCGCGACGACCCGGCCGTCGTCGAGGCGACCGGCCAGCCGGAGCACGGTGCCGTCGCCGGTGAACGCCTTCTCCCGTTCGATCGTCGCCGCCACGCCGTCCGCCGGGATTCCGGACACCCGGGCATAGGCCGGGACGAACGCGGCGAGGTCGGTGGTCTCGGCGATCTGCACGCCGGCCGGAGTCGGCGCCTCGGCCACCGACCCGATCCCCACGGTCATGATCGGCATGCGGGCGACCTGCACCGCGCCGAGGGAGACCAGGCCGTCCGCGGCGCCGGCGTCGCTGTCCGGGCCGACCCACCAGATCCGGGGTACGCCGTGCAGGCGCTTCCGGGCCTCGGTGAGCGCGTCCCACGGGGTGCGCCCGACCACCCGCAGCACGCCGTTGAGGGGTGCGTGCGGCACGTCACTGCGGTAGGTCGGGAGGTCCCGCCCGCCGGCGACACCGATGTTCCAACCGAGCAGGTACGCCCGGTGCGCGGCCAGCACCGTGTCGAGAGGCTCCATGATCTGGATCGTAACGCGGGGTCGGCACGCCCACGGCCAGCGGAAACGGCTCGGATCGGCGGCTGTGACCGGCGGTACTTTGTCGATCGTTCCAGATAGCGGGTAGCGTTCAGCCATGGCCCGCACCCGTGAGTTCGACCTCGACGCCGCGGTCGACGCTGCCATGGACGTGTTCCGGAGCAAGGGCTACGAGGGCACCTCCATGCGGGACCTCTCCGAGGCGACCGGCCTGGGCAGCGGCTCGATCTACGCGGCGTTCGGCAGCAAGGACGGCCTCTACCTGGCGGTGCTCGACCTGTACCGGCAGCGCTACGCCACACCGATGGTCGATCTGCTGCGCTCGGGCAACGACGCGCGGGCGGTGATCCGTGAGGTGTTCATCGGCACGGTGGACGACATCACCGGCGACGGCCGGCACCTCTCCTGCCTCATCGTCGGGGCGTCGATGGAACGGGCGCACCAGGATGTGCGGGTCGCCGAGCGGCTTCGCTCGACCACCCAGTCCCTGGAGTTGGCGCTCTACGACCTGCTCGCCGAGGCGCAGTTGCGGGGTCAGATCACCACCGACCGCAGCGCCACCGACCTGGCCGGCTTCCTGGTCACCAGTCTCCAGGGCCTGCGGGTGATGGGTGCCATCAACCCGGACCGGGCGGCGCTGACGCGGTACGCCGAGGTCGCGCTCACCTGCCTGAACTGACCGCCGGACACGGTGGTCGGCCGGTCACCCGAATGAGGAGTCGAGCATGAGAGCGGTCGGACTGCTGCGCTACGGCGGGCCCGAGGTGCTGCGGGTGGTCGAGCTTCCGACGCCGCACGCCGGCCCCGGTGAGGTCCGCATCCGGGTACGCGCCGCGGCGGTCAACCCGGCGGACACGCTGATCCGGGCCGGTATGACGCCGGTGCGACTGCGCGGCAGCGACCCGCTGTTGCCCGGCCAGGACATCGCCGGCACCATCGACGAGGTGGGCTCCGACACCAGTGGCGTACTCGTCCCGGGTGACCCGGTGATGGCCATGGTCAACCCGACGAGGGCGGCCGGTGGCGGGTACGCCGAATGGGTAGTGCTCCCGGAAGCCTGGGTGGTGCCGGCTCCGGCGGGCGTGTCACCCGCCGAGGCGGCCACCCTGCCGTTGAACGGGTTGACCGCCCTGCACGCCCTGGACCAGTTGCGGCTGCCGCCCGGCAGCACCCTCGCGGTGACCGGCGCGGCCGGTGCCGTCGGCGGGTACGCGGTACAGCTCGCCAAGGCCGCCGGTCACCGGGTGTTTGCCGACGCGGCGCCGGGTGACGCCGAACTGGTCGCCGCGCTCGGTGCCGACGTGACGGTGACCCGAGGTCCGGGCGTCGCCGACCGCTTCCGCGAGCATGCCCCGGACGGGGTGGACGCCGCTGTCGACACCGCGTTGCTCGGTGGCGCGTTGCTGCCTGCCGTGCGCGAGGGTGGTGCCGTGGCGCTGCTGCGCGGCGGGCCCGATCCGGTGCTGCGGGCGCAGGCCGACCAGCGGAGGATCGCCATGGTTTCCGCGTACGTGCACGAGTACGACGGGCGCCGCGACAAGCTCGACCTGCTTCGGCGACTCGCCGAGGAGGGTGTGCTGACCCTGCGGGTCGCCGGCCGGTTCCCGCCGCAGGAGGCGGCCCGCGCGCATCAACTCCTGGAAGCGGGAGGGGTACGCGGCCGGTTGGTCATCGAGTTCTGATTCCGCCGCCGGCACCACCGGAGCACTGTGGTCCAATCGCCGACGCGACGCCTGCCCGGCGCGGGGTTGTCGGTGCGAAAGGCCGGCCGCCTTCGGCGAGGCGGCCGGCCCGGAATCACGGTGGTCTGGCGGTTCCGCCAGCGGTGGAGCTGGCCGGGTCACAGCGGCGGCGCGATGTCCCGCCGCTCCTCGACCTGGCGGTACTCCACCGGCTGCTCGGTGGTGGTGACGACCTGGCGGCGGCGACCCCAGATCAGCGTGGTCATGATCAGGCCGAGCACGCCGGCGCCCATCAGGATCCAGCCGACCACGTCGAGGTTGATACCGCCGACGCTCGCGTCCAGTGCGAAGGTGAGGATCGCGCCGAGCGCGATCAGGAAGATGCTGGTGCCGATACCCACGACAGCCTCCTTAAGGGGGTGTGGTGCGCTGTCGAGCCCTTCAGTACCCCGGCGGGTACCAGCGCAACCGCGACCGGCCAGGGTGCCGTTCCAAGCGATCTTGGCATCGGGTAGAGTTCACCTGTCGCCGGCGCTTGCCGGGGACGTGCGGACGTAGCGCAGCTGGTAGCGCATCACCTTGCCAAGGTGAGGGTCGCGGGTTCGAATCCCGTCGTCCGCTCGCGATGCGCCCCACGGGGCCGCCACGGGCGATTGGCGCAGTGGGAGCGCGCTTCCTTGACACGGAAGAGGTCACTGGTTCAAACCCAGTATCGCCCACCATCCATGCAAGCGGATCAGATGACCCGTTACCGATATCGGTAACGGGTCTCGGCGTTTCTGCTTCCCGCACGGGCGGAGAGACCATCGGTCACTCCCCGGCGCGGAGCACCTCGCTCAGCCGGTCGCGGCGCCGCAGCGCCGACTCGACAGGTACGACGGTGGCGGCCGTCGCCAGCAGCGCCACGCTCACCAGGCCCAGCAGCCACCACGGCAGGACCGCCGTCGGGTCGGCGGCCTGGCCGGTGAGTCGCCGCAGGTCGAGCGGGCCGAGCGTCAGGCGTGCGAGCAGGGCCCCGAGTAGCGGGCCGTACACCGCGGTGACCACTACCGGCGGCAGCAGCTCTCCGGCGGCGACCCAGCGGGCGTCGCGTGGCCGCAGGCCGAGGGTCCGCAGCCGGGTCAGGGTCTGCCACCGCTCCGAGGCGCCGGCGGCGGCGGCGAGCGTGAGGCCGAGCAACCCCAGCGCCAGCAGCACCGCGGCGGTCGTCCACGACAGCCGTACCAGCCCTGCCGTCAGCGGAGCCACCCGCTGCGCCCGCAGGACGTCCGCACGCAGCACGACGTCGGAGGTGACTCCGGTGTTCGACACGGCCCGCCCCGCGCCGGGGCCGGTCACCCAGACGGTGTTCGGAACGGCGGGCAGCCCGGCGTCGGCGAGGGCCGCGGCGTCCACGATGACGACGTCGTCGGCGCCGCCGACGGAGGGAGCGGTACCGACTGCGGCGAGCCGGATGGTCGGGGCGCCGTCCCGGGGTAGCTGCAGCCGCGTGCCGGTGCGCAGATCGCCGCCACTCGAGCGGACCAGCACCGGGACCTCCCCGGGGCCAGGACCGGGAGCCGTGAGCCGGGCCAACGCCGGCGCGTCGGGCAGCGGAGTGGTGGCCAGCAGGCGCTGGAACGCGGCGGTGTCCACGATGACCAGGCGTGGGGTGAGCAGCGTCGATTCGGCGAAGACGCGTGCCGAGTCGGTCACCTGTGCGACGACAACCCGCTCTACCCCTGGTGCGGCGGCGATGCGCTCGGCGAGTGCGGGCGTGGCGGCCTCGGCGTCGGCGCCGACGTCGAGGCGGGCGTCTGCGCCGACGGTGCTCCACGCGCCGTCGGTCAGCCCTCGGGTGACTGTGGCGCCGAGGATGAGCGCGAACGACGCGAGCGCCGTGGTGCTGACCAGAACCAGCAGCGGCAGCGCGCGTCCGGCCGTTGTGGTCGCCTGGGCGGCACTGAACACCGCCAGCGGACGGCGCGAGCGCAGGGCCTGGCGGAGCGCGAACCGCGCCCCGAGGGGCAGTAGCCGGAGCAGGACGAGCGCGCCGACGAGCGCACCCAGAGCGAGGGCGCTGACCGGCAGGACGAGGTCGCCGGTCAGCTCACCGGTGTCACCGTCGGAGGCGACGGGCAGGAGCCCGCGCTGGTGCAGTGTGACGAAGGCGGCGACCGCGGCGATCAGGACAGCGGCTTCCACTGCGGCGCGGCGCAACTGACCGGTGGCGTGGATCCAGCGCCGAGCGGCCGGGTTGGCGGGTTGGCGCCGGTCCCGGCTGGCGCGGGCGGCGGCGAGGATGCCGAACGCCGGCCCGGCGACGACGCCGGCCAGGACCACCGGAACGGCCCAGGTCCAGGAGACGCCCGGAGCGGCCGCGCGGGCGAGCGCGAGCCCGACGGCGGCGGCCGACACCGACACCACTGTGGACTCGATGATCAGTTCCGCGCCGAGGTCGGGTAGCGCCGCGCCACGCTGCCGGGCGGCGCTCAGCACCGGGGTACGGCGGCGGACCAGCAGGTCGGCGGCGAGCAGCAGGACCAGCACCGTGGCGGTCAGTACCCCGGCGAGCAGGACGGCGGCCTGTGTGGAAGCGGCGCTGTTGCGGACACGGGCGTCGCGCAGGGCGGTGTCGAGTTGCGATTCCCACTTCAGGGACTGCTCGCGGTCGCTTGATGAGCCGGACGTCGCCTTGAGCTTGACCACCTGGCTGGCGAGCGCCGCGGTGGCGTCCCAGGTGAGCGCGCCGGGAACGGGTGCGAAGTGGACGGCGCGCCGCAGTTGGTCCTCGTCGACGGCGAGCCGGGCGTCCGGTAACGACTCGCGCGACAGCAGGCCGCCGAACCGGGTGGTTCCCATGCCGTCGGCACCGGGCACGGGGCGCAGGAGCGCCGGGGCGAGCCGCCAGGCCGGGTCGGCGCTGTCCGTGGGTCGGTAGATCCCGCTGATCCGGACGTCCTTGTCGCGACCCTTGCCGTCAGTGACCGGGATTCGATCGCCGGGGCCGAGGTCGAGTGCGGCGGCGTCCGCCTCGGAGAGGCCGACCTGCACCGGCCAGGGCGGTCCGTCGTAGGGGACCTCGACGTAATCGTCGGAGACGGCGGGGCCGGGCGGGCTGCCGGCGACCCAGGTCACGTCCGGGCCGCCGGCGTCACCGGCCAGGTAGGTGAACTGGAAGGTACGTGGCGCGCTGCCGTCGGTGATGTTGAGGATCGGGCCGTTGACAGCGGCGAGGGGCGGGAGCAGCGCGGCGTCCAGATCGGGCCCGAGCGCGGATGTCGCCCGGGCGCGCAAGTTGTCGAGGTCCTCGGCGAGGCTGGGCATCCGGACCCGCCCGCCGGTCGGCCCGTCGTCGCGTTCCCAGTTGGCGTGTACGAGGACGTTCGCGTCGTTGCCGGCGCGGCGGACCGTGTCCTGGACGGCGTTGTCGGCGGCGGCGCGGAGCAGCGCCGGTGCGGCCCCGGCGAGCAGCGCGACGGCCGCGATGACGGCGGCGGCGAGCAGCAGCGGACCGGCGTCGGTACGGCCACGGCCACGGATGCTGGGCCAGTGCAGCGCCGGCCACCGGCGGGTCAGCCACCGGTTCACGGGGCCACCCGCAGGTGCGCGGCGTCGGCCCGGCGGACCTGGACGGTGACCACGGCGGCGACCGCCAGCATGCATCCGGCCAGCAGTACGGCGAGCAGTGCGGCCTCGGCCGGCCACGGCCAGTGTGGCTGGGTGGCCGGGACGGGCGCGGCACCGGTTTCGGAGCGCACGAGCAGGGGAGCGACGACGCGGGTGGCGAGCGCGCCGACGGCCGCGCCCGCCGCGAGCAGGGGCAGCAGAACGCCGGCGTGCTGGCCGAGCAGCACGGCCCGGATGCCGCGCCGGGACATCCCCAGGCCGCGCAGCCGCGTCACCTCGACGGCGCGGACCTGGAGGTCACAGGTGACGTGCAGGACGACGCCGGCGAGCAGCAGCAGGGCCGCGGCCGGAACGATGAGGCGCAGCGCGGCCGGCAGCCCGGCGAGCAGCGGGCCGCCGGTGAGGCGGGCGGTCTCCGCCTCGCGGGTCGCGACGGTGCCCAGGTGCAGGGCGGTGGCCCGCTCGGCGGCACCGGGGCCGGCTGGGTGGCCGACCCACCAGGCGTCGACCGGGAACGTCAGGTCGCCGGTGACGGCACGTGCGCGCGACAGCGTGTCCAGGTCGGCAAGGACGGCGACGGCGCCGGGGGCGGACGGTACGGTCGGCACGACCTCGGTGACGACGACCGGGACGGGCGTGATGCCGACAGTGACGCTGAGCTTGCTGCCGTTCTCGGCTCCGACCTCGCTGGCGAAGCGGGCGGAGACGGCGACGGGCACCGGGCCGGGGTCCGGGAAGGCGGTGGCGACGAGGGTCCGGGCGGCGTCCTCGGCGCCGCCGAGGTCGACGGTCGCGGCCATTCGCAGCGTGGTCCCCGTCGGGGTGGCGGACACCGTGACGGTCGGGTCGCTCAACCTGCTCGGGACCGGCGGCGCGGACGTGGCGGTCCACTCCGATCCGTCAGTGGGCCTCTCCACCGACCCGGCGGGCGGCACGGTGAGTGTGACGGCGACGGCGACGGGTCCGCCGACCGCGTCGGCGGTGACCGGCAGGGCGACCGCGACGAGGCGCAGCCCGTCAGCCGTCGCGCAGGCGGGCAGCCGGAAGTCCTGGCCGTCGAGCGGTACGGCGGGACCGGTGCAGGATGTGCGTAGGCCGGTGGCGTCCTGCAGCATCAGCCGGGGCGTCACGGAGAGCGGGGTGTCGCCGGCGGCGGTCCCGGTCAGGACGAGTGGGGCGCCAGCCGGAACGGCGAGGCCGTCGACCCGGGTGCGTGGGGCCAGCGTGGCGCCCACGTCCGCCCATCCGCGGTCGTTGTCCAGCCGCCCGCGCAGCAGCGCGTCGGCGCGGGTGGTGTCGACGGCGACCAGGCGCGGCGCGTCGCCGGCGCTGCCGAGCCACTGACCGACGGCGGTGCCACGGTCGAGGGCCGGACTCACGGCCCCCGCGGTGGCCGCGCTGACGATCGCGCCGTCTCCGGCCACCGGCGCCGTGCCGAGGGTGAGTGCGAGGTCGGTGCCGACGGCGAGCGCGGCCTGGTCGCGCTGCGACTGGTGCCACGTGTCGTCGAAGGCGAGGCCGAAGGTTCCGGCCGCGCAGGCCAGTCCGACGAGCAGTCCGGCGGCGACCGCTTGTGGCCGGCGGGCGGCCTCGGAGACCGCCAGCGGAAGCGCCAGCCCGCGGGCGCGGTACGCCAGCCGGTCGGCGCCGCGAAGGGCGGGCAGTACCACCCGGAGAGCCAGGGCGGCGCCTGCGATGAGCAACAGCGCCGGCGCGAGCACCCGGACCGCGTCGGCGC
Organism: Micromonospora salmantinae; assembly: GCF_022230905.1. NCBI lineage: Bacteria > Bacillati > Actinomycetota > Actinomycetes > Micromonosporales > Micromonosporaceae > Micromonospora > Micromonospora salmantinae. The sequence goes on from NZ_JAKKFG010000044.1 coordinate 213,141, forward strand.
GTGGGCTGGCGGCGGTGGACTGCGCGTACAGCTGCCACCAGCCGGCGGCGGCGAACACCGCGAGCATCAGGTCGGCGCCGGATCGGGCCAGCAGTTCGCGGCGGGTTCGTTGGTCGCCGGCTGCCGGGACGGGCCGGACGGCCAGGACGATGAGTACAGCGGCGAGCACCAGCGCGCCGCCGGCGACCGCGAGGACCTGGGCACCGGCGATCGCCGGCCGGACGGTCAGGCCGGCACCGTCCAGCGGCGGCAGGTGGGTCAGGCCGGCGTGCAGGGCCGACGAGGCCGGTATCGCGATCGCGGCGGCGACGGCGGCGACGAGCCCGGCCTCGAGTGTCGCGGTGGCGGCGAGTTGGCGACGGCTGGTGCCCAGGGCGGACCGCAGGGCAGTCTCGTCGGCACGTATGCCAGTGGTCAGACGACCGGCGAGGACGAGTGCCGTCGCGGCCAGGACACCGCCGAGGACGGCGATGGCCAGCACGACGGCGGCGGTGACGTGCCGTTGGTCGTCGGCGGCCCGCAGGGTCAGTGGCAGTTCGGAGGCGACACGTGCGAGCCGGACGCGGTCGCCGAGGGTGCCCGCCAGCCGGTCGTCGGCACTGCCGACGGCCCCGGCCACGGTTTCCAGGTCGTGGCGGTTGCTGTCGGACAGGTCCGGATGGGCGGTGACCTCCAGCCGGTCGACTGTGGCACCGGTGGTGACCAGGTCGGCGAGGTCGACGAGGAAGGGGCCGTAGGCGTTGACCGGCTGCTGGAAGCGTCCGTCCCGGTAGCCGGTGGCGGAGCCGGCAGCGGCCAGCGGGTCGCGGTCCCAGCCGCGCCCCGGCAGCGGGCGCGCCACACCGACGACGACCACGTCGACGGCCGGGACGGGCGCGTGGGCCAGTTCGGCGCCGAGGCGTACCCGGCGGCCGGGGGTGAGGCCGAGCAGTTGTGCGGTGGACTCCAGCAGCACCGCGTCGCCTGGGTGCTGTGGCCAGCGCCCGCTGACCAGCTCGGCTCGGGTCGGCAGGTCGTCCAGCCCGGACAGGTAGGCCTGGGCCGGCACTGTGGTGCCAGCGGCGAGCGCGGGCGGCAGCGCCCGCAGCACCGTCGACGCCCGCGCGGTTGTCGTCACCGGAAACGGGGCGAGCGTGGAGGCCACCACGGTGCGGGTGTCGGCGGCGACGGACGACGTGTCCCGGCCCTCGACGGTGCCGGTGTAGACGGTCACGTCGACGGCGGCGGGGGCGGCGCGGGCCATGGCGACCTCCAGCGCCCGCTCGGCGGTGCGGGTGACCAACAGGGTGCAGGTACCCAGCAGTGTCGCGCCGATCGTGACGACCCCGAGGAGGGCTGCCAGCAGCGGCCACTGCGCGCGGGCGCGCCGGCTGACCAGCCTCATCGTCGCGTCATCCGGCGTCCGACGGCTGCCTGGCCGCCTGCTCGTCGAGGTGCCCGTCGTGGATGCGGATCACCCGGTCGGCCAGGGCCATCATCACCGCGTCGTGCGTCGACACCAGTACGGTGACGCCCTCGGACTCCACTATCCCGCGTAGCAGGGCCATCACCGACAGGCCTGTCTCGGCGTCCAGTTGCCCGGTGGGCTCGTCGGCGAGCAGAAGCTGGGGTGAGGCGGCCAGCGCGCGGGCGATCGCCACCCGCTGCTGCTGGCCGCCGGACAGCTCGGCCGGCCGCTGCCGGGCGTGGTCGGCCAGGCCGATCAGCTCCAGCAGCAACTCGACCCGCCGCTCGCGTTCGGTGGGGGCGACGCGGGCCATCCGCAGCGGGGCCGCGACGTTCTCCGCGGCCGACAGCACCGGGATCAACCCGAAGCTCTGGAAGACGTACGACACCTTCTCGCGCCGCAGCCGGGACAGGCCGTCCTCGTCGAGCGATGTGACGTCGGTGCCGTCGACGTGCACGGTGCCGGCGTCCGGGCGGTCCAGGCCGCCGATGACGTTGAGCAGGGTGGTCTTGCCCGAGCCGGACCGGCCGACGAGCGCCACCATCGAACCGGCGGCCACGTCGAACGACACGCCGTTCAGGGCGTGCACGACGGTCGGCCCGGTGCGAAAGCGCCGGTGTACGCCGCGCACACTCAGCAGTGGCTCGCTGCTCATTCGCCGCTTTCCGAGTCGGGGTGGATCGTGATGTGGTCGGGTTCCAGGGCCAGCCGGACCCGTCGGGTCAGCGCGAGCGCCTGGCGGAACTCGCGGGGCACCTGGACCCGCCCGGCCCGGTCCATCACGGCGTACTCCTCGGCGATCAGGTGGGTGTCGCCCTCCGCGTCGGTGGTGGTGCGGCGCAGCACCTCGCTGCTGGTGCGCCCGTCCCGGATCGCGACGGTCCGTTCGACCTGGCCGCTGACCTCCGGATCGTGGGTCACCACGACGACTGTGACGCCGTAGCGCCGGTTGACGTCCCGCAGCACACCGAAGACCTCCGCGGACGTGGCGGCGTCCAGCTCGCCGGTCGGCTCGTCGGCGAGCAGGACCCGCGGCTGGTTGGCCAGCGCCACAGCGATCGCGACCCGCATCTGCTGCCCTCCGGAGAGTTGCCCGGGGCGGCGGTCGGCGCAGTCGGCGACACCGAGGCTGTCCAGCAGCTCGGCCGCGCGCTCCCGGCGTTCCTGCTTGCCGGTACGGGCAGCCGTCATCGGCAGGTCCACCATCTCCCGTGCGGTCAGGTAAGGGATCAGGTTGCTCGCCGTCTGCTGCCGTACGAACCCGACGGTGTGCCGCCGGTAGTCCACCCGGTCCGCGCGGGACATCGCCAGCAGGTTCCACCGGTCGACCCGGACCCGCCCGGCGGTGGGGGCGTCGATGCCGGCCAGGATGGAGAGCAGTGTCGACTTGCCCGACCCGGAGGCACCGACGACGGCGACCAGCTCACCGCTCTGCACGGCCAGGTCCAGGCCCTGCAGTGCCTGCACCTCGATCGAACCGGTCTGGTAGATCCGCACCAGGTTCTCGCAGACGATGAGAGCGTCCCGGCCGAACTCGGGTGCCCGCGCGGATGGCTGCGGCAGGGACAGCGGTGTGCTGGACATTCCCTGCTCCGTCCGGGTTGTGCTGACGCAGATTGAAGCAGTTTCGCAATCGGCGCCTCCGTTGACCATGCCCGGGGTGGCTTTCCTGCATTCTGGACGGGGTCCGCGTGAGCGTGAACGCCCGCACCCTCCCGCCCAGCGTCCGGTTCTGCCACTGGCAGATCCGCTGCCGGTGAACAGGGGTGCCCTTCGCCGGCCGGTGCCGGCAGGGTGGCGCGCATGAGACTGCTGGTGCTGGGCGGTACGGGCTTCGTGGGCGGGGCGACGGTCACCGAGGCGGTGCGCCGCGGCTGGTCGGTGACGGTGTTCAACCGAGGGCTGCACGGCACGGTGCCGTCCGGCGTACACCGGTTGCGGGGTGACCGCACCGCGCCGGACGGCCTGGCCGCGCTGGCCGGCGGTGAGTGGGACGTCGCGGCGGACACCTGGGACGGTGCGCCGCGGGCCGCCGGCGACGCCGCCCGCGCCCTGGTCGACTCGGTCGGCCACTACGTGTACGTGTCCAGCGGCTCGGTCTACACCGACCATGCCGCGGCGGGGTTGCATGAGGACTCCCCGGTGGTGGACGCCGACCCGGGCGCCGTCGACGGCGACTACCCGCAGCTCAAGGCCGGTGCCGAGCGTGCCGTGCGGGAGGTGTTCGATCAGCGTGCGCTGGTCGCCCGGGCCGGCCTGATCCTGGGCCCGGGCGAGGACATCGGTCGGCTGCCCTGGTGGCTGCGGCGCATCGAGCGGGGCGGGGACGTGCTCGCCCCCGCGCCGGCCGACCTGCCGGTGCAGTACGTCGACGTCCGCGACCTGGCGGGGTGGGTGCTCGACGCGGGCGCCCGGAAGGTGGGCGGCACGTTCAACGCGGTCGGTCCTCCGGCGCAGACCACGATGGGCGAGCTGCTGCACGCGTGCGTGGCCGCCACCGGGTCCGACGCCCGGCTCCGCTGGACCGATCCGGCGTCGATTCTCGCCGCCGGGGTGCAGCCGTGGAGCGACCTGCCGATCTGGCTGCCGCGCGGCCACCCGTACCGAGGCCTGCTGGAGCAGGACGTGACCCGCGCCCTGGCCTCCGGGTTGACCTGTCGGCCGGTGGCCGAGACCGTCGGCGACACCTGGCGCTGGCTGCGCGAGGTCGGTGCGGTTCCGCCGCGCGCCGGACGACCGCAGCGCAGCTCCATCGGGCTGGACCCGACCCGGGAGGCGGCGGTGCTCGCCGCCCAGGAATCGGTGACGCCGGGTGCAGATTGAGTGATCATTAAGGGCTCTCGTCCCATTTGCCATAACGCATGGTCAACGGCATAGACAAACATGTGCGGCATCCCTACAGTTCGGCCGACTAGTTCTCATTGCCACGGGGGATTTTTGATGACTGCTAGCCGCTGGCTGCTGCCTGCGTTCCTTTCCAGACAATCTCGACCGGTTGTTGGTGCCGTGGTCGCGCTGCTCGGCGCGTCGAGCCTCGCGGTGCCAGCGCAGGCGGCACCGCCCGCCGCGGCACAGCCGCCCACCCGGGTCTCCGAGGCGGCCGACGCGGGGTCCGCCGCGGTTGCGGCGCGCCGCTCGGGCCAGCGGGTGGAGGTGGCGTCGGCCCGAACCGAGCTGACCCAGGTCTTCGCGAATCCGTCGGGTGACTTCACCGCCGAAATGGCGGTACAGCCGCAGCGTGTGCACCGACCCAACGGCTCCTGGGCTGACGTGGACCTCACGCTCATCGAGGATTCGGGTGGCTGGCGGCCCGCCGCGTCGGTCGCGGACGTGCGCTTCTCCGCCGGAGGAGCCGCCCCGGCGGTGATCCTGTCCCGGCAGGGCAGGTCGTTCTCCCTGTCGTGGCCCGGCGGCCTTCCGCGCCCGTCGGTGTCCGGCGACGCCGCGACCTACGTGGAGGTGCTGCCGGGCACGGACCTCGTGCTGCGCGCCACCCGGACGGGCTTCACGCACGTCTTCGTGGTCAAGACCCCCGAGGCGGCAGCGGATCCGCGCCTGCGCGAACTCCGCTTCGACCTGGGTGGAGACGCGCGGGTGGTACGAGGGCGCGACGGCAACCTGTCCGCCATGGCGGACGGCGAGGTCCTCGCCGCCGCGGAGAACGCCGTCATGTGGGACTCCCGTTCCGCTACCGGGCCGGCGGGCAGCCGCTCGGCGCAGACCTCGGCGGCGGATTCGGGCTCCGGTGGTGGGCCGTCGTCAGCGGCGGCGCCCGGTGACGCGGCACGGACCGCCGCCGTCGCTGTCGAGGTCGCCGACGGGGACCTGCTGCTGCGTCCGGACACCACGTTGCTCGCACCGGGGAACGCCACCTTCCCGGTCTACATCGACCCCGCCTGGTCCACCGGCAAGTCACGCTGGGCGTACTCGACGAACAACAACAGCAACAACACCGACACCTCGGTCGCCCGGGTGGGCAGAGACCCGGATTCGGGAAAACTGTACCGGTCCTACTTCGACTTCCCGTTGACCACTGTCCGGGGTAAGCACATCGAGTCGGCGTACGTGCAGATGAAGGTGGACCACTCCTGGTCCTGCGGCAACACCCCGACCTACCTCTACCACTCGGGGGTCATCGCCTCGACGCCGCGCACGAAGTGGGCACCGAAGTTGATCGGCCTGAAGTCCTCGGCCAGTTCGCACGCCAACGAGGGCTCCGGGTGTTCCGACTCTCCGCAACCCGACATGACCGTCAACTTCACCGGGTCCGCGGTGACCAGCGTGATCCAGTCGTCCGCGACGAGCAGCGCCACAAACATCACCTTCGGTTTCTGCGCCTGTAGCGCCACCGACGGCTCGGGTGAGAGCACCACCGACCGGTACAAGAAGTTCTTTCCTGGCAACGCCAAGCTGGTGGTCGACTTCGACTCGATCCCCGGCAAGCCGAACAACCTGCAGATCGCGGGTGTGGCCTGCCCGGCCAACACGACGCTCGTCATCGGCACGCTGAAGCCGATCTTCTCCGCGATCTTCCCGGACGCCGACGGCACGCAGGCGCTGACGACGGGGTACGAGTGGGTCCAGGTGCCCGCCAACGGTCTGATCGACGCCTCGACGCCCCGCCGGGCCGCTCCCGCCGGGGCGTCGGTCCCCGCCGGAGGGCGCTCGACCACGGCCGCGGTGACGGCCGGGGAGGGCGTCAAGTACGCGTTCCGTGCCAAGGCCACCGACCCCGCGCCGTACAGCCAGACCAGCGTCTGGTCCGACTGGTGCACCTTCCTGGCGGACACCAAGGTCCCACCGGTGACCGCCGTGCTGAGCGGCGGATCGACGGTGCCGGGCAGCACGGCCAACTTCACGATCCGGTCCACCGACCTCACGGTGACGAAGGTCGCGTACGGCTGGGCCAGCCCGGCCACCACGCAGCTCGCGGCGACCAGCGGCCTTGTGAACGTGCCACCGAACGCCCCGATCCGCGTGATGCAGGCGGTCGTCTCGCTCGTGGTGCCGAAGTACGGTTTGAACACCCTCTACGTCTCGGCCACCGACGGTGCCGGCAACGTCGGGCATGGCTCGCTGGAGTTCACCGCCGCGCGTGCGGCGCCGGCTGTCGCCCGCTGGGGTCTGGAGACGTACCCCGGCGTCACGGCGGCGAACGCGCTCGACGACATGCAGCAGTCCCCGCCGTCGGGCCGCACCCCGTTGTCCTCGGGGAGCGTCTCGTGGACGGGGGACCTACGGATGATCCGTGGCGAGACCGCCTCGTTCAACGGCACCTCGTCGGCCCTGGCGACGGCCGGACCGGTGCTGGACACCACCAGGTCGTTCAGCGTGGCGGGTTGGGTGCGACTGGGGGCGCTGCCGACCACGAGCGACATGGTCGTCGCCGCGCAGGCGGGCACCAGCACCACGGGGTTCCAGTTGGGGACCCGACTGGAGGGCTCCCCGGCGACGCCCCGCTGGTCGTTCATGATGAAGGACACCGACCTGACCACCAGCACCAGCCGACCCGCTGTCAGTACCGCCCTGACCGCCGCGGACGTCGGTCGGTGGACGCACCTCGCCGGCGTCTATGACAAGACCGCCGGAAAGGTCCGGCTGTACGTCAACGGCACGCTCACCGGCGAGGTGGACCGGACCGCGACGGCCTGGAGCGCGGGCGGTATCTTCACCGTCGGCCGCGGGTGGGCGGGCTCTCCGATCAACTGGTTCAAGGGCAACCTGGCCGACGTGCAGGTCTATGACCGGGTGCTGGTCGCGCACGACTTCACCGGTCAGCTCGCCGAGGACCCGGATTCCGGTGGCTTCGACGAGCCCGGGATGCTCGCGGCGATCAAGGTGGGTGACTGGAGCTTCGCCAACGGCATGGCCTGCTACGAGGAGTCGTCCGACCCCACGCTGTGCAGCGCGCCGGAGGACGGCCAGTTCGGCCGCCGACTGGCGCTGACCCAGGGCGTCGACTTCGGCTCGCTGTCCGATGACAAGTTCCTGGCGCTGGACCGGCAGGGCATCGAGGATCCCGCCCAGCAGACCGTGGAGTACGGGCGCTCACAGGACAATCTCGCCGAGCCGCAGAACCCGGTCTGGCAGGACGGCCGCGTGCTGCGTACCGATCAGTCCTTCAGCGTGTCGGTCTGGGTGCGACCCGACGCGGAGGCGTTGGGCACGATGACCGCCGTCAGCCAGGCCGGCAGTCAACAGTCGGCCTTCTACCTCGGCCAGCGGGCCTTCACGGTGGGCAGCACGACCGAATACCGGTGGTGTCTCAGCGTCTTCGGTGTCGACGACGACGTCATCTCGGGCCAGACCGTCGAGGTCCCGATGTCGTCGCGGGTCATAACGGAGGACGACCGGGCCAGGTGGACGCATCTGGTCGCCGTCTACGACGCGTCCCGGCGCGAGGTCCGGCTCTACGTCAACGGAAAGCAGGAGGGCATCAAGGGCTACGGCAGCGGCGCCTTCACCGGTGCCTTCAACGCGACCGGTCCGCTCGTCGTCGGTGCCGCCCGCTTCACCCCGGTGGGCGGGACGCCGCGGTGGGGCGACCTCTGGCAGGGCGACATCGACAAGCTCGGCCTCTATCAGGGGGCGCTGACCGACGTGGCGGTCAAGACGCTCTTCGACGCGGAGTCACCGGAGTCGGTGGAAGCACCCGAGGACTGACGCTCTCGTACCCCTCAGCTACCCGCAGCACGACACCTCGTGAGTGGAGGCATGGTGACTCGCTACCCCAAAAAACTGGCCAAAATGACATATAAGCCGCATAGCCGGATGCACGCGATCGTGGCAGGGATCCTCAGTGGGGCGCTCGTCGTCACCGGGCTGTCGGTCCCGGCGCAGGCCGCGCCGACCAGCCCCAAGCCCCAGACCGGTCAACGGGAGAAGCTCGACAAGGACGGCGCCACGGCCGACGGTCAGGCATGGCCCACCCGGCAGGTGCCGAGCGCGAAGCCGGCCGCGCCGGTGTGGCCGAAGCCGGGCAAGGCCACGGTGACGCTCCCGGCGGAGGCCCCGACCGGGCAGCGCCGGTCTGCGCCGGCGGCGGTACGGGTCGGTGCGCTGCCGGTGTCGGTCACCCGAGCGGCCGGTGCGGCGGGTGCCCGGACCTCTGCGGTCTCGGTCGAGCTGCTCAACCGGGCGACGGTGCCGGCGCGGTGGCGCGACGGGTTGGTGCTGCGGGTCGACGAGGCCGGTCAGGGCTCGGCGACCACCTCGTCCGCAGCCCTCGGTCAGCCGGGTGCGGCCACCGTCTCGGTGGACTACCGGAGCTTCCGGGACGCCTTCGGCGGCGACTGGGCATCCCGGTTGCGGCTGTTCCAGGTGCCGGAGTGTGGACTGCGCACCCCGGAGCGGGCCGACTGTGCCGCCACGCCGTTGGTGTCCCACAACGACGGTGGCTCGGTCAGCGCCGAGGTGCCGGTCACCGCCGGCGCCTCGACGGCGCGTTCCACCGGGGCGGCGTCCACACTGGTCGCGCTCGCCGCGGGCAGTTCGGGTCCGGAGGGTGACTTCTCCGCCACGCCGATGGCGGCCAGCGCCACCTGGTCGGCGGGTACGTCGACCGGTGGTTTCTCCTGGTCGTACCCGATGCGGATGCCGCCGGCGATCGGCGGCCCGGCACCCAGCCTCGGCCTCTCCTACACCTCCGACGCCGTCGACGGACAGTCCGACGCGTCAAACAGTCAGCCGTCCTGGGCCGGCGAGGGCTTCAGCCTCTGGTCCGGCTACATCGAGCGCAGCTACGTGCCGTGCGCCGACGACATGAGCGGCGGAAACAACAGCACCAACCGTACCGGCGACCAGTGCTGGCGGTCGGACAACGCCACCATGTCGCTGAACGGCCGGGGCGGGGAGCTGATCTTCGAAACCGGCAAGGGCTGGCACAGCCGCAACGAGGACGGCTCGAAGATCGAGAAGAAGCTCAGTGCCGCCAACGGCGATGACGACGGCGAACACTGGAAGGTGACGACGCCCGACGGCATGCAGTACTTCTTCGGCCTCAACAGCCTGCCGGGGCAGAGCACCACGACGAACTCCGCGTGGAACGTCCCCGTCGCCGGCAACCACACCAACGAGCCGTGCAACGCGGGCACGTTCGCCTCGTCGTTCTGCAACCAGACCTGGCGGTGGAACCTCGACTACGTCGTCGACCCCCGTGGCAACACGCTGTCGTACTGGTACGAGAAAGAGGACAACTACTACGCCAAGAACGCCACGTCCACCAACAAGGCGCTCTACACCCGGGGCGGTTCGCTGCGGCGGATCGACTACGGCACCTGGGACCGTGGCAGCACCGATCGCTCGGTCCAGCCGCTGGCCCAGGTCGTCCTCGACATCGCGAACCGCTGCACCGTCGACTGCACGAACCGGGGCAACTGGAAGGACGTTCCCTGGGACCAGGAGTGCACGGCGGCGGCGGCGGACTGCAAGGAGAACTACGGCCCGACGTTCTGGACCACCAAGCGGCTGTCGGCGGTCACCACGAAGGTCTGGGACACCACCAAGACGCCCGACGACTGGCAGCCGGTCGACTCCTGGACGTTGGGCCACACCTACCCGCCGGTCGGTGACGGCAGCGACCACGCCGGGATGTGGCTGGACTCGTTGGTGCACAAGGGCCTGGTCGGGGGCACGGAGGTCATGCCGCCGGTGACCTTCGAGCCGATCTCGAAGCGGAACCGGGTGTTGAGCAAGAACAACACCAGCAACAACCGGATGCGGATCGGCAACATCATCACCGAGACCGGTGGGAAGATCCAGGTCACGTACAGCCAGGAGGACTGCAAGAGCAGCAGCCTGCCGTCCTCCCCGGAGAACAACACCCGCCTCTGCTACCCGGTGGTCGGACCGGACCCGTACGAACCGGGTAAGGAACTCACCGAGTACTGGCACAAGTACGTCGTCACACAGGTCTCCGAGTCCGACATCATGGTCAAGGTCGGCGGCACCGACCACGGCCAGCCGGTGCAGAACACGTACTACGACTACATCGGCAACCCGGCCTGGCACTACGCCGACGACAACGGCCTGGTCAAGCCGAAACGCAAGACGTGGAACCAGTTCCGCGGCTACGGCCAGGTGCAGGTACGCAAGGGCGACGCTCCGGCGCAGACCCTGACCGAGACGACCTTCCTGCGGGGCATGCACGGTGACCGGCTGAACGCGAACGGTGACACCCGCACCGTCACGGTGGGCGCCTCGCTCGGCGGTGAGACGGTGTACGACGAGGACCAGTTCGCCGGCATGGTCCGCGAGCAGGTCGTCTACAACGGCACCAAGACCAAGCCGGTCAGCAAGACGGTCAATGTGCCGTGGCGTTCGGATGCGACAGCGACCCGCACCATCAACAAGGACACGGTCACCGCCCGGTACGTCAACACGGCGATCACCTACAACGCCGTGGCGCTCGGAGTCAACGGCGCCTCCGGCTGGCGGACGTCACGCAGCGTGTCGAATTTCGACGGCACCTACGGCAGCACGAAGACGATCCAGTCCGACGGTGACGTGGCCAAGACCGGCGACGAGACGTGCACCACCTATCTCTACAACCGCAACACCGGTGCCAACCTGATCCAGACGGTCAAGCAGATCACCGTCAAGGCGGTGCCCTGCGCCACCGCGCCGGCCAGCCAGGACGACATCGTCGCCGACGAGCGCAAGTTCTACGACGGCGCGACGAGCGTCGACACCCCACCGAGCCGGGGTGAGGTCACCCGGATCGACCGGCTCCAGGACTGGTCGGTCGGCGGTGGCACCGTCTGGCAGACCCTGAGCCAGGCCACCTTCGACGTGTACGGGCGGCCGAAGACCGCCACCGACGCGCGTGGCCGTACGGTGACGACGGCGTACACCCCTGCGACCGGTGGGCCGGTCATGACGGTGACCACCAAGACCCCGGATCCGAACGGCGGCAGCGTCGACTGGGTCAACACCATCGAGACGCGGCCCTACTGGGGTCAGCCGATCCAGACCAAGGACTACAACGGTCGGCTCACCGACATGGAGTACGACCCGATGGGTCGCCTCGCCAAGGGCTGGGCGGTCGGCTGGCCGCGCACCGCCCACCCGACCAGCCCGTCGGTCGACTACACCTACTCGTACGCGCCCAACCGGGACGCCTACCCGTACACCAGAAGTCGGGTGCTCAACGCCGGCGGCGGCTACCTGACCTCGTACGACATCAAGGACGCCTTCCTGCGGCCCCGCCAGACACAGATTGCCGGGGTCGGCGGCGACCGGGTGGTCACCGACACGCTCTACGACGCGACCGGTCGGGCCGTGACCACCTACCAGGCGCATGCCGAGCCGGGCGCGCCCGCCGGCGCGCTCTGGTGGGAGCCGGAGTGGTCGGTGCCGGCCGTGTCGAAGGCCGTCTACGACAACGCCTCCCGCACGACCGACCAGGTGTTCTTCGGAACCGACGGGATCACCAACCTCGTCGAGAAGTGGCGCACCAGGACCGAGTACCTCGGCGATTCCACAGTGGTGAACCCGCCGGAGGGCGGCACCGTCACCACCACCAAGACCGACGTGCAGGGTCGGACGATCGAACTGCGGCAGCGGGCCGACAAGACCCAGGTCAAGCCGGACATCGTGACGACCTACACCTACAACCGCAAGAACCAGCTCACCCTCGTCCGGGACACCGGCGGAAACGAGTGGGTGAACGCGTACGACATCAAGGGTCGCCAGATCAGCGCGAAGGACCCGGACAAGGGCACCACCACGATGTCGTACACCCAGTACGACCAGGTGGAGAGGACCACCGACGCCGCCAACAACGTCCTGGTGAACGATTACGACGCCATGGGGCGGCGCAAGGGCCTCTACGCCGGCAGCGTCGCGGCCGGCAACAAGCTGGCCGAGTGGAAGTACGACAAGCTCTACAGCGGCAAGACGGTCCGCGGTCAACTGACCGAGAGCATCCGGTACGAGTCCGCAGGATCGGCCAACGCCTACAAGTGGCAGGTGAGCGACTTCACCGACCGCTACCAGCCGGACGGCGCGAACTACGTCATCCCCACCAACGAGGCTCAGAACCTCGCGGGCACCTGGTCCTACGCCTACGGATACTCCCCGTACAACGGCAGCCCGACGTCGATCATTTATCCCGGTGGCGGCGGTCTGACCACCGAGAAGGTGGAGACGAAGTACGACTCGACGACGGGTCTGCCCACGGAGCTGGCAACCAACCTGATCAACGTGGGCCGTTACGTGATCGGCCAGCAGTACACCCAGTACGGCGAGCCGACCCTCACCACCCGCAAGACCGACGGCGGCGTGTACGTCGAGGACAACACCTACTACGACCTGACCACCCGGCGCGTCGACCGGATGACGGTCAAGCCGGAGACCGGCGCCGGCACGGTGGTGGACGCCAACTACAAGCGTGACGCCATCGGAAACATCCTCTGGATCAAGGACACCCCGCAGGTCGGTACGGCGGACACCCAGTGCTTCCGCTACGACGACCTGCGTCGGATGACCAACGCCTGGACGCCCAAGACGGGTGTCGACTGCGCGGCGGATCCGAGCGTGCCCAACCTGGGCGGGCCGGCACCGTACTGGCACGAGTGGACCCTCGACGCGGTCGGCAACCGCAGCACGGAGAAGGTGCACACCGCGGCGGGCGACACCAAGCGCGACTACACGACGCCGACCAGCGGCAAGGACGTCGTACGGCCGCACGCCGTCACCTCGGTCGCCACGGAGGCGCCCGGCCAACCCGCCGTCACGACCCAGTACGCCTACGACAACGTCGGCAACATGACCTGCCGACCGGCGGCCACCACAGCGAACAACTGCGCGACGGCGGCGAACTCGCAGACCCTCACGTGGAACGCCGAGGGCAAGCTCGCCACGGTGAAGGTCGGCGGTCAGACCGTCGAGACCAACATCTACGACGCCGACGGCGCGCGCCTGATCCGGCGTGACGCCACCGGCAGCACGCTCTACCTGCCGGGCCAGGAGATCCGGCGGGACAACAACTCCGTCATCACCGGCACCCGCTACTACAGCTTCGCCGGCAAGATGGTCGCCAACCGTACGCCGAGCGCGCTGACCTGGCTCTACTCCGACCACCAGGGCACCCAGCAGACCGGCATCAACGCGGCGTCGCAGGCGGTCACCGTACGCCGCCAGACCCCGTACGGCGATCCTCGCGGCAGCCAGCCGCAGTGGACCAACAACAAGGGCTTCGTCGGAGGCGACAAGGACCCGACCGGCCTGACGAACATCGGAGCCAGGCAGTACGACACCGGTCTGGGGCGGTTCATCTCGGTCGACCCGGTGCAGGACCTGGCCGATCCGCAGCAGTGGAACGCCTATGCCTACAGCAACAACAGCCCGATCACGTTCTCCGACCCGAGCGGCCTCCGGTCCTGCTCGGACGACGCCTGCGGCCCGGGCGCCGACTACGAGGACATGTACGGCAATTACGTCGAGGTCGCGGGCGACAACGACGGTTGTGGTGGCAGTTGTGGCGACGACGACTGGGCAGAGGCGCACGCCGCGCATGATGCTGGTGGCGGCAACGGCGGCGGTGGCGACAAGGGCGGCAGGGGCGGCGGCAAGAACGGCGGCCCGACCAACGAGGAGATCAAGCGGGCCAAGGAAGTCAAGAAGCAGAACGCCATCTCGATCATCATCCAGGCCGGCGGAAAGCTTCTGCTCGACTTCTTCGGCATCAACGACATCCTGGACTGCATCCACGGCGATCTGATGGCCTGCGCCTTCTCACTCGCCGGAATGCTGCCGGCGACCAAGGCCCTCCAGTTCCTCCGCAAGGCCAAGCCGATGGCCAACACGATCGCCAGGGCCGGCAAGGCCCTGTTGAAATGGTCCGAGGACACGAAATGGGCCGACAACGTCCTGAAGGCAGCCGAGAGTTGCCTGGTCAAACGACACAGCTTCGCGCCGGGAACGAAGGTGGTGCTGGCCAGCGGTGGTTACGAAGCCATCGAGAAGTTGCAAGAAGGCGACCTGGTCCTGGCCACCGACCCGGAGACCGGCGAGACCGCGGCTCGTGAGGTCACCCGCACCCACCGCAACGAGGATGCGGACCTGACGGACCTGACGGTCGTGGCGGCCGGCGCCGAGCCTTCCGTCATCAAGACCACGCAGCACCACCCGTTCTGGAGCGAGGACCGGAAGGACTGGATCGATGCCGCGGATGTGCAGGTCGGCGAGTCGCTGCGGGCCCTGGATGGCAAGGCGGTAACCGTCCAGGCCGTCCGGTCGTATGCCGGCCTGAAGTCGATGCACGACCTCACGGTCGCGGACATCCACACGTACTATGTGGTGGCGGGCAAAACGCCGGTCCTGGTTCACAACTGCGGTGACGGCTTCACGCCCGCACCGTCGATGGCGGATCGACCATATGGCCCGGTCGATGCCAGGATCCCACTCGGCGACGATGGGCTTCCAATAGGTGGTCATATGTCCGGAACGGGTCGGCCCCCGTGGACCGGCGGGGAGCCGAATTCCGTTTACACCCGTACGGGCGGAGATGGAACCCCAGTGCAGAACACGATCTACAATGGGGATGGCGATGCATTTGGGCACTATGATTTCAAGGACCATGGAACAGGCGGTCCGCATGGCCACATCATTGACCCGCCCGGCACTCCCGGTGGTGGGCATGGTGCGGGTGCTCCGCATATTCCAGGTCCGGACCTTCCGCCCGGGTGGAATCTGAGGCCATGAGCTCACAGGAGGGTATTTAGGTGTCTGCGCGGCTCGAACAACGCGATGTCCAGTCATTCCTGGAGCGGTTTATTCGCTTCGAGGATGGCGTTATCACTGGAGTTCGCCTGCACCTACCTCGTGTTCCGATCGGTGATCGCACCGCTTCCGTTGAAATTCAGGCGATGGACGCAAGCGCTAACGAATGGCGACTCGTCCGCTTGATCGTCAAGGGAGTCAGTGAGTACCAGTTCGTTTCGAGCGCCAAGTACTCGTACACAGTTTTGTCGGATGGGCTGAATCTTGACTGTTCTTCCGGGCGATGCGTGGTTGACCTCGATCCCGGACCGGACGAATGGTTGCCGCAGAACATCGCGCAGGGAGGGGAATACTCGAAGCAATACCTGGTCGGTCTCTACTGTGAATACGATGTTCTTGACGGACCGTTAATCTAGTCGAAATTGATCTTGTTAATAAGGTTGTTCGGGAGCGTTTGTCGGCCCGATGACAGTGGGAGCGGCAGATGTCGAATAGGCGTTTGCCGCTCCCGTGTATGAACGCTTGGCTCGGCGAATAGCCGCAGAAGCCTGACCGCGAGGCCGATCTCGGGATTGGCTATCTTGAGCGATGAGGATTTCGGTCCGAGTTCGCGCCAGCACCAGGCGCCGCACGCTCATGGCCTGAGGCTCCGGTCAGCGTTCTCGGACGACCGCGACCGGGCAGTGGGAGTGCTGGATCACCTGTTGGCTGACCGAGCCGAGCAGCATCCCCGCGAGGCCGCCCCGGCCGCGGCTGCCGACCACCACCAGCCGCGCGTCCTGGCTCGCCTCGATCAGCATCGCGGCCGGGCTTGTCGACTCCAGGTCGACGGTCACCGCCAGCTCGGGGAATGTTCGCCGCCACGGCTCCAGCGCCTGTTCCACGGCGGCCCGCTCGGCGGGCACCCCGGCCGCCCCGCCGGGGCCCGGTGTCCAGGCGTGCAGGACGCGCAGCGGCAGCTGCCGCTGCGCCGCCCGTTCGGCCGCGAAGCCGAGCGCCACCAGCGAAGGCTGCGAACCGTCCACCCCGACCGCCACCGGGCGGCCCGACGTGTCGGTAGCGGCGCTGTCGGCCCCGTCCCGGACCACCACGACCGGGCAGTGGGCGTGTGCCGCGACCGAGACCGCCGTCGACCCGGCCAGCAGGCCGCCGAAGCCGCCGTGACCCCGGCTGCCCAGCACCAGCATCCCGGCCTCCGCCGAGCGTTCCTGCAACACCAGCGCGGGCGGCCCGTCGTACACCTCGCCGGTGATGGTCAGCCCGGGGTTTGCCGCGGTGGCGTCCGCCGCGGCCCTGCGGACCAGGTCCTCGACCTGCCGGCGGGCGGTGTCGTCCGGCCACACGCCGGGGGCCACGCCCGGGCCGACCCAACTGGCCACGGTCAGCCATTCGAAGACGTACGCCAGCCGCACCGGCTGGCCGCTGTGCCGCGCCTCCTCCACTGCCCAGTTCAGGGCCACCGAGGCGTCGGTGGAGCCGTCGTAGCCGACCAGGATCTCCGCGTCGCGCACGTCGTCCTCCTTCAGGGGGTGGTCGGGTCGGTTTCGCGGACCCAGCGCCATTCGGCGACCTGGGGGTCGTCCTCGCCGTACTGGCGGGTGTAGTCGCGGGCCGCCTGTCGGGCGTCGGCCATCCGTTGGCGCAGGTGCGCGGCGCTGGCGGCCAGCCCGGGCACCCGGTCGATGACGTCGATGACCAGGTGGAAGCGGTCCAGGTCGTTGAGCATCACCATGTCGAAGGGAGTGGTGGTGGTGCCCTCCTCCTTGTAACCGCGCACGTGCAGGTTCTCGTGGTTGGTGCGGCGGTAGGTGAGTCGGTGGATCAGCCACGGATAACCGTGGTACGCGAAGATGACCGGCCGGTCCTGGGTGAAGATGGTGTCGAACTCGTTGTCGGTCAGACCGTGTGGATGCTCGGTGTCCGGCTGGAGTCGCATCAGGTCGACCACGTTGACCAGGCGCACCTTCAACGTCGGCAGGTTCTGGCGCAGAAGCTCGACAGCGGCCAACGTCTCCAGTGTGGGCACGTCTCCGCAGCAGGCGAGCACCACGTCTGGTTCGGTGTCGCCGTCGTTGCTGGCCCACTCCCAGATGCCCAGGCCACGCCGGGTGTGCTGGATCGCCTCGGTCATCGTCAGCCAGTTCGGGGCGGCCTGCTTACCGGCCACCACCACGTTGATGTAGTGCCGGCTGCGCAGGCAGTGGTCCATCGTGGCGAGCAGGGTGTTGGCGTCCGGCGGCAGATAGACCCGCACCACCTCGGCCTTCTTGTTGACGACGTGGTCGATGAAGCCCGGGTCCTGGTGGGAGAAGCCGTTGTGGTCCTGCCGCCAGACGTGGCTGGACAGCAGGTAGTTCAGCGAGGCGATCGGCTGCCGCCAGGGGATGGCCCGGGTCACCTTCAGCCACTTGGCGTGCTGGTTGAGCATCGAGTCGACGATGTGGATGAACGCCTCGTAGCTGGTGAACACGCCGTGCCGGCCGGTCAGCAGGTAGCCCTCCAGCCAGCCCTGGCACAGGTGCTCGGAGAGCACCTCCATGACCCGTCCGTCGGGGGAGAGGTGGTCGTCGCCGGGCACTGTGGCGGCCACCCAGGCCCGGTCGGTCACCTCGAACGCCGCACCGAGTCGGTTGGACGCGACCTCGTCCGGGCCGAACAGCCGGAACGTCTCCGGGTTGGCGCTGATGACATCGCGGATCCAGGGGCCGAGCACCCCTGTCGCGCCGGCGATCGGCGTACCCGGTTCGGGTACCTCCACGCCGTAGTCGCGGAAGTCCGGCAGGGTCAGGTCGCGCAGCACCACGCCGCCGTTGGTGACCGGGTTGGCGCTCATCCGTCGGTCACCGCGCGGCGGCAGCGTCAGCAGTTCCTCCACCGGCGCGCCGGTCGCGTCGAACAGCTCCTCCGGCCGGTAGCTGCGCAGCCAGCGCTCCAGCTCGGCCCGGTGCGCCGGGTTGTCGCGTACGCCCGACAGCGGCACCTGGTGGGCGCGGTAGGTGCCCTCCACCTGGGTGCCGTCGACCTCACGCGGGCCGGTCCAGCCCTTCGGCGTGCGCAGAATGATCATCGGCCAGCGGGGGCGTTCGACGACGCCTCCGGAACGGGCCCGCCGTTGGATCTCGGCGATCTCGCTCAGCACACGGTCCAGGGTCGCGGCGAGGGTCCGGTGCACCCGGGCGGGCTCGTCACCGGCCACCACGTACGGCTGGTAGCCGGATCCGCGCATGAGGTCGAGCAGGTCGGTCTCGGGGATCCGGGACAGCACGGTCGGGTTGGCGATCTTGTAGCCGTTGAGGTGCAGGATGGGCAGCACCGCGCCGTCGCGCGCCGGGTTGAGGAACACGTCGGAGAGCCAACTGCCGGCCAGCGGCCCGGTCTCCGCCTCGCCGTCGCCGATCACGCAGGCCACCAGCAGGTCCGGGTGGTCGAACGCGGCGCCGTAGGCGTGGCTCAACGCGTACCCGAGCTCGCCGCCCTCGTGGATCGAACCCGGCACGTCCGCCGCGACATGGCTGGGGATGCCGCCCGGGAAGGAGAACTGGCGGAAGAGTCGGGACATCCCGGCCTCGTCGCGGGCCACGTCGTGGTAGCGCTCCGACCAGGTGCCCTCCAGCCAGGTGTTGGCCACGATGGCCGGCCCGCCGTGACCGGGGCCGGTGACCAGCATGGCGTTGAGGTCGCGCGCCACGATCACCCGGTTGAGGTGGGCGTAGATCAGGTTGAGGCCGGGGCTGGTGCCCCAGTGCCCGAGCAGTCGGGGTTTGATGTCGTCGGGGGTCAGCGGCTCGCGTAGCAGCGGATTGTCCAGCAGGTAGATCTGCCCGACGGTGAGGTAGTTCGCGGCGCGCCAGTAGGCGTCCAGCCGGCGCAGCTCGTCGTCGGTGAGGGCGCGGTGCACGTCGAGAGCGGTCTCCATCATGCTGCCTCTCGCGGGTAGGAGTGGGCGTCCGGTGTCCAGCCTGGCCGCTGCGGACGCCCCGGGTCAGGGCCGTTGGTCTCGCGCCGGGTGGGCGTCGGGCCCGGTCAGCGGCGCCTCGGCCAGACCGCGGACCACTACCACCGGGGCCGGGGAGTGGTAGAGCAGGGACTGGGCGACCGCGCCCAGCATGGCCCGCCCCGGTTCGTCGCCGCGGGCGGCGACCAGCGCCACCTGCGTGTTGCGGGAGGTGTCGATCAGCACCTCGGCGGGGTCGCCGCGTACCACGCGACACTCGGTCGGCACTGTGCTGTCGCGGCCGGTGTGCCGGGCCAGTGCCTCGGTGAGCTGCTCGGCGACCGCGTCGGTGTCCTCGTCGTACTCGACCACCCGCAGCGCCAGCAGTCGAGCGCCCCGGCGGGCCGCACACTGCACGGCCCACTGGAGGGCGAGGTGGGAGCTGGGCGAGCCGTCGACGCCCACCAGCACCGGGCCCTGCGGCGGCGGCTCACGTCGGACCACCAACAGGGGGCAGCCGGCGCGTGCGGCCAACTGCACGGCGGTCGTCTCGGCCGGAACGCACTGGCCGCTGCCCGCCATGCCGCTGTCGCCGACGGCCAGCAGGAAGGTGCCCTCCGAGCGGCGGATGAGGGTGGGCAGCATGGCGCTCTCGACGATCTCCCCGCGTACGGTCAGCCCCGGCTCGGTCTGGTGGGCGAGCTGGGCGGCGCGGGTGATCAGCTCTTCGGCCTGGTCGCGGGGTGCGGCGACGGTGTCCGCGGCGAAGGCCGCGCGCCAGTCGAAGGTGTGCAGCAGGTGCAGCGGCCGGCCGTGTCCGGCGGCCTCCTGCGCGGCCTGTTCGACGACCGGGAGGTCGAGTTCCGACCCGAGGCCGACCAGCACCGCTGCGTCGGCGGGTGCGGCCATCCGATATCACCTCCCGGGCGTCGCGCCCGGCACGACCAAGCTGTCCCTGACCGAGGGTAGTCGGATGAGCGTGGCGGCGGGCGGGATCGGATGGCTCGGCCGGTCAGGTCGGTGCGGACCTGAGTGTGTCCACAACCGGACGCCGTGCGGCAACCATCGCGGGGATGGCGGTGAGCGCGGCGATGGCGAGCAGGACTCCGAGCGCGGTGGCGAGCAGGGAGGAACCGGGTGGGTACTGGACTTCGCCGGTGCTGACCAACGTAACGAGCCCGACGCCGGCCGGGATCCCCACTGCGACGCCGGGTATGGCTGGAAGCAGTTGCGCTACCGCCAGCCCCAGGCCTGCCTGCGCGGGCGTCGCACCGAGCGTCCGCGCGACGGCCAGTGGCTGCCGGGCGTCGAGGACCGCGCCCAAGGCGCTCACGACGGCGTTGATGAGCGCGAGAATGCACAGCACGACGGTGAGCACGAGCGTGGCCTGCTCGCCCCGTTCCACCCGGGGGTTGGCGAGTTCGGTGTAGCCGAGGTCGAAGTGCACCGCCTGGCTGTTGACCATGAAAACGCCGACGAGCGTGGTTGTGGTGATCAGGGCGTTCACGGTGACCAGCCGGGCGCGGCGCGGCCGGCGCGCGTTGATGCGTACCCCGATCAGCAGGGGGGTGGGCAGCCGCCGTGACAGCCAGATGCGCCACCGCCGACGCCGCGGTGGTGTTGCGGCGTCGGCGAGCGCGTGAACGGTGCTGGTGGTGGCGGCGCGCAACACCGGCACCAGAGTCGCCGCCACAGCGATCGCGAGGGCAAGGACCACGACGGCGACCACCATGCGTAGCGCAGGTGGCTGGGCGTTGACGGAGCCGATGAGCCCGGCGCTGGGGCGGATCAGCGCGGGTGCGGCGAACCAGCCCGCGGCCAAGCCCGCGGCGGCGGCCGCAAGCCCGATCACGAGGTACTCGGCGAGGTGGACGGCGGCGATCATGGCCGGGCCGGCGCCGACGGCCTTGAGCAGCCCCACCCGGCGACGTTGGCCGATGATCCGGCCCGCGACGATGCCGGCGACGCCGGCCAGCGCAAGGCCGTTGAGCAGCCAGCTGCCGACGAGCAGGGCGATCTGCGCGTCGCTGTACAGCCGACCGTTGAGGTAGCTGATCGCCTGCCAGGTGGTGAGCTGGTCGCCGATGGGGTATGTGCTGCTGGCCGCCGGGTCGGCGAGTTTGAGGTTGAGGGTGTACGACAGGGGCTGGCTGCCGGCGAGCGTGGCGATGTTGCTGTGGTCGACCCAGACCAGGCCGCCGCGCTCGACCAGGACGCTGCCGGGATAGTGCCACCCGGCGTACGGGTACGTCGCTCTCGCGGCGGTGACCGCGGTCCCGATCACGCGCAGCGGATGGCCGCCGATGTTGACCGTGTCGCCGATGCGGATGCCGAGGGCGTCGGCGAAGGCGCGCTCGACGACCACGCCGCCGGGGCGTACCCAGGTGCCGTCGGTCACGGCGGGCCGGTCGATCGATGCGGGTGCGGTGTCCCGGCCCGCCACGACGGTGTGCGCGGACTTGCCGTGGGCCGTCATCGTCAGGTAGGCGATCGGGAAGGGGCCGCTGTGATCGGTGACGCCGGCCCCGGTGCTAAGCGATGCGAGTTCGTCCAGTGCGGCCTGGCCGGTGGCCCGGGGTGTCACGATCACGTCCGGGCCGGCGGTGGCCGTCCGGGTCTGTTGGTACGGCCGGTCCGCGAGTTCGTTGAGGGTGAGGCCGACGGTCAGTGTGGCGGTGGCGGCGGTGATCGCGGTCAGAAGCAGGACGGTTTCGGTTCGGCGACGGCGCAGGTCGCGCATCAGTAGCCGGCAGACGAGCAGGAGGCGGCCGGCCATGTCAGCTCCGCCCGCCGTAGAGGGTGCCGGTGGCGGTGCTGGCAAGTCGGTTGTCGTCGACGAACGCGCCGTCACGCATGGCGATCACCCGGTCGGCGACCGCGGCGATGCGGGGGTCGTGGGTGACCACCACGAGGGTCTGTCCTGCGGTGCGTAGCTCCTCGAACAGCCGCAGCACGTCCAGGGTGGCGGCGCTGTCCAGGTTGCCGGTGGGTTCGTCGGCCAGCACGACCAGCGGCTCGTTGCTCAACGCGCGGGCGATGGCGACCCGCTGGCGCTGCCCACCGGACAGTGCCGAGGGCAGGTGCGTGGCGCGGTCGGCCAGCCCCACCCGGTCCAGCAGATACATCGCCCGCTTGCGGGCCCTGCCTGGTGAATGGCCGGCCAGCAGCGCGGCCAGCTCCACATTCTCGACCGCGGTGAGCTCGTCCATGAGGTGGAACGACTGGAAGACGAACCCGAGGCTGTCACGCCGCAGCCGGGCCAGGGCCCGTTCGCTCATCGTGTCGATCCGACGGTCGGCCAGCCACACCTCACCGCCGGTCGGGCGTTGCAGCCCGCCGAGCAGGTACAGCAGGGTGGACTTGCCGCAGCCGCTGGGCCCCATCACCGCCAGCGACTGCCCGGCCGGCACGTTCAGGTCGACCTCGTCGACCGCGCGGACCAGCGCGTGCTCGTCGCCGTAAAGCATGCTCAGGCCATGCGCCTGCAATACCGTCGACCCGGTCACGCCCCCGCCTTCCGTCCGGTCGGATCAAGTTCAGCCCATAGGCGTTCGCACGCCTCCAGCCATTCCAGGTCGGCCCGCAGCCGCAGCACGACACCCTCCAGCAGCAGCCCGGCAACCGGATCCACCGATCGCTCCAACGCGGCCCGTTGGGCGTCGCGCAGCCGGCGCAGCACCTCACGCCGCTGGGCGTCAACCAGGGCCACCGGATCGGCCAGCCGGGCTGTCGCGGCAGCGACCAGCTTGAGGTGAAACTCCGCGAGGTCCGGCTTCGGCCAGTTCACTTCGGCCAGCCAGGTGGCGACTCGCTGCTGCCCCTCCGGGGTCAGCGCGTACACCCGGCGTTCGGGCCGGTCCGGTAGGCCCTCGGCCCGCTGCGAGGTCACCAGCCCTGCCTTGCCGAGGCGGGTCAGCGTCACGTAGATCTGCCCGGCGTTCATCGCCTCGCCCAGCGGGCCCAGCGCGGCACGCAGCCGGCTGCGCAGCTGGTATCCGTGCGCCGGCTCCTTGGCCAGCATGGCCAGCACCACGTCCTGCACGGAGCACATCCTTCGTCTAGATCGTTAATGGATAACGGCTAGCTATAGCGCTGTCAAGTCGGTGGGTGGGGTGCGGCGGACGGAACAGGCAAGCGTTCGTCAACCAGGGTTGACACGAGACGCGCTGTCAACGTATGTTGACGGCATGAGTCAGGCGACAGAACTCGCGGCGGCAGCCGGCAGCACCGACCCCCGGGTCGGGCTGCGCGCCGTCCGCGCGCTACGCCGGCTGCTCGAGCGGCTCGAGGTGGTCCAGGTGGACAACGCCCGACGACAGGGTTGGTCCTGGCAGGAGATCGCCGACACGCTCGAGGTCAGCCGGCAGGCAGTGCACAAGAAGCACGCCGGGCGACCGGCGGTCAACTCATCCTGGGAGGCGTGATGTTCGAACGGTTCACCGACCGGGCGCGCGACGTGGTGCGGCGGGCGCTGGAGGAGGCACGGGTCGAGGGCCAGCGGCCGGTGGGCACCGAGCACCTGCTGCTCGCCCTGCTCGCCGACGAGGCCGGGCTGGCCAGCCGGGTGCTCGCCGACGCCGGGGTACGCGCCGACGACCTGCGCGAACGCGTCCGCCGGCACACCGCCAGCGGCGGCGCGGGCCTCGGCGACGCGGACGCCGCAGCGCTGCGGGAGATCGGCATCGACCTGGCCGCGATCGTGGCCCGCATCGAGCAGTCCTTCGGCCCGGACGCGCTACGGGAGGCGGTGCCGGCGCCACGCCGCCGCTGGGGGCGTAGGCGGTACCTCGGCGGCCCGTTCTCGCCCCGCTCGAAGAAGGTGCTGGAGCTGTCCCTGCGTGAGGCCCTGCGGCTGCGCCACCGGCACATCGGCACCGAGCACATCCTGCTCGGGGTGCTCCGGGAGGGCAACGGGCTGGGCGCGTTGGTGCTCACCGAGTCCGGTGTCGACCTCGACGATCTGCGCCGGCGGGTGGAGCTTGCACTGCGGGCGGCGGCCTGACGGGTGGGGCCGGGTTGAAACGTGTCTGTGGCACTTCCGACGTGCGCCGGTCGCCGGGTCGCTGAAGCCGTCCGGGTGCTGCACACTGGCGCCGTGGATGCTGGACAGGACAGGCGGCCCTCGGGCGGCGACGGCGGGTTGCGCTCCGCTGTGGTGGTCAACCCGGTCAAGGTCGACGATCTCGACGAGTTGCGCCGTACCGTCGACGACGCCCTGACCGCGGCCGGCTGGCCCGCGCCTCAGTGGTACGAGACGACAGTCGACGACCCGGGGCGTGGCCAGACCGAGCAGGCCGTCAAGGCCGGCGTCGACCTGGTCTTCGCCTGCGGGGGCGACGGCACAGTGATGTCCTGCGTCAGCGGGTTGGTCGGCACCGACGTGGCCCTCGCCGTGCTGCCGCAGGGCACCGGCAACCTGCTCGCCGCCAACCTGGGGCTCTCCACCGACCTCGCCGCCGGGTTGCAGGTCGCCGTCGAACGCGGCCGACGGCTGCTCGACGTCGGCGCCGTCGAGGACAGGTACTTCACAGTGATGGCCGGCATGGGCTTCGACGCCCAGATGCTCGAAGCCACAAACGAGACCACCAAGGCCCGCATCGGCTGGCCGGCGTACGTGATGGGTGCCGCCCGCCACCTACGGGACCGGCCGATGCGGGTGCAGATCCGCATCGACGACCGGCCTCCGCTACGCCGCCGGGCCCGTTCGGTCCTGATCGCCAACGTCGGCCGGCTGCAGGGCGGCGTGACCCTGTTGACCGAGGCCGAGCCGGACGACGGCTGGCTCGATGTCGCCGTGCTCACCCCGCGCAACCTGCGGCACTGGCTCGCGCTCGGCTGGGCGGTGGTCCGCCGCAGCGGCCAGGTGCCGCAGCTCGAGATCTTCCGGGGCCGGCGGGTGGTGGTCACCAGCAACCGGGCGCAACCTCGGGAGTTGGACGGCGACCTGATCTCCCCGGGCCGGCAGTTGCGGGCGGAGGTTCGGCCGCAGGCGCTCTGGCTCTGCGTCCCCCAGCCCGAGGACGCCCCCGACCTGGCCGTCGACGCGCAAGGTGCCGGGGAGCGGGGCGAGCAGCTGATCGAGGAAGCCCGCAGTGAGTAGTACCCGGATCGTGCCGGAGACCCGGCTGATGGCCGACGAGGAGCTGTCCGCCGACGACGCCTGGCACACACTGCGCGGACAGGGCGGTTGGCACCTGCTGCGGGACGCGTTCATCCGGTTCCGCTACGGCGACGGGTTCAGCCACTCCCGGGCCTTCGCGCTGCAACTCTGCCTCGCCGTGGTGCCGTTCCTGATCGCCCTCACCGGCCTGATCAGCGAGCTGGGCGTCGAGGAGGGCGGCCAGGTGGTCGCCGACACCGTCCTGGCGCTCACCCCGGGCCAGAGTTCGCAGATGGTCGGCGAGCTGCTCGGCGAGGGCGAGCGTGTCGAGGACGCCGGGGAGCTGGCGCTCACCCTCGGTCTGCTCACCGGCCTGTTCGCGCTCACCACCACGATGGCCCAGATCGAGCGGGGCGCCAACCGCATCTACGGCGTCGAGCGGGACCGCCCGGCGCTGCGCAAGTACCTGCGAGCCGCCGTGCTGGCCGTCACCGCCGGCCTGCCCGCGCTCGCCGGCTTCCTGATCCTGGTCGGCGGCGGCGCGATGGGCGACTCGGTCCGCGAACACTACGAGTGGGGCGAACTCGCCCACGGCATCTGGGACGTGATCCGCTTCCCGCTGAGTCTCGGGCTGACCGTGGTCGCCGTGGCCGTGCTGTTCCGACACGCGCCGCGCCGCAACCAGCCCGGCCTGTCCTGGCTGTTGTTCGGTGCCGGCATCGCCACGGCGCTGTGGTGGCTGGCCAGCCTGCTGCTCGCCGCGTACGTGCGGTTCAGTGACGGTTTCGGGCAGACCTACGGCGCCCTGACCGGCATGATGGCGCTGCTGCTCTGGGCCAACCTGACCGGGATGGCGCTCTTCGGCGGGCTGTCCTTCGCCGCCCAACTGGAGGCGCTGCGCATCGGTGCGCGCGAGCCCGCCCAACCGGATCTGTGGGAGCCCGACCCGGACCGCGCCGAGCTGTACGACACCGGGGACATGTCGGCGCTCTAGCAGCACCGGCGTGTACGACGGACGCGGATCGGGTAAAGCGCCTCGCCAGACACACAAGGGAGGTGCGGGGTGACCGCGGTCAAAGAGGTGGCGCACCGTCCGATCGGTCATTTCGCCGAACGGAGCATTGCCGGTCTGGTGGCCGTCACCGGTGCCGGGGTGGCCTTCGGGCTGCTGTTGTTGCTCGTCCGGGTGCAGTGGAGCCCGTTGCAGGATGTCGACCACGGGCTCGCCGAGTGGTTCAACGGGCTCGTCGCCCCGCACCACGCGCTGGTCACCGTCCTTCAGGCGGTGACGGACCTGGGCGGCCGACCGATCCTCATCTGGTTGGTCACCATCGCCGTGGTCGGGTTGCTGATCCGGCGGCAGCCCCGACTCGCCGTCTATCTGATCATCACGGGGGTCGGTGGCCTGATCCTGGACCCGTCACTGAAGACGCTTGTCGGCCGGCTCCGCCCGGTAGTGGACGTGCCGATCGCCAGCGCGCCCGGCAACAGCTTCCCGAGCGGGCACGCGCTCGGCTCGTTCGTCGCGTATGGAGCGCTGCTGCTGGTGTTCCTGCCGGCGATGGCGCCCCGCTGGCGCAAGCCGGCCATCGTCGGCGTCGGTGTGCTGGTGGCACTGGTCGGGCTGACCCGGATCGCGCTGGGCGTGCACTTCGTCTCCGACGTGCTGGCCGCCTGGCTGCTCGGGGCCGCCTGGCTGGGCGTCACCGCGTACGCCTTCCGACTGTGGCGGCGGGAGCGGGGGCGGCCGGTGCCGCCGCTGACCGAGGGCCTGGAGCCGGAGGCGGGGCACGACATCGCCCCCGCCCCGGCCGAGGAACACGTGCTGGCCCATCCCCGCTCGGCGGTGGCCGAGCTGCTGGTCGGCTGGGTGATCGTGTTCGGGGCGCTGTACGGCTTCGGCACGTACGTCAGCTACCACGCCAAGGGCACCTTCTTCGACACCCTCGACACGAAGGTGCCGCAGTGGTTCGCCGAGCGGCACACCGAGGTGCTGACCGACGTCAGCTGGTGGTGGAGCAAGTTCGGTGACACCCATGCCATCCTGCTGATCTCGCTGGTGTTCTGCCCGCTGGTGCTGGCGGTGTGGCGGCGCTGGCGCCCGGTGCTCTTCGTGGCGCTGGCGATGGTGGGGGAGTTGACCCTCTTCCTGGCGTCTGCCCGCGCGATCGACCGGCCGCGTCCGCCGGTGGAGAACCTGGACGGGCAGATGCCCACCTCGTCGTTCCCGTCCGGGCACATCGCGGCCACGATCTGCGTCTGGCTGGCGATCACCCTCATCGTCTTCCCGCGTACCGACCGGTGGTGGCGTTGGATCTTCGTGGCGCTGGCAGTGCTCATGCCGGTCGGGGTGGCCACGTCCCGGATGTACCGGGGGATGCACCACCCGACCGACTTCATGGGCGCGATCCTGCTCTCCGCGCTCTGGATCGGCTTGCTCTACCTGGTGATCCGCCCCAACGAGGACCTGAAGGAAGGCAACCGGCCGGCCATCGAGTCGGAGGACGTGGACACCCTCGACGACGAGCTGGCGCGGGCCGGCCGAGCCGACTAGGCGCCGCCGTCGTGCTGCGGGTGATGACCTGGAACATCCGCACCGGCGGGCGGGATCGCGGCGGACTCGACCGGTTGGATCAGGTGGTCCAGGTCGTCGACGAGCAGGCGCCGGACGTGTTGGCCCTGCAGGAGTTGCGCGGCTTCGACCGGGACGGGCTGATGGCCAGCGTGGCGGGCCGGGTGGGAATGATTCCCCACCTGGCCCGGTCCTGCTTCGGGCAGCCGGTGGCGGTGCTGGTCCGGCCGCCGTACCGGGTCGTCGACGCGGGATCGGTGCGTCGTCCGTTCCACCACGCCGCCGCCCGCGTCGTGGTGGACACGTCCGCCGGCCCGTTCACAGTGCTGGGCACCCACCTCTACCCGTACTCCGGGGGTCGGCGGCGGATGGAGGTCGACTGGTTGGTCGCCGCGATGCGCCGTGACCAGGGGCCGCTGACGCTGGTCACCGGTGACCTCAACTCGCTCGACCCGACCGTCGACCACACCGCCCGCCTGGCCGGCATGCCCACCCTGTACCGGCGGCGGCACCTGCGTCGCTCCGGTGGCGCCGTGGACACCCGCGCGATCGGCCGGCTGCTCGCCGCCGGCCTTGTCGACCTGTGGCCGTCGGGCAATGTCGACGCACCGGAGGTCGCCGGTCACACCGTGCCCACCCGGCTCGGCGGGACCGAGTTCGCCGGGATGCGGTTGGATTATCTGCTCGGCAGCCCGGCGGTGGCGCGACGCACGCACGACTGTCGGGTGATCCGCGACGGCGCGGCGGCCACCGCCTCCGACCACTATCCACTGCTCGCCACGCTGGAGCTGTCTCCCGGCTGAGACGCGCGGGGCTCAGAGCACCAGATTCAGCAGGACGGTCAGCACCACCGAGGCCACGATCGAGAAGAGGATCATCAGGAGGCAGCCGAGGCCCCCGCCGAGCGGGCGGATCTCCGTGTTGCCGAAGCGCATGACGTTCACCTGTCCGTGAGTGCGGGATGAGGGGCGAGCAGGTGCCGGATCGCGTCCGCGACCGCAGTCGGGGCGGTCGTGACCACGTTGTGCGCGGCACCGGGAACGACCACCAGGGCCGCCTGCGGCACCAGCCGCGTCGCCTCGTCCCGCCACCGTCGCGGCACGACCGGGTCGCGGCCGCCGGTCACGACGACGGTCGGCGCGCTGACCCGGACGAGGTCCACCTCGATGGCGTTGCGGACCGAGTGCGACAGCGTGGCGAGGACCCGCCAGGGCCGGGCGTTCCAGACGTCCCGTACCAGGATCGGGGCCTGTAGCGGCGCCTCGCGCAGGCTGTCCACCAGCCAACGACCGAACTGGTCCCATCGGGACCGGGCCGCCGGGTCGCTGGTCGGCCCGGCCAACACCAGCGCGCGTACCGCGTCGGGGCGGGTCGCGGCGACCGCGGCGGCCACCTCCGCGCCGAACGAGTGCCCGAGCAGGCAGACCGGCGGCAACCGGTACGCGGCCAGCCAGGCGGCCAGGTGGTCGGCGTGCCGGCGGACGTCGTACGCGCCCCGGGGGTGTTCGGTGAGCCCGAAGCCGGGCAGGTCCGGCACGTACGCCTGATGGGTGGCGGCGAGCGCGACGGCCAGCGGGGTGAGATACCGGTGCGAGACCGCCAGGCCGTGTACGAGCACCACTGGCGGCGCCCCGGTCCCCGGGTCGGCGCTGCGGCGGGTGTGGGTGCGTAGTCCGTCGACGACCCGCCACTCGCTGGTCAGCCCGCCGGCCGGCCGGGGCGCGGCCATGGCGAGCCGCAGCTCGGCCGGCCCGAACCGGCCGACGGCGCTGCTGCGGGTCGATCCGGGCGGCCGAGGTGCCGCACCTCGGTTCACAGCTCGCGCAGCCGGGGCAGCAGTTGCTCCTGCGCCCAGTCCAGGAACATCGGCTGGGTCTCCCCACCGACCTGGATGATCGCCACGTGCGTGAAGCCGGCGTCGACGAACTTGCGGAACGCCTCGACGTGCGCGTCCACCTCCGGACCGCAGGAGATGCCCTCGGCGACGTCCTCCTCGCGGACGAACTGGGTGGCGGCGGCGAAGGACTCCGGGCCGGGCAGGTCGGCGTTGACCTTCCAACCCATTCCGAACCAGCGGAACTGGTCGTGCACGATCTTGCGGCACTCCGCCTCGTCGGGGCCGTAGCAGATGGCCACCTGGCCGTAGCGCGGCTGGCCGGCGCCCCCGGCGTCGTCGTACATCTCGATGATGTGCCGGTCGGGTTCGGTGGAGATGAGGCCGTTGCCGTACTCGGCGGCCAGCGTCGCGGACTGTCGACCGGACGCGGCGATGGCCATCGGCACCGGCCGTTCCGGGCGGTCCCAGACGTACGCGTCGGGCACGTCGAAGTGGTTGCCGGAGAAGGTCAGCGTCTCCCCGTTGAGCAACGGGCGGATGATCTGCAACGCCTCCTCGAACATCTCGTGCCGCTGCTGGACGTGTGGCCAGCCGCCGACCACGTGCTCGTTCAGGTTCTCCCCGGCGCCCAGGCCGAGGGTGAAACGGCCGTCCGAGAGCGCCCCGATGGTGCTGGCCTTCTGCGCGACCACGGCCGGGTGGTAGCGGCGGATCGGGCAGGTCACGAACGACATCAGCTCCGCGCGGGAGGTGGCATGGGCGACCGCGCCGAGCACCGACCAGGCGTACGGGGAGTGGCCCTGGGAGTCCAGCCAGGGGTAGTAGTGGTCGGACATCACCAGTTGGTCGAAACCAGCCGCCTCGGCGCGTACGGCATGGTCCACCAGCTGCTTGGGCCCGGCCTGCTCGCTCATCAGGGTGTAGCCGACGCTGACCATCCTGGTATCCCCTCTCGCTGACGGATCGTTCCCGGGATACCCCGGTGCACGGCGGTCAACCCTCCCGTCCGGTTCGGCTGCCGTAGTGCTTGACGGATCCCGGCCGCCTGCCTACCGTCGCTCTTAACCGGTTAAGAGCCGGGTGTGGCGCACATCCTGTGGTGGGGATGACCGCCCCGTGACGGCCTGCGTCCGCGTGGGCCGTTGCGGCTGTCCGGGCTGCGGGCCCGTCTACTGAACCGGTTGCGGGGACCAATCCATCGTCCTACGCTGATGCCTGCGCCGGAGCCGGGCGCGGCTGCCGGGCTGCAGCCGCCTTCCCCTGTCACGTCCCACCCCTGTCGGGCACCGGGGGTCCTCCCTGAGGAAGGCCATGAAGACTCGACTCTCCGCCGCCGGCGCGACACTTCTCGCGTTGCTCGTCACAGTGCTGGCGTTCGGCCAGCCGGCGCACGCCGCGGCTGGTTTCTCCGTCGCTGGCGGCAAGTTGTACGACGCCAACGGCGCCGAATTCATCATGCGCGGCGTCAACCACGCGCACACCTGGTACCCGCAGCAGACCAGCTCCTTCGCCGACGTCAAGGCCCTCGGCGCGAACACCGTGCGGGTGGTGCTCTCCAGCGGCGACCGGTGGACCCGCAACACCAACGCCGACGTCGCCAACGTCATCTCGCTCTGCAAGGCCAACCGGCTGATCTGCGTGCTGGAGGTGCACGACACCACCGGGTACGGCGAGCAGAGCGGCGCGATCACCCTCGACCGCGCCGTCGACTACTGGCTCAGCCTCGCCGACGTCCTCGCCGGCCAGGAGAGGTACGTCATCGTCAACATCGGCAACGAGCCGTACGGCAACCAGAACTACGCCTCGTGGGCCACCGACAGCGCCAATGCCATCAAGCGCCTGCGGGCCGGCGGGTTGACCCACACGATCATGGTGGACGCGCCGAACTGGGGGCAGGACTGGTCGTTCACCATGCGCGACAACGCCGCGTCGGTCTTCGCCGCCGACCCGGCCCGCAACACCGTGTTCTCCATCCACATGTACGGGGTGTTCGACACCGCCGCGGAGATCAGCGACTACCTGGGCCGGTTCCGTACCGCCGGGCTGCCCATCGTGGTCGGTGAGTTCGGCTTCAACCACTCCGACGGCAACCCGGACGAGGACGCCATCCTCGCCTACAGCCAGGCCAACGGGATCGGCTGGCTGGGCTGGTCGTGGAGCGGCAACGGCGGCGGCGTCGAGTATCTCGACCTGGCCACCAACTTCAATCCGGCGAGCCTGAGCGACTGGGGCCAGCGCCTCTTCAACGGAGTCAACGGCATCCGGCAGACCTCCCGCGAGGCCAGCGTCTTCGGCGGCACCCCACCGCCGACGACGCCTCCGCCGACCACCCCACCCCCGACGACGTCGCCACCGACGACGCCCCCGCCGAACGGTGGCTGCACGGCGACGTTCACGGTGACCAACCAGTGGCAGGGCGGCTTCCAGGGTGAGGTACGGGTGACCGCCGGCGCGAGGGCGATCACCGGCTGGACCGCCGGGTGGACCTTCGCCAACGGCCAGCGCGTCACCCAGTCCTGGAATGTGGCCCTCACCAGCAGCGGAACCACGGTGACCGCCCGCAACACCGACTACAACGGACGGCTGGCCGCCGGTGCCAGCGCCAGCTTCGGCTTCCTCGGCAGTTGGACCGGCACCAACAGCCTGCCGGTGGTGAGCTGCACGGCGAGCTGACCGTCGGACCGGTGGTCGGGTCCGCGCCGGACCCGGCCACCGGACACCGTAGTGGTCAGTGCTCCCCGGCCAGGTTCACGATGACCACCCCGGCGATGATCAGTGCGATGCCGGTGAGCTTGGCGAGCCCCACCGACTCACCCAGGAACACCGCTCCGGGCTAGTGCCGGCGACGCCCCCGCCCGGCCGGCCCGCCCACGTCCGATCGACGTCGAGCTGACCCGTCGCGTGGCGTCCGTACGGCCCGTGAAGTGGCGTCCGTACGACCTCGGCAGCTATCACAGAACGCCTTTGGAGCTGATGTCACAAACGAATCGGTTGTGGCGACGAAGCGGACTTCGCCACGAATCAGACCCCCGTTGACGAACCAGACTTCGCCATCGGACTGGCCGTGCGCCCGGCGCCCGGACCAGTGGATGAATCGTTTACGGCATCAGCTCCAAAGCCGGCCCAGCACACCCACCCACCCACGCCGCCGCGGCGGGTCGCGCCGCTGTTCCCCGTGCTGCCGCCCCCGGTAGTGGCCCGGGAGAGGTCCGCAGGGGTGAAGCTGCCGGGGTCGCGCCGCGCGGGACCAGCTGGTTCCTGTCTTCACGGGAGATCTGCGGGCTCGGCGGCCAGCCGGGCAGCTCGCATGGTCAGGTAGAGCTGTTCGGGACGGCTGCTCGTGCGGGCGGCGGCGATGCGGTAGTCGACGATCGCCTGGGCCTGGTCACCGGCCATCTCGTGCAGATGGGCGCGGGCGGCGGCCAGCCGGTGGTGTCCGGCCAACTGCGGGTCGTGGGCCAACGCGTCGAGGGCGGCCAGGCCGGCGGCCGGTCCGTGCACCATGGCCGTCGCCACGGCCCGGTTGAGGGCCACCACCGGGCTGCCGGCCAAGCGTTCCAGCACCTCGTACAGCGCCAGGATCTGCGGCCAGTCGGTCTGCTCGGTGCTCGACGCCTCGGCGTGCAGGGCGGCGATGGCGGCCTGTACCTGGTACGGACCGACCGGCCCGCGCGGCAGGGCCCGGGTGACCAGTGCCACGCCCTCGGCGATCGCCGTCGCGTCCCAGCGGCTACGGTCCTGATCGGCCAGCGAGATCAGCTCGCCGGAGGACCCGGTCCGCGCCGGGCCGCGTGCCTCGGTGAGCAGCATCAACGCCAGCAGCCCGGCCGATTCGCTGTCGTTCGGCAGCAGCGTGTGCAGTGCGCGGGTCAGCCGGATCGCCTCCGCCGCGAGGTCGACGCGGCGCAGGTCCGGGCCGGTGGTGCTGGTGTGTCCCTCGGTGAAGACCAGGTAGAGCACCTGTCGTACGGCGACCAACCGGTCCGCCCGCTCCGCCGGCTCGGGCATCCGGAACGGCAGCCCGGATGCCCTGATGCGCTGCTTGGCCCGGCTGATCCGCTGCGCCATCGTCGCCTCGGGCACCAGGAACGCGCGGGCGATCTCGGCGGTGCTCAACCCACCGACGGCGCGCAGGGTCAGCGCCACCGCCGACGTCGGCGCGAGCGCCGGGTGGCAGCAGAGGAAGAGCAGGACCAGCGTGTCGTCCCGCTCGGCGGTCAACTCCTCGTCCGGGGCTGGCGCGTACCGCTGGTCGTCCGGATCCTGGCGGGCGACCAGGTCCTCCCGGCGGCGTCTGGCCTGCTCACCGCGGACCAGCTCGATCATCCGCCGGTAGCCGACCTGGATCAGCCAGCCACGGGGGTTCGCCGGTAGCCCCTCGGTCGGCCACTGGGTGGCGGCGGCCAGCAGTGCCTCCTGCACCGCGTCCTCCGCGGTGGCGAAGTCACCGAAGCGGCGGCTCAGCACGCCGAGGACCTGCGGCGCCAACTCGCGCAGCAGGTCCTCGATGCGGGGATCGGTGTTCAGCCCTCACAGCTCCTGTGCCGGGGCGGACATCACCGGGTGCACCTCGATCGGCATGTTCAGCGGCCGGCCGTCGGGGCCGGGCGCCGTGGAGATGTGCGCGGCCAGCTCCACGGCCCGCTGCGGGCTCTCGCAGTCGACGATCCAGAAGCCCGCCAGGAACTCCTTCGTCTCGGCGAACGGTCCCTCGGTGACCACCGGCGCCCCACCCTCGCCGGCGCGGACGATCCGGGCCTGCTGCGGGCCGCCGAGGCCCTGCCCGTCGACCCACTCGCCGGCGGCGGTGAGCTTGGCGTTTACCTCGCCCATGAACGCGATGTGCGCCCGGACCTCGTCCTGCGTCCAGGTGTCGATGCTCGGGAAGTCGGTCCCGGCGGCGCTGAACTGCATCAGCAGCATGTACTTCATGGTTGGCTCCTCACGCCTGCGCACCGTCGTCGGTGCTCTCACAGTGAGGTAGAGGCAGGCCCCGCCGTTCTCGACACCCCAGCCGAAGATTCTCCAGAATCTTTTCAGTCGACGGCGTCGACCTCCAGCACCAGGCTCTGCTCCGGGTGCAGGGCGGGCAGCTGCACACCCACCCGGGCCAGCGCCGCCCCGCTGAGGGTGAGACCACCCGCCAGCCAGGTGGGCGGGGACAGGTCGATGCTCGCCGGAGCCGGTACGTCCGACACCTGTCGCACCCGGTACCGCCGGCCCGGGTCGAGGCCGGGCAGCCGCACCGCGCCGGGCGCCTGCGTCACCGAGGTGGTCAGCCGGGCCACCGCGTACACCGCTCGGGTGTTGTCGTGATCGACCACGCCGTGCGCCCAGACGGCCGGATCCGGGTGATCGACCCGGACCACCCGACCAGCGTGCAGCAGCGGGCGCAGCCGCTTGTGCAGCGCCACCCAGGCGGCCAGCTCGGTCTGTTCGGCGGCGCTGATCGAGGCGATGTCCCACTCGATGCCGTGGTGGCCGAAGAGCGCCGTCGCCGCCCGGAAACCCAGGTCGTGTACGCGGTTGGTGGTGTGCGAGCGTTCCGGGCCGACGTGGGTGCCGATCAGCTCCGGTGGCAGCAGCAGCCCCGTCCAGCGTTGGACGCTGAGTCGCTCCAGGGCGTCGTTGCAGTCGCTGGCCCAGACCCGGTCGGTGCGCGCCAGGATGGCCAGATCCACCCGGGCACCGCCGGACGAGCAGCTCTCGATCTCCACACCCGGGTGCCGACCGCGCAACTCGTCGAAGAGCCGGTAGACCGCCAGCGTCTGCCCGTGCACCCCCGGGCGGCCGTGATGCCCGGCCTCGGTGAGGTCCCGGTTCTGGTCCCACTTGAGGTACCGGATGCCGGGGTGGTCGGTGAGCAGCGTGTCGAGACGTTCCAGCACATGGTCGTACGCCTCGGGGCGGCCCAGGTCGAGCACCTGCTGGTGACGCCAGGCCGGCGGTAGCCGCCCCGGCACGGCGAGCACCCAGTCGGGGTGCGCGCGGAACAGGTCCGAGTCGGGGTTGACCATCTCCGGCTCGACCCAGAGGCCGAACTGGAGGCCCCGGCCGGTGACGTGGTCGATCAGCGGTTGCAGGCCGTCCGGCCAGACGGCGTCGTCGACGTACCAGTCGCCGAGGCCGGCGGTGTCATCGCGCCGGCCGCGGAACCAGCCGTCGTCGAGCACGAACCGCTCCACGCCGATCTGCGCGGCCCGGTCGGCGAGCGCCCGCAGCCGATCCAGGTCGTGGTCGAAGTAGACCGCCTCCCAGACGTTGAGGGTCACCGGGCGGGGGGAGCGCGGGTGCCCGGGGCGGGCCCGGAGGTGGGTGTGCAGCACGTCGCTGAGCCCGTCCAGCCCGGCGTCGGACCAGACCGCGTAGAGCAGGGGAGTCTCGTACGACTCGCCGGGGTCGAGCCGGACCTCGCCGGGGGCCAGCAGCTCGCCGCCACCGAGGGTGGACTCGCCGGTGGGCCGACGTTCGGCGAACGTGACGTGGTCGCCGCTCCAGGCGGTGTGCACCGCCCAGACCTCGCCGTGGCCGAAACCGAACCCGGTGGTGCCGGCCACCAACAGCAGAGTGGCGTCGTGCCCGGTACGGCCGTGCCGGCCCTCGCGGACCCAGGCGCCGTGCTGCCACGGGTGCCGCTGCGGGGACCGTTCCCGACACCACCGGCCGGTCAGGTCGAGCAGCTCGGTGGCGACCGCCGGCACCGGCAGCACCGGCGTCAGCTCCCGCAGCTCGTACGCGCCGTCGCCGTCGTTGCGCAGCCGGTGCCGAACGGTCAGCAGGCCGTACGGGTCGAGCGTGATCTCGATGGTCACCGTCAGCCCGGCGGCCGGGTCCGACGCCCGGACGGTCACCCGCGCCGGTCCGTCGGCGGGCTGGTCGACGTCGAGACCGTCCAGCCGGAACGCCGTGGACCAGTCGGCCCCGTCGCGGTGCCCGGCCAGGCCCGGCCGTCCGCTCCAGCCGGCGCTCGCCTCCGGCAGCACCGACAGCACTGTCGGCTCGTCGAAGCTGCTCGGCACCACCGGCGGTACTGTCGCGTCGGTGAGTTGGCGCAGGCCGTCGTCGTCGAGGTCGCCGACGTCGCCGCCCCAGTGCACGATCCGGGGCAGCCCCGGGCCGCGCGCGTCGAGCACCAGGCTGGTCCGCGCGCGGCGCAGGTGCAGGATCGTCATCCTTTGGAGGCTCCCAAGGTCAGGCCCCGAACGAAGTGCCGCTGGAGCATAAAGAAGATCACCAGGGTGGGGATCGCGACGAGCACGCTGCCCGCCGAGACCAGGTTGTTGTCGGTGAAGAACTCACCGCGCAGGTTGTTGAGCGAGCTGGTCACCGGGAACTTGTCGCCGGTGCGCATGAGGACGGTGGCCCAGAAGAACTCGTTGTAGATCCAGGTCACCTCCAGCGTCGCCAGCGCGGCCAGGGCCGGCCGGCACAGCGGCATGGTGACCTGCCAGTACTGTCGCCAGATGCTCGCCCCGTCAACCATCGCCGCCTCGTACAGGTCACGGGGCAGCGCCTTCATGTAGTTGCTGAGCACGAAGACACAGAAGCCGCACTGGAAGGCCACGTTGATCAGGATCAGGCCCCAGTAGCTGTCGTAGAGCAGTTCCGAGTCACTCATGAACTCCGGCAGTGGCACCTCGGTGAACAGCCGGAACAGTGGGATGAGCAGCGCCTGCTGGGGCAGCAGGTTGGCCGCGGTGAAGATCCCGAGTAGGACGAGGTTGAGCTTCCAACTGAACCGGGCGATGACGAACGCCACGCAGGAGGCGAGGAAGAGGGTCAGCAGCACCGCCGGCACGGTGATGTACACCGAGTTGATGAAGTGCTGCCCGAACTCCGCCGTCCGCCAGGCGGTGACGTAGTTGTCGAAGGTCCAGCCGCCGAAGGAGACGTAGCCGTTCGCGGCGGTGTAGTCGTACGAGCGCAGCGAGGTCAGCACCGCCCAGGCGATCGGGAAGAGCCAGGCCAGCGAGACGACGATGAGGAAGCCGTGCAGCAGGATCCGTAACGGGGTCAGCTTGCGGCGGCGCGGCGGCGCGTCGGCCTCGCCCTCGGTACGCCGGGTGGCGGTCGCGGTGCTCATTCCCGGTTCTCCCTCATCACGGTCGCCAGGTAGATGGTGATGAAGACCAGCGAGACGACCAGCATGATCGTTGCCAGTGCGGAGCCGAAGCCGATCCGGCTCGCCTCACCCACCACGTTCTGGGTGACCAGCGCGGAGATCAGCTCCAACCCGTTGCGGCCCTTGTTGACCACCCAGACCAGGTCGAACGCGCGCAGCGACTCGATCACGGTCACCACCAGCACGATGATGTTGATGGGCCGCATGACCGGGAACACGACCCGGAAGAAGGTCCGGCTCTCCGAGGCGCCGTCGACCGCCGCGGCCTCGCGCAGCGATGGATCGACGCCCTTCAGGCCGGCCAGGTAGAGCAGCATGATGTACCCGACGTGCCGCCACCCGGAGGCGACCATCACCGCCCAGATGTTGACGTTCGAGTCGCCGTACCAGTCGATGCTGCTGCCGAAGACGGCGTTGATCAGCCCCTGGTCCCGGGAGTAGAGCAGTTGCCAGACGAAGCCGATGAGCGCCAGCGAGAGCACCACCGGCAGGTAGAGCGCGGTCTGGTAGAAGCGGCTGCCCCGCAACTCCTTGTCCAACAGCACGGCCAGGAACATGCCGAACGGGGTGGCGACCACGAACAGCGCCGCCAGCCAGAGCAGGTTGTGCTGGACCGCCGGCACGAACGGCGGGTAGATGTTCACCACGTCGCTGTAGTTGCGCGCGCCGACGAACTCGATCTCGTTGAGGGGGCCGATGCCGTCCCAGTTGGTGCCGGAGAGCAGCACGGTCGCCGCCGCCGGCATCCAGACGAACCCGGTGACGAGCAGCAGCGGGACGAGCACCATCAGCGTGATGACCACGCGGTCGGTGCGGGACAGGAGCCGTAGCCGCCGACGACGACCACCAGTGGAGGTGGTCGTGGCCGGCGGCGGCACGGCGCGATCCGCTTGGATCAGGGGCAGGTCGGACACGATGTCCTCCCCCTTCCGCCGTCAGTCAGTGAAGATCGACTTTTTCTGGTTTTCGATGGACGACGTGAGCCCGCCGATGTCCTTGGGGTCCTTGATGAACTGCTGGAGCGCCGGGATGATCACCGTCGAGGCGAAGTCCGGCCGGGTGTCCCGGTCGAGGAACTGGGCGATCTCGGTGGCCGACCCGACCAGTTCGGCGGCCTTCTTCTGCAATGCGGTGTAGCCGCTGACGTCGGCGCTGCCGTTGGCGACCAGGGTGGCCGGGTCGTTCTTGACAGTGATGTCGCCGGCTTCCTTGCCACCGAAGTACTCCAGCAGCTTGCGGGCGTTGTCCTCGTTCTTGGGCTTGCGGGCCATCATGTAGCCGTCGATCGGCGCGTCGAGCGCCTTGGCGCCGATGGCCGGGTCGATCTCGGGGAAGGTGAAGAAGTCGAGGTCGCTCTGCTCCTCGTTGCTGAACTGCTGACCGACGAAGAGGCCGAGCAGGTACATGCCGCTCTTCTTCTGCTGCAACGACTGCGCGGCCTCCTGCCAGGTGCGGCCGAGGCTGTCCGGCTGGTGCGCGGGGAGCAGGCCGGCCCAGGTGTCGAAGACCTTCTTGACCTTGTCGGAGGTCCAGGCCTCCTTGCCGGCCATCAGGTCGATGTGGAACTGGTAGCCGTTGATGCGCAGGTTGAGGATGTCGAAGGTGCCCATCGCCGGCCAGCCGTCCTTGTCGGCGAAGGCGATGGGGGTGAGGCCGTCCCTCTTCATCTGCGCGGTGAGCGCGGTGAGCTGGTCCAGGGTGGTGGGCACCTGGTAGCCGTACTGCTGCCACACCGACTTGCGGTAGAACATCGCCCAGGGGTAGTACGACGCCGGTACGAAGTACTGTTTGCCGTCGTCGCCGGTCGATGCCTTCTTGAAGGCGTCGGAGTAGCCGGAGAGCTTGCCCCACACGTCACTGATGTCGCTGGCCAGGCCCTTCTGCGCGAAGAAGCGCATCCGGTAGCCGGCGAACCAGGTGAACACGTCGTCCGGCTTGCCCTGTAGGTAATTGTTGATGTTCTCCTGGAACGTGTTGTGGTCGACCGTATTGACCGCGACCTGCACGCCGGACGAGGTCTTGAAGCCGTCGGTGACCTTGACCAGGACGTCCTTGGGTTTCGGGTCGGACTGGTTCGAGCCGAGCGACACGTCCTTGCTGGCCCCCCCGGAGCCGGAGTCGTCGCCGCAGCCGGCGAGCAGGCCGGTGCCGAGCAGCGCGCCCGTGCCGGCCGCGCCGGCCAGCAACGATCGTCGGTTGATGCCGGCGACTGAGGGCGGTACGAGCCGAGCCAGGTACTCGGCTTGGGATTGGGGACGGGACATCTGTGCCTCCTGCGGATGAGAAGGAGCTACGCCCAAGGGCCTCAGGGGGTGGTGAAGGCAGGTCCAGCGCCGTGATCACACATTGAGATCCACCGAGAATCCACATTGGCGAACACGAACGGCCATTGGGGCCTCAAGCTACCCTGCGGTCGTGCGCTGTCAAGAGGGCAGTTCGCCTCTGATAACCCAGTCGTGACACGGCCGTTACCTGGTAAACGTTGGAAAGAAGCTCGATGTTGGAACCTGTTGACTTCGGTGGACCAGCGGGTGCACCCTCAGCTGTCATGCGGCGATGGCAGGGTGACAGCATCTATTTCGGCGGCGACTACAACCCCGAGCAGTGGCCCGAGGAAACCTGGTCCGAGGACGTCGACCTGATGCGCCAGGCCGGGGTCAACCTGGTCTCCGTCGGCATCTTCTCCTGGGCGTTGCTGGAGCCCACCCCGGGGCGGTTCGAGTTCGGCTGGCTGGATCGGGTGCTGGACCTGCTGCACGACGGTGGCATCCAGGTCGACCTGGCCACCGCCACGGCCAGCCCACCGCCGTGGTTGGCCCACGAGCACCCGGAGACGCTGCCCCGCCGGGCCGACGGCGCGATCCTCTGGCCGGGGGGACGACAGGCGTACTGCCCCAGCTCACCGGTGTTCCGCCAGCGGTCGCTGGAGTTGGTACGCGCGGTCGCCGGCCGGTACGCCGA
Source organism: Micromonospora salmantinae (assembly GCF_022230905.1). NCBI lineage: Bacteria > Bacillati > Actinomycetota > Actinomycetes > Micromonosporales > Micromonosporaceae > Micromonospora > Micromonospora salmantinae. The sequence goes on from NZ_JAKKFG010000044.1 coordinate 253,836, forward strand.
GCATCCCGCCGTGGTCATGTGGCACGTCTCCAACGAGCTGGGCTGCCACAACGCGCACTGCTACTGCGACGTCAGCGCCGAGGCGTTCCGCGGCTGGCTGCGGGAGCGCTACGGCGACCTGGACCGGCTCAACGACGCCTGGGGCACCGCGTTCTGGAGTCAGCGCTACGGCGACTGGGCCGAGATCAACCCGCCGCGCACCGCGCTGACCTTCGCCAACCCGACGCAGCAGTTGGACTTCCTGCGCTTCTCCTCCGACGAGCTGCGCGCCCAACTGCGCGCCGAGCGCGAGGTACTGAAGGCGCTTGTCCACCAGCCGATCACCACCAATTTCATGATCGGCATGGGCGTCAAGCACATGGACTACCAGTCCTGGGCGAACGATGTGGACCTGGTCTCCAACGACCACTACCTGACCGCGGCCGACCCGCAGGCGCACCTCGGGCTGGCGCTCGCCGCCGATCACACCCGGGGCGTCGCCGGCGGCGACCCGTGGCTGCTGATGGAGCACTCCACCAGCGCCGTCCAGTGGCAGCCGCGCAACGCGGCCAAGCTGCCCGGGCAACTGCGCCGCAACAGCCTCGCGCACGTCGCCCGCGGCGCCGACGGGGTGCTCTTCTTCCAGTGGCGTGCCTCCCGGGCCGGCGCGGAGAAGTTCCACTCCGCGCTGGTGCCGCACGCCGGGCCGGACACCAAGGTGTTCCGCGAGGTCTGCCAGCTCGGCGCGGACCTCAAGGCCCTCGCGGAGGTACGCGGCAGTCGGGTGGACGCCGACGTGGCGATCCTGTTCGACTGGGAGGCGTGGTGGGGTGTCGAGTTGGATTCGCACCCCAGCGTCGACGTCACCTACGCCGACCGGCTGAACGCCCTGTACGGCTCGCTCTGGCGGGCCGGCGTGACCGCCGACATCGTCCACCCGTCGACCGACCTCAGCGGCTACCGGCTGGTCCTGGTGCCGACCCTCTACCTGGTCCGGGACGCCGACGTCGCCGCACTGCACCGGTACGTCGAGGCCGGGGGCACGGCGGCGGTCACCTACTTCAGCGGCATCGTCGACGCCAACGACCACATCCGGCTGGGCGGCTACCCGGGCGCGTTCCGGGAGTTGCTCGGCGTCCGGACCGAGGAGTTCTTCCCGCTGCGCGAGGGCGAGCAGGTAAACCTCGACGACGGCAGCACCGCCGACGTGTGGACCGAGTGGGTGCACCCCGACGGCGCCGAGGTGCTCGCCTCGTACACCGATGGGCCCTTGCCGGGCGTGCCGGCGCTGACCCGCCACCGGGTGGGCGACGGCGCCGCCTGGTATGTCGGCACCCGGCTGGACGAGCCGGCCACCGACCGGCTGATGACCCGGCTGCTCGCCGAGGCCGACGTCCGCCCGGCGGCGTCGGCGCCGTCGGGAGTGGAGGTGGTCCGCCGCCGCGACGGCGACCGGACCTGGCTGTTCGCGATCAACCACACCGACACCGAGGTACGCCTGCCGGCGCACGGCGTCGAGCTGTTGACCGGAGGACACTGCGCCGGTGAGCTGGCACTGCCGGCCGGTGAGGTGGCGGTGGTCCGTGAGGATCGGACCTGATTCTGACGACGGTCACGGCGCGAAGGAGGTTCCCCACATGCTCGCCCAGCAGAGGCAGACCGCCATCCTCGATCTGATCCGCCAACGCGGCGGGGTGCGGGTGAGTCAGCTGGTCAGTCGATTCGGCGTGTCCGACATGACGATTAGGCGCGACCTGGAGGTGTTGGCCGAGCGCGGCCTGGTCGACAAGGTGCACGGCGGCGCGACCCTCGCCGGGCCCGGCTCGGCCGAGGAACCCGGCTTCGCCGCGAAGTCGATCCGCCAGCAGGCGGAGAAGCGGGCCATCGCCGAGCGGGCCGCGACGATGGTGGAGCCGGGGATGGCCATCGCGCTCTCCGCCGGCACCACCACCGCCGCGCTGGCCACGCTGCTCTCCGACGTACGCGGGCTGACCGTGGTGACCAACTCGATCCCGGTGGCCGACGCGCTCTACCAGAACCCGCGCGCCGACCAGACCGTCGTGTTGACCGGTGGCATCCGCACCCCGTCGGACGCGTTGACCGGGCCGGTGGCCGAGGCGGCGATCAGCGCGCTCAACGTCGACCTGCTGTTCCTCGGTGTGCACGGCCTCAGCCCACGGACCGGGTTCACCACGCCCAACCTGCTGGAGGCCGGCGTCAACCGCTGCCTCATCGGCGCGGCCCGCCGGCTCGTGGTGCTCGCCGACCACACCAAGTGGGAGACGATCGGCATCGCCACCATCGCCCCGCTGGAGGCCGCCGACGTGCTGATCACCGACCGGGGGCTGCCGCCGGAGGCACGCACCACGATCGGCGAACAGGTCGGCGAACTGGTGATCGTGGACCCCGACTGATGCCGCGCCCCCGCGCCCCCGCGCCCCCGTGCTCCCCCGCGCCCCCGCGCCCCCGCGCTCTCCGCGCCGATCTTGCGGTTTCGGTTGCCGAAATGCGTGGATCGCCCCTTAGGTCGGGACAGAAAGTGCAAGATCGCGGAAGGCGGCGGTTCGGCTTAGGGGCCGTTGTTGGGTAGGCAGGCACCCACGTGGTCGGCCTGCCGCGCGCAGCGGCGGCGATCGGGCATGATCCGGTCGCAGAAGACCCAATGTCGTACGTGCTGCGCGTCCTCGGCCGACACTGTGATGCCGGCGACGTCGACCTGTGGCGTCGAGGCCAGCGACCGGGCGAGAGTACGGGCCAGGTCCAGCGCTCCGGCCAGGTCGGTGACCGCCACCGGCAGGTGGATCACATACCGAGGCATCTCCGCGTGCGCCCCGACGGCGAACCGCGGCAACGGCGTGAAAAGACCGCTGTACTGGTGCTCCCATCCCGGGCTCACGGCTGACGCCGGTCGGACCAGGCGCTCTGCCAATCGCGCAGCGCGCGCTTGACACGGGCGTTCTCCTCGCTGAGCCGAGCCACATCGTGGTGCAGCGTCGCCAGGTCGAGCGCGACGCGGTGCAGGAACCGTCGTACCTCCCCGGGGTCCAGGCCTCGTCGGCCGAAACCGACGACGGTGAACTGCCGGTCCCGGACCTGGCTCGGGTGCAGCCGAGCCAGCCGACCGCCGTGGAGCGTGCCGTCGTAGAGAGTGCCTCGGGTCATTCATCACCTCGCGTGTCGTCGACAGATGGGCGGGTCAGGGTCGCGAAGGGGCCCTTTGCCGTGGTAGTTATTCGTCAAGTCGGTTCGGAGCCGGGATTCGCACATCCCGACGCTCTAGTTGAGACCCGACGAGAGCCGGTATGCGCCTGCCACTCGCGAGGCCGTCTCTCGTCACCTTCTCGGCTGTTGGCACAGCCGCGGTTGCCGTGTTTGCACCGGGCGTCCCCGGGGGCCGGCGATCACCCTCACCCGAAGACCACGTTTCCAGTCGCTCGGAACTGGAGCAATGGTTCCTACGCGGGCGTCGCCAACGAATTGAGAGGTGAACCATGCCGCACAAGCCGTTCATCCGGACCCTGCGTGCGCAATGGCTGGGTCAGCAACTGCGGATACTGCGGGAGGAACGGGGGATGACCTTGAAGTTGGTCGCCGAGCATCTGCAACGCGACATGTCCGCGCTTGGTCGGTACGAACGCGCGGACTGGCCGATCCGCAAGGGTGATGTGATCGCGCTGCTGGATCTCTACGGATTTCACCACGCGGCCGAGCGGGCTCGCCTGCTGGCGCTTGCCGAGGAGGTCTGGCGCACCGACCGGTGGGACGAGGACTACGGCGACGTCGTGGACGCGTCCTTCATCGAATATCCCTGGCTGGAAGGTCGCGCGGAGCAGGTCTGCTGCTTTCACCTCACCCTGGTGCCGGGGCTGCTTCAGACCCGTGAATACGCCGAGGCCGTGATTCGCAATGCGGCAGAACCGGGGGTTACCGAAGCGACGATCAATCGCTGGGTGGCGCTTCGGATGACCCGCCAAGAGGTACTGAGGCGACGCCGCCCACTCATGATTTCTACGGTCATCGACGAAGCTGCGCTGCGTAGGATGGTGGGCGGGCCGGAGGTGTGGCGCCGACAGCTGCAGCACCTCTCGCAGGCGCAGCGACTGGGCAACGTGGCAATCAGAGTCATGCCGTTCGGCATGGCCCTGCACCAAGGGCTCGACGGTACGTTCTGGATATTCCGTCTGCCAGAGCCGTATCCTGCGGTTGCCTACGTGGAGTCCTTGGGAGGGCGGCTCTACCTGGAGTCGCCGAAGGCCGAGCGCTTCGTTCGCGCTTATGGTCGTCTGTTGGATTCTGCGCTCAGCGAGAGCGAGTCAACGAAGTTGATCACGAGCATCGCGGAGGATTTGTCATGAGCGAGAGCATGTCCGAAGTTGCTTGGCACATCAGCAGCAGGAGTGACAGCAACGGTGGTAGCTGTGTCGAGGCGGGGCCTGTCCTGGACGGTTCCGGTCGAGTGGCGGTACGGGACAGCAAGGATCGTGCGGCGGCAACACTCGTCTACCCCGCCGAGGGGTGGACCGCGTTCGTCCTCGGCGTCAAGGTGGGCGAGTTCGGCTAGGAGTTGAGCAGTGCCTCGGCGGCCCGTTCGACCAGCCACCGCTCGGCCTCGTCGTACGACCAGCCGCCCTCGTCGACGAGCTGCGGCCAGGAGTGCAGCCCGAAGTAGAACCAGAGCACCTGGGTTGCCTGTTCGACGGTGAGGCCCGGCCGCAGGGCCGACAGCTCGTCGAGGCGGACCGCGCCGACCCGCAGGGCCTGCCGGTAGGCCGCCGCCGCGTCCCGCGCCACGGTTGCCGCGCTCGGGGTCATGCCGGCGGCCGCCTTCATGAGGGCTACCTGCTGGTGGTGGTTCTGGTGACCGTACCGGGTCCCGGCGCCGATCAGGCGCAGGACCTCCCGGGGGTTGGTGGCGACCGCGACGGCCGCCACGTTGCGGGTGGTCTCGGGGTCGTTGACGCCCGACTCGATCAATGCTCGCAGCAGGGTCGGCTTGCCGCCGACGCTTGTGTAGACGGTCGCCACGGCTACTCGGGCGCGCGCGGCGATGTCGTTGATTGTTGTCGTGGCGTACCCCTGGGCGAGGAACAGGTGCTGGGCCGACTCCAAGATCAATTGCCGGGTCTGTTCGGCGCTCTCCTGACGCCGGCTGGCGCGGGGGTGAGCTGCGGTCATCAGGGCACTATACGGCGGCACTCATCAGAATAGTATTCTGATGATCATGCGACTCCTCTTCTCAAACGTGCCCGCTTTTGGGCACTTCCTCCCTCTGCTGCCGCTGGCCCGCGCGTTTCGTCGCCAGGGTCACGACGTCGCCGTGATCACCGCCGCAGGCATGACTCCGCTCATCGCCCCCGAGGGGATCGAGCTGCTGCCGGCCGGTCCCATGCCGGACGTGCTCTTCGCCGAGGTGGGGCGCAAGCTCGGCCTCAACCCGGCGACCGAGCCCACCCCCGAGGCGGTCGCCGAGTTCTTCGCCGGCGTGCGGGTCGACCTGACCGCCGACGAGGCGTTGGCGCAGGCGAGAAGCTGGCGACCCGACCTGATCGTCAGCGAGATGGTCGACTTCGTGGGACCACTGGTCGCCACCAGCCTCGGCGTACCGCTGGCCACCCTCGCCTTCGGGCCGTCGGTGCCGGCCGAGTTCACCGACGCGCTCACCGCCGTCGTCCGCTCCCGCTACGAGGAGCGCGGGCTGCCCGCACCCGAGCGCACCCCCGCCGGTCGTTGGCTGCTGGACACCTGCCCGCCCGGTCTCCAGTTCGAGAACTTCGCCGTACCGTCGGGAATGGAGCGGATCGCGCTGCGACCCGAACCCCACCAGGCGCCCGACGCCCCGAGCGGTGGCGGCACCCCGGCGGCCGGCGGCCGGCCCCGGGTCCTGGTGAGCTTCGGTACGGTCTTCGCCGACCCCGCCGTCGTCGGTCCGCTTCTGGGGGCCCTCACCGACGTCGACGTCGATGTGCTGGCAACGCTCGGCCTCGACGGCAAGCCGGAGGACTACCAGCTCGACTCCGACCGGGTCGAGTTCAGCCCGTTCGTGCCGTTGGCGCAGCTGCTGGAGAACGCCGACGCGGTCATCACCCACGGCGGCGCCGGCACCACCCTCGGCACGCTGGCCCGCGGCATCCCCATGGTGGTCGTACCCCAGGGCGCTGACCAGTTCTTCCAGGCCGACCGGGTCGCGGCGTCCGGTGCGGGCCTCGCGCTGATGCCCGGCCAGGCCGACCCGGCGGCCATCGCGGCGGCCCTGCGCCGGGTGCTCGACGAGCCGACGTTCGCCGAGGGGGCACGCCGGATCAGCGCCGAGATCGTCGCCATGCCGTCGCCCGACCAGGTCGCCGAGCGGCTGCGCGCCGAAGTCATCTATTAAGGCCCCGCTGCTGGGGCTGATCGCGTGGCCAACGAACGTGGCGGCAGCGCGGCGCTTCACAGCCACCTCACAGGGGTGATGGATAGGGTGCCGTCCGAGTCACGTCCGACTCCAGCCTGGAGCGGTCGGCGTCGCACAGGAGTTCCGATGGTCTTCAAGAAGATGTTGAGCGCGTTCGGTGTGGGCGGTCCCAGCGTGGACACCGTGCTGACCAACCCCAACACCCGGCCCGGCCTGACCCTCGACGGGCAGGTCAACCTCGTCGGTGGCGACGCTGAGGCGGCCATCGAGCAGGTGGTGATCGGCCTGGTCACCCGGGTCGAGGTCGAGGGGCACGACACCGAGTACGCGGGCACGATGGAGTTCCACCGCATGGCGGTCAGCGGGTCGCTCGTACTCGCCCCGAAGCAGCAGCTCTCGATCCCGTTCCAGCTGCCGGTGCCGTGGGAGACCCCGATCACCGACGTGTACGGCCAGCGCCTGCACGGTATGACGATGGGTCTGCGTACCGAGTTGGCGATCGCCCGAGCGGTCGACAAGAGCGACCTGGACCAGGTGGCGGTGCACCCGCTGCCGGTGCACGAGCGGATCCTGGAGGCGTTCCAGCGGCTCGGCTTCCGGTTCAAGCACGCCGACCTGGAGCGTGGTCACATCCGGGGCGTGCAGCAGACGCTGCCGTTCTACCAGGAGATCGAGTTCTTCGCGTCTCCGCAGTACGCGAGCACCATCCGTGAGGTCGAGCTGACCTTCGTGACCAGCCAGCGTGGTGTGGAGGTCATCCTGGAGTGCGACAAGCGCGGCGGGTTCCTCAGCGCCGGGCACGACGCGTTCGGCCGCTACCAGGTGTCGCACACCGACGTTGACCGGGTGGACTGGGCGCAGGTCGTCGACGGCTGGCTGCGCGAGACCACGTCCCGCTACGGCAGCCTGCGCTCCCAGTACGGCCCGAGCCACGGCCACGGTCACAGCCGTGGGCACGGCATGGGCGGCATGGTGGCCGGCGCCGCGCTGGGTGTCGCCGGCGGCATGATCGCCGGCGAGATGATCGAGGAATCGTTCGAGGGTGACTTCGGCGACTTCGGTGGCGACGAGTAGCCCGTTACGAACATGACGGTGGCCTCCGGGAGGATCTCCCGGAGGCCACCGTGCACTGTGAACCGGTCAGTGCCGGGCCTTGCGCTCCTCGCCGCTGCGCCAGTTGCTGCCGGCCTTCGAGAGGCCACGGCTACCGAGGTAGCCAAGCGTCAGCAGGGTGATCAGGAACCAGGCGTTGTCGGCCCGGAAGATGTCCACCCCGGCGGAGTTCTTACCGACGACCTGCGACGCGCCCAGTACGGCGGCCACCGCGATCAGGTAGATCCAGAACTCGGTGGTCTTGAACGCCTGCTTGGTCTCCGTACCGGGTGCCTGCATGTCGTTGCGGCGCCCGTCATGCATGACCGGCATCTGCTGGGTCTGCATGTCCCGCATCTGAGCGGGATTCTGCGGGTCGTTCATGGGCCGGTTCATCGGCCGGGTGGAAGCAGCCTGCGTGCTCATCTGGTCCTCCTCAGGATGCGATGAGTCGTACCTGCATTCCCTCGCCCCGCTACCGCGTTTCGGCCACGGCACGGTTCGCTTTCGTGGCGGGGACAACCCCCGACTACCCGAGGCCACGGAGCAGGTAACACCGATCGCCGGCCGGAAAAGTCCGGCCGGCGATCGGGTGGTCGACGGGTCAGCGCAGGCCGTTGCGGGTCGCCACGCTCACCAGAAGGTCGGGGTCGTCGGTGATGATGCCGTCGACGCCCAGGTCGATGACCCGCTGCATCACCGCCGCGTCATCAACGGTGTACGGGATCACCTTCAGGTCGTAGCGCGTCTGCAGGGTCCGAACGTCCGGTCCGTGGAAGTACGCCGGGTTCTCCCGCAGGTACCAGTCGGTCGAGGCGACAGTGCCCTGCTTCGGGTCGTGCACCTGCCAGTTGGCGGACACCGTGCCAGCGCCCGCGGCCCGGGTCAGCTTGCCCAGGTCCTGGTACTTCCACCAGTCCAGCCCACCGGTCCACGGGCTCTTCACCGACGGGTTGCCGTAGACCGCCTGCAGCGAGCACTCGTCGGCGAGGGTCGCGCACTCGGCCGGGCCGTACTGCCAGACCAGGCCGACAGTGCCGATCCGCCGGTCGAGCTGCCGGGCGTACGTGATGGTGCGCCAGTCGAACGACTGGATGGTGGCCCGGCTGGTGAAGCCGGCCCGCTGGATCGCGTCGACGAGCTTGCGGGTGAAGCTGCGGTACGGCTCGGTGTCGTTCACCACCGGGCTGATCTTCGTTTCGATGTTCATTCCGATGTCGGTGCGGCCACTCGCCTTCACCAGGGCGAACACCTCGTCCAGGGTCGGAATCCGGGCACCGGGCGCGGGCACCTGGGCGGGCAGCTCGGGCAGCGTCTTCGTGCCGCAGTCAACGGTCTTGAGCTGCGCCAGTGTCAACTCGTGCACCGGCTTGCCCACGTACGGGAACTTCCGGTCTCCCGGGCGCACCGGGGCGGTGTCGACGCAGTGCGACCCGTTGACGGTGCGGTCGTGCAGCACCACGAGCTTGCCGTCGGCCGTCACGTTGGTGTCCAGCTCCAGGGTGGAGATGGCCCGGTTGGACAGCGCGTTCGCGAACGCCGGCAGGGTGTTCTCCGGTCGGGTGGCCCGACCGCCCCGGTGTGCCTGGATGTCGAACGGCGCGGTGTACGCCTTCGGCAACCGGTAACCGCGCTGCGCCAGCAGGCCACGCAGCCGGTCCGGGTAGTCGGTGATGATGCCGTCCACGCCGTCGTCGATCAGCTTGGTCATGGTCGGCACGTCGTCGACAGTCCACGGGATCACCTTGATCCCGTAGCGGTGCGCCTGGGCGACCATCTCCTTCGTGACGTACGGCTTGTAGCCCGGGTCGGTGACAGTGCCGTTCTGCGGGGACCCGTGCACCGGCGAGAAGGCGCTGACGCCGAAGCTGCGGATCGCCTTGATCGGGTCGCCGCCGAAGTCGTCGATGTCCAGCCCACCCAGCCACGGCGAGGCACCCGGCTGACCGGTCTGGAGGAAGTCGTAGTTGGTCAGGGCGACCAGCGGCAGCTTCGGCTCGACCTGACGCATCCGCATCAGCGCGCCCCAGTCGAAGCTCTGGATGGTGACCTGCTTGAGCAACCCGGCGGCGCGGATCTCGGCGGCGGTGACCCGGACGAACTGCTCGCGGGGGGCGGTCTCGGTCGGCGCGCCAGCCTCGACCTTGGTCTCGACGTTGAGCTTCACGTCCTTCGCCCGGTAGCGGTTGACCAGGGCGAAGACCTCACGCAGCAGCGGCATCCGGGCACCGGGGACGGCGAGCTGGCCGGGCTTGTCCGGCAGCGTCTTTGAGCCGCAGTCGAGCGAGCGCACCTGGGCCAGGCTGAGCGTGTTGATGTACTTCCCGACGTACGGGAACTCCGGGTCGCCGGGCGTCACCGCTGTGGTGTCGACGCACTTGGTCCCGGTGACCTTGCGGTCGTGGGTGACGACGGCCTGGCCGTCCTCGGTGATCTGCACGTCCAGTTCGAGGGTGGTCACCCCGAGCTGGAGGGCGTTGCCGAAGGAGGCGAGAGTGTTCTCCACCCGCAGCCCGAGGCCACCCCGGTGGGCCTGCACGTCGAATGTCCGGTCCGGTCGTGGCTTCGCCTGGGCGGGCACCGCGAGCCCGGTCGTCACCATCGCGGCCACCAGGGCCGCGACGGCGGTACGGCGTACTGTGCGCACGCTGTCATCCCCTCCTGCCGGCGGGCATCTCCCACCGGTCGCGGGACAGCATGGACATCTCGGGCTGCGGGAGGACGGCCGGCGGGCGGCGTGCTGGTGAACCGCCGTGGACGACCTTCCGGTCACGCCGGGTTTGGTCGGCCGGTGGCAGGGCACGCAGTCAGTTCCACAGCTTCTGCGAGGTGATGGACGTGCGTGAGGACGACATGCGGCAGGATGCCGCCCGCGAGGCCGAGGATCGGATCGCCGGCGGCGTGTACGGCAAGGGCGCCCTCGACGAGGTGACTGTGCCCCGCACCGATGTGGAGAGTCAGATCCAGCGCGACGACCCGTTCGATCCGGCGAAGGAACGGATCGACCCGCAGGTGCTGCGTGACGGCGGCCCCGTCGGCGGGCAGGGCGCGGTGACCACCACCGGTGGCACCGCCGGGCCGGCGAGCGTACGCCGGGTGGCCCGACAGCCGGAGCGACACCCGGGCACCGTCGCGCCGACCACCACCGGTGATGCCACCACCGGTGGCCTCAGCACCCCGATGGGCGGCGGCACCAGCGACCAGTCAACGTCGGCGACCGGCCCGGCAAAGTCCATCAGGGACAAATCGAACGACTAACCCGCACCCGCCGCCCCCGCCGAGTGGCAACTCGGTGGGGACGGCGGGTTTAGTGGTCAGCTCGCCGGGCGGAGGACACCCAGGCGTTGGGTGGCGCGGGTCAGGGCTACGTACAGGTCGCTTCGTCCGCGGGGGGACTCGGCCACCATCCGGTCCGGGTCGACCACCAGCACGGAGTCGAACTCCAACCCCTTGGCCTGCGCGACGGTCAACACCACCACTCGGCTCTCCAGCTCCGGATGCTCACCGACGGCGGCCTCCGGCAGGGCGGCGGTCACCGCCGCACCCAGCTCGCCCACCCGGCCGGCCGGCACGAGCACCCCGAGCCGCCCCTGGGTCAGCCCGGCCGCCTCCCGGGTGGCCTCGGCGACCAACTCCGCCGCCAACCGGTCGTCGGGCACCGTCCGGTCCCACGGCGGTACGCCGCTCTCCCGCACCGAGCGCGGCGGCCGCAGTGCCGGGTCGATCTCGGCCAGTACCTCGGCGGCGACCGCCATGATCTCGGCGGGAGTGCGGTAGCTGACCGTCAGCTCGGTGAGCCGCCACCGCTGCTCGACGTACGGAGCGAGGGCGTCCGCCCAGGACGGCGTGCCGCTCAGCGCGCCGGTCTGTGCCACGTCCCCGACGATCGTCATCGACCGGCTCGGGCAGCGGCGCATCAGCAGTCGCCAGGCCATCGGCGAGAGCTCCTGCGCCTCGTCCACGATCACGTGGCCGAACGCCCAGGTGCGGTCGGCGGCGGCCCGCTGCGCGGTGGTCAGCCGGTCGGCCTCCTCCTGCCGCTCCAGCAGCCGATCCGCGTCGATGAGGTCGGTCACGCCCAGGATCTCACCGCCCTCGGCCTCGTCCTCGACGTCGATCGAGCGGGAACCCCGGGCGATCTCCAGCACGCCCTCGGCGTACTCCCGTTCCATCATCCGGATGCGGTCCCGCCGGGCGGCGGCGGCGCGTTCGTCCTCGCCGAGCAGTTCGGCGGCCTCGTCCAGCAGCGGGACGTCGGCCGGCGTCCAGCCACCCGGCTCGCGGCGCAGCAGCGCCCGCTCGTCCTCGCTGAGCATCGGCGCGGCGGCGGCGATCCGGTCCGGGTCGGCGTACAGGTCGGCGAGCAGCCGCTGTGGGGTGAGCACCGGCCACAGGCGGTCCAGGGCGGCCTGGACCTCCGTCTCCTCGCGCAACTCGCGGCGGATCTCGGCCCGGTCCGCCTCGTCGAGGAGGTTGTCCCCGCCGAGCGGGTCGGCGCCGATCCGCTCGGCCACCTCGTCGGCGAGCGCGTGCACGATCTCCACGTCGAACAACGCGCGGGCCAGGTTGTGTGGTCGTTCGGCGCGGCGGACCCGATCCCGGGCCGCCCGCACGATCTCCGGGTCGAGGGTCAGCGTCTCCCGCTCGACCTCGATCTCCAGCGGCTCGTCCGGCACCCACTGCCGGTCCCGGACGGCCAGCGCCAACACCTCCGCCAGCACCGCCCGGCCCTTGAGCGCCGCGGTTCCGGCCGGCTCGGTCCGTTGGGCGCTCACTCCGGGAAAGAGATCACCCTGGGTACGCAGCAGCACGCCGGTCTCGGCCAGCGTCGGCAGCACCTGGGAGATGTAGCGCAGGAAGGTCGCGTTCGGGCCGACCAGCAGCACGCCACGGCTGGAGAGTTCCCGGCGGTGCGTGTAGAGCAGGTACGCCGCCCGGTGCAGCGCGACAGCGGTCTTGCCGGTGCCGGGGCCGCCCTGGACGACCATCACACCCGGGAGTTCCGCGCGGATGACCTCGTCCTGCTCGGCCTGGATGGTCTCGACGATGTCGCGCATCCGGCCGGTACGGCCCGCGTTGAGCGCGGCGAGCAACGACGCCTCACCGGTCAGCTCCTCGTGGGCGCCGGGGGAGGCGGTGTCGATGTCGAGCACCTCGTCGTTGAGCCCGGTCACCTTGCGCTGCCGGGTACGCAGGTGCCGACGACGGCGTACGCCCTGCGGGTTCGCGGCGGTGGCGAGGTAGAACGGGCGGGCGGCGGGTGCCCGCCAGTCCATCAGCAGCGGGTCGTAGTCACCACTGGTGTCGAAGATGCCGATCCGGCCGATGTAGCGGCGGGAGTCGTCGTCGCCGTCGAGACGGCCGAAGCAGAGCCCGTTCTCCACGGCGGAGAACTGTTCGACCTGATCGGCGTACATCGCTACCGAGCTGTCGCGCTGCGAGCGGTCCTGGAGGGTGCCGCCGGTGTTGTGCAGCTCGGCGGTGAGCCGGTGGGCGGCCTGCTCACGCAGTTGGTCCAGCCGGTTGTAGAGCATCGAGACGTACTCCTGCTCGCGACCGATCTCGTCGTCGAGCGGCAATTCGCCGGAACCGCCGGAGTGCCTTGACAAGCCGTCTCCCTAAAGATTAGATTCCTTTGCAGGAACGGCTTTTAGCCGTTCTTTTTTGTGCCTTCGAACTGTTGAAGATAGCGCGTTCCGCCGGTTCTCACCAAGCCCGGCGGTCCGGCGCGCCGGTGATCGCGAGGTGGCGGCGGATGATCCTGCGGACCGGGCAACGGGTGGTCTTCATCGGGGACAGCATCACCGATTGTGGTCGACGCGACGTCGCCGCGCCCTACGGCAGCGGATATGTGAGTCTCGTGCGCGCCCTGGTCGACGCCCGGCACCCCGAGTTGGAGCTGGAGTGGGTCAACCGGGGTGTGGGCGGCGACACGGTGCGCGACCTGGCCGCCCGCTGGGACGACGACGCCATCGCCGAGCACCCCGACTGGCTCGCGGTGCTGATCGGCATCAACGACATCTGGCGGCACTACGGTGACCGGCCGGATGAGGCCGTCGGCATCGAGGAGTACGAGCGCACCCTGCGCGACCTGCTCCGTCGGGCGGTCGACGCCACCGGCTGCCGACTGATCCTCGGTGACCCGTTCTTCATCGAGGCCGACCGGAGCGTCCCGCAACGCGCCGACACCGACCGGTACGCGGCGGTCGTGGCGGGGTTGGCCACCGAGTTCGACGCGGTGCACGTGCCCAACCAGGCGGCGTTCGACCGGGTGCTGGCGGTGAGTCCGGCGACGCGTTGGGCCGACGACCGGGTCCACCCGTACCTGCCCGGCCACGCGGTCCTCGCCGACGCGTACCTCAGCGCCCTCGGCGTCTCCTGACCTCGGTCTTACCCACAGCGAAGCGCCGGGCCGACCGTCAGGTCGACCCGGCGCGAACACTGCGGAGATCAGCCGCGCGCGGCCTGGTAGAGCCGCTCCGGCGTCACCGCTCCGGCGAGCACCCGGCCGTCGTCGGTGAGCAGCACGCTGAACAGCTTGCTGGTGAACAGCCGACCGCTGCCCCAGTCGCCACTGACCGCCGGCAGCCCGCCGAGCAGCTTCGACATGTCCAGGTCCGGTGCGGTGCCGGCCGGGGGAGCGGCCGGCTTCGTGGCGGGCTTCCGGCCGACACCGGCCCCGTCGAGGCGGCCGACCAGCACTGTCGTCCAGCCGTCGCCCACCGCGCGGACCTGCGGGTCGCCCGCCGGCTCGACGTGACCGGGCTTGCCCGTCGGGCGCTCGGCCTTCTCCTCGTTGACTGTCACGCCGGGCGGCGGGTTGAAGCGGAACTGGTCGGCGTCCGGGCGGCGGTAGTCGACCTGGGTGAAGGCCACCTCGAACGCCGGCCGGTCGCTGCCCTTCGCGAGCACCTCGAAGCGCAGCGGCACGTGCTGCTTGGCGTCGATGGCGATCCGCAGCTGGTGCACCAGGGAGTCCTGGTCGCGTGGCTGGAGCACCAACTCGTACGCGTCCCGGCCGGCGACGGTGGCCGACCGGCCCACGCTGACCTCGGTGCTCGGGTCGATCGCGCCCAACGCCAGGTCGGCGGCCTCCTGCGGGGTGGCCGGCAGGTTCGCTGCCGGTTCGGGGGCGGGCTTCCAGGCCCCGGCGTCGCCGCCCAGTGTGCGGTGGGTGGCGGTGTTGCTGCGGCTCTGCCACGTCCACAGGTCCCGGCCGTTGCGGATGATGTCCTGCTCGCCCAGCGTGTCCATCAGCGCGACCCGCTGCTGGTCCGGCCCGGAATACCAGACCCGCAGGGTGTGGGTGCCGGTCAGCAGGGTGGTCAGCTCGTTACCGGGAACCAGACCGACGAGTGGCGGCAGGCCGAGGTCGGCGCGTTGCACGACGGTCCCGGACAACCCCTCCAGCCGGGATGTCTGCAGGTCGACCAGGAGCTGAGCGGCGGTTCGGGGCGGCAGGCTCGGCTCGGCCTCGGCGGCGAACGTGCCGATCGCCGCGCCGCCGCCGATGACGGCGACGGCCGCGGTGGCCGGAACCAACCAGCGAAGGACGGGACGGCTTCTCAGGACGGACATGGTGGCACCTCCTGCGGCCATCTTGCCTCGTCCGTGCTGTGAGCGCGCTGAGGACACCGAACCGCGCCGATTGACCCGGGTGGCACCCTTGAGCTGTGCGGGTGCTGGTGGTGGAGGACGAGGCCCGGTTGGCGGCCGCCCTACAACGCGGTCTCCAGGCGGAGGGGTTCGCGGTGGACGTGGCGGCAACCGGCCCGGCGGGCCTGGACGCGGCCCGGCACGGCGGGTACGACGCCATGATCCTCGACGTGATGCTGCCCGGCCTCTCCGGGTACGAGTTGGTCCGGCGGCTGCGCGCGGAGCAGCACTGGTTGCCGGTGCTGATGCTCTCCGCCAAGGACGGCGAGTACGACCAGGCCGACGGCCTCGACTGCGGCGCCGACGACTACCTGACCAAACCCTTCTCGTACGTGGTGCTGCTGGCCCGGCTGCGGGCGCTGCTGCGTCGGGGCGCGCCGGAGCGCCCGACCGTGCTGGCGGTCGGTGACCTGCGGTTGGACCCGGCCCGCCGACGGGTGACCCGGGCGGACGCTGAGGTGGCGCTGACCGCGCGGGAGTTCGCGTTGCTGGACTACCTGATGCGCCGGCCGGGCCAGGTGATCTCCAAGGTCGAGTTGTTGGACCACGTCTGGGACGCGAGCCTGGAGACCGCGCCGAACGCCGTCGAGGTGTACGTCGGCTACCTGCGCCGCAAGCTCGGCCGGGACCGGCTGGAGACGGTCCGGGGCGCCGGCTACCGGCTGGCGACGTGACCGCCGACGGTCCGGCCGCCACCCGTCGGGGCAAGCCCGGCCGGATGCCGGTCCTCGGGCTACGCGGGCGGCTCATGGCGATCGGTGTGGTCGGTCTCACCATCGGGCTGGCCCTGGGCGGGGTGGTGCTGCTCGGCGCGCTCGGCTTCGTGCTCCAACGCACTGTCGACACCGAGGCGTTCCGCACCGCCGACGCGGTCGCCCTGCTCGCCGCCGAGGACGCGCTGCCCGACCCGCTGCCGGTGGCCGGCGGGCAGGTCCGCGTGCAGGTCGTCGACGGGCAGGGACGAATCCGGGCGGCCTCGATCGACGCCGACCGTCTGGTGCCGATGGTCCGCCCCGAGCGGCTGAACCGCGACGGTCGGCAGCGGCTTGAGGTGCCGGCCGAGCGGGTCGGGCTCGTCGGCCCGGTCCGGGTGGTCGCCGTACCCGCCGGCACCGCGGCCGACCCGCTCACCGTGCTGGTCGCCCGCTCGATGGCCGACGTGCGGCACAGCACCCATGTGGTCCGGACCATCCTGCTGGTGGCCTTCCCGTTGCTGGTGGCCGTGCTGGCCGGGGTGGCGTGGCGGGTGGTGGGCGCGACCCTGCGGCCGGTCGAGGCGTTACGTCGAGGCGCCGAGGAGATCACCGGGAGGGCCGGAGCCGGCCGGCTGCCGGTGCCGGCGTCGGCCGACGAGATCCACCGTCTGGCGGTCACCCTCAACGGCATGCTCGGCCGGCTGGAGTCCGCCCGCGTCCGGCAGCGAGCCTTCGTCTCCGACGCCGCGCACGAGTTGCGCAGCCCGTTGACCAACATCCGGACCGAGCTGGAGGTGGCCCAGCGCCTCGCCGACCGGACGGACTGGACGGCGGTGACCGCCAACCTGCTCGCCGACACCGACCGGCTGAGCCGCCTGGTCGACGATCTCCTGCTGCTGGCCCGCCTGGACGAGACTCCGCCGGCCCGGGGGACCGGCCCGGTGGAGCTGGGCGCGTTGCTGACCGAGGTCGCCGCCCGCTACCCGTCACCGCCGGTGCGGGTGACGCCGCCGGCGGGCCCGCTCTGGACGATCGGCACCGTCGAGGAGTTGCGTCGCGTGCTGGCCAACCTGGTCGACAACGCGGTACGCCACGCGCACGGCAGTGTCGTGCTCGCGGCGTCGACGGGGGCACCGACGGTGGGCTCTAGAGTCGGGCCTGGCGTCGGGGCGTACCACCTGGTGACGGTGACCGACGACGGCCCGGGGATCGCGGTGGCGGACCGGGAGCGGGTCTTCGACCGGTTCACCCGGCTGGATGACGGACGGGCCCGCGACGACGGGGGAGCCGGCCTGGGGCTGGCCATCGTCCGGGAGTTGGTTCGACGCGCGGGCGGCAGCATCACCCTGACCGACGCGCCGGAGCAGCGAGGGCTACGGGTGTGCCTGCTGCTGCCGGCGTTGCCGGCCGAGGACCCCCCAAGATAGACGGGCCGTGACGGCGACCTCCCCCCACCGACCACCGATGCCCCCTTTGCTCTGCACCCGCGGACGCGACAGCTACCCAACGTGATGCTCGCCGGCGCGTGTCGAAGCGACGGCCACGACGTTTCAGCTGGTCAGCCGAGGTGGTGCGTATAGATAAGCAGAGCAAAGCCTGGGGGTGAGTGTGGGCGGGGGCGCCGGGTGTGACGGCTTGTCACGGCAGGTTCGTCAACGGGTAGGCCCACGCTGAGTGAGGTCTGCGGGGGTAGCGGCAAAGCGGTGGGGCGGGGCGTAGCGGGCAAGGGCAGTGGGTGGCGGGGCAGTGGCGGGCGGGGGCAAAGCTGGCGGGGCAGTGGCTGGCGGAACAGCGGCTGGCGGGTCAGCGGCGGCGGGTGCAGACCTGCTTGGAACGGGCCACGGTGTCGGTGGACCAGGCGACGGCGACGGTGAAGCAGAAGTCGTTGGTGCGGTTGAGCGCGTAGATGACGAAGCTGGTGGTGCCGGCGGGCAGCGTCGCGAAGATGTTGTGGGCCTGCCCCGTGCGGCCGCCCGCGATGACCACCGGGCCCTCGCCGCCGGCCGGATAGGTCCAGTTCAGCGCGATGCTGTCCCGGGTGTCGCGCAGGGTCACCGCGCTGGGTGGGGTGCCGGGCGGGGCCGCTGCAGCAGCCGACGTGGGTGCCGTGCCGCCCGGGGCGGGCGCGGTGCTGGCCGGCGCGCCGGCGGTGGGAGAGGCGCTGGCCGGCGGCGGGGTCGGTTCGTCGTCGCCGTCGACCCGGGCCACCCCGGCGATCACCGCTGCCGCGCCGAGGAGCACCACGACGACGCCGGCCACCAGCACCGGCACCAGCCGGTTGCGCTGCTCCGGCGGCGCGCGGTGCACGGGCACCGGCAGCAGCCGCGACGGCGTGTACGGCTCGACCTGCGCGTACGGATCGGGCCGGGCGTACGGGTCGGATGAGTGGTCCGGGTCTGGCCGGGCGTACGGGTCGGACGGTTGGTGCTGCTCGGGCGGCGGGTTCGGGTTGGGCGACGCGTACGGGTCGGCGGGTCGGTGCAGCCGGTACACCCCGGGCTGCTCCTGCGTGCCGCCGGCCAGCCCGACCACCGACGGGGGCACCGGAGGGTCGGTGGGCTGGGGCGACGGCTCGTCCGCCGCTTCGGTCGACCATCTGCTGCCCGACGACCCGACCGCCTCGTCGGAGGGCAGCCGGGGGTTCGGCACCGCCCCGGCGTGGTGGGTCGCGGCTGCCTGCGGGTGGTAGCCGGATTCGGCCGGCCCGTCGCCGTGCGGTGGGACGCGGGCGGCCGGCACGACCGGCGTGTCCCGAGCCGTGGGCGGGTCGTCGGCACAGGCGTGGTCGGGACTGGCCGCTGCCCGGGCCAGGGCCGCCACCTGGGTGGCCAGCGGGTCGTCGGCGGGCAGGTGCTGTCGGCACAGCTCGCGGGCGAGCGCCAGGTTGTCGTGTGCCTCGGCGAACTGCCCGCAGTCGCGCTGCATCGCTCCGAGCCGCGCCAGCATCTTGATGCCGCTGGGGTGCCCGTCGCCGTACACCTCGCGGTGCAGCTCCCAGGCGTCCTGGAGGCGGTCGCGGGCCACAGTGCACTGGCCGCGCGCGTACTCGACGGTGGCCAGGTCGGCGTGCGCGGCGAGCACCCGCAGTGACTCCGGGCCGTCCTGTGCGGTCAGCTCGATGATGACTTCCTGGTAGAGCCGCGCCGCCCGGGAGTGGCTGCCGACCCGGTGCAGCACCGCGGCCAGGGTCGCCGCGGCGGCCACCGTGCGCGGGTCGGCGCGGCCGTGCAGGCGGGTGCTGGCCGCGTACGCGAAGGCGGCCCACCCGCGGGCGGAGTGCGGCTCACCGAGAGCGATCAGCACCCGCGCCTGGAGGCTGGCCGCCTCGGCCAGCTCGGGGGTGGCGTTGGCCGGGCGGGGGTCGGCGTCGGTGAGCGCGTCGGACAGCAGTTGCTGTGCGCCGGCAAGATCGCCGGAGGACACGAGGTGGTGCGCCTGATCAGTCAGTTCACCGAAGCCGGAAGACACGCCCCATCGTGCTCATCCGACGACGGTAAGTACAAGACCCGCGCCGGTGTCGATTGGTCAGGATCCGGTCAGGTGCTCGGCCAGGGTCTCGCTGATCCGGCGTAGCTGGTCGACCTGGGCGGGGCTCAACGCGTCGAACAGGTGTCGGCGTACCCCCTCGACGTGGCCGGGTGCGGCGGCCGCGAGGGTGGCGAAACCCTCGTCGGTGAGTAGCGCGATCTGCCCCCGCCGGTCGGTGGGGCAGTCCTCGCGGCGCACCCAGCCGGCGGCCTCCAGCCGGGCCACTGCGTGCGAGAGCCGGCTGCGCGACGACCCCGCGGCCTGCGCCAACTGGCTCATGCGCAGTTGCCGACCGGGGGCCTCGGAGAGCTGGACCAGGATCTCGTAGTACGCGTGCGGCATGCCCGCGTCGCGTTGCAGCTCACGGTCGAGAGTGTCCATCAGCACCCGGGAGGCGGTGAGGTACGCGCGCCAGGTGCGCTGCTCGTCAGGGTCCAACCAGCGGGTCATGACCGCCATCATACTCCCGATGGTTGAATGTTCAACTAAAGCGCGCTAGTGTCGGGCCATGGGTATCCACCGGCTCAACCACGCGGTCCTCTACGTCAGTGACCTCGCCCGCAGCGTCGCGTTCTACAGCGACGTGCTGGGCTTCCGCCCGGTGGCGATGACCCCGGACGGCTTCCGGGGCGCCACCTTCCTCCAGGCCCCCGACTCCACCAACGACCACGACCTCGGCCTCTTCGAGATCGGCGCGGGCGCCGGGCGGTCGACCGCCGGCCGGTCCACCGTCGGCCTCTACCACCTCGCCTGGGAGGTGGACACGCTCGACGAGCTGGCCGCCACCGCCGAGCGGCTCGCCGCAGCCGGCGCACTGGTCGGCACCTCCGACCACGGCACGACCAAGAGCCTCTACGGCAAGGACCCGGACGGCCTGGAGTTCGAGGTGGTCTGGCTGATCCCGGCCGACCTGCTCGACGACACCGCGCTGGCCGCCCGCAAGCAGATTGGTCGGCTCGACCTGGACGCCGAGCGGCAGCGTTACGGCGGGCAGACCCGGGGCGGGGTGGGGATCTCCGTCCCGGCCTGACCGCCCGTACGGTAGAACGGACCGATGCCGACCGACCGGACCAATGATTTCCTCCGCGAGCTGCTGGTCCGCCAGTTGACGACCTGGCTGCCCGCGGCCCTGCACCGCTCCCGGCGGGCCACCATAGCCCTCGCGGGCGCCGACGCGGGCAGCGCGGAGGCCGCGCTACGCCTGGTCGCCACGCACGGCGACCAGGTGCGCGGCCGGCAGGTGACGGTGCTGGTGCTGGCCGACGCCGCCGCCGACCTGCCGGCCCGACTCGGCCCGATCGAGGCGGAGTTGCCCGCCGAGGTCACGGTGCACCTGCTGGCCGGCGAGCCGTACCGGCTGCCGGTCGCGGTGAAGGCCGCCGGGGCGGCCGGCGCGCCGCTGTTCTCCTTCGTGGACCTGCCCGGCGCGGTGACGCCGAAGCTGCTCACCGCCACGACCAACGGCCGGACCGGAGAGCTGCTGCTGCACACCACCGACAGCGCCCGAGACGTGCTCGTCTCCGCCGGGTTTCCCCTGGTCGCCGAGGTGGCACCGGTGCTGCCCGGTGGCGAGGCCGCCGGGGTGATCGCGTTCGGCAGCCGCTCCGACCGGAGCCTGGAGGCGGTCCGTGACGCGCTGTGGGCGGTCGGCGCGGACCTCGACGTGCGCTACCGCGACCCGCTCGACCCGACCGGTACGACTGTCGACGTGGTCGGCGAACCCGACCTCGAACCGTTGGCCCACGAGCTGCTGGCCGAGTTGCGGGCGGGCGGGGCGCGGCCGGTGACCGAGCTGCGCCGGCACACCCTCACCGCGACCGTCTACCGTGCCGCCGATGCCAACCAGGCGCTCGCCGACCTTGTCGACGCCGGCGCCGTGCGACGCGATCGCGAGTCCGGGCGGCTGGCCGGCGACGAGATCATCACCCTGACGCGCTGAGCGCCCACCCCCGTCCCACCCTCGCCCCACGCGATCTTGCACTTTCTGCTCCGGCATAAGGGTTATTCCACGCAAAACAGCGACAGAAACTGCAAGATCGCCGAGGCGGGGCCGGGCGGGGCGGGGCCGGGCGGGCGGGGGCAGACGCCGAGCGGGGTGCCGGTGAATCACCGGCACCCCGCTCGACTCCCGGGATGCTTACGACCGGGACTTGTCCTGCTTCCAGCTCAGCGGACCCGGCAGGTCGACCCGGTGCGCACGGGCCTTGGAGTTCCAGGACCAGCGACCGATCTTGATGCTCCACGAGGAGAAGCCGTTCTCGGTGAAGTTCAGGATGATCGGACCGTACTTCTTGCGCTTGCGAAACATGAGGCCCATCGGAGGTCTCCCCTCGTCACCGTTCCCTGCCGTGTCGAGATCGAACATGCCCGAACCGACAACTTTTGAAACCCTCCCGCTGTCCGCCCTGGACGGTCGTCCACCGGGCACCGCAATCTCTATCCACCAGATAGGTGCTGCGGCACGGTAAACACTGGTCGGGGCGCTCCCGGCCGGCGACCACACGCAGGTCCGCCACTGGCTGAGCGACAGTCCGTCCCGCGCCGGGCAGGCCCGCTTCAGCGCGACCCTCCAGATCGGTCACCTGCTGGTGGGCGTACGCGCAGCCGGGCTGGCCGCCGGCCCGATGGCCGGGTTCGACGCGGCCGGGTTGACCCGCGAGTTCTTCCCCGGTAGCCGGCACGAGGCGCTGCTGCTGCTCAACCTGGGCCGCCCGGCCCGGACGCCTGGGAGCGGCGGCTGCCCCGGCTCAACACCGAGGAGGTGGTGTGGACGCTGTGAGCCGACCCGAGGTCAGCGCGGCTCCCACGCGTCGGGCAGCGCGGTGAGCTTGCGGACGTGCGCGGGCAGTCGACCGCTGACGATCTCGGCGAGGCTCACCTCGTCGACGACCCGCCGCACGGCGGCGCGCACCGCCACCCACAGGCCGGGCAGGTTCTCCGCCGAGCCCTCGTACCGGGTCTCCTCGGGGCGCAGCCCGCGTACCCCGGCCAGTGGGCCCTCGACGGCGCGCAGCACCGCGCCGACGGTCACCTCGCGTGGTGGACGGGCCAGTGTGTAGCCGCCCTCGGCGCCGCGCTGGGCGCGGACAACGCCGGCCCGGCGCAGATCCGCCAGGACCGCCTCCAGGAACTTGCGGGGCATGTCCTGCTCCGCGGCGATGGCCTGGGTGGACAGCAGCGAGGGGTACGCGGTGGCGAGGCTCAACGCCGCCCGTACCGCGTAGTCGCCGCGCGCGGAGATCTGCACAATGCCATCATGCCCGCCCGGTGCCGCCCGGCCCTCCGGTGGGCGGCCCGGGTCTCGTGGCGTGCCCGCCGTTTGCGGGTTCGCCCGGGGTGCCGGGGCGGAACCAGCCGCCGTTGACGCCCGTCGACTCGGCCGGCGGTCGAGGTCGGACCACCCGGCCGGCCACCGGTTGATCCCGGGCGGCCCGGAATGCGCCGGGGCTGACGCCGACCTCGCGGGTGAAGAAGCGCCCGAAGTTCGTGGGTTCGGAGAAGCCGAGCCGCCGGCCGATCTGGGCGATCGGCTGATCCGTCGCGGCCAGTAACCGGCCGGCCTGCAGCGCGACCCGCTCGTCGATGACCTGTTTGGCGCTGCGACCGGTGACGGCCAGGCAGGCCCGGGTCAGGGTCCGTACCGAGCAGCCGAGCTCGACCGCGTAGTCCTCCACCCGCCGGGTGTACGGGTAGCCGTGTTCCACCTCGCGGCGGAACCGGTGGAACGTCTCGTCCTCGGGGCGGGCCGGTGACCGGTCGTCGTGGGCCACGGCAAGCCGCAGCAGCAGCACTGCCAGTTGATGCCGGAGCAGCGCGCGGGCGGTGGGGCCGTCGGGGTGCCGCCGGCAGTCCACCGCCAACTGGCTCACCTCGCTGATCACCGCGTCCTCGTCCTCACCGGCCAACTGCCGCCAGGTCGCTGTCGTGGTCAGGTCGACGTCGAAGCCGCGCAGCGTCTCGGCATCCCAGGCGACCACTGTGGCGTCGAACTGGGGGCCGGCGCAGCGCAGCACCTGGTCGGGGCGGACCCGCAGCAGTGTGCCGGGCCGGCACGGCAGCAGATGAAAGTCGAGTTCCGCGTCGCCGTGCCCACGCGTGGTGAGAATCAACAGCTCGCGCTCGACGATCACCGGCCGACGCCAGCCCGGGGCGCCGGCAAGATCGGCCAGCGCGAACGTGGCTATCTCGTCGGTGACGGGAGACGCCGTTCCGATCGATGGCGCGGGGGAGGGATCGGTGGAGACCATCGCCTGCGACGGTAGCCCGAACCGCAGGTCACCGCATCCCGATCGACGTTCGCAGCGGGAATCCGCGGCAAGCTGTGGGCTTGTCCCGGTCCCGACGGCCGGGCTACGTTACCCGGCGGTAGCGCCGTCGGTCGGCGATCCACCGGTATCCGCCGGCCACCCGACCGGCCGGCGGCACCCGCCGACTCGCGATGGGATGGGCATGACGCAGCTGTTCTCGGTCGAAGGTAAGACGGTTCTGGTCACCGGCGGCTCGCGGGGGATCGGGCTGATGATCGCCCAGGGCTTCGTCCGGGCCGGCGCACACGTGATCATCTCGTCCCGCAAGGCGGACGTCTGCGAGGCGGTCGCCACCACCCTGTCCGCCGAGGGGCGCTGCGAGGCAATCCCCGCCGACCTCAGCGACGACGCCGGCGCCGAGTCGCTGGCCGCCGCCGTACGCGAGCGCTTCGGCCACCTCGACGTGCTGGTCAACAACGCCGGCGCGACGTGGGGCGCACCGCTGGAGGACTACCCCGAGGCCGCGTTCGACAAGCTCTGGGCGGTGAACGTCAAGGCCGTCTTCCGGCTCACCACCGCGCTGCTGCCGGCGCTGCGCGCCGCCGCCAGCGCCGACGACCCGACCCGCGTGATCAACATCGGGTCGATCGACGGCATCCGGGTGCCGATGATGGAGGTGTACGCGTACTCGGCCACCCAGGCGGCCGTGCACATGCCCACCCCCCACCCCAGCCCCCCAGCCCGCCGGTGCACACCCCCCCGTCAACGACATCTGCCCCGCCAGCCCGCAGACCAACCTGCTCGCGTCCC